>NZ_JABBXF010000036.1 GCF_013030945.1 Streptomyces morookaense | reverse complement strand
GGAGTTCAATTCTCCTTAGCTCCACAGAAGTTGAGAGGGTCGTCCGCTTCGGACGGCCCTCTCAGCGTTTTCCGGCCGCGGGGCCCTCCAGCCGCAGCGCCAGCGCCGGACAGCGGCGCACGGCCCGCTGCGCGCGTACCCGCAGGTGCGCGGGCACGGCGGCGTCCGCGAGCGACGGGTAGCCGTCCGGGCCGAGCCGTACGAGCTGCGGCAGCAGGTCCGCGCACAGGCCGTGCCCCTCGCACAGTGTCCAGTCCACCGCCAGCCGTTCCCCGGCGGCCGGCGCCGGCCCGGCGGTCCGCGGCAGGGGCAGTACGCCCGCGGTGCCGCGTCCGCAGCCGCTGCCCAGGACGTGCGCCGCCAGATCGTCCGTGAAGGCCGCCAGGGAGCTCAGGAGGAAGCGGGCCGCCCCGTCGGGGTGTCCGCACGCCCCGCGCCCGTGCACGGCCCGTGCCGCGTCCCGTACGGCCTCCAGGGCGCTCTGCCCGCCGCCCGCCAGGACGTCCGTCAGCGCTCCGGCCAGCGCCGGCAGCCCGAGCCGGCACGGCCCGCACTGCCCGGCGGACTCCGCGGCCAGCCAGTGGGCCACCCGCACCGTCTCGCCCAGCGGGCAGGTCGCGGCGGGCAGCGGCAGCACGGCGCCCGCGCCGGGGGTCCCGTACGACAGGACGGCGCCGGGCACGCGCTCCGCGCCGAGCCAGAGCCCGTGGTAGCCGCCGACCAGCACCCCCTGCGGCACCGGTTCGGCGCCGCACTGCTGCAGGACGTACGGCAGCGGCACCCCGTCCGGAGCCTCCGCCACGCGCGGCTGCGGGATGGCGCCGGAGAGGGTGAGCAGGAGCGTGCCGACGGCTCCCCGGCGGGCGGCGAGGGCGAGTTGGGCGAAGGTCTCCGTGTTGGACAGCAGCGTCGGGGCGCCGCCCAGCCCCTGCACGGCGGCATGCACACGGCGCCCCGCCGGCAGCGCGGGGCCGCCGTCCGCGGCGCGCAGCAGGGCGGAGGACTCGCCGGAGACCATGCGCTCGGGGAGGCGCACGACACGGGCGCGCAGGGGGCGCCCGCGCCGGTCGGCCAGGCCGCGCTCGGCCAGGGCGTCGCGGACGGACGCCTCCGTGGCGTCCTGCGTCACCCCCACCACGAGCGTGCGGGCCCCCAGGGCCTCGGCGGCGAGCAGGGCGCCGTCCAGCACCAGGTGCGGGGCGCGGCACAGCAGGACCGCGTCCTTGCGGCAGGCGGGCTCGCCCTCGCAGCCGTTGACGACGACGGCGGGCACGCCTTTGCCCAGGGCGTGCAGCTTCCGGGCGAAGGGGAAGCCGGCACCGCCGCGGCCGCGCAGTGCGGTGGCCTCGGCGAGGGAGACGAGCTCCGTGGCGCTCAGCCGCGGGGCGGTGCCGTGCACCGCCAGGTGTGCGCGGCGGTCGAGGCGGGCGTGGTCGTCGAAGCCGGCGGTGAGACGGGGCTCTCCGAGGGTCACCACGGGAGGCAGGTTGTTCACGTCAGTGACCGTCGGGCGTGGGCACCGGTCCGGGCCGGTGTCCGGTGCGCGGGTCGCACCCACCCTTCCCTCGCTGCCGCTGGGGGTGCCTCCAGCCCAGCGGAACGCCTGCCCACAACCCTGGGCTTGCGTTGCCGCACCACCAGCGCCCCCAACACCCCCACCACGCACGCCGCGTAGCATGCCGTCACCCAACTCGCCGGTGCGCGGCCTGCGTTCAGGCCGTGGACGAGTGCTGCGCACCAGGACACGTACGCGCACGCGTGCACCGCACGCCACTTGCGGGCCGCCCGGGCCCGTCCGGCAAGGGCGCCTCGCAGCACTCCGGTTGTCATCGCCAGCACCATCAAGTAGGCCGCGACGGCGCCCAGACCGATCAGTGCCCCACCGGAGGCGAACGGCACCAGGGCCGCGACCGCCGGTGCGTGTGCCTCGGCCACCTTGATGCCGATGTGTGCCAGCAGGAAGCCCAGGGCGCACGCGCCGGTGGCTCGGTGCACGGCCTGGGCGAGCAGCCGCCCGCGCGGTCCCATGAACAGCCGGTCGGCGGCGACGAGCCCCCAGGCGACGGTGGTGGTGAGCGAGACCAGGGTGAGCACACCGGCGGTCTGGTCCAGTAATCGGCGGAGGTCCATGGCCCGGCACGCTAGGCGCCGTCCCGGGCCGTCCGGTCCGCTTTGCGTAACTTCGGTGCGCACGCCCGTACTACTGCTAGCGTCGGTCCGTTCGGGCCGCGTTCGGAATCCCCATTACCAACAAACCGCCCTCAAACGGTTTTTGAAACCACGACGACTCTCACTCCTCGAAACTTCCTTGACCTTTTCTTGGCGAACTCGTGTCCCATGGATGAACAGTTCATCGAAAGAGTGACGCCACACACGACGATTGCGACAACTCGCATCGCAGGGGGTTTCTTTTGAGAACAAGCCGTTCCAGAGCGCGTGCCGGACTGTCCCTGACCGCAGCGCTGCCGCTGGTCGCCGGAGCCCTGACGCTCGGCATGCCGGCCGCACACGCCGACTCCGGTCCGCACGACCGTCACGCACTGGTGGGCACCAAGCCGCAGTGGGCCACTGACCAGGCCGACCGCGGTACCACTGCCGCCTCGAACAACGTCACCGCCCGCGTCTACCTGGCGGGCCGGGACGCCAAGGGTCTGGCGGACTACGCCCGGTCCGTCTCCGACCCCAAGTCGGCCTCGTACGGCAAGTACTTGACGCCGAAGCAGGCCAAGGAGCGCTTCGGTACGACCAAGGCGCAGATAGCCGAGGTCACCGCGTGGCTGAAGTCCTCCGGCCTCGAGGTGACCGGCACCAACGACCACTACGTCACCGTCACCGGTGACGCCGCCGCGGCCAAGAAGGCCTTCGGCACCGAGCTCCACAACTACGTCAAGGACGGCAAGACCTACCACGCCCCCGCCAAGACGGCCTCCGTGCCGGCCGGCCTGGGCAACGCCGTTCTGACCGTCGTGGGCCTGAACAACGCCCCGCGTCTCGCCCACCGCAACGACACCCTGCCCGGCCCGGGCGCCGGCTTCCGCAACGCCGGCCCGTTCTCCACCTACTACGGCTCGAAGGTGAACACCGACCTGCCGTCCGCGTACGGCGGCCAGGCCCCGTACGCCATCAAGGGCTACACGGGCAAGCAGCTGCGTGCGGTCTACGGTGCGAAGAACTACACCGGCAAGAACGTCACCATCGCGATCACCGACGCGTTCGCGTCGCCGACCATCGCGAAGGACGCCGCCGAGTACGCCAAGCGCAACGGCGACAAGGCCTACCGCAAGGGCCAGCTGTCGCAGGTGCTGCCCTCCGACTGGTCGCACACCGCACCCAACGAGTGCGACGCGTCCGGCTGGTACGGCGAGGAGACCCTGGACGTCGAGGCCGTGCACGCCGTGGCGCCGGACGCCGGCATCGTCTACGTCGGCGGCAAGTCCTGCATGGACGACGACCTGATCGACTCCCTGCACAAGGTCGTCGACAACCGCCTGGCCGACATCGTCTCCAACTCCTGGGGCGACGTGGAGGCCAACGAGTCCCCGGACGTGGCGGCCGCCTACGACCAGCTCTTCCAGCAGGGCGCCGTCGAGGGCATCGGCTTCTACTTCTCCTCCGGTGACGACGGCGACAACACCGCCAAGCACGGCGCGAAGACCGTCGACTCGCCGGCCAACTCCCCGTGGGTCACCACCGTCGGCGGCACCTCGCTCGCCGTCGGCAAGGGCGACAAGTACTTGTGGGAGACCGGCTGGGGCACGCACAAGGCCCCGCTGTCCAAGGACGGCCAGAACTGGGACAACTTCCCCGGCACCTTCACCGGTGGCGCGGGCGGCGGCACCAGCACGATCTACGACCAGCCGTTCTACCAGCGCAACGTCGTCCCGGACGCGCTGTCGAAGATCAACGGCACTGCCAAGCCGATGCGCGTCGTGCCGGACATCGCGGCCGTCGCCGACTCGACGACCGGCTTCCTGGTCGGTCAGACGCAGAGCTTCTCCGACGGCACCGTGAAGTACGACGAGTACCGCATCGGCGGCACCTCGCTCGCCGCCCCGGTGATCGCGGGCGTCCAGGCCCTGGCCCAGCAGGCACGCGGCGGCGCGCCGATCGGCTTCGCCAACCCGGGCATCTACGACCGCTTCGGCACCTCCGCCTACCACGACGTCACCGACCACCCGCTCGGCCAGGGCCAGGGCATCGCCAACGTGCGCGTGGACTTCGTCAACGGCGTCGACGCCAAGGGCGGCACGGTCACCTCGCTGCGCAGCTTCGGCGGCGACAGCTCGCTCTCGGCCGGCGTGGGCTACGACAACGTCACCGGCGTCGGCTCCCCGGCCGACAACTACGTGACCTCGTACATCCCGCGTTCGCGGCACTGACACCGGCAGCGCTGCGTCACCGGAGCCTCACTGATCAGCGCGTCAGGGCCCGCCACCTCGGTGCGGGCCCTGGCGCCGCCGGTGTAACCTGACCGCATGCGTGCCGTACGCCTCCTGCTTAGCGAGCCGCGCTGATCAGCGCCGACCGGTGACCTCCGGTCGGCATCGGCGCGGCGTCCCCTCCTGTGCGAGGGGATTTTTCATTTCCGGGCAGGCAGAGACGACGATCGATGGAGCTTTGAGGACGATGAGCGAGACCACAACCGCCGCCGAGGTGGCTGCGCCGCACCGCTACACGGCCGCGCTGGCCGCTGACATCGAGGCGCGCTGGCAGGACTTCTGGGACGCCGACGGCACCTACGCGGCGCCGAACCCGAGCGGTGAGCTGGCCGGTGACCCGGCCGTCGTGGCGCGGCCCAAGAAGTTCATCATGGACATGTTCCCGTACCCCTCCGGTGCGGGCCTGCACGTCGGTCACCCGCTCGGCTACATCGCCACCGACGTCTACGCGCGCTACCACCGCATGACGGGTCACAACGTCCTGCACACCCTCGGCTTCGACGCCTTCGGCCTGCCCGCCGAGCAGTACGCCGTGCAGACCGGCACGCACCCGCGGGTCTCCACCGAGGCCAACATGGAGAACATGAAGGCCCAGCTGCGGCGGCTGGGCCTGGGCCACGACAAGCGCCGGTCGTTCGCCACGATCGACCCGGAGTACTACAAGTGGACCCAGTGGATCTTCCTGCAGATCTTCAACTCCTGGTACGACGACAGCGCCCGCTCGGCGCGTCCGATCGCTGATCTGATCGCGCAGTTCGAGAACGGCGAGCGCGAGGTCCCGGGCGGCCGCGTGTGGAGCGAGCTGAGCGCCGCCGAGCGCGACGAGGTGCTGGGCGGCTACCGGCTGGCCTACGCGTCGGACGCGCCGGTCAACTGGTGCCCCGGCCTGGGCACGGTGCTGGCCAACGAGGAGGTCACCGCCGACGGCCGCTCCGAGCGCGGCAACTACCCGGTCTTCAAGGCCAAGTTGCGCCAGTGGAACATGCGGATCACCGCCTACGCGGACCGCCTGCTGGAGGACCTGGAGCCGCTGGACTGGCCGGAGGCCATCAAGCTGCAGCAGCGCAACTGGATCGGCCGCAGCGAGGGCGCCCGCGTCGACTTCCGGGTGTCCGACGGCTCGGACGCGAAGATCACGGTCTTCACCACCCGCCCGGACACCCTGTTCGGCGCCACCTACATGGTGCTGGCCCCGGAGCACGACCTGATCGACTCCATCGTCCCGGCCGCGTGGCCGGAGGGCACCAAGGAGAAGTGGACCGGCGGTGCCGCCACCCCGGCCGAGGCGGTCGCCGCCTACCGCAAGCAGGCGCAGTCCAAGACCGACGTCGAGCGCCAGACCGAGGGCAAGGACAAGACCGGTGTCTTCACCGGTGCGTATGCCCTCAACCCGCTGACCGGCGAGCGCGTTCCCGTCTTCGTCGGCGACTACGTGCTGATGGGCTACGGCACCGGCGCGATCATGGCCGTCCCCGGCCAGGACGAGCGCGACTGGGAGTTCGCGACCGCCTTCGAGCTGCCGGTCGTCCGCACCGTGCAGCCGCCCGAGGGCTGGGAGGGCGAGGCCTACACCGGCCAGGGCCCGGCCATCAACTCCGCCAACGACGAGATCGACCTGAACGGCATGCAGGTCGACGAGGCCAAGCGCACCGTCATCGCGTACCTGACCGAGCGCGGCATCGGCGAGGGCACCGTCAACTTCCGGCTGCGCGACTGGCTGTTCAGCCGCCAGCGCTACTGGGGCGAGCCCTTCCCGATCGTCTACGACGAGGACGGCGTCGCCCACGCGCTGCCCGAGTCGATGCTCCCGCTGGAGCTGCCGGAGGTCGAGGACTACTCGCCGCGCACCTTCGACCCGGACGACGCCGACACGTCGCCGGAGACCCCGCTCTCCCGCAACGAGGAGTGGGTCGACGTCACCCTGGACCTGGGCGACGGGCCGAAGCGGTACCGCCGCGAGACCAACACCATGCCCAACTGGGCCGGTTCGTGCTGGTACGAGCTGCGCTACCTGGACCCGCACAACAGCGAGCGCCTGGTCTCCGACGACGCCGAGCGCTACTGGATGGGCCCGCGCGAGGGACAGCCCCTGGGCGGTGTCGACCTGTACGTCGGCGGCGCCGAGCACGCGGTGCTGCACCTGCTGTACGCCCGCTTCTGGTCCAAGATCCTCTTCGACCTGGGCCACATCTCGTCCTCCGAGCCGTTCCACAAGCTCTTCAACCAGGGCATGATCCAGGCCTACGTCTACCGCGACGCGCGCGGCATCGCCGTGCCCGCGGCGGAGGTCGAGGAGCGCGACGGCGGTGCGTTCTACTACGAGGGCGGCAAGGTCAGCCGGCTGCTCGGCAAGATGGGCAAGTCCCTGAAGAACGCCGTCACGCCGGACGAGATCTGCGCCGAGTACGGTGCGGACACGCTGCGCCTGTACGAGATGGCCATGGGCCCCCTGGACGTCTCGCGCCCCTGGGACACCCGTGCCGTCGTCGGCCAGTACCGCCTGCTGCAGCGCCTGTGGCGCAACGTGGTGGACGAGGCCACCGGCGAGGTCACGGTCGTCGACGCCGAGCCCGACGAGGCGACGCTGCGCGCCCTGCACAAGGCCGTCGACGGTATCGGCCAGGACATGGCGAACCTGCGGTTCAACACCGCCATCGCCAAGTTCACCGAGCTGAACAACTTCGTGACCAAGCTGGACGAGGTCCCGCGGTCCGTCGCCGAGCAGCTGGTGCTGCTGATCGCCCCGCTGGCCCCGCACATCGCCGAGGAGCTGTGGCGCAGGCTCGGCCACCAGGACTCGGTCGTCCACCGGGACTTCCCGGTCGCCGACCCGGCCTACGTCGTGGACGAGACCGTGACCTGCGTCGTCCAGCTCAAGGGCAAGGTCAAGGCCCGCCTGGAGGTGTCGCCGGCGATCTCCGACGAGGAACTGGAGAAGGTTGCCCTGGGCGACCCGGCCGTCGTCGCCGCCCTGGGCGGCGCGGGGATCCGCAAGGTCATCGTGCGGGCGCCGAAGCTGGTGAACATCGTCCCTGCGTAAGGGGCTGCGCCGGGGATAAGGGTTTGTCCCTACGGGCAGGTTGGGGGTTCGTTTGGAACCGCCGGCCTGCCCGTTGCGTTTACGGTGGAGTCAACGAACTCCGTCCCGAACTCCGACCTCGCTGGGGAGCAAGCATGGTAGCCGCGGCCGCGATCATCGCTGTGATCTGCGCGATCCTCTTCGCCTTCGCGGTGATCGGCACGGTCAAGGCGGTCCGGGCCGTCAAGCGCGGCGTCGACCGCACGGTCGCGGAGGCCCGCCGCACCGTCGAGGACACCCGGCTGAAGGCCAAGCAGCACACCCAGCCGGGCGCCGCCGGCGAGGTCGCCCAGCTGCGGCTCTCGCTGCGCACGTCCATGCGGGCCACCCAGGAGGCGCTGCGCACCGGCGTCGTGGAGGACGCCTCCCTGTCGGAGTCGCTGGCCCTCTTCGAGCGCCTGAGCACGCACGGCCGGGAGCTCGACGAGGACCTCAGGCGCCTGGAGGACGAGCCGGACAAGGCCCGCGTCGCCGCCTGCCTGCCCTCGCTGCGGGAGCGCACGCAGAACATCACGCAGTCCGCCGACTCGCTGCGGTGGGCCGCGCAGGACAGGGCACGGCAGTTCGCGGACGACGACCTGGCGACGCTGAGCGAGCAGATCCGGATGGAGTCCGGTGCGCTGCGGCACTGGGACACGGAGCCGGCGGAGCCCGCGGAGAAGGCGGCGGGCGGAGCGGCACCCGGGCCCGGGTCCGCGACAGGGACCGGGGCCGGGACCGGGCGTGCGGCCATCGACGGCCGGAATGCCTGGCGCCAGGCGGGGTATTCCTGGCAGAAGACCCGGCGGCCGGAAAGCACCCCTTGACGATCATGAGGACCCGGGCCGCGCTGCCGCCCGGGCGGCCCGGCGGGTAACCTCCGGAGCATGTCCCGCCATGTCGCGATCATCACCGATTCCACGGCCTACCTGCCGCAGGAGGCGATGGAGCGGAACGGCATCACGGCCGTCCCTCTGACGGTGGTCCTGGGCGACGAGGCGCTCCAGGAGGGTACGGAGATCTCGGCCAGATCGGTTGCCCAGGCCCTGCAGAAGCGCAAGTCCGTCACCACGTCGCGCCCCGGCCCCGAGGCCTTCGCCGCCGCGTACCGCGCCGCCGCGGAAGCGGGTGCCGAGGGCATCGTCTCCCTCCACCTCTCCGCCGAGATCTCCGGCACCTACGACGCGGCGGTCCTGGCGGCGCGCGAGGCGCCGGTGCCGGTGCGGGTCGTGGACACCGGCATGGTCGCGATGGCCCTGGGCTTCTGCGCCCTGGCCGCGGCCGGGACGGCCCGGGCGGGCGGCACGCTCGACGAGGCCGTGGCCGCCGCGGAGAAGCGGGCACAGGGCACGGCCGCCTACTTCTATGTCGACACCCTCGACTACCTGCGCCGCGGCGGCCGCATCGGTGCCGCGCAGGCGCTGCTGGGCTCGGCGCTCGCCGTCAAACCGCTGCTGCAGCTGGACGGGGGCCGCATCGAGCTGCGCGAGAAGGTCCGCACGGCCTCCAAGGCGATCGCCCGCCTGGAGGAGATCGCGGTCGAGCGTGCGGCGACGGCCCCCGTGGACATCGCCGTCCACCACCTCGCCGCCCCCGAGCGCGCGGAGCAGCTCGCGGAGCGGCTGCGGGATCGGGTGCCGGGCGTGGTGGAGCTCCATGTGAGCGAGGTGGGCGCGGTGATCGGGGCGCACACGGGTCCGGGGCTGCTGGGGGTCGTGGTCTCGCCGAGGTAGCGGGGGTGCGGGTGGCCCCGCGTGGGTGACGAAGTTATCCACAACTGCGCGGTTATCCACGGAATTTGGGCCGTCTCAGCGGGGATCCCGGAACCGCCCTACGGTCGCTCCATGACGACCACGACCACGACCGGAACCAGGACCAGAGCGACGCCCCGGGGCGACTGGCGGCTTGCGGCGCGGGACCGCATCCCCCTGTGGCTGCAGACGAGATGCGGTTTCGAACCACGGACTCTGGCCGCGCTGACGGTGGTCCTGGTGGCGGCGGCCGCCTTCGCCGCCTACCACTTCTGGCAGGGCCGCCCGCAGCCGGTGCGCCCGCCCGCGCGCGAGGCGATGCCGGTGGCCGCGGCCGTGTCGCCTGCGGCGCGCAGAACGGTGGTGGTGGACGTCGCGGGCAAGGTGCAGCACCCCGGTGTGCTGCACCTGCCGCAGGGCGCGAGGGTGGCCGACGCCCTGGAGGCGGCGGGCGGTGCCCGCCCCGGCACGGACACGACGGCCCTGAACCGGGCCCGGGTCCTGGCCGACGGCGAACAGATCGTGGTGGGCGCACCGCAGGCGGCGGCACCGGGCGGCACACCGGGCGGCGCACCGGGAGGCCCGGTCAGCCTCAACTCGGCGACACAGGAACAACTCCAGTCCCTCCCGGGCGTGGGCCCGGTCCTGGCCAAGCGCATCCTGGACTACCGCGCCCAGCACGGCGGCTTCCACGAGATCACGGATCTCCGCCAGGTCACGGGCATCGGCGCACACCGCTTCTCAGAGCTTCGGACTCTGGTCCAGCCATGAGTCCTGCGGACGGCTTCGAGGACGGTACGGGGGCGGGTGCCCCGCGGCCCGGGGTCGGGCGCAGCCATGGGGGCGTCCGGTTCCAAGTCCCCGAGCCTGCAGTGGGGTTCGGGGGTGATGCGGGGGCGGGCGTCTCGCGGCCCGGGGTCGGGGCGGCGGTGTCCGGTGACGGTGGGTTGGCGCCTGCGTCGCCGGGGCGCGGTGCCGTTTCTGTCCAACGGGCCGGGTCGGTGGCCGGCTTCCGGGGCGGTGCGCGGGGGGATGCCCCGCGGCCCTGTGCCGGGGCGGCATCCGGTGACCAAGGTCCCGAGCCTGCCCCCGACTTCGTGGGCGGCGCGAGGCAGGCTGTCCCGCAGCCCGGGTCCGTGCCCGACCCTGCCGCCGCCCCATCCCAAGACCCGCCGCCCGACCTCCGGTTGGTCGGCCCCGCCGTTGCCGCCTGGGTGGCTGCCGCCCTTGCCCTGGGCGCGAGCCCGTTCGCCGTCACTCTTGTATGCACCGTCGCCCTCGCCATGGTCGCCGTCCTGCTGGCCCGGCATCGCACCAGCGCCACCGCGGTGGCCCTCGCCGCCGGTCTGCTCTGTGCCTGCGCAGGTGCAACGGCCGGTGCGCTGGCCGGTACCGCCGCTCACCGCGGGCTCCTGCCCCAACTCGCCCGCCGCGCTGCGGAGGTGACCCTGGAGGCGACCGTCACCGGCGACCCCCGCACCGCCCGCGCCGGTGCCACCGTCGTTCTGGAGGCCGACGCCACCCGCCTCGACGGCCCGGCCGGCACGGCCGCGCTCCGCACCCCGGTGCTCGTGCTGGCCGACCGGCACTCCTGGCTGGACCTCCTGCCCTCGACCCGGCTCCGGCTCACCGGCAGACTCACGCTGCCCACCCGCGGCGGCTCCGCCGACCGCATCGCCGCGGTCGTCCGCGTCGCCGGGCAGGAGCCTCCGCACGTCATCGCACCGCCGACCGCGCTCCAACGTGCCGCCGCCCGGCTCCGGTCCGGCCTGCGCAGGGCCACCGACGGCCTCGCCCCGGATGCGCGAGCCCTCCTGCCCGGCCTGGTGGTCGGGGACACCTCCCGCATCCCCGCGGACCTCGACGATGCCTTCCGTGCCACCGACCTCACCCACCTCCTCGCCGTCTCCGGCGGCAACTTCACCATCCTGCTCGCCCTCCTCATCGGGCCCTCCCACCTCTCGGCCCGCGCCGAGCGTCGTGGCATCGCGGCGCGCCTCGGCCTGCCGCTGCGGCTCACCGCGCTGCTGGGCGGAGCGCTGTCGCTCGGTTTCGTGGTCGTCTGCCGCCCCGACCCGAGCGTGCTGCGCGCCGCCGCCTGCGGTCTGATCACGCTGCTGGCACTCGGCACCGGCCGCCGCCGCAGCCTGCTGCCCGCCCTGGCGGCGGCCGTTCTCCTGCTGGTGCTCTTCGACCCCTGGCTGGCGAGGAGTTACGGCTTCCTGCTCTCCGTCCTGGCGACCGCCGCCCTGCTGACCCTGGCACCCCGTTGGAGCGAGGCGCTCCAACGGCGCGGCGTGCGGCCCCGGTTGGCGGAGGCGCTGGCCGCCGCGGGAGCGGCGCAGGCCGTCTGCGGGCCCGTGATCGCTCTGCTGGCGGCTCAGGTGAGCCTGGTGGCGGTCCCGTGCAATCTGCTCTCCGAGCCGGCCGTCGCCGCCGCCACGGTGCTGGGCTTCGCGGCCATGGCCGCGGCCCCGGTCGCGCTGCCGGCCGCCAAGTGCCTTGCCTGGCTGGCCGGCTGGCCCGCCTCCTGGACCGCGGTCGTGGCCCGCACGGGCGCGGCGCTCCCCGGGGCCGCGCTGCCCTGGCCGGCCGGCTGGCCAGGCTGTCTGCTGCTGGCGGCGGTCACGGCAGCCGCCGTCCTGGCCGCCCGCCGGGTGCGGCTGCTCCGCAGGCCCTGGGTCTGTGCCGGGCTGGCCCTGCTCCTGCTCCTGGCGGTCGTCCGCCCGGCGCCCCTCACCCGGGTCGTCACGGGCTGGCCGCCCTCCGGCTGGCGGCTGGCCGTCTGCGACGTGGGCCAGGGGGACGCCCTGGTCCTGGCCGCGGGCGAGGGGACGGCCGTGGTCGTGGACGCCGGGCCGGATCCGCACGCCGTGGACGGCTGTCTGCGGGGACTGCAGGTCGAGAGGGTTCCGCTGCTCGTCCTGAGCCACTTCCACGCCGACCACGTGGACGGGCTGCCGGGCGTGCTGCACGGCCGCGCGGTCGGGATGATCGAGACGACGCCGTTCGCCCGGCCGCCCGGCAGGGCCGCGTTCGTGCGCCGCGCCGCCGCGCAGGCGGGCGTCCCGGTGGCCGAAGGCGCGGCGGGGGAGCGGCGCCGGCTCGGGGACCTGTCGTGGGAGGTGCTGTGGCCGCCGCCCGCGGGCACCTCGGCGGCGGCCGAGGACGGGCCCAACGACGCCAGCCTCGTGCTGCTCGTCCGTACCGCGGGGCTCACGCTGCTCCTGCTCGGGGACCTCGAACCGCCCGCGCAGCAGGCCCTGGTGGAGGCGTATCCAGGGCTGCCGCCGGTGGACGTCCTCAAGGTCGCGCACCACGGTTCCGCCCACCAGGACGCGCAGTTGCTGCGGGCCCTGCATCCCCGGCTGGCCCTGATCTCGGTCGGCGCGCACAACCGCTACGGTCACCCCGCGGCGGCGACGGTCGCCGCGCTGAAGGCGCAGGGCGCGGCGGTGCTGCGGACGGACACCGACGGCGCGGTGGCCGTGACGGGCTCGGCGACGGCCGTCACCGCAGGCCGCGGCCGCAGACGTAGGACCGGGGCCCGATGCCGGGGATGCGTCGCATGGTGCAAAACTGACTCATGGATTCCACCGGTATCGATGCCTACCTCCGTCGCCTCGGCCTTCAACGCCCGCCCGCCCCCGATGCGGAGGCGCTGCGCGAGCTCCAATTCCGGCACGTCGTCGCCGTGCCGTTCGAGAACCTGTCGATCCATCTGGGAGAGGAGATCGTGCTGGAGGGCGAGGCCCTCGTGGAGAAGGTGGTGCAGGCCGGGCGCGGCGGCTTCTGCTATGAGCTCAACGGCGCCTTCGCCCACCTGCTGACCGCCCTCGGCTACCGGGTGAGCCTGCTGGCGGCGCGGATGGTGATGCCGGACGGATCGCTGGGGATCCCTTACGACCACCTGGCGCTGCGCGTGGAGACGGGACAGGGCGGGGCGGCGGGGGCCCCGCACTCGTGGCTGGTGGATGTCGGTGCCGGCGCGCACAGCCTCTACCCGCTGGACTACCGGGAGCGGGGCGAGCAGAGCGATCCGGCAGGTGTGTTCCGCATCGCGGAGGCCGACGGGGGAGAGGGGGACGATCTGGAGGTGTTCAGGGACGGCACGTTGCAGTACCGGCTGGAGCAACGCCCCAGGGAGCTGGCCGACTTCGAGCCGGGCTGCTGGTGGCACCGGACGTCGCCGAAGTCGCCCTTCACCAGGTCGCTGGTCTGCTCCCGGCCGACGGGGACCGGCACGGACCGGGTGACGCTCAGCGGCCGCAAGCTGGTGATCACGGACGCCTCCGGAAAGCTGGAGCGGACGCTCGCCGAGGACGAGGTCTTCGGCGCGTACCGGAAGCACTTCGGCATCGCCCTCGACCGGGTGCCGGAGGAGCCGGGCGCCCTGTAGACGGGGTGCGGGGCTCACCGCCCCGGCCGGGTCACTCCGCCTCGAGCCAGCCGTCGTACTCCTCGGCGAGCTCGCGCAGGGCGGAGACGTCCAGCTCGCCGTCGGGGTCCTCCACGACGACCAGCCACTGGGCGTCCTCGGCGTCGTCCTCACCGGCGAGGGCTTCGCGCACGATCTGGGGGTCGTCGTCCAGACCGAGGCGGGAGGCGGCCTCCTCGGCGGCCTCCTCGGCCGCGTCGCGGTCGGGGAGCACCAGCAGGTGGCGAACGGAATCTGAGGCTCTGTAGGAGGAGAAAGTGCTGCTCACCCGCATATTGTGCGGCATGCTCCGGAGACGGGCGAGGGGGGTCTGTCACCGGCGCATGGGATGCTGGACGCGATGGCCAGGAAGACAGTTACCGACGACCCCCTCGCCCCCGTCACGCTCGCCGTGGGCCAGGAGGATCTCCTTCTCGACCGCGCCGTGCAGGAGGTGGTCGCGGCGGCCCGCGCCGCCGATGCGGACACCGACGTGCGGGACCTCACGCCCGATGCCCTCCAGCCCGGCACCCTCGCGGAGCTGACGAGCCCGTCGCTCTTCGCCGAGCGCAAGGTCGTGGTCGTGCGCAATGCGCAGGACCTCTCGGCGGACACCGTGAAGGACGTGAAGGCCTATCTCGGCGCGCCCGCCGAGGAGATCACGCTGGTGCTGCTGCACGCGGGCGGCGCCAAGGGCAAGGGCCTGCTGGACGCGGCCCGCAAGGCCGGGGCCCGGGAGGTCGCCTGCCCGAAGATGACGAAGCCGGCCGACCGCCTGGCCTTCGTCCGCGGGGAGTTCCGCACGCTGGGCCGCTCGGCGACCCCGGAGGCCTGCCAGGCCCTGGTGGATGCGATCGGCAGCGACCTGCGGGAGCTCGCGAGCGCGTGCGCCCAGCTGACCGCCGACATCGAGGGCGTCGTCGACGAGGCCGTGGTCGCCCGTTACTACACGGGCCGCGCGGAGGCGTCCAGCTTCACCGTCGCGGACCGGGCGGTGGAGGGCCGGGCCGCGGAGGCCCTGGAGGCCCTGCGCTGGGCGATGGCCACCGGCGTCGCGCCCGTCCTGATCACCAGCGCCCTGGCCCAGGGCGTCCGTTCCATCGGCAAGCTGGCCTCGGCCCCGCGCGGGGCCCGTCCCGGGGATCTGGCGCGGGAGCTGGGCATGCCGCCGTGGAAGATCGACCGGGTGCGGCAGCAGATGCGCGGCTGGTCGGCGGACGGTGTCGCCGTCGCGCTGCGGGCGGTCGCGGAGGCGGATGCCGGCGTCAAGGGCGGGGGCGACGACCCGGAGTACGCACTGGAGAAGGCGGTCGTCGCGGTGGCGCGGGCGGCCCGCAGCCGGCGCTGACGGATCCGGGGGCCGCCGGCCCCCGGACAGGCCCGAAGACGGAAAGCCCGAAGGCCCCGTGCCTGCCCCGGGGAAGGGGACGGGCACAGGGCCTTCGGGATCGTTCAGAGGTGCCGCACGCACGTGGCGAACGTCCGTGTGCGGCACGGGGTGCCGGGTCCGGAGCGGTTGAGAGGGTCCGCTGCCCGTACCGGCGGGGTCCGGGGCGCGATGCCCCGGAAGGGGTCAGGCCTGGATGCCCGCAGCCTGCTTGGCCAGCGCCGACTTCTTGTTGGCAGCGGCGTTCTTGTGCAGAACACCCTTGCTGACGGCCTTGTCGAGCTTCTTGCCGGCCAGGGCGACGGCGGCGGTGGCCTTGGCGGCGTCGCCGGCGGCGATCGCCTCGCGGGCGGCGCGGATGACGGTCTTGACCGAGGACTTGACGGCCTTGTTGCGCAGGCGCGCCTTCTCGTTGGTCTTGTTCCGCTTGATCTGGGACTTGATGTTCGCCACGAAAAGAGCCTTTTCAGGTTCGTTGGAGTTCGAATGTGCCCACGGCGTGTAGAGGGCACGCCAGGCACAGTGGACCAGGCTACCAGCAGGGGCTCGGGCCGCCCAAACCGGACGGTTGCCGCCGCTCATGGGAGCATGGAGGGGTCGTATACCCGACTCCCGCCGAGACTGGCGTGCAAACGCCGAAGTCACCGAATGGATCCTGCGTGCCCGCGACCCCTACCAACGTGCCCGAGCCGAGCCGTACCGACCCGGCTCTGATCCGCAACTTCTGCATCATCGCGCACATCGACCACGGCAAGTCCACGCTTGCCGACCGGATGCTTCAGCTGACCGGTGTGGTCGACTCGCGGCAGATGCGTGCGCAGTACCTCGACCGGATGGACATCGAGCGCGAGCGCGGCATCACGATCAAGTCGCAGGCGGTCCGTCTCCCCTGGGCCCCCACCGAGGACGAGTCGGGGACGACTCACATCCTCAACATG
>NZ_JABBXF010000035.1 GCF_013030945.1 Streptomyces morookaense | reverse complement strand
CCACCGAGGACGAGTCGGGGACGACTCACATCCTCAACATGATCGACACCCCGGGCCACGTCGACTTCACCTACGAGGTCTCCCGCTCCCTCGCCGCGTGCGAGGGCTGCATCCTCCTGGTGGACGCCGCCCAGGGCATCGAGGCCCAGACCCTCGCCAACCTCTACCTGGCGATGGAGAACGACCTCACGATCATCCCGGTCCTCAACAAGATCGACCTCCCGGCCGCCCAGCCCGAGAAGTTCGCCGCCGAGCTGGCGAACCTCGTCGGCTGCGACCCGTCCGACGTCCTCAAGGTCTCCGCCAAGACCGGCGTCGGCGTCCCGGAGCTGCTGGACCGCGTCGTGCGCGACGTCCCGGCCCCGGTCGGCGTCAAGGACGCCCCCGCCCGCGCGATGATCTTCGACTCGGTCTACGACGCCTACCGCGGCGTGGTGACCTATGTGAAGGTCGTCGACGGCACGCTGAGCAAGCGCGAGCGCATCAAGATGATGTCCACCGGTGCGGCCCACGAGCTCCTGGAGATCGGCACCAACTCGCCCGAGATGCTCCCGGCCGACGGCCTGTCCGTCGGCGAGGTGGGCTACCTGATCACCGGTGTGAAGGACGTCCGCCAGTCCAAGGTCGGCGACACCATCACCCAGTTCCACGGCGGGGCCACCGATGCGCTCGGCGGCTACAAGGACCCCAAGCCGATGGTGTTCTCCGGCCTCTACCCGCTGGACGGCTCGGACTACCCGGAGCTCCGCGAGGCCCTGGACAAGCTGCAGCTCAACGATGCCGCCCTGGTCTACGAGCCGGAGACCTCCGCGGCGCTCGGCTTCGGTTTCCGCGTCGGCTTCCTGGGCCTGCTGCACCTGGAGGTCATCCGCGAGCGCCTGGAGCGCGAGTTCGGCCTCGACCTGATCGCCACCGCGCCGAACGTGATCTACCGCGTCGTCATGGAGGACGGCACCGAGACCGAGGTCACCAACCCGAGCGAGTTCCCCATCGGCAAGATCGCCGAGGTGTACGAGCCGGTCGTGCGGGCCACGATCCTGGCGCCCAGCGAGTTCATCGGCGCGATCATGGAGCTGTGCCAGACCCGCCGCGGCATCATGCTGGGCATGGACTACCTCTCCGAGGACCGTGTCGAGATCCGCTACACGCTGCCCCTCGCCGAGGTCGTCTTCGACTTCTTCGACCAGCTGAAGTCCAAGACCCGCGGCTACGCCTCGCTGGACTACGAGCCCACCGGCGAGCAGATGTCCGATCTTGTCAAGGTCGACATCCTGCTGCACGGCGACAAGGTCGACGCGTTCTCCGCGATCACGCACAAGGACAAGGCGTACGCCTACGGCGTGCGACTGGTCGCCAAGCTGCGCGAGCTCATCCCGCGGCAGAACTTCGAGGTGCCGATCCAGGCCGCGATCGGCTCCCGGGTCATCGCCCGTGAGACGGTCCGCGCGATCCGCAAGGACGTCCTCGCCAAGTGCTACGGCGGTGACATCTCCCGTAAGCGGAAGCTGCTGGAGAAGCAGAAGGAAGGCAAGAAGCGGATGAAGATGGTCGGCAGCGTGGAGGTCCCGCAGGAGGCCTTCATCGCGGTGCTGTCCACCGACGACAGCGGCGGCGAGAAGGGCAAGAAGTAACGCCCGGCTGCTCCGCACGGCATGTGCCCGTCCCGTATCGGGGCGGGCATTTGCCGTATTCAGGGACATCCGTCCCGCCGGTCACAGCTTCAACAAGGCTTTCTTCGGCTCTTACGCCATGGGCCCAACGGCTCTAGTCTGATCACTGTTTGGAAGGTTACTCGCGAGTCACCAGCAACGAGGCGGGACCCCGGAGGATGCCGTGACGGAGACACAGACGTTGATCGAGAACCGGCCGCCCTCCGTGGCGTCGCTGTTCCTCGAACGGGTCGCTGCCACACCGGATGCGGAGGCCTACCGCCACCCGGTGCCCGCCCCCTCCGGCCAGGGTCCCGACGACTGGGCCTCGCTCACCTGGCGCAAGGCCGCCGACCGGGTCTTCGCGGCCGCCGCCGGCCTGATCACCCTCGGGGTGCAGCCCGAGCAGCGGGTCGCCCTCGCCTCCTCCACCCGGGTCGAGTGGATCCTCGCCGACCTCGGCATCATGTGCGCGGGCGCCGCCACCACGCCCGTCTACCCGAGCACCAACGCCGAGGAGTCGGCGTACATGCTCGCCGACTCCGAGAGCCGGGTCCTCGTCGCCGAGGACGCCGCCCAGCTCGCCAAGGCCCGCCGGCACCGCGCCGAACTCCCCGCGCTCGCCCATGTCGTGGTGATCGACGACACCGAGGTCACGGCCGACGAGGACGACCCCGAGGACTGGGTCCTCACCCTCGCCGAACTGGAGCGCCGCGGCGCCGAGTACCTCAAGGCCCACCCCGACGCCGTCACCGACCGGATCGCCGCGCTGCGCCCCGAGCAGCTCGCCACCCTGATCTACACCTCCGGCACCACCGGCCGCCCCAAGGGCGTACGGCTGCGGCACGACGCCTGGTCCTATATGTCCCGCGCCATCGAGGCCACCCAGCTGGTGCACCCCGACGACGTGCAGTACCTGTGGCTCCCGCTCGCACACGTCTTCGGCAAGGTGCTCACCACCGGCCAGATCAGCGTCGGGCACGTCACCGCCGTCGACGGCCGCGTCGACAAGATCATCGAGAACCTGCCCGTCGTCCGGCCCACCTACATGGCAGCCGTGCCGCGCATCTTCGAGAAGGTCTACAACGGCGTCGCCGCCAAGGCCCGCGCGGGCGGCGGCGCCCAGTACAAGATCTTCCGCTGGGCCGCGGACACCGCCCGCGAGTACGCCAAGGTGCAGCAGGACAACTTCCGCCGCACCGGCAGCAAGGCCGTGCCCTTCGGCCTCGCCGCCCGGCACCGGATCGCCGACGCCCTCGTCTACACCAAGATCCGCGCGGCCTTCGGCGGCCGGCTGCGCGCCTGCATCTCCGGCGCCTCCGCCCTCGCCCCCGACATCGGCTACTTCTTCGCCGGCGCCGGTATCCACATCCTGGAGGGCTACGGCCTCACCGAGACCAGCGCCGCCAGCTTCGTCAACCCCGGCGAGGCCTACCGCACCGGCACCGTCGGCAAGCCGCTGCCCGGCACCGAGGTCCGTATCGCCGACGACGGGGAGATCCTGCTCCGCAGCCCCGGCGTGATGGAGGCCTACCACGGGCAGCCCGAGCGGACGGCCGAAGTCCTGGAGCCGGACGGCTGGTTCCACACCGGCGACATCGGCGAGCTCTCCCCGGACGGCTACCTGCGGATCACCGACCGCAAGAAGGACCTGATCAAAACCTCGGGCGGCAAGTACATCGCGCCCGCCGAGATCGAGGGCCGGTTCAAGGCGGTGTGCCCGTTCGTCTCCAACATCCTCGTCCACGGCGCCGACCGGAACTACTGCACCGCCCTCATCGCCCTCGACGAGCCCGCCATCCTGGGCTGGGCCAAGGAACACGGCCTCGACGGCCGCCCCTACGCGGAGGTGGTCGCCGCCAAGGAGACCGAGGAGCTCGTCGACAGCTATGTGCGCCGCCTCAACGAGGGGCTCCAGCGCTGGCAGACGATCAAGAAGTTCCGGCTGCTGCCGCGGGACCTGGACGTCGAGCACGGCGAGCTCACGCCGAGCCTGAAACTGAAGCGGCCGGTCGTCGAGCGCGCGTACAAGAACCTCATCGAGGAGATGTACGAGGGCGCCCGCGAGCAGTGAGCAGGGGCCCGGCGCCGGATGCCGGACAATGGGGGCATGCCTTCCGTACTGCCTGACGGCGAACCCATGCCCGCGGACGGGGCGCTGCCCCGCCACGCCCTCGACGGCGCCGGGCAGCGGCCGCTCGGGTTCTACCTGCACGTCCCCTACTGCGCCACGCGCTGCGGGTACTGCGACTTCAACACCTACACCGCGAGCGAGCTGCGCGGCTCCGGCGGCGCCCTGGCCTCCCGCGACAACTACGCGGACACGCTGGCCGAGGAGATCCGCCTGGCCCGGAAGGTGCTGGGCGACGACCCGCGCCCGGTCGAGACGGTCTTCGTGGGCGGCGGCACACCCACGCTGCTGCCCGCCGCCGACCTCGGCCGGATGCTGGCCGCGATCCGCGACGAGTTCGGGCTGGCGGACGGTGCCGAGGTCACCACGGAGGCCAACCCGGAGTCCGTCGACCCGCGCTACCTGGAGGAGCTGCGGGCCGCCGGCTTCAACCGGGTCTCCTTCGGCATGCAGAGCGCCCGGCAGCACGTCCTCAAGGTCCTCGACCGTACGCACACGCCGGGCCGCCCCGAGGCATGCGTGGCCGAGGCGCGCGCGGCGGGCTTCGAGCACGTCAACCTCGACCTGATCTACGGCACGCCGGGGGAGAGCGACGACGACTGGCGGGCCTCCCTGGACGCGGTCGTCGGCGCCGGCCCCGACCACGTCTCGGCCTACGCCCTGATCGTCGAGGAGGGCACCCAGCTCGCGCGCCGCATCCGGCGCGGCGAGGTGCCGATGACGGACGACGACGTGCACGCCGACCGCTACCTGATCGCCGAGGACAAGCTGTCCGCGGCGGGCTTCGCCTGGTACGAGGTCTCGAACTGGGCCACGAGCGAGGCCGGCCGCTGCCGGCACAACGAGCTGTACTGGCGCGGCGCGGACTGGTGGGGCGCGGGCCCGGGTGCCCACTCGCACGTGGGCGGGGTGCGGTGGTGGAACGTCAAGCATCCCGGCGCATATGCGCAGGCCCTGAGCGAGGGCCGCTCCCCGGGGGCGGGTCGCGAGGTCCTGCCGGAGGAGGACCGGCGGGTGGAGCGGATCCTGCTGGAGCTGCGGCTGGTGGACGGGTGCCCGCTGTCGCTGCTGCGACCGGCGGGCCTCGCGGCGGCGGGCAGGGCCTTGGCGGACGGGCTGCTGGAGCCCGGCCCGTACGAGGCCGGGCGTGCCGTCCTCACGCTGCGGGGGCGGTTGCTGGCCGACGCGGTGGTGCGGGACCTGGTGGACTAGGGCGCCCCTGGCGCCCCGTAACCTGGCGCCCCTTACGGGGCGCCAACAGGGCGCCTACTCCGGCGCCGTCACGAAATCGATCAATTCCTCGACCCGCCCCAACAGTTCCGGCTCCAGATCCTTGTAACTGCGCACCGCGCCAAGGATCCGCTGCCAAGCGGCCCCCGTGTTCTCCGGCCACCCCAGCTGTCGGCAGACGCCCGTCTTCCAGTCCTCCCCGCGCGGTACGCGCGGCCACCCAGCGATGCCCACCGACGCCGGCTTCACCGCCTCCCACACGTCCACGTACGGGTGGCCCACCACCAGGACGTGGTCCCCCGTCACCTCCGCCGCGATGCGGGACTCCTTCGTGCCCGGCACCAGGTGGTCCACCAGGACACCCAGGCGCGCGTCCGGGCCCGGGGCGAACGACCGGACGATGGACGGGAGATCGTCGATGCCCTCCAGGTATTCGACGACCACGCCCTCGATCCGCAGGTCGTCGCCCCACACCCGTTCCACGAGTTCCGCGTCGTGCCGGCCCTCCACGTAGATGCGGCCCGCCCGGGCGACCCGGGCCCGGGCGCTGGGGACGGCGATCGAGCCGGAGGCGGTGCGGGCCGGGCCGCGCGGGGCGGCGGGGGCCGGCGGCACGAGCGTCACGACCCGCCCCTCCAGCAGGAAGCCGCGCGGTTCCATCGGGAACACGCGATGCTTCCCGAACCGGTCCTCCAGGGTCACCGTCCGGCCCTGTGCCGTCTTCTCGCAGCGGATCACCGCCCCGCAGAAGCCCGTTGTGACCTCTTCCACAACGAGGTCCGGCTCGGCCGGCACCTCCGGCGCGGGCGCCGTCCGCTTCCAGGGCGGGGTCAGATCAGGGCTGTAGCGCTTCATGCGGGCCATTGTGGTTCATGATCACCGCCTCGCTCATGCGACACCGAACCGCGCCGCCAGCTCGTCACGTTGCCTCCGCACGAACCCCGCATCCACCACGGCCCCGTGCCCGGGCACGTAGAGCGCGTCCTCCCCGCCGAGCGCCAGCAGCCGGTCCAGGGCCGCCGGCCACGCGTGCGGCAGGGCGTCGCGGCCCGCCTGCGGCTCGCCCGACTCCTCGACCAGGTCGCCGCAGAAGACGATGTCCGGGGCACCGTCCCGGCCGACCGCCAGGACGGCCAGGTCGTGGGCGGTGTGCCCGGGGCCGACGTTGGCCAGCAGGACCTGCTGACCGGCCCCGTCGCCGTCCAGGTCGAGGGCGATGTCGCCGGAGACCGGGTGGTGGGGGAGGACGAGCAGGTCGGCGGCCTCGGCCGCCTCCGCCGGGTCCACCCCGTGCCGCACCGCGGTGTCCCGCATCGCGTCCCGCTCGCGCAGCATCAGGTCGTCGAGGCCCACGGCCCCGTACACCTGCACGTCCGGGAACGCCGCCGTGCCCAGCACATGATCGAAATGCGGATGCGTGAGCGCGATGTGCGTCACGGGCAGGCCGAAGAGTTCCGTCACCTCCTGCCGGATCTCCGCCCCCGCGCGCACGGTGGCCCCGGTGTCGACGACGAGCACGCCCGTACGGCCCGCGATCGCCCCGATCGTCTCGTCCCAGCCCGGCATTCTGCGGCGGGCGACGCCCGGCGCGAGCCGTTCCCAGTGCGCCTCCGCGGCGCTCGTTTCCCCTCGGGTTCCCATGCGGCGACGGTAGCCGCAGCGCGGTACGGTTGCCCGGCCTGCGGGTGCGCGGCGGGGACTGCCCTTGCCCCGGCCGTGGTGCCCGGCCGTACACTGGCTGAAGGGATCTGGCACTCGTGACCATGGAGTGCCAAGGGAACGGGCTCCACGAGCCCCCCGTGTTCCCCGCAGAACCCGCAAGACGGCTGGACCACTGACTGGAGGTGCGCGCGGTGCTGAGCGAACGAAGGCTTGAGGTGCTGCGCGCCATCGTCCAGGACTATGTGGGCACCGAGGAGCCCGTGGGCTCCAAGGCCCTCACCGAGCGCCACCGGCTGGGGGTCTCCCCGGCCACCGTGCGCAACGACATGGCCGCCCTGGAGGACGAGGGCTTCATCGCCCAGCCCCACACCAGCGCCGGCCGGATCCCCACCGACAAGGGCTACCGCCTCTTCGTCGACAAGCTCGCGGGCGTCAAGCCCCTGTCGGCGGCCGAGCGGCGCGCCATCCAGAACTTCCTGGACGGCGCCGTCGATCTCGACGACGTCGTGGCCCGCACGGTGCGGCTGCTGGCGCAGCTGACCCGGCAGGTCGCGGTGGTGCAGTACCCCTCGCTGACCCGTTCGACCGTGCGGCACGTGGAGCTGCTCTCGCTCGCTCCCGCCCGCATCATGCTCGTGCTCATCACGGACACCGGGCGCGTCGAGCAGCGCATGGTCGACTGCCCTGCGCCGTTCGGCGAGACCTCGCTGGCGGATCTGCGGGCGCGGCTCAACAGCCGGGTCGTGGGGCGGCGGTTCACCGATGTGCCGTCGCTGGTGCAGGACCTCCCCGAGTCCTTCGAGCAGGACGACCGCGGAACCGTTTCCACGGTGCTCGCGACCCTGCTGGAGACCCTCGTCGAGGAGACCGAGGAACGGCTGATGATCGGCGGCACCGCCAATCTCACTCGTTTCGGTCATGACTTCCCGCTGACGATCCGGCCCGTGCTGGAGGCGTTGGAGGAGCAGGTCGTCCTGCTCAAGCTGCTCGGCGAGGCCAAGGACTCGCGGATGACCGTGCGCATCGGTCATGAGAATGCCCACGAGGGGCTGAACTCCACATCGGTGGTCGCCGTCGGCTACGGTTCGGGCGACGAGGCAGTCGCCAAACTCGGCGTGGTCGGACCGACCCGCATGGACTACCCCGGAACGATGGGAGCGGTACGCGCAGTGGCACGTTACGTCGGACAGATCCTGGCGGAGTCGTAAGTGGCCACGGACTACTACGCGGTCCTGGGCGTCCGCCGCGACGCCTCGCCGGACGAGATCAAGAAGGCCTTCCGCCGCCTCGCGCGCGAGCTGCATCCGGACGTCAATCCGGACCCGAAGACGCAGGAGCGGTTCAAGGAGATCAACGCCGCCTACGAGGTGCTGTCGGACCCGCAGAAGAAGCAGGTCTACGACCTCGGCGGGGACCCGCTGTCCTCCTCGGGCGGTGCGGGTGCGGCCGGCGGCTTCGGCGCCGGTTTCGGCAATTTCTCGGACATCATGGACGCCTTCTTCGGCCAGGCGTCGCAGCGCGGGCCCCGCTCGCGGACGCGGCGCGGCCAGGACGCCATGATCCGTATCGAGGTCGACCTCAACGAGGCCGCCTTCGGCACGACCAAGGAGATCCAGGTCGACACGGCCGTCGTCTGCACCACGTGCAGCGGCGAGGGCGCGGCCCCCGGCACGTCCGCCCAGACCTGTGACATGTGCCGCGGCCGCGGCGAGGTCTCCCAGGTCACGCGGTCCTTCCTGGGCCAGGTCATGACCTCCCGCCCCTGCCCCCAGTGCCAGGGCTTCGGGACGGTCGTCCCCACGCCCTGCCCGGAGTGCGCGGGCGACGGCCGCGTGCGGTCGCGCCGCACGCTCACGGTCAAGATCCCGGCCGGTGTGGACAACGGCACCCGTATCCAGCTCGCGGGCGAGGGCGAGGTCGGCCCGGGCGGCGGTCCGGCGGGCGACCTCTACGTGGAGATCCACGAGAAGCCGCACGCGGTGTTCCAGCGCCGCGGCGACGACCTGCACTGCACGGTCACCATCCCGATGACGGCGGCGGCGCTCGGCACCAAGGTGCCGCTGGAGACGCTGGACGGCGTCGAGGAGATCGACATCCGGCCCGGTACCCAGTCCGGCCAGTCGATCCCGCTGCACCAGCGCGGCGTCACGCACCTGCGCGGCGGCGGCCGGGGCGACCTGGTCGTGCACGTCGAGGTCCAGACGCCCTCGAAGCTGGACCCGCAGCAGGAGGACCTGCTGCGGCAGCTGGCGAAGCTGCGCGGCGAGGAGCGCCCGATGGGCGAGTTCAAGCCGGGCCAGCAGGGGCTGTTCTCGCGGCTGAAGGATGCGTTCAACGGCCGCTAGGCCGTTCCCGGTCGCCGGGCGGACGGGCAGAATCCGGCCCGTCCGGCGATCGGGAGCCTGTGCAACGATGTCGGCATGGCTCCCCTGAGCGACCTGTTCCTGCACCCCGTCGTGCAGGCCCCCATGGCCGGTGGCGCGAGCCGCCCTGCGCTGGCCGCCGCCGTCTCCGGGGCCGGCGGCCTCGGTTTCCTGGCCGCCGGGTACAAGACCCCGGCCGCCATGTACGAGGAGATCAAGCAGCTCCGCGCGCTCACCTCCCGCCCCTTCGGCGTCAACCTGTTCCTGCCGCAGCCCCCCGCCGCCGACCCGGCCGCGGTCGAGGTCTACGCCGAGCAGCTGGCCGCCGAGGCCACCTGGTACGACACCCCGCTCGGCGAGTGGGACCGGGACGCCGACGACGCGTACGAGGCCAAGCTGGCCATCCTCCTCGACGACCCCGTCCCGGTCGTCTCCTTCACCTTCGGCTGCCCGTCCCCCGAGGCCCTCGCGGCCCTGGCCGCGGCCGGCACCCGCACCGTCGTCACCGTGACCTCGCCCGCCGAGGCGGAGGCGGCACAGCAGGCCGGTGCGGACGCCGTGTGCGCCCAGGGCGTCGAGGCCGGCGGCCACCAGGGCACCCACCACGACGACCCGCATGCGGACGGGGCCGGCGCGGGCATCGGTCTGCTGTCCCTGCTGGCGCAGCTGCGCGAGACGGTACGGATCCCGGTGATCGCCGCGGGCGGGCTGATGCGCGGCGCCGACATCGCCGCCGTCCTCACCGCGGGCGCCTGCGCCGCCCAGCTCGGCACGGCCTTCCTCGCCTGCCCCGAGTCCGGTGCGCACCCGCTGCACAAACAGGCCCTCACCGACCCGCTGTTCGTCCGCACCGAGCTCACCCGGGCCTTCTCCGGGCGCCCGGCCCGCGGCCTGGTGAACAGGTTCGTGCGGGAGCACGGCCCGTACGCCCCGGCCGCCTACCCGCAGGTGCACTTCCTGACCGCCCCGCTGCGCAGGGCGGCCGCCGAGGCCGGCGACCCGCAGGCCCTCGGTCTGTGGGCGGGCCAGGGGCACCGGCTGGCCCGTGAACTTCCGGCGGCGGAGCTCGTGGAGCTGCTGGCCGCCGAACTCGGCGCGGCAGGCGCGCCGTTGAACCGAGGGAGCAAGTAGAACGATGACAGCGCCGGTCTTTCTGGTCGAGGAGGACGCCCTCACGGGTGTCTTCCCCGGTACGGTCTTCCCGCTCGACGGCCCCGAGGGCCGGCATGCGGTCTCCGTGCGCCGGCTGCGGGTGGGCGAGGAGATCGTCCTGACGGACGGCGCGGGCACGGGCGTGCACGGCACCGTCGCGGCCGTCGAGGGCAAGGACCACCTCGATGTGGCCGTCACCTCGGTGCGTTCCGAGCCGCTGCCGCGGCCGTCGATCACCGTCGTCCAGGCCCTGCCCAAGGGCGACCGCGGTGAACTCGCCGTCGAGACCATGACGGAGACCGGCGTCGACGCCATCGTGCCCTGGGCCGCGGCGCGTTGCGTCACGCAGTGGAAGGGCGAGCGCGCCGCGAAGTCGCTCGGCAAGTGGCGCTCGACGGCCCGCGAGGCGGGCAAGCAGTCGCGCCGCCTGCGCTTCCCCACGGTGGCCGGGCAGATGACGACCAAGCAGGTCGCGACGCTGCTGTCGGAGGCCGATTTCGCGGCCGTCCTGCACGAGGAGGGCAGCACCCCGCTGGCCACCGCCGAACTCCCGGAGACCGGCAGCATCGTGCTGGTCGTCGGCCCCGAGGGCGGCGTCTCCCCGGAGGAGCTCGCCGCCTTCGCCGAGGCGGGCGCCCACCCGTACCGGCTGGGCCCGAGCGTGCTGCGCACGTCCACGGCGGGCACGGCCGCGGCGGCCCTGCTGCTGGGGCGGACGGGGCGCTGGAGCTAGGGGACGCGTGTGCAGCTGGAAGCGCGGGACTACGAGCGGATACTCGACCTCGCCGTGGCCGTCCTGGAGAACGGCGACACCGACACCTCCTGGCACCTGATCACCGCCCACCTGCTGGAGGCGTTCGACTGTCACTCGGCGACGTACACGGCGGGCAATGTCGCCGACGGCACCGGGCAGGCGGAGGGCTGGGCGCCCGAGCGGCTCAGCGCGCACGTCGGCGACCTCGTGCAGCGGCGGATCCGGCAGCGTCACCCGCTGTTCTTCTACACGAGCCCGCTGGAGCTCCGGCCCCCGGTCAACGTCAGTGAGATCTGCGCCCGTTGGCGGCACACGGAGTGGTACAGCGAGGCGCGCCGCGACTTCGGCGCCGCCTATCAGATGGGCCTGCCGCTGCCCGGGGAGCGCGGCATCCTGCGCAACATCGTGCTGGGCCGCGACGCGGACTTCACGGCACGCGAACTGGCCCTGGCCGCCCGGCTGCAGCCGCTCCTGGTCGGCGTCGCCAACCATGTCAGGGAACTGCGCCGCCTGCGCGGGGGGTCCCTGCCGGGCGCCGTGCCGGCGGGGCATGGCCTGACGCCGCGCGAACTGACCGTGCTGGGGCTGCTGTCGGAGGGGCTGACGACGGGGGCGATGGCGCGGCGGCTGGGGATTTCGCCGCATACGGTGAATCGGCATCTGGAGAAGGTGTACCGGAAGTTGGGGACCGACAACCGGGTGTCGACGGTGCGGGTCGCCCGGCGGGCGGGGCTCGTGCCGTGACACGGTGCCGGGCGCCCCGTAAGGGGCGCGGGGAACTGCGCGATCAGCCACGGCGCGCCTGCAGTTGACGTGCTCGGGGCTGCCCCCCCGGACCCCCTGGGGTGGTGCGTTCGGCCGCGGGCCGGTGGGGGCTGGTCGCGCAGTTCCCCGCGCCCCTTACGGGGCGCCCAGCAGCGCTCGCGTCTGGTCGATGTCCGCCTGGGCGCGGCGTTGTTCGAACAGGGCGAGGGCCTCCTCCAGGCAGGTGCGGGCCCTGGTGTGCTGCCCCAGGGGGCCGAGGCTGGAGCCGAGGGCGCGGAGCAGGCTGCCCTCGAGTACGGGGCTCGTGCGCCGCGCCACGGGCAGGAAGGTTTCGGCGACCTCCGCCGCCCGGCGGTGCCGGCCCGTCTGGACGTGGAGGTCGGCGATCAGCACGCCGGTCGCCGCCTCGAAGGCCGTCACGTTCAGGGTGCGGAACAACTCCAGCGCCTCCTGGGCGCGGTGGAGCGCGGTGTCCGGGTCGTCGCACAGGCGCAGCACCCGGGCCAGGTAGTACAGGCCGATCGCCTTGGACACCGAGGGCTCCCCGCCCACCAGCAGGGCGCCGCGCTCGGCCGCGGCGCGTGCCTCGGCGAGGCGGCCCTGCCGGGCGTAGTTGAAGGCCAGTTCGCCCAGGGCGGTGCCCTCGGCGGTGCCGGCGCCCGCGGTGCGGAAGAGGCCTACCGAGGCCTCGCCGTGCCCGACGGCCTCGTCGGTGCGGCCGCCGATGCGGGCGCCCGCGCACAGCGTGAGGTGGGCCCAGCCGCGCAGCCGCGCGTCGGAGCCGTCGGCGCACAGCGCGATGGAGCGCCGGAGTTCGGCCTCGGCCTCGGCGAAGGAGCTCGCGTGCCACAGGGCGTTGCCCCGGACGTAGCGGGCCAGGGCCTCGGCGGTGCGGTCGCCGCGGGCCGCCGCGGCCTCGGCGACCCGTGCGGCCTGGGCGGTCACCCCGGTCTGGTGGGTGACGCCGGGCAGCACGTTGTTGAGCTTGTCGACGAGGTCGGCCGCCTGGGCCAGCGGCAGGGCGCCGTCCGTGCAGGCCCGGTCGATCAGTGCCCGCTGGACGGGTATCTCCTCGTGCATCCAGGCGGTCGCGGCCTGCGCGGTGCCGAAGACGAGGCCGGCCGCGGCCACCGGCACGTCGATGAGCCGGCGTTCGGCGGGGTCCACCGAGTGGGACGCCGCGTCCGCGGCCCGCGCGGTGGCCAGGCAGAAGTCCAGCAGGCGGGCGAACGCGCGGGACGTCTCCGCGGGGGTGTCGTCGCGGGCGTTCCTGGCCCGCGCGAAGACCCGTACCAGGTCGTGGAAGTGGTACCGGCCCATCCGGCGCGATTCCACGAGGTTGAGGTCGACCAGGGACTCCAGCAGGTCCTCGGTGTCCTCCGTGTCCCGGCCGAGGAGTGCGGCGGCGCAGTGCAGGCCGAGGTCCGGCGCGTCCACGGCGGACAACAGCCGGAAGGCGCGGGCCTGTTCGGGGGAGAGCTTGGAGTAGGAGAGCTCGAAGGTGGCCTCCACGGCGAGTTCGCCGGTGGACAGCTCGTGCAGCCGCCGGTGCTCGTCGTCGAGCCGCCGCACCATGTCGGCCAGGGTCCAGCCGGTCTCCGCGGCCAGCCGCGAGGCGGCGACCCTGATGGCCAGGGGGAGCCCGCTGCACGCGGCCACGACCGCGGCGGCCGCCTCCGGCTCGGCGTCGCAGCGGCGGTCGCCGACGATCCGCCGGAGCAGGGCGAGGGCCTCGCCGGGCGGCATCACGTCGAGCCTCAGGTGCTGCGCCCCGGCCAGCCCGGTCAGCCGGGCGCGGCTGGTCACCAGGACGGCGCTGCCCGCGGCCCCGGGCACCAGCGGCTGCACCTGGCCGTCGGAGGCCGCGTTGTCCAGCAGCAGCAGGACCCGGCGCTCGGCCATCAGCGAGCGGTAGAGGGCGATGCGCTCGTCGCCGTCGTCCGGGACATCGTTGTCGGTCACGCCCAGGGCGCGCAGGAAGGAGGCGAGGACGGCCTGCGGGTCCAGGGGTTCGCGGTCGGCGCCGCGCAGGTCCGCGTAGAGGTGCCCGTCGGGGAACCGCTCCGCGACCCGGCGGGCCGTGTGGACGGCGAGGGTGGTCTTGCCCACGCCCGGGACGCCGTTGACGGCGGAGACCACGACGGCCTGCGTGCCGGGGTGGGTGAGCATGCCGGTGAGGGTGCCGACGGCCTCGGCGCGGCCGGTGAAGTCGCCGATGCCGGACGGCAGTCGGTGGGCCGCGGGGATGCTGTCCGCGTCGAAGGCCGGGTGGGCGGGTTCGGCGGCGGGCCGGACCGCGGGGTCGGCGCACAGGATCCGCTGGTGCAGCTGCTGCAGCGCCGGGCAGGGCCTGCGCTCGGGCGCCGGGAGGTGGGCCAGTTCGGCCTCCAGGTACCGCCGGGTGTCCTCGTACACGCTCAGCGCCTCGGCCTGGCGGCCCGCCTGGTGGAGGGCCAGCATCTGGACGCCCCGCAGCCGCTGGCTCGCCGGGTACTCGATGACCAGGGCGCCCGCCTCGGCGTGCAGGTCCGGCCGGTCGCCGATCTCGGCGTCCAGTTCCAGGCGCGTCTCCAGCAGCGACTGCCGGACGGCGCAGAGCCGTTCGCGCACCGCCCGCGCGTGCGGGCCGTGCAGTCCGGCCAGCGGTTCGGCGGACCACAGTTCCAGTGCGCCCGCCACGACGTCGCGGGCCTGCGCGGCCGTGCCGCCCGCGGCCCGGATCCGGGCGGCATCCGCCTCCGCCCGTCCGAACGCCCAGGTGTCCACGGCCTCGGCGGGCACCCGCAGCGCATAGCCGTCGCCGACGGTGACCAGCAGCGGCGCGTCGGCGGAGTGTCCCAGCACCCGGCGCAGCCGGTGGACGTGGGTACGGACGGACTGGTCCGGCCTGGTCGGCCGGTCGGCCTCGTCCCAGACCCCGTCCGCGATCAGCCCCACCGACACCGTGCGCCCCGCGGCGGCCAGCAGGATCGCGAGCACCTCGCGCTGCTGGGGCCGGCCCAGGTCGAGTTCGGTGCCGTCGCGCCGGGCGCGGACCGGGCCCAGCAGCGCGAACTCGAGTAAGTGCGCCGGCCCCTCCTGGGCTCTGCCTCCGCTGCGGGCCCCCTCGTGCGACGTCATGTGCGCTCCCTCCCCGACATGCACAGCTCTTTGATGGAGTACGCACATATGATGGGATGTCAGGTCGCCTGGACGTCGAAGCGACACGGCTTGGGGCGTGACGTGACACTGCATTTCCGGACGCTGGGACCGCTGCGGATCCGGCAGGGGGACACCGAGAACCCCGTGGGCCGGCCCCAGCAGCAGGCCGTTCTGGTGGCGCTGCTGGCGGCCCGGGGCGGGCCGCTGACCACCGGGCAGCTGCTGCGCGCCGTCTGGGGCGAGGACGAGGACCTCTGGCCGGCCCGGCCGAAGCGCGCCCTGGCCACCCATGTCTACCGGCTCCGGCAGCTGCTCGCGGCCGGGGGCGGTGCCGCGGCCCTGCACCAGGCCGGGCAGGGGTACCGGCTGGACGCCGCGGCCGGGACCGTCGACATGCACTGCTTCGACGACGCCGTCCAGGCGGCCGCCACGGCCCGGCAGCAGGGCGACCCGGACGGTGCGCACGCCCTGCTGACCAGGGGCCTGGACCTCTGGTACGGCAGCGCCCTGGACGGCGTCCCCGGCCCCTTCGCCGAGCGGGTCCGGCACCGCCTGGAGGCCAGCCGCACGGCGGCCCTGGAGGCGCGGCTGGCCCTCGACGTCGCCCGTGGGCGGCACGCCGAGGTGCTCCCGGAGCTGGCGGCGCTGGCCGAGGGACCGGACCCGTCGGGGCAGCTGCAGTCCCTGCTCATGCTCGCGCTCTCCCGCAGCGGCCGCCGGGACGAGGCGCTCGCCGTCTACGAACGCGCCCGCGGGCAGGCGGAGGAGCTCGGCCTCGACCCCGCGCCCGAACTGGTGCGGCTGCAGCGGCAGATCACCGATGGAACGGCCGCTGCGCCCGCGGTGTGCCGGCCGCGTCATCTGCCCGCCGACACCGTGGACTTCACCGGGCGCGCCGAGGAAGCCGCCCTGCTCGTACGGGCCCTGGAGTCCGCTGCGCGGACGGCCGTCGTGCACGGCCCGGCCGGGACCGGGAAGACCGCGCTCGCCGTCCACGTCGCGCACCGCCTGCGCGACGCCCACCCCGACGGCCAGCTCTACGGCGACCTGAAGGCCTCGCACGCGGCGCCGGTCCGCCCCGCCCGGATCCTCGCCGCCTTCGTCCGGGCGCTCGGCGGGGAAGTCCCCGAGGACGAGACCGACTTGGCCGCCGCCTATCAGGACGCGCTCGACGGGCGCCGGGTCCTGGTCGTGCTCGACGACGTGCAGGACCTCGACGGCATCCGTCCGTTGCTCCCCCGACACCCCGGCTGCGCCGCTCTCGTCACCGGCCGGACGCCGGCCGGGCTCCTCCCCGGTGCCCGGCCGGTCGCCCTGGGTGCCTTCTCCGCCGACGACGCGCTCGGTCTCCTCGTCCGTACCCTCGGGGCGGCACGCGTCGCGGCCGAACCGGACGCCGCACGCGCCCTGGCCGAGGCCTGCCGGTGCCACCCGGCGCTGCTGCGGACGGCGGCCGCACGGGCCGCGGCCCGGCCGCACTGGTCGCTGGCGAGCGTCGCGGAGCGGATGGGCAGGGGGTGAGCGGGGAGGCCGTCAGAACTGCCGGACGATGGTCGCGCACAGAGGGGCGTCGAGCGAGTAGGGCGCGGTGCTTTCCGCGTTCCGGCAGATGTCGGGTGCGCCGTAGATCGTCAGCGTGCCGTTGTTGTTGAGGCGGAGCTTCATCACGCCGTAGTGCGTTCCCAGCTGGTTCTGGGCGGTGTGGCTCTCCCAGCACACGGTGCTGCCGTTCTGTCCGTAGACCACGAGGTTCCCGTCGGTCTGCATCACGGCCTTGGCGCCACAGCCCTGCGTATTGGCAGTCCAGTGGACGTTGCCGTTGACGTAGACCACGAGGTTGCCGTCCCGCTGCATGATCAGCCGGGCCGGGCCGTTGTCCACGTGCCAGTCGGCGGCGTAGAGCGGCTCGTCGTTCCAGATGGTGGCGGCACCGGGGTCGTAGGCCGCGTGCGCCGTTCCGCCGGTGGCCAGCAGGCCCACCGTGGCGAGCACGGCCGAAGCGGCGAGGCCGGTCAGGCGGCGGACGATCGACGGGCGGCGGGTTCTCGTGGTGCTCATGGCGAGCCTTTCTCTGCGGCACAGGCAAAAGGGGCAACGGAGAACCGTTGCCGGTAAACAGGGGAAGGGCACCAGTTCCCGGTTAACAACCTGTCAACGCCGCTCCACCCGCGGCGTGTCCACCCGTTCCGCTGCCATGCTGGCCGCATGCCGACGAGCGCCGGATCCGCACCGGGAAGCCCGAACTGGATCGCGTTGAGCACCCCCGACCCCGCGGCCTCCGCCGCCTTCTACGGGGCCCTGCTGGCCTGGGAGCTGACCCCCGGCGGCCACTTCCGGCTCGCGGGGCGGACGGTGGCGGGGGCCCTGGCCGACTCCCGTACCGGGCGGGGCACGTGGACCGTGTCCTTCCGCACGGCGGACGCGGCGGCGACGGCCGCGGCCGTGGAGCGCGCGGGCGGGTACGCCGGACCCGGCGGGCTCGCCGACCCCGCGGGGGCCCGGTTCGCCGTCCGGGAGCCCGGCGAGGGGCCGGGCCTGGAGACGGTCGACGCCCCGGGCTCGCTGTGGTGGACGCAGCTCTACACGCCCGACGTGCAGGCGGCCAAGGACTTCTACCGCGCGGTCTTCGCCTGGGACACCCACGACCTCGTCCTCGAACGCGGCGCCGTCTACACGGTGGTGACCCCGCAGGGCGGCGGGATGGAGAACGCGCACGGCGGCATCATGCGGCCGCTCGACGCGACCCCTGTGGGCTGGCTGCCCTACTTCGCGGTCGCGAACTGCGATGCGGCGGTGACCGCGGCCATCGAGAACGGCGGCCACGTCGTCCATCCGCCGGAGTCCCAGCGCGGCATCGGCCGGCAGGCCACGCTGCGGGACCCCTTCGGGGCATGGTTCGCGGTGAACGCAAGGGCGGATGCGTAGGAACTTCTTCCTATCGTGCGGAGGCGGGCCGTCCGGCAGGCTGATGGGCAACGGGAAGCCGCGCCGTACCGAGCACGGGGGGATCGATAGGGCGTTCCCGGCAGACCGGCCCCCGTTCCCGCCTACCCGGGAACGGGGGTTCGCCGGCCACGTCACCGTCCGCAGGCCCGTCCCGTCCCCCGCGGGTCCAGCCGCAGCGGGTCGTCCCGGCCGTTCAGCCGCAGGGAGCCGTACCCGTGCGCACGCAGCCAGCCGCACCGTGCAGCCGTCGTCCTCGCCACCTCCGACGGGAACACCGTCGGCACGCACACGTCCGCCGAGCCGTAGTGGCGGTCGCAGCCCGCGATCTCCGGGGAGACCGGGTGCGCGGCGTGCGGCCGTTCCGGGCCCGTCGGCTTCGCCGACATGTGGCCCGCGAAGCCGTGCACCATCGGTGCCGCCATCGCGTCCGGGCCGCCCAGGTGGACCCATGACGCCACCGAAGGGACCCCGGCCGCGTCCACGGCGAAGAGCATGTACCAGCCGGGCGGCGCCAGGTTCGGGTTGCTGGTGACGTTCAGGTCGAGCGTCGTGCCGTCGGCGCCCACCGTCATCGGGAGGTCGACGAAGCGCTGGTTCGGGTCGGACGAGTGCGTCACCGCCGCCGGGCGGATCAGTTCCGCCTTCACCACCGGGCGGTCCACCGTCACCCGCTGGGTGCTCGCGTACTGCCATTTGTCCGCGTTCGCCACCGACGTGATCTGCGGCCGGGCGCCCTTGAACAGGTACGGCGGCGTGTAGACCGAGACGTGGTCGTCGAAGGTGCCGTTGCCGGGGTTGTCCCCGACCGCCATCACCCGGCCGTCCGGCAGCAGGAAGGCGGAGGAGTGGTACGTGCGCGGGATCGGGTCCGTCGCCAGGCCGGGCTGGAACGCGTTGCCCGCCGGGTCGTAGAACGACGCCTCGTACACCGGGTCCGCCCGGTCGTGCAGGCCGCCGCCGGTCTCCAGCACCTTGCCGTCGGGCATCAGCACGGCGGAGACGTACATCTTGCCCTGCGCACCCGTCTCCGGCTTCGGCCCCTGGCCCTGGTCGACCGTGCCCTGGGGCAGCAACGGGCCGGGAACGTAAAGGGGGTTGGGCTGTTTCAGGTCGATCAGGTCCGTCAGGCGGCTCGCCTCCGGGTTGGAGTTGACGTTGCCGCCGCCCATCGTCAGCACCCGCTGGTCCTGGGCGGGCGGCAGCAGCACGCTCATCGACTGGTCGCGGTGGTCCTTGTCCTGCAGACCCGGCACATCGGTGATCCTGTTGGCGCCGTAGTCGTAGACGGCCGCCCCGCCGCCCGGTGTGCCGTTGCCGAAGACGTGGCTGCCGGAGTAGAAGAGCCGGCCGTCCTGCATGAGGATCATCGACGGGTACAGGCCCCAGTACGACCAGGTCTGGTTGACCTCGGTGCGCGGCAGCCACTTCTGCTGCGCCTGGGAGAACTTCTCGGCCGTCACGCTGCCCGTCGAGTCCTCCTTCAGCCCGCCGAAGGTGATGACGTCGCCGTTGCCCAGCTCCGTCGCCGACGGGTACCAGTGGCCCTCGTTGAGGTCGTTGACCTTCTGGTACGACTCGGTGGCCGGGTCGAAGAGGTAGCTGTCCTTCAGGCCCTCGTAGCCATGGCTGCCGTCCGCCGCCGGATAGGACTTGTTGCCGCTCATGATGAGGACGCGGCCGTCCGAGAGCTGGACGTGGCCGCCGCAGAACATGTCCACGGGCGTGGGGATCGTCTTCATCGCGCCCGTCTTCGGGTCGTAGACCGCCGACGTGAACGTGCCCGCCTTGAACATCGACGGGTCGTTGCCCGACCCCGCGACCAGTAGCACCTTCCCGTTGTGCAGCACGACGGAATGCATGCTGCGCACCGGGTTCCTGAACGGCATGACCTCCCAGCGGCCCTTGGTGCAGGCGTCCCCGGCCGTGCACAGCGAGCCCGCGGCCGGCAGGGTGGCGTCCTCCATGTCGTAGTCGTCGGTGGTGACCGTGCCCGTGCCGTAGACGGAGACGCCCCAGGTGATCTGGTCGGTGCCGGGCGGCACCACGGGCGTACGGACCGTGGCCTGCGTGTAACCGGCGCTCAACGGAAGGGACTTGAGGTCCGTCCAGTACTGCCAGCCCGCCTTGACGTCGTGCCGGAAGACCGTGACGGACGCGTCCGGGGTGGTGGACTTGTACCAGAGGGAGAGGTCGTACTGGTGGGACGGCGCGACGTCCGGGGCACAGGAGGTGTCCTCGGCCATCATCGCCTTGCGGTCGCCGTCCACCCGGCGCGTGACGGTGACGGACAGGGCCCGGCCGCCGCTGTGCGCCTCCGAGGCATCGGTCGTGGTGACGGTGGAATCGTTGTTGCCCCAGCCGGACTTCTCCCAGCACGTGGGCATGCCGTCCGAACCCGCCGACTCGAAGCCCGGGTTGACGACGAGGTTGGATCCGGCCGCCGCCGGGCCCGGGGCGGCCAGCAGCAGGCCGAAGGAGCCGGCCGACGCCAGTAACAAGGCCGCTGCGGCGTGTCTCCCGCGGGACGGCCGGCGCCGCGGGGGCGTGACGTTCAGTGCCATCGACTCTCCTTTTCCGTCGGTCCGATCCGGCGGATCTCGATCCGGTCCTCGCCCTCCCCGAAGGAGGCCACCGCCCGCGAATGCTCCAGCGCGGCCCTCACCACCGGCAGTGTCGCCGCGTCCCGACGCACCGTCGGCGAGGCGACGACGTAGTCGACATCGCGCCAGCCGTGCGGGAGGGTCCTGGCCACGGCCGGGTCGAGATCCGCCTTGTAGAACCAGATCGCGCCCGTGCCCGGCCGGTACCCGGCGTGCACGAGGTCCAGCCAGACGGCGTCGTCCGCCAGGACGCGCGTACGGGCCGGGTCGGGGACGTGGCCGGAGTCCCGCAGCCAGTGGACGGCGGCGCGGTAGCCGGAGTTGGCGTCGGCGGTCAGCGCCGGGCGGTTGCCGTCCCACCAGCGCGGCACGACCAGCACCGCGGCCGCGGCCGCGAGCAGCCCGACCGCCGCCCGGCCCACCGCGGGCCGCTTCCGGCCCCGCAGCAGCGCCCCCGCCACCGACGCCGCGGCCCCGGCCAGGGCCAGCGCCAGGAACGGCAGCAGCTGGATGACGTACATCGCCGGCAGATAACCGGACGGACGCAGCGCCACCAGCGCGAGGATCACCACGGTCAGCGCGGGGCCCAGCAGGGCCCTGCCGGTACGCGACCAGCGGGCGGCGGCCACCAGCGCGACGGCCGCCGCCAGGCCGCCGAGCGGCAGCAGCCGGTCGTAGTAGAGCCAGGAGTGCAGCACCGCATGCGCACCGGACCCCGGGTCCAGCAGGAAGCCCGAACCCGGGCGGCTCATCTGGTACGTGATGCCGTCCACGAGCGAGACGTGGCCGGGGCCGGGCAGCAGCTCGTCGTTGAGCAGCGCGAACAGCGGATACGCGAGCCCTGCCAGAGTGCAGGCCGTCACCGCGCCCGTCACGGCGAACTTCCGGGTGTCGCGGTGGCTGTGCTGCCACATCGTGACGAGCAGGGCCGGCAGGACGACCAGCATGGTCTCCTTCGACAGCACCGCGGCCGCCGCGGCCAGTCCCGCCCCGAAGTGGTGCCACAGGTGCCGCCGCGGCGAGGCCGCCAGGCAGAACGCCAGCAGGATCCACAGCACGGCGATGTTGTCGAGGAAGATCTCCCGCTGCAGGACGACGGCCAGCGGCGACAGTCCGAACAGCGCCATCGCCAGCCCCGCCGCCCACCGCCGCAGCCCCAGCCGCCGCGCCAGCACGTACAGCAGCACCGCACTCGCGCCCGCCGCCGGCAGCATCGCGTACCGCATCGGCGCCACCGACAGGGCACCGGGCGAGACGAGCGACGGTATCCAGGTGACCAGGGCGAGCTGGATCCAGCCGAGCGGAGGGTGGTCGTACCAGTAGGTGTAGTGGGCCAGGCCCTTGCCGTGCTGGACGGCCCAGGCCTGGGCGAGGTACGTGCCCTCGTCGTCGCCCAGCGCCGGGAAGCCGGCCGTGTTCCAGCCCTGGACGAGCAGGACGACGGTCAGCACTCCGCCGCACACCAGCAGACCGGGCCGGGCCCGGCGGAGGCGCACGGCGACGGGCCGGGCCGCGACGGGCACGGGAACGGGCTGCGGCGGTGCCGCGGCGGCGGTCGCGGTCACGACACCACGTCCTCTGCGGTGAGATGGGCCCCGACGTGCCGCGTCAACTCCCAGTCGCTGCGCCCCCGTTGCTCCCGCCAGACGGCCCGCACGGCGGCCCCGGCCAGCAGCAGCTGGTAGCAGGGCCCGCCGGCGACGAGCTTGGCGTAGTGCACCAGCCGTACGCGCAGGCCGTACTGCACCCCGAAGTCGTGCAGCCCGACGACCTCGAAGACGAAGGTCACCAGCGCGGTCACGAGCGGCAGATACGTCACCACGGCGACCCCGGCCGGGACGTCGGCGAGCAGCGCGACGAGGACGTTGAGCGGGATGACGACACCCGTGAAGGCCTGGAAGAACGGTGTCATCAGGGTGTGCCGGGCGAGCATCCGCTGCCCGAACGTGGGCAGCCGGCGCCAGTCCTTCTTGCGGTAGACCTGGAGGAATCCCTGGTTCCAGCGGGTGCGCTGCTTGAGCAGGCTCACCAGGCTGCCGGGCGTCTCCTCGCGGGTGACCATCTCGGAGTCGTACGCCACCACCACCCGTTTGCCCGTGCTGGACAGCCGCACGCCCAGGTCGCAGTCCTCGGCCAGGCACTCCGGGTCCCAGCCGGCCGCCTCGCGCAGCACGTCGGTGCGGACGAAGACGGTGTTGCCGCCGAGCGGGATGAAGCCCTTCGCGGCGTGCAGGTGCAGGCGGCTGCGGAACCAGAAGAAGTACTCCAGGCAGTTGCGCAGGCTGTACCAGCTGGAGTGGAAGTTGATCAGCTGCACCCCGCCCTGCACCACGTCCGCCCCCGTCGCGCGGAAGGCGTGGTCGACGTGGGCGAGCAGCTCCGGGTGGACCTGGTCCTCGGCGTCGAAGACCCCGACGACCTCGCCCCGGCAGTGCGGGAGCGCGGTGTTGAGGGCCTTGGGCTTGTTCTTCTTCTCGTGCGTGTCGACGACGACCCGCACCCGGTCCGGGGCCGCGGCCTCCGCCTTCCGGGCCACCTCGGCCGTCTCCGGGTCGTCGTGGCCGACGATCACCAGGATCTCGAAGCGGCCGTGCGTGGACTGCAGCAGACGGGTGACGGTGTGCTCCAGGACGGCCTGCTCGTGCCGGGCCGGCACCAGGAGCGAGAAGGACAGGGCGCCCTCGCCGCTGGGGCGCTCGAAGCGGGTGGCCGCGAGCGTCTCCGGCGTGCGCCAGGCGTGCATCTGCCACCAGAGCGTGAACGCGGCCAGCCAGAACAGCGCGAGCGAGACCGCGCAGACCAGCAAGGAAGTGACCAAAGAATCCCCCCGAGAATCCCCCTGGTTGTCGCTGGGGAGAGAGTAAGGGGAGAAGGTGAAGCCCAGGCGGGGAATCCGGTAATCCTGTGTAATCCTGTGCACAAACCGGGAGTTGGGGCCGGAGGCCGTCTTCCGCCCGGCCCGCCGGGGTGGAAAACTGCCCTGTATGGGTGCGTTGAGGGGCTTACGCGTCCCACGGGCGCGGTATGCGGCCGTCGCCGCCGCCCTCACGGGTGCGGCCGCCGCGGCACTCGTCGGCTGTGATCCGGCCGGCGGGCTCGACTCGGTGACGGTCTCGGTCGTCACGGGCAAACAGGCCACCGACCAACTGGAGCGCAGCGGCGTGCGCGTGGCGTATCTGACGTGCCAGGGGAAGGCGACGAGCAGCGCCCCGGCGAGCGGCAGCGGTTCGCCCGCGGCCGTCACCGCCGTCGGCGTGGACTGCGAGGGAAAGACCTCCGGCGGCAAGAAGATCCTCGTCTACGGCACGGTCACCGGCATCAGCGGCGAGGCGTGCGTGCGGGGCAATCTGACGGGCAAGGTGGACGGGAAGACCAAGTTCACGGTGACGGTGCTGGGCGACTGCTCCAAGGCGAGCACCACCGCCCCGGCCACGCCGGGCTCGTGGACGCCGTGGACCCCGCCGCCCCCGTCGGACGAACAGTCCTGCAGCTGTCCGCCGGCCCGGCCGGCCCGTCCCTCCCCGAGCTGCAGCAGCACCTTCCACGGCAAGTGAGCGACGGCCTGCGGCTCCCCGTGATCACGGCCTCGTGCAGGCGGCCCGGTAACATCCGGTCCGTACGAGCCGACGACCCGGGAGGAGCCCACCGGTGGCGGGAGAACCGCAGGCCGAGTGCCTGTTCTGCAAGATCGTCGCGGGGGAGGTGCCGGCGACCGTCGTCCGTGAGACGGAGACGACCGTGGCCTTCCGCGACATCAACCCCCAGGCCCCCACGCACGTCCTGGTGATCCCCAAGGTCCACTACCCGGACGCCGCCTCCCTCGCCGCCGCCGAGCCGCAGGTCATGGCCGACATACTGTGCGAGTCCGGCCGGGTCGCGGCCGACGAGAAGGTGGACGGCACGGGCTACCGGGTCGTCTTCAACACCGGCGCCGGCGCCGGGCAGACCGTCTTCCACGCGCACCTGCACGTGCTCGGCGGCCGCGGCCTCAACTGGCCGCCCGGGTAGTCCTCGTGTCCGTACGCGAACTCGTCGTCCTCGGCACCGCCAGCCAGGTGCCCACCCGGCACCGCAACCACAACGGCTACGTCCTGCTCTGGGACGGCGAGGGCCTGCTCTTCGACCCCGGCGAGGGCACCCAGCGCCAGATGGTGCGCGCCGGGGTCGCCGCGCACGACCTCAACCGGCTGTGCGTCACGCACTTCCACGGCGACCACTCGCTGGGCCTGGCCGGGGTGATCCAGCGCATCAACCTCGACCGCGTCCCGCACCCGGTCACCGCGCACTACCCGGCGAGCGGCCGGCGCTTCTTCGACCGCCTGCGCTACGCCACGGCCTACCGCGAGACGGTGCAGCTGGACCAGCAGCCCGTCTCCGGCAAGGGCGCCGTCCTGGCGGACGGCCCGTCCTACCTCCTGGAGGCGCGGCGCCTGTCGCACCCCGTCGAGTCCTACGGCTACCGCCTCGTCGAGCCGGACGGCCGCCGTATGCTGCCCGGCCTGCTGGCCGAACGCGGCATCTCCGGCCCCGATGTGGGCCTGCTGCAGCGCGAGGGCGAGGTCCGCGGCGTCACGCTCGACGAGGTGAGCGAGGTCCGGCGCGGCCAGCGCTTCGCGTTCGTCATGGACACGAGGCTCTGCGAGGGCGTCTACGCCCTCGCGGAGGGCTGCGACATGCTCGTCATCGAGTCCACGTTCCTGGACGAGGACGCGGCGCTGGCCGTCGAACACGGCCACCTGACCGCGGGCCAGGCGGCCCGCGTGGCCGCGGAGTCCGGCGTCCGGCATCTGGTGCTCACGCACTTCTCGCAGCGGTACGACGACCCGACGGCCTTCGAACACCAGGCGCGTGCCGCAGGCTTCGAGGGCGAACTGACGGTGGCCAAGGACCTGATGCGGGTGCCGGTGCCGAAGCGGCGGTGACCTGCGCCCCTGACGGGGCGCAGGAAAACGGGGCGCAGGACAACCGGGCGCGGCCCCCCCGTCAGGGGAACCGCACCACCGAGCGCAGCACATCCCCGCCGTGCATCCGCTCGAACGCCTTCTCCACCTCGTCGAGTTCGATCGTCTCCGTGACGAACGCACCGAGGTCGATACGCCCCTGCCGGTGCAGATCGATCAGCATCGGGAAGTCCCGCGACGGCAGGCAGTCCCCGTACCAGGAGGACTTGAGCGCGCCGCCCCGGCCGAAGACGTCCAGGAGGGGGAGTTCCAGCTTCATCTCGGGGGTGGGGACGCCGACCAGGACGACCGTGCCGGCCAGGTCGCGGGCGTAGAACGCCTGCCGGTACGTCTCCGGGCGGCCGACCGCGTCGATGACGACGTCCGCGCCGAAGCCGCCCGTGAGTTCGCGGACGGCCTCGACGGGGTCGGTGGTGCGGGAGTCGACCGTGTGCGTGGCGCCCATGCCGCGCGCCGTCTCCAGCTTGCGCTCGTCGATGTCGACGGCGATGATCCGTGCCGCCCCGGCCAGCCGCGCGCCGACGATCGCCGCGTCGCCCACGCCGCCGCAGCCGATCACGGCGACGGAGTCGCCGCGGCCCACCTGCCCGGTGTTGATCGCGGCACCGATGCCGGCCATCACGCCGCAGCCCAGCAGGCCGGCCACGGCCGGGGAGACCTCCGGGTCGACCTTGGTGCACTGGCCGGCCGCGACCAGCGTCTTCTCGGCGAAGGCGCCGATGCCGAGGGCGGGCGTGAGCTCCGTTCCGTCGGTCAGCGTCATCTTCTGCCGCGCGTTGTGCGTGGCGAAGCAGTACTGCGGGCGCCCGCGCAGGCAGGCGCGGCACTGGCCGCACACCGCACGCCAGTTGAGGATCACGAAGTCACCGGGCGCCACCTCGGTCACACCCGCGCCGACCGCCTCGACCACGCCGGCCGCCTCGTGGCCCAGCAGGAAGGGGAAGTCGTCGGTGATCCCGCCCTGCTTGTAGTGCAGGTCCGTGTGGCACACGCCGCACGCCTGGATCTTCACCACGGCCTCGCCGGGCCCCGGGTCCGGCACGACCACGGTCTCCACCCGCACCGGCTCGTTCTTCCCGGGTGCGACGACCCCGCGTACTTCCTGCGCCATGAACGGCCCCGCCCTTCTCGTCCTCGTCACTGGTCGGTCACCACGGTACGCGGCGGAGCGGCCTCCGCCCGTGAGGGGCCCGACACACTTTGCTCTGCGCGCGTAGACATCTCTTGACCAGCCCGCATCAAGGCCTTAACTTCGCGCTGCACCGTCCTCGCCCTCCCCAGGAGCCCCCCTTGCCGTCCTCCCGCACGTCCCTGCGCGTCCGCATCGCCGCCGTCACCGCCGCCGTCGTCGCCGGCACCGGCCTGTACGCGGCGGGTGCCGCCACCGCCGACCACAAGGCGCCGCGCACGGACAAGGAGATCCCGAACCTCGCCAAGGTCGAGGACCAGATCAAGGCCTACTACGGCGACACGGTCGACAAGAACGGCCAGCACTACGCCTCGGCGGACAGCAACTACGCCAAGCAGCTGGCCGGGATCCAGAAGAAGGCCAAGGCCCAGCTGGAGCACACGCTCAAGAACAAGAGCGGCAAGGGCAGGCCGGCGATCGTCCTGGACGTGGACGACACCACGCTGCTGACCTACAACTACGAGCTCCAGCAGGGCTTCGCCTTCACGCCCGCCTCGCAGGACGCGTACCTGAAGTCGACCGACATGGCCCCGGTCTTCGGCATGCCGCAGCTGGTCAACTGGGCGCAGTCGAAGGGCATCACGGTCTTCTACGTCACCGGCCGCGACGAGCACCAGCGCGACTGGAGCGTGCGCAACCTGAAGAACGCGGGCTACAAGCCGGCCGCCGACACCGCGCACTTCTTCCTGAAGAACAAGAAGACCCCGCCGGCCTACCTGTCCTGCGGCGCCAACTGCACGACGGTCGAGTACAAGTCGGGCACGCGCAAGCACATCGAGTCCGAGGGCTACCGGATCATCGGCAACTTCGGCGACCAGTACAGCGACCTCGCCGGCGGCTACGCGGAGCACACGTACAAGCTCCCGAACCCGATGTACTTCCTGCCGTAGGGCGACCCCGGGTCAGTACCCCGCCTGCTCCAGGATCCGCCGTGCCACCGCCGGCGAGTCCACCAGCGGGTGCAGGGCCAGGGCCCGTACCGCGGCGGAGCGGTTCCCATGGAGCGCGGCATCGATGGTGCCGCGCTCCACGGCCTTCAGCTGCAGCATCAGCCCCAGTTGGTCCGGCCGGACGGGGGCGCACGACAGGGGAGCCGCGCCCTTGGCGCTGACCTCGCACACCGTCTCGATGACGGCATCGGCGTCCAGCGCCGGCACCGTGCCGCCGTTGCGGACGTTGAGGATCAGCCGGACCCCCGCGTCCCCGGACACCGCCCGCATCAGGGCGAGGGCGACCTGGTCGTAACCGCCGCCCTCCAGGTCGCAGGTGTCCCGCTCCCAACCCCCGCTCGCCGCACGGCCGTCGGCCAGGTACGTCTCCTCGCGGTGCAGCCGCGCGCGCTCCCAGAGCTCGCGCACCCGCCCCGGCGGGGCGCCGGCCGCCTCCTCGAAGAACCTGCCCTGCTGCTGGGCGAGGAACTCGCCGCGCGTCTCGGCCGCGGCCCGCGTCGCGGCCAGCGTCTCACGGCGGAAGTAGTAGTAGTGCAAGTACTCGTTGGGCAGCGCGCCCAGCGTCCGCAGCCACCAGGCGCCGAACAGCCGGCCCTCCTCCAGGGTGCCCAGCGCCTGCTCGTCCGCCAGCAGCCCGGGCAGCAGTTCACGCCCGTCGAGCGTCAACGACCGCAGCCAGCCGAGGTGGTTGAGGCCCACGTAGTCGTACTCGACCTCGTCCGGATCGGCGCCCACCGCCAGCGCCGCCCGGCGCACCAGGCCGACCGGCGAGTCGCAGATGCCGATCACGCGGTCGCCCAGCACCGCGGACATCGCCTCCGTCACCATCCCCGCGGGATTGGTGAAGTTGATGACCCACGCCTCCGGTGCCAGCGCCGCCACCCGCTCCGCGATGTGCACCGCCACCGGGATCGTCCGCAGCCCGTAGAGCACTCCGCCCGCGCCCACCGTCTCCTGGCCCAGCACGCCCTCGCCGAGCGGGATCCGCTCGTCGCGCACCCGGCCCGCGGTGCCGCCCACGCGGATCGCGGAGAAGACGAAGTCCGCGCCGCGCACGGCGTCGTCGAGGTCCGACGCGATCCGCACGACGGGGGCATCCGGTACGGCGGCCGCCTGTTCGTCCAGAATCGCCGAAATCACTCTCAGACGGCCCGGATCCGTGTCGTACAGCACCAGTTCGTCACAGCGTCCGGGCACGCCGCGCCGGGCATCGTCCACCAGGGTCCGGTGCACCAGAGGCACCCGGAATCCGCCACCGCCGAGAATCGCCAGCCTCATAGTCCGGAAGGTACACCGGCATCGGGCACACTGTCCGGACCCGCACTCTTGCATCCCCGAGAGGAGTAGCAAGCGAGCATGACGATCCCTTCCCCGCAGCCGTGCCACGCAGAGCGTTTCGAGGGCGCGGCCCCCGTGCTGGACCCGCTCGCCGAGGTCCGTTCCGAGCAGGATCCGGCCACGGACGTCTACCTCACGGGCCCCGTCTTCCTCGACATCATCTTCACCGGCCTGGACTCGGCCCCGGTGCGCGGCACCGAGACCTGGGCGCGCGGCATGGGGTCGAGCCCGGGCGGCATCGCCAACATGGCCACCGCCCTGGCCCGGCTGGGCCTGCGCACCTCGCTCGCCGCGGCCTTCGGCGACGACATGTACGGGGAGTACTGCTGGGAGTCGCTCTCCCGCGGCGAGGGCATCGACCTGTCGCTGTCGCGCACCGTGCGCGGCTGGCACTCCCCGGTCACCGTGTCGATGGCCTACGAGGGCGAGCGGACCATGGTCTCCCACGGCCACGAGGCCCCGCCGCCCGAAGAGCCGCCCGAGTGCCCGCCGCCGGCGCGCGCCTGTGTGTCCCTGCTGGTGCCGGGGCGGCAGGAGGAGTGGATCGCCGTCGCGGCCGGGCGGGGCAGCCGGATCTTCGCCGACGTGGGGTGGGACGAGACCGGCCGCTGGGATCCGGCCGATCTGGCCGACCTGCAGTACTGCGAGGGGTTCCTGCCCAACGCCGAGGAGGCGATGCGCTACACCCGCACCGACTGCCCGCGCGCCGCGGCCCGCGCCCTGGCCGAGAAGGTGCCGCTGGCCGTGGTGACGATGGGGGAGCAGGGCGCGTACGCCGTGGACAGCAGCACGGGCGAGAGCGCCGAGGTCCCGGCCATCGCGGTGGAGGCGCTGGACCCCACCGGCGCGGGGGACGTCTTCGTGGCGGGCTTCGTCACCGGCACCCTCGCGGGCTGGCCGCTGGCGGACCGGCTGGCCTTCGCGGGGCTGACCGCGGCGCTGTCCGTCCAGGAGTTCGGCGGGTCGCTGTCCGCGCCGGGCTGGGTGGAGATCGCCGCCTGGTGGCAGCACGTGCGGTCCTTCGACGACCAGTCCCCGGCCACACTGCGCCGCTACGCCTTCCTCGACGGAGTCCTGCCCGCGGCGTCCCGGCCCTGGCCGCTGCGCAGGGCGGTGCCCACCCTGGGCTTCCGCCAGCCGTGACCACCGGCCCGTAAATCCCCTCCGCCCGCCCGGCGCACCGTCGTACCCTTGAGATATCAACGTTGCCGGACATGAGAAAGAGGGATGAGCAGGCCAGAGTGCCGGCCCATGACTCAGACACCCACACGACCGCAGGCGACAGCCCGGTTCACGGTCCCGGCCAAGCACCCGATGGTGACGGTCCTGGGCTCCGGGGATTCGCTGCTGCGGGTCATAGAGAAGGCGTTCCCGTCCACGGACATCCATGTGCGGGGCAATGAGGTCAGTGCGACGGGCGACGAGCCGGAAGTGGCCCTCGTCCAGCGGTTGTTCGACGAGATGATGCTGGTGCTCCGCACGGGTGCGCCGATGACGGAGGATGCGGTGGAGCGCTCGATCGCCATGCTGCGGGACCAGGAGGGGGCCGAGGAGACTCCCGCCGAAGTCCTCACGCAGAACATCCTCTCCAGCCGCGGGCGCACCATCCGTCCCAAGACGCTCAACCAGAAGCGCTATGTCGACGCGATCGACAAGCACACGGTCGTCTTCGGCATCGGCCCCGCGGGCACCGGCAAGACCTATCTGGCGATGGCCAAGGCGGTCCAGGCCCTGCAGTCCAAGCAGGTCAACCGGATCATCCTGACCCGCCCCGCGGTCGAGGCGGGCGAGCGGCTCGGCTTCCTGCCGGGCACGCTCTACGAGAAGATCGACCCCTACCTGCGCCCGCTCTACGACGCGCTGCACGACATGCTCGACCCCGACTCGATCCCGCGCCTGATGGCCGCCGGGACGATCGAGGTGGCGCCGCTGGCGTATATGCGCGGCCGGACGCTCAACGACGCGTTCATCATCCTCGACGAGGCGCAGAACACGAACCCCGAGCAGATGAAGATGTTCCTCACCCGGCTCGGCTTCGACTCCAAGATCGTGATCACGGGCGACGTCACCCAGATCGACCTGCCCGGCGGCACCAGGAGCGGTCTGCGCCAGGTGCAGGAGATCCTGGAGGACGTGCAGGACGTCCACTTCTCGTACCTCACCAGCAGGGACGTCGTCCGGCACAAGCTGGTCGGCCGTATCGTCGACGCGTACGAGAAGTACGACACCCGCAGCAACGGCAACGGAAAGTAACTCCCGGTAACCCCATGGCAATCGACGTCAACAACGAATCCGGCACCGAGGTCGACGAGAAGGCGATCCTCGACGTCGCCCGCTACGCCCTCGCCCGGATGCGTATCCACCCGCTCTCCGAACTCTCGGTCATCGTCGTCGACGCCGACGCCATGGAGCAGCTCCACATCCAGTGGATGGACCTCCCCGGACCCACCGACGTGATGTCCTTCCCCATGGACGAGCTGCGGCCCCCGGCCAAGGACGAGGAGGAGCCCCCGCAGGGGCTGCTCGGCGACATCGTGCTGTGCCCGGAGGTCGCGAAGAAGCAGGGCGAGGAGGCGCCGACGAAGCACTCCATGGACGAGGAACTCCAGCTGCTCACCGTCCACGGCGTCCTCCACCTCCTCGGCTACGACCACGAGGAGCCCGACGAGAAGGCCGAGATGTTCGGCCTCCAGGCCGCGATCATCGACGGCTGGCGTGCCGAGCACGGCATCGAAGGGCCCTCCCCGGCCCCCACGTTCACGTGACCGGTCGACTGATCACCGCTGCCGTCCTGCTGCTGGTCGTCGCCTGGCTCGCCGCCTGCGCCGAGGCCGGCCTGGCCCGGACCACCCGGTTCCGGGCCGAGGAGGCCGTCCGCTCGGGCCGGCGCGGCAGCGCCAAGCTGATGGCCGTGGCGGCCGACCCCACCCGCTATCTCAACGTGGCGCTGCTGGTGCGCATCGCCTGCGAGATGGCGGCGGGCGTCTTCGTCACCTACGTCTGCCTGCGGGAGTTCGACGCCACCTGGAAGGCGCTGACCGTCGCCGTCGTGGTGATGGTCCTCGTCTCGTACGTGGCCGTCGGCGTCTCGCCGCGCACCATCGGCCGACAGCACCCGCTGAACACCGCGACCGCGGCGGCGTATGTGCTGCTGCCGCTGGCACGGGTGATGGGACCGATCCCGCAGCTGCTCATCCTCCTCGGCAACGCCTTCACCCCCGGAAAGGGCTTCCGGCGCGGCCCGTTCGCCTCCGAGGCGGAGCTGCGGGCCATGGTCGACCTCGCGGAGAAGGAGTCGCTCATCGAGGACGAGGAGCGCCGCATGGTGCACTCCGTCTTCGAACTCGGCGACACCCTCGTGCGCGAGGTGATGGTGCCGCGCACCGACCTGATCGTCATAGAACGCGGCAAGACCATCCGCCAGGCCCTCACCCTCGCCCTGCGCTCCGGCTTCTCCCGGATCCCGGTGACGGGGGAGAACGAGGACGACATCGTGGGCGTCGTCTACCTCAAGGACCTGGTGCGCAGGACCCACATCAGCCGGGACGCGGAGAGCGAGCTCGTCTCGACCGCCATGCGGCCGGCGGTCTTCGTGCCGGACACCAAGAACGCGGGGGACCTGCTGCGCGAGATGCAGCAGCAGCGCAACCACTGTGCCGTCGTGATCGACGAGTACGGCGGCACGGCGGGCATCGTGACGATCGAGGACATCCTCGAGGAGATCGTCGGCGAGATCACCGACGAGTACGACCGCGAACTGCCGCCCGTGGAGGAGCTCGGGGACGGGCACTACCGGGTCACGGCCCGGCTCGACATCGGCGACCTGGGCGAGCTGTACGGCCTGGAACTGGACGACGAGGACGTCGAGACGGTGGGTGGCCTGCTGGCCAAGTCGCTGGGCCGGGTGCCGATCGCCGGCGCGGTGGCCGAGGTTCCGGTCGAGGACAAGGGGCTTGCCGCTCTGCGGCTCACCGCCGAGGCCCCTGCGGGGCGGCGGAACCGGATCGTGACGGTGCTCGTCGAACCGGTTGCCTCCGGCGGGGGTGCCCCGTAGGGGGCCGTCACCACGGCGCCCCGTCAGGGGCGCGGGGAACTGCGCGAGCAGCCACGATGCGCCCGCAGGCGAGGTGCCCGGGGCTGCGCCCCGGACCTATGGGGTGGTGCGTCGGCTGCGGGCCGGTGGGGGCTGGTCGCGCAGTTCCTCGCGCCCCTTACGGGGCGGGGCACCACCCGGGCGAGGGGCGCCGGCGGCGCCGCCCCTATGCTCCCGGTATGACGGACACCCTGCACCCCGAAGACCGCAAGCTCATCACGCTGGCCCGGGCCACACGGGCCCGCAACGGCGTTGCCGAGGGCGCCGCCGTGCGCGACGAGACGGGCCGCACCTACGTCGCCGGAACCGTCGCCCTCGACTCGCTGCGGCTCAGCGCCCTGCAGACGGCCGTCGCCATGGCGGTGGCCAGCGGCGCGACGTCCCTGGAGGCCGCCGCGGTGGTCTCCGAGGCCGTGGCGGTGCCGGACACGGACCGGGCCGCCGTGCGGGACCTGGGCGGCCCCGCCACCCCGGTGCTGCTGGCCGGGCCGGACGGCACCCCGGGCGCGACGATCACGGCGGGCTGAGCCGCTGGTCCGCGCACGGCGGGGGATCGGGGAGAATGTGTGGCATGGACAAGCCCTCCTCCCCCTCCCAGGCCCCTCACCGCGCGGGCTTCGCGTGCTTCGTCGGCCGCCCCAACGCGGGCAAGTCGACCCTGACCAACGCACTGGTGGGGACGAAGGTCGCGATCACCTCCAACCGCCCGCAGACCACCCGGCACACGGTGCGCGGCATCGTGCACCGCCCGGACGCCCAGCTCGTCCTGGTCGACACCCCCGGTCTGCACAAGCCGCGCACCCTGCTGGGCGAGCGGCTCAACGACGTCGTCCGGACCACCTGGGCCGAGGTCGACGTGATCGGCTTCTGCCTCCCGGCCGACCAGAAGCTCGGCCCCGGCGACCGCTTCATCGCGGGCGAGCTGGCCGGCATCAAGAAGACGCCCAAGGTCGCCATCGTCACCAAGACCGACCTGGTGGACTCCAAGACCCTGGCCGGGCAGCTGCTCGCCATCCAGAAGCTGGGCGCCGAGCTCGGCATCGAATGGGCCGAGATCATCCCCGTCTCGGCGGTGGGCGACCAGCAGGTCTCCCTGCTGGCCGACCTGCTGGTGCCGCTGCTCCCGGAGAGCCCGCCGCTGTACCCGGAGGGCGACCTCACGGACGAGCCGGAGCAGGTCATGGTCGCGGAGCTGATCCGCGAGGCGGCCCTGGAGGGCGTGCGCGACGAGCTGCCGCACTCGATCGCCGTCGTGGTCGAGGAGATGCTGCCGCGCGAGGACCGGCCCAAGGACAAGCCGCTGCTGGACATCCACGCGAACGTCTACATCGAGCGCCCGAGCCAGAAGGGCATCATCATCGGCCCGAAGGGTGCCCGCCTCAAGGAGGTGGGCATGAAGTCCCGCAAGCACATCGAGGCGCTCCTCGGCACCCCCGTCTACCTCGACCTGCATGTGAAGGTCGCCAAGGACTGGCAGCGCGACCCGAAGCAGCTGCGCAGGCTGGGGTTCTAGGGGGCACGGGGGCTACGCTCCCTCTTTGAGCACCGTTTGGATCAGCTCCCGCTGCTCGTGCGTGAGGTGCGGGTCCGCGAGGTGGACGGACCGGCCGTCCACGTCGATCTCGTAGTGGAAGCCGTCCGGTACACCCCGCACCGGCCCCGGCTCCCGCCCCGGCGCCAGCGCGCGGTGCGCCAGCGCCTCCAGGTGCGTCGCGTCGGGCCGGCCGTCCGTGTCCAGCTCGGCCCGGCGTTCGATGCCGGCGAATCCGCCGGTCCGGGTGATGACGATCCGCATGCCGCCATTCTGGCCCCCGGCGGCCCGCGTTACGAGGTGGCGACCCCCACCCGGGACCACGCCTTCAGCACGGCCTGCACCGCGTCGCCCTCGCCGTACAGCGCCCGTGCCGTCGCCGCGGTCTGCCGGGCGAAGTCCGCGAACCCCGCGTCGGCGGCCAGCTCGCCGCCGGTCAGCGTGGCGTACCAGATCCGCCCGGCCCGCTCCCACGCGTGCCCGCCCAGCGCCGTGGCCAGCAGGTAGAAGGCGTGGTTGGGGATGCCGGAGTTGATGTGGACGCCGCCGTTGTCGCGCGAGGTGCGGACGAAGTCGTCCATCGTGGCCGGCTGCGGGTCCTTGCCCAGGTGGGGGTCGTCGTAGGCGGTGCCCGGGGCCTTCATGGAGCGCAGGGCCACGCCGTGGATGGTGGGCCCCAGCAGGCCCTGGCCGATCAGCCAGTCGGCCTGGTCGGCGGTCTGGCCCAGCGCGTACTGCTTGATCAGCGAGCCGAAGACGTCGGAGAGCGATTCGTTCAGCGCACCGGACTGGCCGTAGTACTCCAGGTTGGCGGTGTGCTGGGTGACTCCGTGGGTGAGTTCGTGGCCGATGACGTCCACGGAGACCGTGAAGTCTCCGAAGAGTTCGCCGTCCCCGTCGCCGAACACCATCTGGCTGCCGTCCCAGAAGGCGTTGTCGTATTTCTCGCCGTAGTGCACGGAGGCGTTCAGCGGCATGCCCGCGCCGTCGATGGAGTGCCGGCCGTAGACCTTGAGGTAGAAGTCGAACGTGGCCCCGAGCGCGGCGTTCGCCCGGTTGACCGTGGCGTCCTTGCTGGGGTGGTCGCCCTCGCCGTGCACCTTGGTACCGGGGAGCGTCGTCTGATGCTGCTCGTCGTAGATGGTGCGCTGCGGCTTGTCGGAGAGCGTGCCCGCAGGGTCGGCGTGGATGAGGGCCGGCGGGGTGACCCGGCGCCGGGTGCGCAGGGCACCGTCGTGCTCCAGGGTGCGGCGGGCGGGCTCGTGGTGCCGGGGGTCCTCGGCCTGGGCGAGTGCGTCCAGGATGTGCGGTGGAACGATGGTGCAGAAAACGCTCTTCACGGTGTCCATGAGCGGCAATTTCGCACCGGCCGGGGGGCTTGTCACTCTTCCGGACGGCGATTCCTGCAAACGAGTGGCGGGGTTCCGGGCCTTGGCCTGCGTCCCGCATGGTGGAACCCCCCTTCACACCCGTGCCGCCTCGGCTAATGTGCTGTGCACCATGCGTTTCGGGCTGCTTCTTCTTAGCTGCCGCGGCGAGGGCCTGTAGTCGTAGGCCGACCCCCTCCCCGCGGAGTCCGGTGCTGCGGTTCACCGCCCCGTCGGCCGATCCCTTCGCGGACACCACGAGGAGCCCTCCGCAGATGTCGCAGCAGCCCGAGCAGTCGAACGCGCAGTCCCCCGAGCACTCCGTCGGCCGCCCCACCCCGCTCACCGCGGCGACGGTGATGCAGCGCCCGTCCGGGATGCCGGTCCACAAGTACCGGCCGTACGAGGCCGTGGAGATCCCCGATCGCACCTGGCCGGACCGGCGCATCACCAAGGCCCCCCGCTGGCTCTCCACCGACCTGCGCGACGGCAACCAGGCGCTGATCGACCCGATGTCGCCCGCCCGCAAGCGGGAGATGTTCGACCTGCTGGTGCGCATGGGCTACAAGGAGATCGAGGTGGGCTTCCCCTCCTCCGGGGCCACCGACTTCGAGTTCGTCCGGTCGATCATCGAAGAGGACGCGATCCCGGAGGACGTGACGATCTCCGTCCTGACCCAGGCGCGCGAGGAGCTGATCGAGCGCACGGTCGAGTCCCTGCGCGGTGCCCGCCGGGCCACCGTCCACCTCTACAACGCGACGGCGCCGGTCTTCCGCCGCGTGGTCTTCCGCGGCTCGCGCGAGCAGGTGAAGCAGATCGCGGTGGACGGCACCCGGCTGGTGGTGGAGTACGCGGACAAGATCCTGGGCGACGGGACGGTGTTCGGCTACCAGTACAGCCCGGAGATCTTCACCGACACCGAGCTGGACTTCGCGCTGGAGGTCTGCGAGGGCGTGATGGACGTCTGGCAGCCCGAGGCCGGCCGCGAGATCATCCTGAACCTGCCCGCGACCGTCGAGCGCTCCACGCCCTCCACCCACGCCGACCGCTTCGAGTGGATGTCGCGGCACCTGTCGCGCCGCGAGCACATCTGCCTGTCGGTCCACCCGCACAACGACCGGGGCACCGCGGTGGCCGCCGCCGAGCTGGCCGTCATGGCCGGGGCGGACCGGATCGAGGGCTGCCTGTTCGGTCAGGGCGAGCGCACCGGCAACGTCGACCTGGTGACGCTGGGCATGAACCTGTTCTCCCAGGGCGTCGACCCGCAGATCGACTTCTCGCAGATCGACGAGATCCGCCGCACCGCCGAGTACTGCAACCAGATGGAGGTCCACCCGCGCCACCCCTACGCGGGCGACCTGGTCTACACCGCCTTCTCCGGCTCCCATCAGGACGCCATCAAGAAGGGCTTCGAGGCCATGGAGGCGAGCGCCGCCGCGGCCGGGAAGACCATGGACGACATCGAGTGGGCGGTCCCGTACCTGCCGATCGACCCCAAGGACGTCGGCCGCTCCTACGAGGCCGTCATCCGCGTCAACTCGCAGTCCGGCAAGGGCGGTATCGCCTACGTGCTGAAGAACGACCACAAGCTGGACCTGCCGCGCCGGATGCAGATCGAGTTCTCGAAGATCATCCAGAGCAAGACGGACGCCGAGGGCGGCGAGGTCACCCCGCAGGAGATCTGGTCGGTCTTCCAGGACGAGTACCTGCCGACCCCCGGCAACCCCTGGGGCCGTATCGCCCTGCGCTCCGCGCAGACCACCACCTCCGGCGGGGAGGGCACGGACGCGCTCACCGTCGAGGCCGTCGTGGACGGCGTGGAGACGGTGCTGACCGGTACGGGCAACGGCCCGATCTCCGCCTTCGTCGACGCCCTCGCCGCGATCGGCGTGGACGCCCGGGTGCTCGACTACACCGAGCACACCATGAGCGAGGGCGCGGGCGCCCAGGCCGCCTCGTACATCGAGTGCGTGATCGACGGAGCGGTGCTGTGGGGCATCGGCGTCGACGCCAACACCACGCGTGCGTCGATCAAGGCCGTCGTCTCGGCGGTCAACCGCGCGTACCGGGGCTGAGGCGCCGCCCGGCGGTCAACAGGCCGCCACCGGAAACCACCGCATCCGGTGGGGACGGTGGCGGTTTCGGCCACCCGCTGCCGGAACTCCGCGTGGCGGGGTACTGACGCAGCATCACCGATGTGGCTAACATCACGTCAACGCGGCGACGAGGCCGTGGCGTTATGGAGGTGCGCCGTGATGCACGCGCAAGGCCGACACAGCCCGGACCGGTGTGTGGTGGGCGTACGCACCGTATGGCGCACCGTCGGCGACGGCGAGTTCTTCTGCCCGGGCTGCGGCGGGGACCGCAACTACCACCGGCGTACGGGCCGCCGCCGTCTGGTCGCGTTCGGGGTGCCGCTGCTGCCGCGCGGGCCGGTGGGCCCGGTCGTCGAATGCACGGCCTGCCGCGGCCGCTTCGCGCCGGACGTCCTCGACCACCCCACGACCACCCGGTTCTCGGCGATGCTGCGCGACGCCGTGCACACCGTGGCCCTCGCGGTGCTGGCCGCGGGCGGCACGGAGGCCCGCACGGTGCGCCGGGCCGCGGTGGGTGCGGTGCGCGCGGCGGGCTTCGCCGACTGCAGCGAGGAGCAGCTGGTCACCCTGATCGAGGCGCTGGCCGCCGACACGGGCCGGCTGCCCGGCCGGTACGGGGGGAACGGCACGGTCTCCGGCCCCTCCGGCTCCGCCGGCCGGGACGGCTTCGACCCGTGCGGCACGGCCCTGGCCATCGAGCTGCACGAGGCGCTGGAGCCGCTGGCCCCGCATCTGGCCCCCGCGGGCCGCGAATCGATCCTGCTGCAGGGTGCGCGCATCGCCCTGGCCGACGGTCCGTACCGGCCCGCGGAGCGGGAGGTGCTGGCCACGGTGGGGCGGGCGCTGCTGATCTGTCCCGAGGACACGGACCGGCTGCTGGCGGCGGCGCGGATGCCGTCGTAGGACGGTCGTGACGGTCGTGACGCCGTCGAATGATCTTGAACTGGACGGCCGGACCCCGACATTCTCGGGCGCATGACCACATTCCGCCTCCTGGGTGTCGTTGCGGCCGCCCTCGTCGTCCTCGCGCCCCCCGCGCCTACCCCCGCGTCCGCCGCCGACACCGCCGACTGCTCCACCTACCGCTCGTCCCGCACCCCGTCGAAGCTCACGCTCGAATGCGGCTCACCCGGCCCCGAATTCCCGTACATGAAGCAGGAGGTGGAGCGCACCACCCCCTTCATGACGCCCGCCCTGCAGAAGGTCCACAGCTGCGGGGAGATCACCCAGCGGCAGTCCTTCCTCTACTTCGAGGCCCGCGACAAGTGCAAGGCCGTCGCCCACTACCTGGCCGTCCACGGCGACTTCCGGCACTGACCCCGCCGTCCCGTACCGGCGGTCCGGGCCGCCCCGCCGGTACGGGACAATGACTGCATGAGTCTGTTCCGCGACGACGGCATCGTCCTGCGTACCCAGAAGCTGGGTGAAGCGGACAGGATCATCACCCTCCTGACCCGCGGCCACGGCCGCGTCCGCGCCGTCGCGCGCGGGGTGCGGCGCACCAAGTCCAAGTTCGGGGCCCGGCTGGAACCCTTCTCGCACGTCGACGTGCAGTTCTTCGCGCGCGGCAGCGAGCTCGTCGGGCGCGGTCTCCCACTGTGCACGCAGAGTGAGACCATCGCCGCCTACGGTGGCGCGATCGTCACCGACTACGCCCGCTACACGGCCGGCACCGCGATGCTGGAGACCGCCGAGCGGTTCACCGACCACGAGGGCGAGCCCGCCGTCCAGCAGTACCTGCTGCTGGTCGGCGGCCTCCGCACGCTCGCCGCGGGCGAACACGCCCCGCACCTGGTGCTCGACGCGTTCCTGCTGCGCTCCCTCGCGGTCAACGGCTACGCCCCCAGCTTCGGCGACTGCGCCAAGTGCGGCATGCCCGGCCCCAACCGCTTCTTCTCGGCCGCGGCCGGCGGAGTCACATGCGGGGACTGCCGGGTGCCCGGAAGCGTCGTACCCTCCTCGGAGTCGCTCGGACTCCTCGGCGCGCTGCTGACGGGGGACTGGGCGACCGCGGACGCGTGCGAGGCGCGGCACGTCAGGGAGGGGAGCGGTCTGGTGGCCGCCTATCTCAGCTGGCATCTGGAGCGGGGACTGAGGTCCCTGCGCTACGTGGAGCAGTGAAGGACGTACGAGGAGAAGTGGCAGTCATGGCACGACGCGGGATTCTGGGCCGCCCACGACGCGATTACCGCACCCCCGAGCCGCACCCCTCGGGCGCGCGGCCGCCGAAGATCCCGGGCGAGCTGGTGCCCGAGCACGTGGCGATCGTCATGGACGGCAACGGCCGCTGGGCCAAGGAGCGCGGCCTGCCGCGCACCGAGGGCCACAAGGTCGGCGCGGAGCGCGTGCTGGACGTGCTCCAGGGCGCGATCGAGATGGGCGTGGGCAACATCTCCCTCTACGCCTTCTCGACCGAGAACTGGAAGCGCTCGCCCGACGAGGTGCGCTTCCTGATGAACTTCAACCGCGACTTCATCCGCAAGACGCGCGACCAGCTCGACGAACTCGGCATCCGCGTGCGCTGGGTGGGCCGGATGCCGAAACTGTGGCGGTCGGTGGCCAAGGAGTTGCAGATCGCCCAGGAGCAGACCAAGGGCAACGACAGGCTCACGCTGTACTTCTGCATGAACTACGGCGGCCGCGCGGAGATCGCGGACGCGGCGCAGGCACTGGCGGAGGACGTGAAGGCCGGCCGGCTCGACCCGTCGAAGGTCTCGGAGAAGACTCTCGCGAAGTACCTGTACTACCCGGACATGCCGGACGTGGACCTGTTCCTGCGCCCGTCCGGTGAGCAGCGCACGTCCAACTACCTGATCTGGCAGAGCGCTTACGCCGAGATGGTCTTCCAGGACGTCCTGTGGCCGGACTTCGACCGCCGCGACCTGTGGCGCGCCTGCCTGGAATTCGCCCAGCGGGACCGGCGGTTCGGCGGGGCGATCCCGAACGAGGAGCAGAAGCAGGCCTAGTGGACGGGGGTCTGGGGGCGCAGCCCCCAGGCTGCCGTCACCCCTTCGCGGCGCACTCCCCGCACGTCCCGAAGATCTCGATGGTGTGGGCGACGTCCACGAACCCGTGCTCCTCGGCGATGGAGTCCGCCCACTTCTCCACGGCCGGGCCCTCGACCTCGACGGCCTTGCCGCAGACGCGGCAGACCAGGTGATGGTGGTGGCCGCTGGAGCAGCGGCGGTAGACGGCCTCGCCCTCGCTGGTGCGCAGCACGTCCACCTCGCCCGCGTCGGCGAGGGACTGCAGCGTGCGGTAGACCGTGGTCAGGCCGACCGAGGCGCCGCGGTGCTTGAGCATGTCGTGGAGTTCCTGCGCGCTGCGGAACTCGTCCACCTCGTCGAGCGCGGCCGCCACCGCGGCCCGCTGCTTGGTGGCCCGTCCGCGTACCGGGGGACCGGCGGTCGCCACAGTTGCCTCCTCAAGCTCGCGTGAACACGCACTGCACGTGCTGCCACGCCAATTGTGCCAGGCCCCGCGAACGGGGCTGTACGGGTCGATCATCGGGATCGGTCCGTACAGCCCCATGATCGTCAGACCTGGACGTCGGCCTCCGGCCGCAGGGTGCAGCGTTCGGCCTCGGCGGTGCGGTCCGCCCGCCGTCTCGCCAGCGGGGTGGCGACGGCGGTGAGGGCGATGAACACGCCGATCGCCATCAGCACGATGGTCGCGCCGGACGGCACGTCCACGTAGTACGAGGTGACGGTGCCCGACAGGGTGACCAGCACGCCCACGGCCACCGCCATGGCGAAGGTCGTCGCGAAGCTGCGGGCGATCTGCTGCGAGGCGGCCACCGGGATCACCATCAGCGCGCTGACCAGCAGCAGGCCGACGACGCGCATGGCGACGGTGACGGTCACCGCGGCGGTGACCGCGACCAGCAGGTTCAGCAGCCGCACCGGCAGCCCGGTGACGCGGGCGAACTCCTCGTCCTGGCAGATGGCGAACAGCTGCCGGCGCAGCCCGATCGTGGTGAGGACCACGAAGGCGGCCAGGATGCAGATGGCGACGATGTCCTGCTGCGAGACGGTGGTGATCGAACCGAACAGGTACGTCGTGAGATTGGCGCTGGAGCCGGTGGAGGAGAGGCTCATGAGCATCACGCCGCCGGCCATGCCGCCGTAGAAGAGCATGGCGAGGGCGATATCGCCGCGCGCCTTGCCGTACGAGCGGATCAGCTCCATCACCACCGCGCCCAGCACGCAGACGGCCGTGGCCACCCACACCGGGCTGGTGTTGAGCAGGAAGCCCAGGCCGACGCCGGTGAGGGCGACATGGCCGATGCCGTCGCCCATCAGCGCCTGGCGGCGCTGGACGAGGTAGATGCCGATCGCGGGGGCCGTGATGCCGACCAGGAAGGCGGCCAGCAACGCCCGTTGCATGAAGGGGAGATCGAGGATTTCCATCAGCTCAGGAGTCCCGTCCGGATCGGTTCCGCGGCCGGGTCGGCGTGCGGGTGGACATGGTCGTGGCCGGGCAGCGCGTGCTGGCCCACGGCCTGGGGCGGGGCGCCGTCGTGCACCACGCAGCCGTCGCGCAGGACGACGGCGCGGTCGATGAGCGGCTCCAGCGGACCGAGTTCGTGCAGGACGAGCAGCACGGTGGCGCCGCGGGCGACCTGGGTGCGCAGGGCCTCGGCGAGGACGGCCTGGTTGGCGAGGTCCACGCCGGCCATCGGCTCGTCCATGATCAGCAGTTCGGGTTCCCCGGCGAGCGCGCGGGCGATGAGCACACGCTGGTGCTGGCCGCCGGAGAGCGCGTTGACGGAGTCCTTGAGCCTGTCCGCCATGCCGACGAGCTCCAGCGCCCGCACGACGGCCTCGCGGTCCGCCTTGCGCGTCGGGCCCAGCTTGGTACGGGCCAGCCGCCCGGCGGCGACGACCTCGCGCACGGTGGCGGGCACGCCGCTCGCCGCGGTGGTGCGCTGCGGCACATAGCCGACGCGCGCCCAGTCGCGGAAGCGGCGCTGCGGGGTGCCGAACAGCTCCAGCTCGCCGCCGGTGAGCGGCACCTGGCCGACGACGGCCCGGACGGCCGTGGACTTGCCGGAGCCGTTGGCGCCGAGCAGGGCGACGACCTCGCCGCGCTGCACGGCCAGGTCGACGCCGCGCAGGACCGGGCGGGAGCCGAGCGAGGCGGTGGCGCCCCGCAGGGATATGACGGGCTGCTCCATGGCTGCTGCCTCCGTCTCGTGGGGTGAACGGGTCACTTGGTGCCGAGAGCCTTCTGCAGGGCGGCCAGGTTGGACTTCATGACCTCGATGTAGTCGTGGCCGCGGGACTTGTCCGTGATGCCCTCCAGGGGGTCCAGGACGTCCGTCTTCACCTTGAGGTCGCCGGCCAGCGTCTTCGCCGTGCCGGGGTTGGCGATGGTCTCGAAGAAGACCGTGCTCACGTGGTGGTCCGCGGCGAGCTTGTGCAGTTCCTTCATCCGGGCGGCGCTGGGCTCGGACTCGGGGTCGAGGCCGCTGATGGCCTCCTCGGTCAGCCCGTAGCGCTCGGCCAGGTAGCCGAAGGCCGCATGGGTGGTGATGAAGGTGTCCGAGGCGCGGTTCTTCAGGCCGTCGCGGTACGCGGTGTCCAGCTCGCCGAGCTTCTTCACCAGCGCGTCGGTGTTCTTCGCGTAGTCGGCCTTGTGGTCCGGGTCGGCCTCGGCGAGGGTCCTGCAGACGCCCTTGGCGACCTCGGCGTACTTCACCGGGTCCAGCCAGATGTGGGGGTCGTTGCCGCCCTCGGACTCGGAGTGCGAGTGGTTGTCGCCGGTGGTGTGGTGGTGGCCGTCCACCTCGGTGCCGTGCTGCTCCATGTCCGTGAAGGAGGCGGCGTCGGCGACGTGCTTGTTTCCGGACTGCTTGACGGCCTCGTCCACGGCGGGCTGGATGCCCTTGAGGTAGACGACGGCGCCCGCCTCGGAGAGCGAGCCGGTCTGTTTGGGGGTGAGCTCCAGGTCGTGCGGCTCGACGCCCGGTTTGGTCAGGTTGGTGACCTTGACGTGCTCGCCGCCGATCTCCTCGGCCAGGTACTGCATTGGGTAGAACGACGCCACGACCTGCAGTTTTCCATCCGCGGTGGTGCCCTTGCCGCTGTCGGGGGAGCAGGCGGAGAGGGTCAGCAGGCCCAGTGCGGCCGTCCCGGCGACGGCGGCGGTCGCGGATATTCGGCGGCGGGACCGGGACGGTCGTACGGGGCGTATCGGACGTACGTTCATGACACTCATTTTCAACAAAACTGGAAACGATTGTCAACAGCGGTTCCGTCCGAGGGCAGGGTCAAGCCAAGGCCATAGCCGATTTGATGAGAGGGGGTGCCGCGCCGGTAACCTGAATCATTCGCTGTTCGTCGTCGCAATGAAGAGAGCACCGTGGCCGCCGACAAGATCGACACCATCGTCAGCCTGAGCAAGCGCCGTGGCTTCGTCTATCCCTGCTCCGAGATCTACGGCGGACAGCGTGCCGCCTGGGATTACGGGCCGCTCGGCGTGGAGCTCAAGGAGAACATCAAGCGTCAGTGGTGGCGCTCCATGGTCACCTCGCGCGACGACGTGGTCGGCCTCGACTCGTCGGTCATCCTCGCCCGCGAGGTGTGGGAGGCGTCCGGTCACGTCGCCACCTTCTCCGACCCGCTGACCGAGTGCACCTCCTGCCACAAGCGCTACCGCGCGGACCACCTGGAGGAGGCGTACGAGGCCAAGCACAACAAGCTCCCCGAGAACGGCCTCGCCGACATCAACTGCCCCAACTGCGGCAACAAGGGCCAGTTCACCGAGCCCAAGCAGTTCTCCGGTCTGCTCTCCACCCACCTGGGCCCCACCCAGGACACCGGCTCCGTGACGTACCTGCGTCCCGAGACCGCGCAGGGCATCTTCACCAACTTCGCCCAGGTCCAGCAGACCTCGCGCAAGAAGCCGCCGTTCGGCATCGCCCAGACCGGCAAGTCCTTCCGCAACGAGATCACGCCGGGCAACTTCATCTTCCGCACCCGCGAGTTCGAGCAGATGGAGATGGAGTTCTTCGTCAAGCCGGGCGAGGACGAGAAGTGGCACGAGTACTGGATGGAGCAGCGCTGGAGCTGGTACACCGGCCTCGGCATGCGCGAGGAGAACATGCGGTGGTACGAGCACGCCGCCGAGAAGCTCTCGCACTACTCCAAGCGCACCACTGACATCGAGTACCGCTTCAACTTCGGCGGCACGGAGTTCTCCGAGCTCGAGGGCATCGCCAACCGCACGGACTTCGACCTCCAGGCCCACGCCAAGGGCTCCGGCCAGGACCTGTCGTACTTCGACCAGGAGGCCGGCGAGCGCTACTTCCCGTACGTCATCGAGCCCGCGGCCGGTCTGAACCGCGCCATGCTCGCGTTCATGCTCGACGCGTACAACGAGGACGAGGCCCCCAACGCCAAGGGCGTCATGGAGAAGCGCACCGTGATGCGCCTCGACCCGCGCCTGGCCCCGGTCAAGGTCGCCGTCCTGCCGCTGTCCCGCAACCCGCAGCTGTCCCCGAAGGCCAAGGGCCTCGCGGCGGACCTGCGCAAGAACTGGAACATCGAGTTCGACGACGCGGGCGCCATCGGCCGTCGCTACCGCCGCCAGGACGAGATCGGCACGCCGTTCTGCGTCACCGTCGACTTCGACACCCTCGACGACAACGCGGTGACCGTGCGCGAGCGCGACACGATGAAGCAGGAGCGCGTCTCCCTCGACCAGATCGAGGGCTACCTGGCCGCTCGCCTGCTCGGCTGCTGACGTTCCGCAACACCTGAGGGCCCCGTTTCCCGCTGCGGCGGGGGCGGGGCCCTCGGGTTGTACCGTCAGGCCTTCCAGTCTGCGGTGTCCAGCTTGCAGTCGAATGGGGCGGGGACGTGAACGGTGCCGCCGAACTCGATCCGAGTCGCGGCGCGATAGCCGTGCTCGGAGGGGTTCGAGTATACGACGACGATCCCTTGGAGGACGTCGACGAGTACGTAGACGGGTACGCCTGCCTTGCCGTACACCTCGGCCTTTTCTCCGCGATCGGCTTCTGCTGTCGAGGGCGAGGTCAGTTCGCCGACGAGAGACAGCGCCTCGCCCGGGAGGAAGATGCTGTCGACTTGTACAGCCTCCTCATCCGCAATGTGCAGGTCCGGACCGTAGGCCTTTGACTGACCCTCGAACCGGTACAGGTTGGGGTAGCCCCACGCTCGATGCCCCTCGGGCGCGTGTGCACCCAGTTGCTCAATGAGAGCATCGAGGATGCGGTTGTAGCTGGGCTTGGACCACGGTGACACGACGACCTTCCCCCCGATGATCTCCGTGCGGTAGCCATCCGGGAGACCTGCATCGACCTGCTCAAGAATCCTGCACAACTCCTTGAACCCCCCTCGGGGTTCCGGAAGCTCGTCTATCGACTGCGGCGGTGGTGTCTCGACCATGACTGCCATGATGCTCCTCCTTCGTTGAGTGAGCGCTGCGACACTCACCGTAGGGACCCCCACTGACAGTCCGGGCCTGTCGCTCACCCGTTCAGGTGGCATCAGTTGCACCCCGGAACGGGCACCAGCGTGATGGTCCACCCTGACCTGCGCACTTACCGTGTGAGTCATGCAATCCGCCTTCCTGCTGCGCCCGTTCCGCGGTGCCGGCCGCGCCGCCGCCCTGCTCGCCGTGGGTGCCCTCGCCCAGCTCCCGCCGCTGCTCGTCCTCGCCCTGCCGTGGCTGCCCGGCGGACCGACGCAGGTGCTGAGCGTCCTCGCGGCCGTCCTCGTACCGCTCGCAGCTCTCGTCGCCGCGACACCGCTGCTGAGCGCGGCGCAACGGGCCCGTCTGCGCACCCGGTTCGGGGTGGACGTCCCCGCGCCGGCCAGGGCCGGGGGTGTACAGCCGTGGCTGCGGTCGGAGGCCACCTGGCGCCAGGTGCGCTACCACCTCGTGGTGGGGCCACTGCTGGCGCTGGCCGGTCTGTGCGTGCTGCTGCTGTGGACGGCGGCGGGGGTGGCCGCCACCACGTACGTCTGGATCTGGGCGGTTCCGCCCGAGCACCGCTACGCCCTCACCGACGTCGTCCAGGACGGCTACGTCACCGCCGCCGGCCTCGCCGCGCTGTACGCCGCGGCCCGGCTCGCCACGGCCGTCGCCCGGCTCGACGCCCGCGCCGCCGCGAACCGCCTCGGGCCCAGCCGCACCGAGCAGTTGGCGCGCCGGGTGGCGGACCTGACCGAGCGGCGGGCCGAGGTCGTCGCCGCGACGGACGCCGAACGGCGGCGCATCGAGCGGGACCTGCACGACGGCGCCCAGCAGCGCCTGGTGTCGCTGGCGGTCAATCTCGGCCTGGCAAAGGCCACTTTGCCTGATCTGCCCGATGATGCCCGCAAGGTCATCGACGAGGCGCACCGCGAGGCGAAGGACGCCATCGAGGAGCTGAGCAACCTCGTCCGCGGCCTGCACCCGGCCGTCCTGGAGGACCGCGGCCTGGACGCCGCCCTCTCCGGCATCGCCGAACGGGCCCCGCTGCCGGTGCGGTTGACGGTGGACCTGCCGCAGCGGCCGTCGCCCACGATCGAGGCCGTGGCCTACTTCGTGGTGTCCGAGGCACTCGCCAACGTCGTCAAGCACGCGCGGGCGAGCAGGGCGGATGTGAGCGTGGAGCGGATCGGGGAGATACTGCTCGTCGTCGTCTCCGACGACGGCGTGGGCGGAGCCGACTCCTCCGGGGGCACCGGACTGACGGGTCTGGCGAAGCGCGTCGCGTCGGTCGACGGCACCTTCTCGATCAACAGCCCCGTGGGGGGCCCGACCGTGGTGACTGTGGAGCTGCCGTGCGCGCTGTGATTGCCGAGGATTCCGTCCTGCTCCGGGTGGGCCTTGTGAGGGTCCTGGAGACGGCCGGATTCGAGGTGGTCGCGGAGACCGGCGACGCCGAGGCCCTGCTGGCGGCGGTCGACGAGCACCGGCCGGACCTGGCCGTGCTCGACGTCCGCATGCCGCCGGGCTTCCAGGACGAGGGCGTACGGGCCGCACTGGCCGTCCGCGCCCAGTGGCCGCGGACAGCCGTGCTGCTGCTGTCGCAGTACGTGGAGGAGCGGTACGCGACGGACCTGCTGACCGGCGAGACGGCGGGCCTCGGCTATCTGCTCAAGCAACGGGTCGCGGACGTCGAGGAGTTCATCGAGGCGGTACGGCGCGTGGCGGCGGGCGGCACGGCGCTGGACCCGCAGGTGGTCTCGCAGCTCCTGGTGCGCCGCCACTCCGACCCGCTGGACCGCCTGACGGCCCGCGAGCGCGAGGTCCTGGCCGCGATGGCGGAGGGCCGCTCGAACGCGGGGATCGCGGAGCGGCTGGTGGTGAGCGAGAGTGCGGTGGCGAAGCACATCAACAACATCCTGGCGAAGCTGGACCTGCCGAGGGCGGATGCGGATCACCGGCGGGTGCTGGCGGTGCTGAGGTTCTTGGGGGTGGCCTAGCGCCCCTGACGGGGCGCGCCCCTTACGGGGCGCGAAGCCCCCGCAGGAGTAGCGTGCAAACCGCCTCGAACGCCCCGTCGATGCCGGGGCGTTCCCATTCCCCCGCGTACGACGGGTCGTGGAAACGACCCGTCGCGTCCCACAGCGCCCGTGCCGTGACACGGGGTTCGTCGGAGACGAACTCCCCGTCCCGCACCCCGTCCTCGACGATCCCGGCCAACTGCCCGATCATCGTCTCGATATGCCGCTCGACGGTGCCGCTGTTCTCCTCGGCCAGCACCATGTACGTGGCGAACAGCTCAGGATCACCGCCCGCCTTGCGCCGCTTCGCGGCGAACAGGCCGGCGAGCCACGCGCGCAGCCGCTCCCCGGCAGGGGCGTCCCCTTCCGCGACGGCGGACAGCTCCGTGTGCGTCTGGCCGAGCCATCGGTCGGTCACCGCCTCCCGCAGGGCCGCCTTGCTGCCGAAGTGCCGGTAGACGCTGCCGTGGCTGACACCGAGCGCCCGGGCCACGTCGACCACGGTGGCCTTGGCCGGGCCGAAGCGGCGCAGCACGTCCTCGGTGGCCTCCAGGATGCGGGCGGGGGTGAGGGTCTCGGGCGCCATGGCGGGGGAACGGTCCTTTCGGTCGCAGTGGTCGCCGACCGGACGAGCGTAACGGGCCGTTCCGGACCCGTACGCCGCCCGGCAGGGCTCACCGCTCGCTGTCCAGGTGGACCATCTGCGCGGCCGGGTAGCGCTCGCCCGCGGCGGCGCCGGCCGGCACGGCCTCCTCGATGGCGGCGACGTCGGCCGGGCTCAGGGTGATCTCCAGGGCGCCGAGCGCCTCGGCGAGACGGCCGCGGCTGCGGGCGCCGACCAGCGGGACGATGTCCTCGCCGCGCGAGAGCACCCAGGCGATGGCGGTCTGCGCGACGCTCGCGCCCCGCTCCTCGGCGACCTTGCGCAGCGCGTCGGCCAGGTCGAGGTTGCGCTGGAGGTTCTCGCCCTGGAAGCGCGGGCCCCGCTGCCGGAAGTCGTTCGCGGCGAACTTCGTGTCGCGGTTCATATGGCCGCCGATGAGGCCGCGGGAGAGGACGCCGTAGGCGGTGATGCCGATGCCCAGTTCGCGGCAGGTGGGCAGGATCTGCCGCTCGATGCCGCGCGAGAGCAGCGAGTACTCGATCTGCAGGTCGGTGATCGGGGCGGCGGAGGCGGCCCGCCGGATGGTCTCGGCGCCCGCCTCGGAGAGGCCGATGTGGCGGACGTATCCGGCCTGGACGAGCTCGGCGATGGCGCCGACGGTCTCCTCGATCGGCACGTCGGGGTCGACGCGGGCGATGCGGTAGACGTCGATGTGGTCGACGCCGAGGCGCTGCAGCGAGTAGGCGGCGAAGTTCTTGACCGCGGCCGGGCGGCCGTCGTAGCCGAACCAGGCGCCGTCGGGGCCGCGCAGGGCGCCGAACTTGACGCTGGTGAGCGCTCTTTCGCGGGCGGCGGCGGGCGCGGTGCGCAGGGCCTCGCCGATGAGCAGCTCGTTGTGGCCCATGCCGTAGAAGTCGCCGGTGTCCAGCAGGGTGATGCCGGCGTCGAGGGCGGCGTGGACCGTCGCGAGGGATTCGGCGCGGTCGGCCTCGCCGTAGAGGGCGGACATGCCCATGCAGCCGAGGCCGAGGGCGGAGACGCGGGGACCGGTGGTGCCGAGGGGGCGGTGCTGCACGGGGACTCCTTCGGAGGGCGGCGGGCGGTACACCACAGCATGCCGCATGGAATGACAGATTTCAATATCTGTCATTCCATGCGGCATGCAACGACCCCGCGACCGCCCGGCTCAGCGCATGGAGCGCGGCAGCCGCAGGCTCAGCACCACCGTGACCGCTGCCGCCGCCAGCTGCACGGCGAGCGTGACCGTCAGGGCGTCGCGCATCCCCGCCGAGGGCGCCAGCGACAGGAAGAGCGTCCCGAGCGCGGCCACCCCCAGCGCCTGGAACGCCTGCTGGGTGGTGGTCACCACGCCGCCGCCGACACCCGCCTGGGCGACCGGCACCTCGCTGAGCATCGTGCGCATCGTCAGCGGGAACAGCAGCCCCTGGCCGAAGCCCTGGACGGCCAGCGCCGGGGCGAGGCCCCAGCCGGTCAGCCCGTGCCAGCCCCAGTGGAAGGTCGCGATCAGCATCAGCAGCCCGGCGGCCTGGAACAGCGCACCGGCCGTCACCACCCGCCGCCCGTGCCGCGCGGCGAGACGCGGGCCCGCCAGCGAGGCGACGAAGAAGGCCAGGCACAGCGGCACCAGCGTCAGACCCGCCGCCATCGGGCCCATCCGCAGGCCCTCCTGCAGCGCCACCGCGATCGCGAACATGAAGCCGCCCCAGCCCAGGCAGAACGGCATGACCAGGGCCAGCCCGCTGCGCACCGAGTGGATCCGCAGCAGCGACGGTGGCACCAGCGGCGTCCGCCCGGCCCGCTCGGTGCGCAGCTCCACCGCCAGGAACGCCCAGGCCGCGAACGGGAACACCGCCAGCAGCACCCATGACCACACCGGCCAGCCCGCGGCCCGGCCCTCGGTCAGCGGCAGCAGCAGTGAGACCAGCGTCACCGACAGCAGCGCGGTGCCCGGCCCGTCCACCCGGGTGGGGTGCTCCGAGCGCGTCTCCGGCACCGACCGCAGCGCCAGCACCAGCGCGGCGGCCGCGACGGGCGCGTTGACCAGGAAGATCGACCGCCAGCCGGTGCCTGCGATGTCCAACGAGACCAGCACGCCGCCCAGCACCTGGCCGACCGCGCTGGTGACGCCGGCCGTCGAGCTGTACCAGCTCATCGCCCGGACCCGGGCCGCGCCGCTCGTCGTGGCCTGGATGCTCGCGAGCACCTGCGGCAGCAGCAGTGCCGAGGCCGCGCCCTGCGCGACCCGGGCGGCGACCAGCGTCCAGGCGTTCGGCGCGAGGCCGCACGCGATCGAGGTGACGCCGAAGGACGCGATCCCCCACAAGAACAGCTGGCGGCGGCCGAACATGTCGCCGAGGCGTCCGCCGAGCACCAGCAGCACCGCGTAGGCCACGCCGTAGCCGCCGACGACCATCTCCAGCAGGGCCGGACCGGCATGCAGGTCACGGTCGATCGTCGGCAGGGCCACGTTCACGATGAACGCGTCCACCATCGGCAGCGCCGCACCGAGCAGGACGGTCAGCAGGCCCAGCGGGCTCAGCACGGGCGCGGCGGAGGAGGCGGGAGAGGGGGACGGGGAGGCAGGGGCGCCCACTCGGGGCCGGACACGGGTCGCTATCGGGGTTTCGCTCACGGACATGACAATGCCGCCCCGCCCAGCCTGGTACCAGAGTGTCTTTATCCTGGTACCCGGACTACCTGGCACGCTGATCGACCGTGCCGCACCCTGGAGGGCATGACCACGATGGTGCTGGAGAAGACCGCCGCACAGACACAGGCGGCCACCGCGGACGACGTACGGCGCGCGGAGCTCGCCGCCTTCCTGCGCAGCCGCCGCGAGCGCATCACCCCGGAGCAGGTCGGCCTGCCCCGCGGCGTCCGCCGCCGCACCCCCGGGCTGCGCCGCGAGGAGGTCGCGCACCTGGCCGCCGTCGGGGTCACCTGGTACACGTGGATGGAGCAGGCCCGCGACATCCAGGCCTCCGGACAGGTGCTGGACTCCGTCGCCCGGGCCCTGATGCTCGGCCGCGACGAGCGCTCCCACCTCTTCGCCCTGGCGGGCGTCGCCGACCCGCTGCCCGAGGCCGCGTACACGGACGTGCCCGAGGCGCTGCTGCAGATGCTGGAGCAGCTGGAGCCCTTCCCCGCCTGCGTGCAGAACGCGCGCTACGACATCCTCGCCTACAACCGCACCTACGGCCGGCTGCTGTGCGACCTCGACGCCATGCCGCCGCGCGACCGCAACTGCATGTGGCTCTCCTACACCCACCCCCAGTGGCGGGAGGCGCTCGTCGACCGCGACGAGACGATGCGGCTGATGACCGCCAGGTTCCGCGCCGCCATGGCCGAGCACGTGGCGGAGCCCTCCTGGAAGTGCCTGGTCAAGCGGCTGCACGACGCCTCGCCGGAGTTCCGGGAGATCTGGGCGCGGCACGAGGTGGTCACCGACCAGTCACCGCGGACGAAGGCCTTCCAGAACCCCCGCGTGGGCCTGCTGCGCGTCAAGCACACCAGCCTGTGGCTCGGCCCCGGCCCCGGCCCGCGGCTGAGCAGCTACACCCCGGTCGACGAGGAGACGCGCGAGCGGATGGAGCGGCTGCACCGGCTGGTGCTGGAGGAGGAGCGGGCCGGCGCTTCCGCCGGATGAGGGACAATGGACGGTCGTCCCCCCAGTCCCCGCACGACGTCCGTACGACTCCGCACGACATCCGTACGTCTCCGCACGACCGAGGAAGCCTCTCCATGACGCAGCTCCAGATCGGCCCGCACTCCGTGCAGCCGCCGGTGGTCCTGGCCCCGATGGCGGGCATCACCAACGCGCCCTTCCGCACGCTGTGCCGTGAGTTCTCCGGCGGCAAGGGGCTGTTCGTCAGCGAGATGATCACCACCCGGGCGCTGGTCGAGCGGGACGCCAAGACCATGCGGCTGATCCACTTCGACGGGACCGAGAAGCCCCGTTCGATCCAGCTCTACGGCGTCGACCCGGTGACGGTCGGCAAGGCCGTCCGCATGATCGTGGACGAGGACCTGGCCGACCACATCGACCTCAACTTCGGCTGCCCGGTCCCCAAGGTCACCCGCAAGGGCGGCGGCTCCGCGCTGCCGTACAAGCGCAATCTGCTGCGCTCGATCCTGCGCGAGGCCGTGGGCAATGCCGGGGCGCTGCCGGTGACGATGAAGATGCGCAAGGGCATCGACGACGAGCACATGACCTACCTCGACGCCGGACGTATCGCCGTCGAGGAGGGCGTGACCGCCATCGCCCTGCACGGCCGCACCGCCGCACAGCACTACAGCGGCACCGCCGACTGGTCGGCCATCGCCCGGCTGAAGGAGGCCGTGCCCGAGATCCCGGTGCTCGGAAATGGCGACATCTGGTCGGCGGAGGACGCCGTGCGGATGATGCGCGAGACCGGCTGCGACGGCGTCGTGGTCGGCCGCGGCTGCCTGGGCCGGCCCTGGCTCTTCGGCGACCTGGTGGCCGCCTTCGACCCCGCGGGCCCCGGCGCCCCGGCGGCGCCGGACCTGCGGATGGTGGCGAAGGTGATGCTGCGCCACGCCGAGCTGCTGGGCCAGTGGCTGGAGAGCGAGGAGCGGGGCGTCGTCGACTTCCGCAAGCACGTGGCCTGGTACACCAAGGGCTTCTCGATCGGCTCGGAGCTGCGCAGGAAGCTGGCCGTCGCCTCCTCGCTGGCCGAGCTGGACGCTCTTCTGAGCGCGCTCGACCTGGACCAGCCGTGGCCGGCCGGCGCGGACGGTCCCCGGGGCCGTACCTCGGGCCGCGACCGCGTGGTGCTGCCGGACGGCTGGCTGGACGATCCCTACGCGTGCGCGGTCGTCGGAGCGGACGCCGAACTTGACACTTCCGGGGGATGACGGGGGTTGGCGAGGGCGTGATTCTCGCCACCTCTGATCAGGGTCCCGCTCAGATGAGCGTTTGAGACGGGCCTGCACCTTTCCAAGGGGTGGCACTGCGTGCCACCCCTTGTGTCTTCACTTCTTGACCACCCCATGCAGGAATTCTCGACGTGGCGTGGTGCCTCGAATACTTTGCGCCATTCTGCCTTCAAGATGTGAAGGATGCGGGTGGGCGCCGGATCCGGCAGTGTCACTTTCGATCTGCTGGCAGACGGGCTGATGCGCCCATGGTTCGTCCGAGTGGACCTCCTCAGATGCCTTCGATCTGGGTACGCTCCCCGCCGTCAGGGCAGCCCTCCCCACCTGCGTCCGGGAGGCACCAGTGAGGAGTCGAGTCCCGTGCCGGTAAACGAAGATCGCCAGAAGTTCGTCTACGACTTCACCGAGGGCAACAAGGACCTCAAGGACCTGCTCGGCGGAAAGGGTGCCAACCTCGCCGAGATGACCAACCTCGGTCTGCCCGTCCCCCCGGGCTTCACCATCACCACCGAGGCCTGCAAGGTCTACCTGGAGAGCGGCACGGAGCCCGCCGCGATGCGCGACGAGGTCACCGCCCACCTGGAGGCCCTCGAGGCCGGGATGGGCAAGAAGCTCGGCCAAGCCGACAACCCCCTGCTGGTCTCCGTCCGTTCGGGCGCCAAGTTCTCCATGCCCGGCATGATGGACACCGTCCTGAACATCGGCCTCTCCGACGAGTCCGTGGGCGGGCTCGCGGACCAGGCCGGCGACGAGCGGTTCGCGTGGGACTCCTACCGCCGCCTCATCCAGATGTTCGGCAAGACCGTGCTGGGCGTCGACGGCGACCTCTTCGAGGAGGCGCTGGAGGAGGCCAAGCAGGCCAAGGGCGTCGCCACCGACGTGGAGCTCGACGCGGCCGATCTCCGCACGCTGGTCGGGGAGTTCAAGCAGATCGTCGCCAAGGAGACCGGCCGGGACTTCCCGCAGGACCCGCGCGAGCAGATGGACCTGGCCATAAGGGCGGTCTTCGACTCCTGGAACGGTGAGCGGGCCAAGCTCTACCGCCGCCAGGAGCGCATCCCCGGCGACCTGGGAACGGCCGTCAACATCTGCTCGATGGTCTTCGGCAACCTCGGCCCCGACTCGGGCACCGGCGTCGCCTTCACCCGCGACCCCGCCAGCGGCCACCAGGGCGTCTACGGCGACTACCTGCAGAACGCCCAGGGCGAGGACGTCGTCGCCGGCATCCGCAACACCATGCCGCTGGCCGAGCTGGAGCGCATCGACAAGGCCTCCTACGACCAGCTGATGCAGATCATGGAGACGCTCGAGACGCACTACAAGGATCTGTGCGACATCGAGTTCACCATCGAGCGCGGCAAGTTGTGGATGCTGCAGACCCGCGTCGGCAAGCGCACCGCGGGCGCGGCCTTCCGGATCGCCACGCAGCTCGTCGACCAGGGCCTGATCGACGAGGCCGAGGCGCTGCAGCGGGTGACCGGCGCCCAGCTGGCGCAGCTGATGTTCCCGCGCTTCGACGAGAAGGCGAAGACGGAGCTGCTCGGCCGGGGCATCGCGGCCTCGCCGGGTGCGGCGGTCGGCCGGGCGGTCTTCGACTCGTACACCGCCGTGAAGTGGTCGCGTTCGGGCGAGAAGGTCATCCTCATCCGCCGTGAGACCAACCCCGACGACCTCAACGGCATGATCGCCGCCGAGGGCATCCTCACCTCGCGCGGCGGCAAGACCTCGCACGCCGCCGTCGTCGCCCGCGGCATGGGCAAGACCTGCGTCTGCGGCGCCGAAGAGCTCGAAGTCGACACCAAGCAGCGGAAGATGACCGCTCCGGGCGGGATCGTCATCGAGGAGGGCGACGTCGTCTCCATCGACGGCTCCTCCGGCAAGGTCTACCTCGGCGAGGTCCCCGTCGTGCCGTCCCCGGTCGTCGAGTACTTCGAGGGCCGCATGCACGCCGGCGCCGACGACGCGGACGAACTCGTCCAGGCCGTGCACCGGATCATGGCCTACGCCGACCGCATGCGCCGGCTGCGCGTCCGCGCCAACGCCGACAACGCCGAGGACGCCGCGCGCGCCCGCCGCTTCGGTGCCCAGGGCATCGGCCTGTGCCGCACCGAGCACATGTTCCTCGGCGAGCGCCGCGAGATGGTCGAGCGGCTGATCCTGGCCGACCACGACGAGGAGCGCGAGGAGGCCCTCGGGGCCCTGCTGCCGCTGCAGAAGGCCGACTTCGTCGAGCTCTTCGAGGCGATGGACGGACTTCCGGTCACCGTGCGGCTGCTGGACCCGCCGCTGCACGAGTTCCTGCCGGACATCACCGACCTGTCGGTGCGCGTCGCCCTCGCCGAGGCCCGTCACGAGCCGCACGAGAACGACCTGCGCCTGCTGCAGGCCGTGCACAAGCTGCACGAGCAGAACCCGATGCTGGGCCTGCGCGGCGTCCGTCTCGGCCTGGTCATCCCCGGCCTGTTCGCCATGCAGGTACGGGCCATCGCCGAGGCCGCGGCCGAGCGGCGCAACGCCAAGGGCGACCCGCGCGCCGAGATCATGATCCCGCTGGTGGGCACCGTCCAGGAGCTGGAGATCGTCCGCGAGGAGGCCGAGCGGGTCATCGCCGAGGTGGAGCAGGCCAGCGGCACGCGGCTCGGGCTCACCCTCGGCACGATGATCGAGCTGCCGCGCGCCGCGCTGACGGCGGGTCAGATCGCCGAGGCGGCCCAGTTCTTCTCGTTCGGCACGAACGACCTCACCCAGACCGTGTGGGGCTTCTCGCGCGACGACGTCGAGGCGAGCTTCTTCACCGCGTACCTGGAGAAGGGGATCTTCGGGGTCAGCCCGTTCGAGACCATCGACAAGGACGGGGTGGGCTCGCTGGTCCGCGCGGCCGCCGAGGCGGGCCGGGCGACCCGGCCCGACCTCAAGCTGGGCGTGTGCGGTGAGCACGGCGGCGACCCGGAGTCGGTCCACTTCTTCCACGAGGTGGGACTGGACTACGTGTCCTGCTCCCCGTTCCGCATCCCGGTGGCCCGCCTGGAGGCCGGTCGCGCCGCCGCGGCCTCGGGAGGGAGCGACAGCCGCTGACGCTGCCGGTGCGCCCCGTAAGGGGCGCGGTCTCACTCACGTAACCGCACCGAAACGGTGGAACCCCCACCGCGCCGGAGGCGGCATGGCGAAGGGGCGGCGCCCGTGCGGGAGCGCCGCCCCTCTTTACTCCCCCACCGGGAGTTGTTGCCGCCCGCATCGGCTCGGGCGGCAACTCGCATACTCAGCGGCCGCTTATTCGCTCGCCACCCCCCACGGGAACGAGCGGGGGCGGCCCCGAGTGCGTGAATAGCATTTCGCTTGTGCGATGTTCGCCGCGAGTCCTTTCAACTGTGGCCAAAAGGGCGTGGTAACAGCTCGTATCGGTGTGCATACTCAGTGAGCGGGGGGTGGTTGCGGATGTCTCATGTGGGGGTTTGGTGCTGCGTGTCCATTTCACTGGACTCGATCTGGCCCGGTTGCGCCTGGCCGGAGACCCGGACGTACTCTGGGAAACCGTTCTGAGCCTGCACCGCCTCAGGGACAAGCAAGGCGAATCGATCTACGGCGATTGGCGCTCGGAAACCCGCGCTCGGTTGAATGGTGAAACGCGGCTCCTGGCCCCGCTGGTTCCGTCCCGGGGTTATTTCCCGGACTTCCTGACACCACCAGAAGGACTGGACGGACTGGAGTCCGGCGTCGCCGCCCTGCGGGCCACCCCGGCCGAGCGGGTCCACGAGGAGCTGTCCCGGCTGTCCACGGTGCGCACGCTGCCCGCTTGGATACGATCGCTCGGCGAGGGCGACGCCCGCGCGTTCGGCAAGCTGATCGGCGCGCTGCACACCTATCACGAGGCCGCCATCGCCCCCTACTGGGCGCACATCCAGGCCCGGATAGAGGCCGACCGGGCCGTGCGCGGCCGGGCGCTGCTGGACGGCGGGGCGGATGCGCTGCTCTCCTCGCTGCCGCCCACGATGCGCTGGCGGGCGCCGGTCCTGGAGGCCGACTACCCGGTCGACCGCGACCTGTACCTCAACGGCCGCGGGCTGCTGCTGGTCCCGTCGTTCTTCTGCCGGCGCACCCCCGTCGCCCTGCAGAACCCGGACCTCACGCCCGTTCTGGTCTATCCCGCCCGGCACATGTCGGAGCCGTCGTCGTGCGTGCAGACCCCGCCGCGCTCGCTGGGCAAGCTGGTCGGCCACACCCGGTCCGCGGTCCTGGGGTCGATCGGGGGCGGCTGCACGACGAGCGAACTGGCCCGGAGGGTGGGGGTGTCGGCGGCCTCGGCCAGCCAGCACGCCGGGGTGCTGCGCGAGGCCGGGCTCGTGCTGACCCTTCGGCACGGGAGCGCCGTGCTGCACACGCTGACCCCGCTCGGTGCTGCGTTACTGCGCGGCGGCCACCGCCCGCCGCAGCCCTCGCGGGGGCGGACGCCGCTGGCGGAACGTTCCACCCAGGCCACCCTGTAGCCCGGGCAAGGTCAGAACGCAGGTTCGAGGCCTCGTATACGCTGACCGCGTCTGAACTGCAGGAACGGAGCACGCGCCGCCATGTCTTCCGGCCCGGATGTCACGGTCATCGTCGCCGCCTACAACGCCATGCCGTACGTGACCCGCAGCGTCACGTCCGTCCTGCGGCAGAGCCTGGGTGCCGACCGCATCGAACTGATCGCCGTCGACGACGGCTCGACGGACGGCACGGGCGAGGAGCTGGACCGCCTGGCGGCCGGCGCGCCCGGCATGCAGGTGGTCCACCAGCCGAACTCGGGCGGCCCCGCCGGCCCGCGCAACCTGGGCCTGGAGCGGGCCACGGGCCGCTATGTGTTCTTCCTCGACGCGGACGACCACCTCGGCCCCGAGGCGCTGGAGCGCATGGTCGCCGCCGCCGACGAGAACGGCTCGGACGTCGTCCTGGGCCGGATCGTCGGGGAGGGCGGCCGCCGCGCCCCGCGCTCGATGTTCGGCCGGAACCAGCCGAAGACGGACGTCTTCGCCTCGCGGGTGTACTGGACGCTCAACCCCATGAAGCTCTTCCGGCGCGAGCTGGTCGAGCGGCTCGGGCTGCGCTTCGACACCGGCCTGTCCATAGGCGAGGACCAGCCGTTCACCGCCACGGCCTACCTGGAGGCCGCCGCGATCTCGGTCGTGGCCGACCACGACTGCCTGTACTGGGTCGCGCGCGAGGACGGCAACAACATCACGGCGCAGCCGCACGGCACCCGGATGCGGATGGATCTCTTCCGGCGGATGGCCGAGCTCGTCGCGGACCACGTGGAGCCGGGCCCCCGGCGGGACACGCTGCTGCACCGGCACTTCGCCGTGGAGCTGCGCGACGCCGTACTGCAGTGGTGCCGCGAGCCGCACCGCGACGTCCAGGCGAAGCTGCTGGCCGAGCTGGGCGAACTGATCGCGCCGTACTACGGGGAAGGGCTGGCGGCCCGCCTGCCGGCGGTGGTGCGGCTGCGCTGCCACCTGATCCGACAGGGCCTGCTCGACGAGCTGTTGACGCTGGTCCGGTGGGAGCTGGACCGCGGGGCGGCGAGCTACGGCATAACGACCGTGGCCGCTGCGGACGGAGGGGAGGCGGAAGAGGGTCTCCTGGTCGAGGACGGGCACGCGTACGCCCGTTACCCCTACTTCCGCGACTCCACCCTGAACATCCCCGACGACTGCTACGACATCACCTCGGAACTGCGCGTCCGCCACGAGGTCACGTCCGCGGCCCTCGGACTGGGCGGGCTGCGCCTGACCGGTCACGCCTCCGTCGACCGCATACCCGCCGCCGGGACGACGGCCGTCCTGATCCTGCGCCGGCGCGGGACCGGGGACGAACGCCGCTTCCCGGTGCACGGGACGGACGGCGCCTTCGATGTCACGGTCGACGGCGCGTCCCTGCCGGCGGGCCTGTGGGACCCGGTCCTGGCGGTGAACGCGGCCGGCATCACCAAGGAGGCCCGCCTGGGCAGCCGGCGGGCGGATTCCGTGACGACGAGGACGACGACGGTGGTGACCGCGCAGGGCACGGCGGTTGCCCTCTATACGACGAAGCCGTACGGGAACCTCACGCTGGACGTGGGGGAGACGCGGCACCGGGTGCCACCGCACCTGGCGGTGACGGGAGTTGCCTGGGCGGCCGCCGCCGGGCCGGCCACCCTGGCCGTGAACGTCCGCTGTACGCTGGCCGGTTGGCCGGCCGGCGCGCTGACCGTCCGGGCCGAGGGCCCGGACGGCGCGGAGCTCACGGTACCGGTGGACGGGGACAGGGCGCTGCTGCCGCTCGCGGGGGCGGGGGAGTGGCGGGTCACCGTGCGGTTGGCCGCGGGGGACGGTGAGTGGACGATTCCCGTACCGCGGCAGCCGGGGCTCGGTACCGCGCGCTGGCGGCGGCGCGGCTTGCCGTGGTACGCGAAACCGCTTGCGGGGCGGGAGGCGTTGACCCTGCGGGTCGGCCGGGTGGACTTGTGGAAGGCGCTACGGGGGCGGTTGGGCTAGCGCCCCGTGAGGCCGGCGCCCCGAAGGGGCGCGGGGAACTGCGCGACCAGCCACGACGCGCCCGCAGGTGACGTTCTCGGGGCTGTGCCCCGGACCCCCTGGGGCGTTGTGTGTCGGCTGCGGGCCGGTGGGGGCTGGTCGCGCAGTTCCTCCCCCAGCTACCGCTGGGGGTACCCCCAGCGCCCCTTACGGGGCGCGCCCCTTCGGGGCGCTCAGGTGATCCGGAACCGCAAGCGGCAGATCACCGCATCCGTGTCCCGGCGCACCGCGTGCGCCACCACCGTGCCCCGCTGGTTCTGCAGCAGGCGCTGCCAGACGTGGGCCGGCTCGACCTCCGGGATCAGGACCGTCACCCGGTTGTCCGGGTGCCGCTCCGACAGGTCGCGCACATACCGCACGATCGGGCGGCCCAACGAGCCCGCCTGGGCGGGCAGTTCGACCAGGCTCACGCCGGGGTTCCACAGCTCCCAGTCGCGCCGCAGCGACTCCGCGTCGGGGTGCGCGACCGTCACGGCCACGACCTCGTCGCCGAGCGAGACCGCGGCGGTCAGCGCCTTGCTCGTCAGGCGCGAGAGCGACGACACCGGCACGACGACCACCGAGTGGCAGCGGCGCGGCGGTTCGGGCACCCGGCCCAGTTCCAGACGCTCGCCGATCCGGCCGTACGCCCGGTGCACGGCCTCGAAGGCCAGTACCAGCACCGGCAGCGCCAGCACGATCAGCCAGGCGCCCTCGGTGAACTTGGTCGCGGTGACGACGACCGCCGACACACCGGTGAGCACGGCGCCGAAGCCGTTGAGGAGCGCCTTGCCGAGCCAGCCGGCCGAACGTTCCTGCCGCCAGTGGCGGACCATGCCGACCTGGCAGATGGTGAAGCCGACGAACACGCCGATCGAGAAGAGCGGTACGAGCGTGTTGACGTCGCCGCCGGAGAAGATCAGCAGCACCGCGGAGACGGCGGCCAGGGCGAGCACGCCGTGCCGGTGGACCTGGCGGTCGGCCTTGAGGCCGAAGACGTGCGGCAGGTAGTTGTCGCGGGCCAGCAGCGCCATCAGCACCGGCAGCCCGCCGAAGGAGGTGTTCGCGGCGAGCGCGAGCAGGATCATCGTCGCGAACTGCACCACGTAGAACGCCCAGTTGTGGCCGAGCGAGGCGTCCGCGAGCTGGGCCAGGACGGTGACGCCCTCGACCGGCTGCAGGTGGAAGCGGCCGATGAGGACCGACAGGCCGATGAGCATGATGCCGAGCAGGGCGCCGAGCGCCACCTCCGTGCGCTGCGCGCGCCTGGCGCGCGGGGCGCGGAAGGACGGGACGGCGTTGGCGACGGCCTCGACGCCGGTGAGGGCGGAGCAGCCGGCGGCGAACGCCTTCAGGAGCAGCAGGGCGCCGACCGCGGTGGCGTTGCCGGCGAGCGCCGACGCATGGCCGTGCGCGGCCGTGGTGCTGGCGGGGGCGCTGCGGAGGAGGCCCATGACGATCATCAGCAGGATCGAGCCGACGAAGACGGCGGTCGGCACGATGAAGGCCTTCGCCGACTCCACGATGCCGCGCAGGTTGACGGCCGTGACGACGACGAGCACGCCGAGGCAGAGCCACACCCGGTCGCCGTAGAGGGACGGGAAGGCGGACGTCAGGGCGGCGACGCCGGCCGTCACGGAGACGGCCACGTTGAGCACGTAGTCCAGGATCAGGGAGGCCGCGGTGACCAGGCTGGTGCGGCGGCCCAGATGCCGCTTGGCGACCGCGTACGAGCCGCCGCCGTCCGGGAAGGCGGCGATGACCTGGCGGTAGGAGGCGACGAGCACGGTCAGCAGGGCGGCGATCGCGAGGGTGACCGGCAGGGTGAAGCCGAGGCCGTGCGCGCCGGCGGCGGCCAGCACCAGGACGATCGATTCGGGACCGTAGGCCACCGACGCCATGGCGTCGAGGGACAGGGCCGCGAGGCCCTGGGTGGCGGTGAGCCGGTGCCGGTCCTCGGCAGCGGCGCCCGCGCCGGTATCCGGCGGTTCGGCGGGGCGTCCGTCCGTTTTGGCCAGCATGGACATGTCTTGTCGTACCTCCGTGACGTGGAACGCCCAGCGTGCGGCCGCGTTCCGGGGGGCGCGCCCGGCCTTGGCGGGGTCTTGTCGTGGGACGGCGCGATCTTCACGTGATCTTGACGTCGGGCGCCGTGCGGCCGTAAGCGGAGCGTCAGGATTCGGCGACGTACCGTAAGTTTTCCGTCAATCTCCGGCGCTGGGGGCGGCGTTCGGCCCTACGGTCACGGCCATGGGACGGCGAGCAATGCTGCTGCGACTGCAGGCGCGTCACGGCCACGGCCACCGGTCGCCGGGTGCCGCCGCGCCGGCCCACGACCGCGGCTGGCGCCGCGAGGCCCGCGCCGCCTGGTGGTTCGGGCTGGGCCTGGGCACCGTCCTCGTCGTCGCCGACCTCGCCCGCGGCAGCCTGGACTGGCCCCGCGGCTGCTGCTGGGCCGCGCTCGCCGGCACCCTCGTCGCCGTCCTGCGCCCGGCGCGCATCACCGCGGGCGACGACTGGCTGGCCGCCCGCGGGCTGCTGCGCGAACACCGCGTACGGACCGACCTGCTGACGCAGGTCCGCCGCGCGGACGGGGTCGCCCCGCGACTGGTGTTACGCGACGTGATCGGCGGCCGGGTGGAGGTGGACCCGAGGATCCTCGCGGCGAACCCGCTCCTGTGGCACCGCCTGGACACGGGGGCGCGCAGGGCGCGCGAGCGGGGGTTGTTGCGGGGGGCAACTCCGTTGACGGACGTGGCGGAACGCGTGGACGGCGAGGGCGCACGGGCGCTGCTCAGGTCGGCGGGGCTGGACTGAGGCTGTGTCTTCGCGGTCCTCGCGCCCCTTTCGGGTCGCTACCCGTACGTGACCCCCGTCAGCTTCTCCGAGGCCTCCCACAGACCTCGCGCCGCAACATCGGACAGCGTCCAGCGCGCCCGTATCGACCGCACAGGCGCCCCCCGCCAGAGCTGCACCCGCGGTCCGATGAACTCGTCCGGCAGGACACCCGGCGCCGTCGCCGCGTACAGCGTCGGCAGTGCCCCGTCCTCCGCGCTCTGCGCGACCAGCCGGTTCGCGAACTCGACGGCGCGTTCCGCCCAGGCCCGTTCCTCCATGCGCGGCCCCGCCGTCTGCAGGTTGGTGGCCGCGTAGCCGGGGTGCGCGGCGGCCGCGACGACCGGCGAGCCCTCGGCGGCGAGCCGTCGCGCCAGCTCGTGCACGAACAGCAGGTTGGCGCTCTTGGAGCGGCCGTACGCGATCCAACGGCGGTAGCGCCGCTCCATGTTCAGGTCGCGGGGGTCGACGTTGCCCAGGAAGTGCAGCCCGCTGGAGACGGTCACCACCCGCGCCCCCGGCCCGGCGGCCCGGAGCCGGGGGAGCAGCAGGCAGGTCAGGGCGAAGTGGCCGAGGTGGTTGGTGCCGAACTGCATCTCGAAGCCGTCGACGGTCTTGCACTGCGGCAGGGCCATCACACCGGCGTTGTTGACGAGCAGGTCGATCCGCTCGTCCGCCAGTCCGTCCGCGAAGGCCCGTACGGAGGAGAGGTCCGCGAGGTCCAGCCGGCCCAACTCGACATCGGCGTCCGGCACCTGGGACCGGAGCAGTTCCAAGGCGGCCTCGCCGCGCGTCGCGTCCCGGCAGGCCAGTACCACGCGCGCGCCGTGCCGGGCGAGTTCGCGGGCGGTCACCAGACCGAGACCGCTGTTGGCACCGGTCACCACCGCGGTGCGCCCGCTCTGGTCGGGGATGTCGCTCGCGGTCCAGCCGTTCATGCGGTGCGCTCCTCTGCGGATCCGTCCGGAACGGACAGCCTAGACGGCCGAGGGGCGCCCTGCAGGCCTTTCGCGCCGGGGGCGTGCGCTTGGGCATCGACGGGGCGGGGAAGGGTGCCGGTGAGCCATGTGGCGGCATCCGGTGCTGCCGCATCGGCCGGGGTCCGCGAGGCGTCCACCGGCTGTCCCGCAGCGGAACGCGTGTCATCGGACTGTGCGGAAAACAGCCTGGCGTGCGCAGGATCCCGGCCGTTGCGGTTAGCCTGTCGACTACCTTCCTGACGTGGTGGGGGTGCCCGTGCGTTTCTCCTGGTGGAGCCGGGCCCGGTGGGTCCGGGCCGTGCTCGCGGGGCTCTATGTCGTCACCCTCGCCGCCGTCGTCCCCAAGGGGGCCGGCGGCCACGGCCGGGACGGCAGCTGGTCCAGCGAGGAGGCCCGGCGCTTCTGGGGACCGACCCGGATGACGTCCTCCACGGACCCCCAGGACCCCGAGAACGCCGATGCCGACCCCGACGCCAAGAGCGAGGCACAGAAGATCACCGGCAGCGCACGGCACTTCGCCGGGGTGCCGACGGTGGGCGTCATCTTCTACGTCGGCGAGGACATGAAGAACCATCACTGCACGGCGAGCGTGGTGCACAGCCCGAAGGGCAACCTCATCGTGACCGCGGGCCACTGCTCGTTCGGCGACGCGGCCGCCTTCGTCCCCGACTACCAGCAGGGCGCGAGCCAGCAGCCGTACGGCGTCTGGGCCGTCGACCGCACCTTCACCGACCCGCGCCGCGACGACTACGGGGACGGCTCCGACCTCGACTTCGCGTTCGCGACGCTCAAGCCGGACTCCCGCGGCAGGCAGATCGAGCGGGTGACGGGCGCGAACCGGCTGGTGCGGACGCCCGGGTACACCAACCGGGTGACGGTCATCGGCTACCCCGACGTCGACGACGACCCGGCGGACCAGGCGATCCGCTGCACGGCGATGACCGAACGCCTGGACGGCCACAAGCAGCTGCGCATGCGGTGCGACGGCTTCTACTCCGGCACGTCCGGCAGCCCGTGGCTCATCCACTTCAACGAGAAGTCCAAGACCGGCGACCTGGTGGGCGTCCTGGGCGGCCTCAACGGCGGCGGCCCTGACGGGGACGACAGTGCGCGGGTGTCGTACAGCCCGGTCGACGACGACGAGATCTTCAAGCTGTACCTCGACGCGATCAACGACCGGGAACCGAAGCGGTAGCCGGTGCCCTCGCGCTATGCGGTAACTGCGGCGCCCCGTAAGGGGCGCGGGGCTGTGTCGATATGCGGCTCCGCCGCGTGGGCGCGACCATGCGCCCCGAAGGGGCGCGGGGAACTGCGCGACAAGCCCCCACCGGCCTGCAGCCGGACGCACCACCCCAGGGGTCCGGGGCGAAGCCCCGGGTACTTCGCCTGCAGGCGCGTCGTGGTTGCTCGCGCAGTTCCTCCCCCAGCTACCGCTGGGGGTATCCCCAGTGCCCCTGACAGGGCGCCGCCCCCTTACGGGGCGCCGGCCGCCAAAGCCCGGTCCACGCCCCCCTCGTGCGGACCCAGGAACATCGGGTCCGGCCGCACCACCGCGTTGACGACGGCCTTGCCCGCCGCGAAGACCTCCCGGGCCCCGCCCGCGTACCAGGTCACGTCGTGCGCGTTCGACACCCCGACCCCGTACGAGTCGATCCCCGCCGCCCGGCACAGCGCCACCGCCCGCCGGATGTGGAACTCCTGACTCACCAGCACCGCCCGCTTCACGCCGAACACCCGCCGCGCCCGCGCACAGGAGTCCCATGTGTCGAAGCCCGCGTAGTCGGCGACCACCCGCCCTGCCGGAATCCCGCGCTCCGTCAGATAGCGGCGCATCGCATCCGGCTCGTCGTACTCCACGCGCCCGTTGTCGCCCGTCACCAGGACCACCCGCACCTTGCCCGCCCGGTACAGCGAGACCGCCGCGTCCAGCCGGGCAGCCAGGTACGGCGACGGCCGCCCGGCGTCCAGGCCCGCGCCGAAGACCACCGCCACCTCGGCGGCGGGTGCGTCCCGCACGTCGCGCAGGCGGGGCGAGGCGGTCGCGTAGATCCAGGCGGACGGCAGCAGGGCCAGCACACACGCGGCCATCACCGCCCACAGCACGCGCCGCGCCCGCCGCCTTCGTACGTCTGTCCAGCGTCTGTTCACGCCCGGTTCACGCACGATCGCCCCCGGCCGGTTCCCGCTGCCGTCTGTCACACCCGGCGGCTACCGTCGGGGGTATGAACGGCACAGGCACAGCACGGAGTGACGGCGCAGGCAGCGAAACCCCCGGCATCGCCGGGTACGACGTGCCGGACGTGGAGCGCTGGGCGCCCGAGCCCGACAAGCGGCCCGGGCGGACGGCCTTCCAGCGCGACCGGGCGCGCGTGCTGCACTCCGCTGCGCTGCGCCGCCTCGCCGGCAAGACGCAGGTCGTCGCCCCGGGCGCCAACGCCCAGGCCTGGGACGCCACACCGCGCACGCGCCTGACGCACTCGCTGGAGTGCGCGCAGGTCGGCCGGGAGCTGGGCGCGGCCCTCGGCTGCGACCCCGACCTGGTCGAGGCCGCCTGCCTCGCGCACGATCTGGGCCACCCCCCGTTCGGCCACAACGGCGAGCAGGCGCTCGACGAAGTGGCCCGGTCCTGCGGCGGGTTCGAGGGCAACGCCCAGTCGCTGCGCCTGCTCACCCGGCTGGAGCCGAAGCGCTTCGTGCCCGGCCCGCCGACGGGTGACGGCCGGCCGGTCAGCGTCGGCCTCAACCTCACCCGCGCCGCGCTCGACGCCGCCACCAAGTACCCCTGGCCGCGCGGCGGCCACCCCACCGACCCCGCCTCGCGCAAGTTCGGGGTCTACGCGGACGACCTGCCGGTCTTCACCTGGTTCCGGCAGGGCGCCCCCGCCCACCTCCGCAGCTTCGAGGCCCAGGTCATGGACTGGGCCGACGACGTCGCCTACTCCGTGCACGACGTGGAGGACGGCCTGCACGCCGGCCACCTCGACCCCGGCGTCCTGCACTCCGGCCCCGAGCGCCGCGAGGTGTTCGCCGTCGCCGCCCGCCGCTATGCCCCCGGCGCCGGTCCGGACGAGCTGGCCGAGGCGCTCGACCGGCTGCTGGCCCAGGAGTGGTGGCCGCACGGCTACGACGGCAGCGCCGTCGCCCAGGCCCGGCTCAAGGACGCCACCAGCCAGCTCATCGGCCGCTTCTGCCTGGCCGCCGAGACCGCCACCCGCGCCGCGTGGGGCCCGGGCCGGCTCGGGCGGTACCGGGCCGAGCTCGTCGTCCCCCGCGGCACGCGGCTGGAGTGCGCCGTCCTCAAGGCCGTCGCCGACCGCTACGTCATACAGCGCGAGGACCAGGAGAAGCTCCGGGCCGAGCAGCGCGTCGTCCTCGCCGAGCTCGCCGAGGCCCTGGTCGCCCGCGCGCCCGACGGCCTCGACCCGCAGTTCCGCAGCCTCTTCGACGCCGCCGCCGACGACGCGGGGCGACTCCGCGCGGTCGTCGACCAGATCGCCGCCCTCACCGATGCCTCGGCGCGCACTCTTCACGCCAGGCTCACGGGGGCAAGGTCACGATAAACCGGGGCCCTTGCGGGTACTGACCCGGCGGGGCTGTGCTTTCCCGGGGCCACAGCGTCCAATAGGGGCTGTGCCCGGGCCGGACCCCCGGCCGGAACACCCATGGGGGCGGTACGCAGACGCACTGCGCGGCAGCGAGGAGGCAGCAAGTGGTGGACGCAGACCAGACGTTCGTCATCGTGGGAGGAGGCCTGGCCGGTGCCAAGGCGGCGGAGACCCTCCGGTCGGAGGGTTTCACCGGCCGGGTGATCCTCATCTGCGACGAACGCGACCACCCCTACGAGCGGCCTCCGCTCTCCAAGGGGTACCTCACCGGAAAGACCGACCGGGAGGCCGTCTTCGTCCACGAACCGGCCTGGTACGCCCAGGCCGACATCGAGCTCCACCTCGGCCAGCCCGCCGTCGCCCTCGACCGCGCGGCGAAGACGGTCCGCCTCGGCGACGGCACGGTCGTCGCCTACGACAAGCTGCTGCTGGCCACCGGCGCCGAGCCGCGCCGCCTGGACATCCCCGGCACCGGGCTGGCCGGCGTGCACCACCTGCGCCGCCTCGCGCACGCCGAGCGGCTGCGCGGCGTCCTCGCCTCCCTCGGGCGCGACAACGGCCACCTCGTCATCGCCGGAGCCGGCTGGATCGGCCTGGAGGTCGCCGCCGCGGCCCGCGGCTACGGCGCCGAGGTGACGATCGTCGAGCCCGACCCCACCCCGCTGCACCGGGTCCTCGGCCCCGAGCTCGGCCAGCTCTTCACCGACCTGCACGCCGAGAAGGGCGTCCGCTTCCACTTCGGCGCCCGGCTCACCGAGATCACCGGCCAGGACGGCATGGTCCTGGCCGCCCGCACCGACGACGGCGAGGAGCACCCCGCCCACGCCGTCCTCGCCGCGATCGGCGCCGCCCCCCGCACCGCCCTCGCCGAGGCCGCCGGCCTCGCCCTCGTCGACCGCGCCGACGGCGGCGGCATCGCCGTCGACGCCTCGCTGCGCACCTCCGACCCCGACATCCACGCCGCGGGCGACGTGGCCGCCGCCGAACACCCCTGGCTGCACACCCGCCTGCGCGTCGAGCACTGGGCCAACGCCCTCAACGGCGGCCCCGCCGCCGCCCGCGCCATGCTCGGCCAGGAGGTCTCCTACGACCGCGTCCCGTACTTCTTCTCCGACCAGTACGACGTGGGCCTGGAGTACTCCGGCTACGCGCCCCCCGGCTCGTACGACCAGGTGGTCATCCGCGGGGACGCCGGAAAGCGCGAGTTCATCGCCTTCTGGCTGCGCGAGGGCCGGGTGCTGGCCGGGATGAACGTCAACGTGTGGGACGTCACGGAGGACATCCAGCGCCTCATCCGCTCCGGGGACCGCCTCTCGCCCGAGGCCCTCGCCGACCCCTCCGTCCCGCTCGCGGCGGTGCCCACCGCATGAGCCGGATCCGCACCGCGCTCGTGCCCGTCGCGGAGATCTTCGCCCTGCGGCACGCCGTGCTGCGCCCCGGCCTGCCCCCGGAGTCGGCCGTCTTCCCGGAGGACGGCCGGCCGGAGGCCTTCCACGTCGCCGCGTACGACGAGGAGGGGGAGGTGCAGGCGTGCGTGACATTCGTCCCCGAGCCGCTGCCGGACACCGGCGAGGCGGCGTACCGCTTCCGCGGCATGGCCAGCGCCCCGGCCGTCCGCGGCCGGGGGTACGGCGTCGCCGTGCTGGAGGCCGGCCTGGCCGAGGCCGCGGCCCGCGGCGCCGGGCTGGTGTGGTGCAACGGCCGCACGGGGGCGCGCGGCTTCTACGAGCACCACGGCTTCACCGTGCAGGGCGAGGAGTTCATGGTCGAGGGCGTGGGCCCGCACTTCGTCTTCCTGATCAAGGTCGGGGGTGTCGGCGCCCGGCCGTAGAATTCAGGCGTGGCAGGCAGGATCAACGATGACGACGTGAGGGCGGTCCGGGACGCGGTCCCGATCGACGCCGTCGTGTCCGAGTACCTCCAGCTGCGCAACGCGGGCGGCGGCAATCTCAAGGGCCTCTGCCCGTTCCACGACGAGAAGTCCCCGTCCTTCCAGGTCAGCCCCGCCAAGGGGCTGTTCTACTGCTTCGGCTGCCAGGAGGGCGGGGACACCGTCGACTTCGTCATGAAGATCGACCATCTCTCCTTCGCCGAGACCATCGAGCGCCTCGCCGCCCAGGCCGGCATCACCCTGCGGTACGAGGAGGGCGGCTACACCCCGGGCCGCCAGCAGGGCGAGCGCATCCGCCTGGTCGAGGCGCACAAGGCCGCGGCGCAGTTCTACGTCGACCAGCTCGGCAGCCCCGAGGCCGAGATCGGCCGCCGCTTCCTGGCCGGCCGCGGCTTCGACCAGGAGGCCGCGCAGCACTTCGGCGTCGGCTACAGCCCGGCCGGCTGGGACCACCTCACCCGCTTCCTGCGCGGCAAGGGCTTCACCGACAAGGAGCTGATCGTCTCCGGCCTCGCCCAGGAGAGCCGCGGCGGCCGCCCCATCGACCGCTTCCGCGGCCGCCTGATGTGGCCCATCCGCGACATCACCGGCGAGGTCATCGGCTTCGGCGCCCGCAAGCTCCGCGACGACGACAACGGGCCGAAGTACCTCAACACCCCCGAGACGCCGATCTACAAGAAGTCCCACGTCCTCTACGGCATCGACCTCGCCAAGAAGGACATCGCCAAGAGCAACCGCGCCGTGGTCGTCGAGGGCTACACGGACGTCATGGCCTGTCACCTGGCCGGCGTCACCACGGCCATCGCCACCTGCGGCACCGCCTTCGCCGGCGACCACATCAAGATCCTGCGCCGGCTGCTGATGGACAACTCCGGCTCCGAGGTCGTCTTCACCTTCGACGGCGACGCCGCCGGCCAGAAGGCCGCCCTGCGCGCCTTCGAGGACGACCAGAAGTTCGCCGCCGAGACCTCCATCGCCATCACCCCCGGCGGCATGGACCCCTGCGAACTGCGCCTGGCCGAGGGCGATGCGGCCGTGCAGTCCCTGGTGGAGTCCCGCACCCCGCTGTTCGCCTTCGCCATCCGCCAGGTCGTCGCCCGGCACAACCTCGACACCGCCGAGGGCCGCGCCGCCGCCCTGGAGGCGGCCGCGCCGATCGTCGCGAACATCAAGAACAGCGCCATCCAGCACGAGTACGCCGTCCAGCTCGCCGGCATGCTCGGCATCCTGGACACGCAGTTCGTCGTCCGCCGCGTCGGCCAGCTCGCCCGCTGGGCCCGCGAGCGCGGTCAGCGCCCCGACCAGGGGCGCGCACAGCACCGCGGCGCGCCGCCCGCCGCGCCCGCACCCCAGCAGCCGGCCGTCCGCGGCCCCGCCCTGAACCTGCGCAGCCCCGCCCACCGCACCGAGCGGGAGCTGCTCAAGCTGGCCCTCCAGCACCCCGAGCTCGTCGCCCCGGCCTTCGACGCCTACATGGAGGACGAGTTCACCGCCCCGCCCTACGCCGCCGTGCGCCGGGCCATCGAGGAGGCGGGCGGCGTCACCCAGGCCGACGCCGGCTATCTGGCCAAGGTCCGCGAGGCCGCGCCCGACGACACCGTCCGCGCCCTGGTCACGGAGCTGGCCGTCGAGGCCGTCCACGCCCGCACGGTGGACGCGGTCTACGCGGGCACCCAGCTGGTGCACGTCCGGCTGCGGGCCGTCGAGCGCCGCATCGAGGAGGTCCAGGCGGGCATGATCCGCCTCGGCGCCCAGGCCGACCCGGCTCAACTGGCCGCCGTGCAGAACGAGTTGTGGGTCCTTCAGCAGTACGGCAAATCCCTCAAGGACCGCGGCGCCGCCGCGCTGTGAGCCTCGGGCGGGTGCCGGGCAAGTGCCGCCTGTAACCGGCCGGTCACGGTCCGGGCCCAGAAAGTGGACGCACGCCCCTCGTGGCGGGCGTGTGTCGTGCTCCACACTATTGGGCGGTGCCTGAGTCCTCGGAGCGCGGCAGGCGCAGCGGCCGACTGGCCTCGGCCCCTTTCGCGAAGCCGCTCTCGATCCCCCGCAAGGGCGACGGCTCGGCCGCCGCCGCGCCCTGATCCGTGCCGCCCCGTTCTGCCGCCATAGCAGCGATCACCCTGGAGGTCGCCCCCGTGCAGACCCGGACCCCGACCCTCCCCCCGGCCCCGGCCGCCCCGGCACCGACCGTGCCGCGGCAGGACGGACCGCCCGTGACCGAGACCTTCGCCGAGGACGCACCCCCGGAACCGGTGCGGGCCGACACCGGCGGCCCCTCGTCCGACCTCTTCCGCCAGTACCTGCGCGAGATCGGCAGGATTCCCCTGCTCACGGCGGTCGAGGAGGTGGAACTGGCCCGCCGCGTCGAGGCCGGGCTGTTCGCCGAGGAGAAGCTCCTGTGCACCCCGGACCTCGACACCCGCCTCGCCCTCGACCTCGATCAGCTCGTCGTCCTCGGCAGGATGGCCAAACGCCGGCTGATCGAGGCCAATCTGCGGCTCGTCGTCTCCGTCGCCAAGCGCTACATCGGCCGCGGCCTCACCATGCTCGACCTCGTACAGGAGGGAAACCTGGGGCTGATCAGGGCAGTCGAGAAATTCGACTACGCCCGTGGCTACAAGTTCTCGACGTACGCGACCTGGTGGATCCGCCAGGCCATGTCCCGCGCCCTCGCCGACCAGGCCCGCACGATCCGGGTCCCCGTGCACGTCGTCGAGTTGATCAATCGCGTGGTGCGGGTGCAGCGCCGCATGCTCCAGGAGCGCGGCTACGAACCCACCGCCGAGGAGGTCGCCGCCCAGCTCGATCTCTCGGAGGAGCGGGTCAGCGAAGTCCTGCGCCTCGCCCAGGAACCGGTGTCGCTGCACGCGCCGGTCGGCGAGGAGGACGACGTCGCGCTCGGCGACCTCATCGAGGACGGCGACGCCGCCTCGCCCGTGGAGTCGGCCGCCTTCCTGCTGCTGCGCGAGCACCTGGAGGCCGTGCTCTCCACGCTCGGGGAGCGCGAACGCAAGGTCGTCCAGCTGCGCTACGGGCTCGCCGACGGCCGCCCGCGGACCCTGGAGGAGATCGGCCGGATCTTCGGCGTCACGCGCGAGCGCATCCGCCAGATCGAGTCGAAGACGCTCAACAAGCTGCGGGACCACGCCTTCGCGGACCAGCTGCGGGGCTACCTGGACTGAGGCCCGCGCAGGTCTTTCAGAACGCCCCCGGGTGCGTCTGCTCGCGCACCGCCGTGTACTGCTGCCGCACCGCCTGCCCCGCCGCCAGGTCCTCGCCGGGATCGAAGACCTGGCCCGTCACGGAAGGCCACTGCGGCGGCGTGTGCGGCGCCAGGGTGCCGTGCTGGACGCCCAGCGACCAGGCGGCCTGCCGCGCCGCGCCCAGCGCCGCGTAGTCCATCGGCTGCGGGACGACGACCTGTGCGCCGAACAGCGACGGCGCGATCGCCTGCACGGCGGGCAGCTCGGCGGCCGCGCCCAGCAGGAAGACGCGGCGCACCTCGACGCCGCGCGACCGCAGCACGTCGAGCGCGTCCGTCAGCCCGCACAGCATGCCCTCGAAGGCGGCCCGCGCCAGGTGCTCCGGCTTCATGCTCTCGCGCCGCAGGCCGGTCAGCGTGCCCGAGGCGTTCGGCAGCTGCGGGGTGCGCTCGCCCTCCAGATAGGGCAGCAGGACGAGCCCGTACGAGCCCGGCGAGGACTGCAGCGCCAGCGCGGACAGGCCCGGCAGGTCCGTGCCGAGCATCTCCGCGGTGCCGCGCAGCACCCGCACGGCGTTGAGCGTGTGGACGACGGGCAGGTGCATGCCGGTCGCGTCGGCGAACGAGATGATCGTGCCGGACGGGTCCTCCAGCGCCGAGTGGTGCACGGAGAAGACCGACCCGGAGGCGCCCAGGGAGATCACCGCATCGCCGGGCCCGACGCCCAGCCCGAAGGCGGCGGCCATCGTCTCGCCGGTGCCCGCCGAGATCAGCAGCCCCTCGGGGGTGTGCCCGGCCGGCTCGGCCGGACCGAGCACATCGGGCAGCGCGGCCTGCCGGCCCAGCGCCAGCTCCACGAGATCCGGCCGCCATTCGCCCGTCGCGGCCGACCAGAAACCGGTGCCGGACGCGTCCCCGCGGTCCGTCGTCCGGCGCAGGGGCCTGCCCAGCAGCTGCCAGACCAGCCAGTCGTGCGGCTGCAGGAGGGCGGCGGCGCGGGCGGCCGACTCCGGCTCGTTGCGGGCCAGCCAGCGCAGCTTCGCCAGGGCCTGCCCGGCCTGCGGCACCGACCCGACCGCCTGCGCCCAGGCGGCCTTGCCGCCCAGCGCATCGGTCAGCTCGGTCGCACAGGACTGCATGCGCTTGTCGTTGCCCAGCAGGGCGGGACGGACCAGCACCCCGCCGGCGTCCAGCACGAGCAGACCGTTCTGCTGCGCGGAGACGCCGATGGCCTGCACGCCCTCCAGCACGCCCCCGGCCGCGGCGTCGCCCAGCGACATCAGCCAGGCCTGGGGATCGCCCTCGGCCGTCGCCGGATGCGGGGCATACCCCTGCCTGAGCACGGCACCGGTGTCGGTGTCGCAGACGACGATCTGTGTGCTCTGGGCAGAACTGTCCAGCCCGGCGACTATCCCCATGTCAAGGATGATGCCAAATCCCGGGCGTCCGTCGCGCCACAGGTCAGGTGTTGCTGGTGCCCCAGTCGTCCTCGTCGGACCCGCGCTGCTCGCGGAGCGACCGGATCCGGTCGGACAGGGATCCGGTCCCCGGCATGCTGCTGCCGATCCGTTCGAACGCGCGCGAGGCCATGGCCCGGCCGTTCTGCGCGGCCGATTCGGCGGTGTTGCGGACCGCCGGGTTCTGCGCGATGCGCTGCGCGCCCTTGCGCAGCTCCTCGTAGCGCTCCCGGCCGGCCCGTGCACCGAGCACGTAGCCGACGGCCAGCCCGGCGAAGAACGTCACCCGGTAGCGCATCGCGCACCGTCCTTCCGTTGGATCCGCTGTGCCTCTCGCAGCCTTCGCCCTCGCCTACCCGGCAGGGACCGAGGTCACTCCGGGGGTACCGATTGGCGGAGCACCCCCCTGCTTGCGCTAATGTATGTCCCGCAGCGAGCGCACGCCGCCCGGACGTCCGGACGAAGGTGCATTCGAAGCAAACGCCACAATCCCCTGTAGCTCAATTGGCAGAGCAGCCGGCTGTTAACCGGCAGGTTACTGGTTCGAGTCCAGTCGGGGGAGCGCGGTCCCCTGTAGCTCAATTGGCAGAGCAGCCGACTGTTAATCGGCAGGTTACTGGTTCGAGTCCAGTCGGGGGAGCTGTGGAACGAGGGTCCCCGAGGGGGCCCTTTTTTCATGTCCCGGTTCCCGCCCTGCGGGAACCGTTCCGGCGTGGCCGAAGTCCTCAAGGTCAGGCTGGTCACACGATGCGGCCCCGCCGGGGCAGCAGATCGTATGAACGGCTATGCTGCGGCAGACGGCGCGCACAGATGTGCGCGACGCGCCGTGAACGGGGCGGTAGCTCAGCCGGTTAGAGCAGCGGACTCATAATCCGTCGGCCGTGGGTTCGAGTCCCACCCGCCCCACTTCGCGGCAGCCGTGCAGAAACGTTCTGACCTGCGGGCGTCCCAGCTCGGGAGCACGCCGCGAAGCCCGACAGGACCCCGTCGTCCGGGATTCTGCCGGGCATGTCCAGGAGTGTCAGCAGGCGTCCCAGATCGCCACGGCGCCCAGTGCGCCCGAGCCTGCGAGGGATATGACGGCCCGCGCCGCTCCTCCGGCGCCCAGGAGGGTGAAGACCATGCCTTCGACCGACGCGAGGCAGGTGTAGTCGTTGTACGCCGGGTCCTTGCAGTAGACGTACCGGTGGATGCCGCTCGCCCAGACCTTGAACGAGTGGTCCACCTGGTCGTAGTGCAGCTCCCAGTTGGCTCTCTGTCCGTTGATCGTGAGGTTGTTGCACCAGGTCGGGGCCCCGCCTCCCATGGGGACCTCCGCCCGGGACGGGCTCGCGTACGCCGGTGCCGCCGACAGGGCCAGAACAGTGGCCATGGAGGCGAGGGTTGTCGTGGTGGTCAAACGCTTGAACAACGCAGATCCTTTCGCTGCCCTCCTGGGCGTGGCCCGGTGGAGGGCGGTCCCGCTCCGGTCCCCCCTGGACCGGCGGGCTCAACAGTAGGTCTGCGGAAGTGCCGTGTAAGGGTTCGTTCTGCCCTGTCGGAAGGGCTCACGGGTAACAGGCTGCACAGTGGTCGGTTGAACACCGGCTCCAGTTCGTCATATACCGGATATACCCTCGGCCTTCTGTCCAGGCGCACGTGCACGGGCGGCTCCGCCCGTCAGCCGTGAGAAGGGGAACGGCCCACTCTGAACGGGTTGTTGAGCGAGCCGCGGCGCACTCTCCGCGGGTGCAGGACCGACGACGTTCTGAAGATGCACCGCCTCGCGTACACCGGCGGGACCGAGGCGCTGCTGCACTGGCTGTCGGTCCGCAGCGGCACCTGGACGGCCGTCGTCGACGCCGCCGGGTCCGTACTGACCGCCTGCCGACGGCACTTCACCAGCACGGCCGCCGAGTTGGCGGTGCTCGGCGCCGCGGAACTGACGTCCCGTGGAGTGCGGTCGGTCGTCCTGGACGGTGGAGGGAGCATCGCGCTGGTCTACGCGCTGGGAGCGCCGTCGGCCTCGGACGGTCCGGCCCTCGTCGCGATCGGGGACCGCCACGACGCCGGGCTGTCCACTCTGCTCGCCGATGCGGTGGTGCCCCTGTCGCTCTGCTGGAAGGCGGACGAAGCCGCACGCGAACGCCGCCGGGTGGAACTCGCCGACGCCCGGGTGCGGGAAGCGGTCCTGCATCTGCTGTCGGCCGGCCAGGTGCCGGCCGCGCACCAGATAGCGTCGGTGCTGCGCCCGTCACTGCCGGACCCGGTCCATGTGTGCGTGGTCGAGTACCCGGCCGGCCTGCGTGCCGACGAGGCCGCCAGGCTGTGCGCCGGAACCCTCGGCAGGCGGGCGTGGATCGTCCCGTGCCCGGTCTACTCCAGGCACGTGATCGTGCTGACGCCACCCGTTCCGGCCTCCACCGGTGGGCACACCGGACCGCTGCCTCCCGTCGTCATGCCGCCGGGGCCCGGCTGCTTCGTCGGCGTCAGCGAGGAGATGCCCCTCAGGGAAACGGCCGCAGGGTACGCGCAGGCGGTCCACGCCCTCGCCGTGGCCCGGGGACGCGCGGACCGGTACGCCCGTTTCGGGACCGGCCAGGAGCTCGCCCTGGTCGCCCACGCGGACGGTGCCGTCTGGGCCGAGACCCTGCTGGCCCCCCTGCGTGCGTACGCGCCCGGACGGCCGCAGGACCCGGACAGCCGCGAACTGGCGGTCACCGCGCAGTCGTGGCTGAACTTCGGATCGGGGGCCGCGCGATACCTGAGGGTTCACCGGAACACCGTGGCCATGCGGCTGCGTCGCATAGAGGAGTTGCTGGACCTGGACCTCGGGGCGCTGCCAGGTCAGGCGGCACTGTCCCTGGCCCTGCGCCTCGCCCCGGCTCATCAGGAAGCCGCGGCGCACGCGCCTCGGACACTCGACGGAGTCCTCGCCCGGCCTTCCGTCAGGCAGTGGGCAGGGCACTTCCTGCGCCCTGTGACCTCGGCTGCCGCACCGGCCGGCGCGTCGGAGACACTTCGCGTCTGGCTGGAGCACGACGGACAGCTCAGGGCGACTGCTGCCGCCCTGGGCATCTCCGTGCCGGGGGCCCGGAAGCGGCTGGTGAGGCTCGAGGCGGCCTTCGAAAGATCCTTGCTCCAGAAGCCGAGCGCACAGCACGACCTGTGGCTGGCCCACCGGTCCATGGAACTCGACGGGGGTCCGCCCCTTACGGCGCCCCCTCACTCCCGGAAAGTCCGCCGGTAGGCACCCGGCGAAACCCCCAGCGCCGTCCGCAAGTGCTGCCGCAAGGACGCATCCGTGCCGAACCCCGCGCGCTCCGCGATCCGGGTCATCGGCAGGTCGCTGCTCTCCAGCAGGTGCCGCGCCAGGTCGACGCGCTGCTGGACGATCCACTGCCCGGGGCTCTGGCCCACCTCGGCCCGGAAGCGCCGGGTGAACGTGCGGCGGCTCATGCCCGCGTGCCGGGCCAGGTCGTCCAGGCCGAGCGGCTCGTGCAGCCGGCCGAGGGCCCACGCGCGGGTCGCGGACGTCCCGGCGTCCGGGCTCGGCGGCACGGGCCGTTCCACGTACTGCGCCTGCCCTCCCTCGCGCTGCGGCGGCACGACGCAGCGCCGGGCCACCTGGTTGGCGACGCCGCTGCCGTGGTCGCGCCGGATGACGTGCAGGATCAGGTCGATGCCGGAGGCGGCGCCGGCCGAGGTCAGCACCCGGCCCGCGTCCGCGAAGAGCACGTCGGGTTCGAGCTGCACCTGCGGGTACAGCTGCCGGAAGCGGGCCGTGTAGTGCCAGTGCGTGGCCGCGGGGCAGCCGTCGAGGAGGCCCGCCGCGGCCAGCACGAAGGTGGCGACGCAGATCCCCACGATCCGGGTGTCCGGCCCGATCGTCGCCAGGGCCGCCGCGGTGCGCGCCGGCAGCGCGTCCGGGCCGGTGACGCCGACGAACTCCTCCGAGGCGGGGATCACCACGGTGTCCGCCTCCGCCAGCGCCGACGCGTCGTGCCCGACGGCGATGGTGAAGTCCGCCGCGGTGCGGACCGGCCGGCCGTCCACGGAGCAGGTGACCACCTCGTAGAGCCGCTGCCCGTCCGGCCCGGTGGCCGTGCCGAACAGCCGGGACGCGAGGCTCAGCTCGAACGGAATGACCCCGTCGAGGGCCAGTACGACAACACGATGCATGGCCCGATCCTTGCACATCCTGACCTTTGGGCCACTGTCCTCGCAGGTGGAGCGGACCGCACCCTGGAGAACATGACCACCATGAAAGCAATGAGCCAGAACATCTACGGCGGCCCGGAGGCCGTGCGCGAGACCGTCGTCGAGCGTCCCGTACCCGGCCCCTCCGAAGTTCTCGTCCGCGTCCGCGCGGCGGGCATGAACCCGACCGACTGGAAGCACCGGCAGCGCCCCGGGTTCCTCGACCGCCTCCCGCTGGTGCTCGGCTGGGACGTCTCCGGCGTCGTCGAGGAAGCGGGCCTGGGCGTCACGCTGCACGAGCCGGGCGACGAGGTGTTCGGCATGCTGCCCTATCCGCACGGGGTGGGCTCCTTCGCCGAGTACGTGGTCGCCCCGGCCCGCGCGCTGGTGCGCAAGCCGGCGAACGTCGACCACGTCCAGGCGGGCGCGATCCCGCTCGCCGCCCTGACCGCCTGGCAGGTCCTGGTGGACGCGGCGGACGTGCAGCCGGGGCAGCGGGTGCTGATCCACGCCGCGGCGGGCGGGGTCGGGCACCTCGCCGTGCAGATCGCCAAGGAGCGCGGCGCATACGTGATCGGCACGGCCAGCGCGCCCAAGCACGCGCTCCTGCGCGAGCTCGGCGCCGACGAACTGGTCGACTACCGCACCGCGGACTTCACCGCGATCGAGCCGGTCGACGTGGTCCTCGACGCGCTCGGCGGCGAGACGGCCGTCCGCTCGCTCAAGGTTCTGAAGCCCGGCGGCCAATTGCTGTCCATCGCCTTCACCGACCTCCCCGGGGACTTCGCCGAGCAGGCCGCCGCCCTCGGCGTCCGCGCCCGGCCGCTGCTCGTCGAGGCCGACCAGGGAGGCATGCGCGCCATCGCGGACCTGGTCGCCGCGGGCCGGCTCCGGGCCGTCGTGGAGGCCGCGTTCCCGCTCGAACAGGCCGCCAAGGGCCATGAGTTGGGTGACACGGGCCGCGTCACCGGCAAGGTCGTGCTCACCCTCCCGTAGGCGGAGGCACGGGTCGTGCGGGCCGTTCTTTCCCCCGGGGAGCGGCCCGCATTCTTGGGCAGAGGGTCAAGCTTGTGTCAAGTAGTTGCGTTCATGCGCAAGTAAGGGGCTATGCTGCTGAGCGTTCGAAAGCATCAGGCACCTCGTTCGGTGAGGCGTCTTCACGGACACAGGCCACTGACCCCACGACGTCGAGAGACGCCCAGGGTCAGGACAGGTCTCCCCGGCCTAAGGGGTGACCCCAAGTGGCTGCCCCGCTGAAGGGGAATACGCCGTGGAGTGCCAAAGCTCTGACGAGTTGGGGTGAACCGGTCATGAGGACCGGTCCGCTCCTTGCCGTGTCGTCCGGCGCCCGCGTGCGCCCCGGCCGGGAGGAGGCGAGAGACATGGATGGCAGCAGTTGCAGTAGTCCGGGCCACAGTCGGCCCCGTATCCGCACGTCCTCGCTGACCTCCGGTACGCGGTAACCACCTTCCCTGCGCGCTCCATTGCGCCTTGCCCTGCACCCGTGCGGCCAACTGCCGTGCCGGGCCGCCGTGCTGCGCGCTCGCAGGGGGGATAGCTGCTGCGTGCCCCGCTACCTCCCCCATCGGGGGCAAGGGAGGCCCGTCATGACCGACACGATGATCAACCCCTCGCCGGCACCGGCGCCCCGCGCCGCTGTGCTCGACGACGCACACGTCGGAGACATCCGCGGTGCACTCGGCACCATCAAGCTCGACGACACGGCTCCCCGCAAGGGGCTTTCCGCCAAGCTCAAGACCCTGCTCGCGATCGTCGGCCCCGGCCTGATCGTGATGGTGGGCGACAACGACGCAGGCGCCTTCGCCACGTACGGCCAGGCCGGCCAGAACTACGGCACCCGGCTGCTGTGGACGCTGCTGCTGCTCGTCCCCGTCCTCTACGTCAACCAGGAGATGGTGCTGCGCCTCGGCGCCGTCACCGGCGTCGGCCACGCGCGGCTGATCCTGGAGCGGTTCGGCAAGTTCTGGGGCGCGTTCTCCGTCATCGACCTCTTCCTGCTCAACGCCCTGACGATCGTCACCGAGTTCATCGGTGTCGCCCTCGCCGTCGGCTACCTCGGACTGCCCAAGACGGCGAGCGTGCTGGTCGCCGCGGCCGTGGTCATCCTGGCCGCCTCCACCGGGTCCTTCCGGCGCTTCGAGCGCACCGCCATCGCACTGTGCCTCGGCTCGCTGCTGCTCGTCCCGATCTACTTCATGATCCACCCGAGCACCGGCACCATGGCGCACGACTTCGTCGTCCCCGGCATGCCCAAGGACTCCAAGCTCTCCGACGTCATGCTGCTGATCATCGGCATCGTCGGCACCACCGTGGCGCCCTGGCAGCTGTTCTTCCAGCAGTCCTACGTCATCGACAAGCGCATCACCCCGCGCTTCATGAAGTACGAGAAGGCCGACCTGTGGCTCGGCATCGTGGTCGTCGTCATCGGCGCCGCCGCCATCATGGGCTTCACCGCCGCCGCCTTCACGGGCACCAAGGAGTTCGGCAACTTCGACGACGCCATCGGCATCGCCCACGGCCTGGAGGCCAACGCGGGCCGGGTCGCCGGCGTGCTGTTCGCCATCGCCCTGCTCGACGCCTCGATCATCGGCGCCTCCGCCGTCTCGCTCTCCACCGCCTACGCGCTCGGCGACGTCCTCGGCCTCAAGCACTCCCTGCACCGGGGCATCGGCGGCGCCAAGGCCTTCTACGCGATCTTCGCGGGCGTGGTGCTGCTCGCCGCGGTCATCGTCATCGTCCCCGGCTCGCCGCTCGGCCTGATCACCGAGGGCGTGCAGACCCTGGCCGGCGTGCTGCTGCCCTCCGCCTCGGTCTTCCTGCTCCTGCTCTGCAACGACAAGGCCGTCCTCGGCCCGTGGGTCAACGGCCGCTGGACGAACATGTTCACCTCGCTCGTCGTCGCCGTCCTGGTCTGCCTGTCGATCATCCTCACCGCCGCGGTGCTCTTCCCCGACATCACCACCGGCGCGATCCTCGACATCATGGCCGTCTGCGGCGTCGCCGGCCTGCTGGCCCTCGGCTACGCGGAGACCCGGCGCCGCAAGAAGGGGTGGGCGATGGCCGCCCCCGTCGACCGCGCCGGCAAGGAGAACTGGCGGATGCCCCCGCTGGAGGAGCTCCCCAAGCCCATCATCTCCACCGGGCGCAAGGTGGGCCTGACCGCCCTGCGGACGTATCTGCTGGCCGCGATGATCCTGGTGATCGTCCGCATCGTGCAGCTCGCCCTCGGCCACTGACAGACGTCCCCGGGGCGGCGTGTCCTCCCCAGTTCCGCCGCCCCGGGGGCCACTTCCACCCGACCGTCTCCCCGACAGGGAGGGCACGTCCATGCGCCTCCTCCAGCACCTCTCCAAGCTCACGGCCCCCGAGGCCCACGCCCGCGTCGACTGCCCGCGCGTCAGCCTGACCCTGCAGGACGGCACCGAGCGCCCGTACCTGCTCGACGACCCCGGCAGCGATCCGAGCCCCGAGGACGGCCCGCGCGCCGCCTACGAACCGCGCGTCCACCTCGCCTACATCCTGGCCCGCCAGGGCCACGACGCCCGCTGGCTCGCCCGGTTCGCCGATCTGCCGTTGCCGGCCGCGCACCGCATCGCCGAGGCCGCAGCGTCTCCGGCCGCCGCCTGAGCGGCTCGTTCTCCCCGCAACTTCCCCAACTCACCGGCTGCGCCATGCCGTTTTCCGGCATGCCGTCGCGCTGCCCCGCGGAGGTGACCGTATGTCCGTCCTGCCCGTCGTCCCCACCCGTTACGCGCCCGCGCCCCGGCGGCTCCGCGCCCACTGGCACGCCGTCACCGGCCCTGACGGGCCCGCACCGAGCGCCCCGTAAGGGGCGCACCTGGCCGCGCCCACGCAGCAGAGCCGCATATGTCGCTGCCCCGCGCCCCTGACGGGGCGCGACCAAGTCCGTCAGGAGCAGACATGTCCCTGCGTTACCCCCGCATCACCCGCACCCGTCAGGAACGCCCCGCGGCCGTCGAGCCGAAGGCGCGGAAGCCGCAGCTGCCGCACCGGCTGGGCGGGCTGACCGTCGACCCCGAGGCGCGCATCGCGACCGCGGGGGAGCGGGAATTCCCCCTGACCTTCATGGAGTTCGAGCTCCTCACCCATCTCGTCGCCAACCCCCGGCGGGTGCACACCCGCCGCCAGCTGCTGACCGTCATCTGGGGGCCCGGCAACTCGAGCGGTGCCCGCACCATCGACGTCCACGTCGCCCGGCTGCGCCGCAAGCTCGGGCCGGAGTACCAGGCGCTGATCAAGACCGTGCGGCAGGTCGGCTACGCGCTCGACCCGTCGAAGGCCATGGCCGACTGACTCCCACCCATCGCCCAGGAGGTGTGCCACCCATGCGACTCCTCACCCGCCCGCTGTTCCGCCGCCCCGCCCCTCCGCCGCCCGCAGCCCCCACCCACGGCACGATCAGCGCCCGTTGCGAGCGGCGCGTCGAGGCCAAGGTCCGGGCCCTGTGCGTACTCGCCTTCGCGGGTACCGGGGCGCGGCTGAACAGCCTGCACATCATCGAGCCGGACGACAGCGTCACCGTCGTCGTCCGTATCACCCTCACCCTGGCCGGCCCCGCCGGCGTCGCCCTGGAGCGGCTGGTCGACCAGCTGTCCCGCGAGCCCGGCGTGCGCGACCTGCACTGGCGGCTGCACCAGGCCGTGTCCGATGGGGCCGGCACTGGCCGGTCCCTGCCGGGTGAGCAAGGATGGAGGGGAGAGGCCGAGGAGGTGGAGGTACGGCATGAAGGTGCCCCGCCTGCACGTCGGTGAGGGTGCAGGGGCCCTGGCGGCCCTCGCGATGGGCCTGCTGCTCGTCGCCGGGTTCGACGCGGCCCTGGGCGACGACATGTCCTTCGCCGCAGCCGCCTGGACGGCCTCCGGTGCCGTGGCCCTCGCCCTGGTCGTGGGCGTCCTGCACGGCCGCCGCCGCGCCGCCGCCCGCCCGGCGGGCGCCCGGCTGCCGGAGCGGGTGGACGACGACTGGTTCACCGGACCGACCTTCGAGGGGTTCCCCGCGGAGGCCGTCCGGCCCCTGCTGGAGCGGCCGGGCTCCCCGAGCCGCAGCGAGGTGTGCACGGCGTGGGTGCTCGCCACGCACGGCCATGACGCCGACTGGATCACGGGCCACCTGGATCTTCCCCCGGAGGTGGCCCGGGTGCTCGTGGAGGCCGCTCTGCAGCGGGACTGACGGGCCGGTTCTCCGGGTACGGGCCGGAGGGCCGGCCCTTCCGTACCCCCGTTTTGCATACAGATGCGAATGTCGGCAAACTGCCCGATGCCCGACGGCCACCCGCCGTGCACCGCCTTTTCTCGACGCGGCCGGACCGATGCCGGATCATCGGTACACAGGCCGCCGTGTGCTGGGGGTAAGTCCCGTGTCCTTCCCGTCGCGATCCGCCGCCTCGCGGGCGTCCCTGCCCTCCCGGGTGACGGGGCGGCTGTCCCGCCTGTCGTGGGTGGACGCGGTCGTGGCCGCAGCGGTGCTGGTGGGCCTCTACCTGCTGCTGCGGGTCGGCAAGGGGGCGACCGTCTCCTTCGACCCGGCGCACGTCGCCCGCGTGGACACGGATCCCGCCGATCTGCCGTACTACGCGGCGCGCAGCCTGCTGCGGATGTTCACCGCCCTGGCCGCCTCCGTCGCCTTCACCCTCGTCTACGGCTACGCGGCCGCCCGCAGCAGGCGGCTGGAGCGGATCCTCGTCCCCGCCCTGGACATCCTGCAGTCCGTCCCCGTGCTCGGCTTCCTCTCGGTCGCGGTGACGGGCTTCCTCTCGCTCTTCCCCGGCTCGATGCTCGGCCTCGAATGCGCGTCCATCTTCGCGATCTTCACCTCGCAGGCGTGGAACATGACGTTCGGCTTCTACCACTCGCTCATCACCCTGCCCCGCGAACTGGACGAGGTCTCCCGCTCGTTCCGCTTCACCCGCTGGATGCGGTTCTGGAAGGTCGAACTGCCCGCCGGGGCCATCGGGCTCGTCTGGAACGGGATGATGAGCTTCGGCGGCGGCTGGTTCTTCCTCGTCGCGTCCGAGGCGATCAGCGTCTCCGGCCACAAGTACGCGCTGCCCGGCGTCGGTTCCTTCGCGGGCACCGCCATCGCCGCGGGCGACCTGGGCAAGGTCGGCTGGGCGGTCGGCACCATGACCGTCATGGTCGTCGGCGTCAACTTCTTCTTCTGGCGGCCGCTGACCGCCTGGGCCGAACGCTTCAAGAACGAGCAGTCCGAGGCCGCCGCCGTGCACCGCTCGCTGGTCCTGGACTTCCTGCGGCGCTCCTCCTGGCCCCGCCTGCTCGGCCGGGCGGCCCGGCCCGTGGGGGAGGCGCTGGGCCGCGCCGGACGGCTCCTCGGCACCGACGACCGGCCGTTCGCCGTCCGCCCCGGCCGCCGCCGGGCCGGCGACCTCGTCTTCGGGCTGACGTCCGGCGGGCTCGTCGCCTGGGGCCTGTTCGACCTGCTCGGCTACCTGCGGTACCGCACCGGGCTCGGAGTCTTCGGGGAACCGCTGCTGCTGGGCCTGGCCACCCTCGCCCGCGTCGTCGTGCTCGTCGCCGTCGCCACCGTCGTCTGGGTGCCCATCGGGGTGCGCATCGGCTTCTCGCCCCGACTGGCCCGCATCGCCCAGCCGTTCGTCCAGATCCTCGCCAGCTTCCCCGCCAACTTCCTCTTCCCGCTGGCCACCTGGTTCTTCCTGAGGACCGGGCTGTCGCTGAACATCGGCGGCATCGTGCTGATGGCGCTGGGCGCCCAGTGGTACATCCTCTTCAACACCATCGCCGGCGCCGCGGCCGTCCCCTCCGACCTGCGCGAGGCCATGGACGACCTGGGCGTGCGCGGCCGGCAGCGCTGGAAGCGGCTGATCATCCCCGGCATCTTCCCCGCCTACGTCACCGGCGGCATCACCGCCTCCGGCGGCGCCTGGAACGCCTCGATCGTCTCCGAGGTCGTCACCTTCGGCGGCACCACCCTGACCGCCACCGGCCTGGGCGCCTACATCGCCCGCGCCACCGCCCGCGGCGACTACCCGCACCTGATCGCGGGGATCGCCGTCATGGCCGTCTACGTCGTCGGCCTCAACCGCCTTGTGTGGCGCAGGCTCTACCGCCTCGCCGAGACCCGGTACTCGCTGTGAACCGCTCTGCTGGAAGGAGCCCCGCCATGGCCACGAGCCCCGCCGCCGACGGGACGGCCCGCCCCCGCCCGGCCGACGGCGAGGTCCTGCTCGCCGCCGAGGCGGTCACGAAGACCTATGCCGGCGCCGACGCCGAACTGCCCGTCCTGGCCGGGATAGACCTGGAGATACGCGCCGGGGAGATCGTCGCCCTGCTCGGCCGCTCGGGCTCCGGCAAGTCCACGCTGCTGCGCTGCCTGGCCGGCCTGATCCCCGCGAGCTCCGGCACGGTCGCCTACCGCGGCAAGCCCCTCGACGGCGCCAACCCCGGCACCGCCATGGTCTTCCAGACCTTTGCGCTGCTGCCCTGGCTGACCGTCCAGCAGAACGTCGAACTCGGCCTGGAGGCACGGGGGGTGCCCGCCCGCGAGCGCGCCGAGGCGGCACTCCAGGCCATCGACCTCATCGGCCTCGACGGCTTCGAGTCCGCCTACCCCAAGGAGCTCTCCGGCGGCATGCGCCAGCGCGTCGGCTTCGCCCGCGCCCTGGTCGTCGAACCCGACGTGCTGATGATGGACGAGCCGTTCTCCGCACTCGACGTGCTCACCGCGGAGAACCTGCGCGGCGAGCTGATGGAGCTGTGGGAGTCCGGCCAATTCCCCACCCGCGCCGTCGTGTTGGTCACCCACAACATCGAGGAGGCGGTGCTGATGGCCGACCGCGTCGTCCTCCTCGGCTCGCGCCCCGGCACCCTCAGGGCCACCTTCGACGTCCCCCTGGAACGTCCCCGCGACCGCAACTCGCCCGCGTTCGACGCGCTCATCGACGCGGTCTACCAGGTCATGACCGGCCGCGAGAAGGACACCGCCCCGCACCTGCCCGGCCGCACCGCCGCCGGGCCCACGGAACCGGACCGGCGCACCCTGGCCAACACACCGCTGCCGCGGGCCAGCGTCGACGGCCTCTCCGGCCTCGCCGAGATCGTCGCGCAGCACGGCGACCACTGCGACCTGGCGGACCTCGCCGAGGAACTCGGCCTGGAGGTGGACGACCTGCTGCCCCAGGTCGACGCGCTGGACCTGCTGGGCTTCTCCTTCGTCCGCGAGGGCGACCTGCTGCTGACCCCGCGCGGCACCGCCTTCGCGCGCGCGGATGTGCAGGAGTCCAAGAGGATCTTCGCGGACGCGGTCCTGGAGGCGGCCCCCCTGGTCAGGCTGGTCGTCACCACTCTGCGCCGCACGGCGGGCCCGGTACGCGCGGGCTTCTTCCGCGACCTGCTGGCCCACCACTACACGAGCGAACAGGTGACGGAACAACTGGAAACGGCCACGGACTGGGGCCGCTACGCGGAGCTGTACGCGTACGACGCGGGCCCGGAGGAATACGCCCTGGACGAGGCGGCCGCCTCGTAGGGTTGCGCCCCGGTCAGCCGCGCCCCGAAGGGGCGCTGGGGGTCCCCCCAGCGGTAGCTGGGGGAGGAACTGCGCGAGCAACCACAGACGGCCCGCAGCCGCCGAAGATGCTCAGCCGCTGGTTTGCGGCCGCGACCGCCGCAGGCGAGCCCGCCCCCGAGCAGCGGCTATGTCCGCGGCCGGCAGCGACTCGGTCGCCCCCGCCTCCTCAGGCGGAGCCGCTTCGCCCTGCGCAGCAAGCACGGCACCCTCCAGGAGCGCACGCACCTGCTCCCCGGCCGCCCGGTAATAGATCCGCGTCCCCTCACGCCGCGAGGCGACAAGGCCGGCGGTCCGCAGCCGCGCAAGGTGCTGGGAGACGGCGGCGACATGCGCGCCGACCATGTCCGCGAGCTGGCCCACGGAGTGCTCGCGCCGGGTCAGCGCCCAGAGCACCTGGAACCGCGTGGGGTCGGCCACCGCCTTCAGCACGGCGACGGCCTGTTCCACCCTGTGGGCTTGCGCATCCATGACAGGAGTCTAGGTCGTGCGGGGTGGATCCTCCCGTGACCCGCACGGCCTCACTCCCGGGGACACGGCCTCAGAACCAGCTGTCGCCGTCACCGTCGCCGTCGACCTCGACGTACTCGCTGTTGTCGATGTAGTTGTTGACGACCCGCGGCTCGTCCTCGTCCATCATCTCGTTGAGCAGCGCACCGCCGATCGCACCCGCCGCGACACCGGCCGCCACGCCGCCCCAGCCGGGACCCTGGCGCTGCGGCTGGGCGTAGCCCGGCTGGGCCGGGGCGGCGTAACCGGGCTGGCCCTGCGGCGCGTAGCCGGGGCGGCCCTGGGGCGCGGCGTAACCCTGCTGGGGCGCCTGCGCGTAACCCTGGGCGGCGTAACCGGCGTTGTTGCCCTGCGCCGCCTGCTGCTGCATCGTCGCCCAGCGCTGGGCGCACGCGGTGCACGCCATCACGTTGCGCACGACGCCCCACTGCGGCGCCCACATGACGTTCTGCATGCCCTGGCCGTGCGACGGATCAAAGAAACAGTTCATCGGACCCTCCCGAGTACAGCCCCCTGCAGTGCGGGGCTACGAGGCGTCAGGCTACTCGATCGTCTGCCCGGAATACGCGGCCGTACGGACCCGTTACGGTCGCGGAGCAACGTAACGGCCACGGGAAGCGGGAAGCGCTCATGGGCAGCAGCACGGTGGAGCTCACCAAGGACAACTTCGACGCGATCGTCTCCGGCAGCGGGTTCGTGCTCATCGACTTCTGGGCCGCCTGGTGCGGGCCGTGCCGGTCGTTCGCGCCGGTCTACGAGAAGGCCGCCGAGCGGCACGGGGACCTGGTGTTCGGGAAGGTGGACACCGAGGCGCAGCCGGAGCTGGCGGCCGCCTTCGAGATCCGGTCGATTCCGACGCTGATGATCGTGCGGGAGAACATCGCGGTGTTCGCCCAGCCGGGTGCGCTGCCCGAGGCCGCGCTGGAGGACGTCATCCGCCAGGCGCGGGCGCTGGACATGGACGAGGTCCGGGCCTCCATCGCGAAGGCGGAGCGGCCTGACGACGCGTGAGGGCGGGATACGGCACGATACGTACGAGATCGTTCACCAGGAGGAACCGGCATGGCCACGAACCGTATTGCGCACACCGTATGGACCGGCGACCTGCTCAAGGGCAGCGGGGTCGTCAGCTTCGACTCGTCCGGCATCTCCGACCAGCCGGTGTCCTGGCCGTCGCGGTCCGAGCAGGCCAACGGCAAGACGAGCCCTGAGGAGTTGATCGCCGGCGCCCACTCCAGCTGCTTCTCCATGGCCCTGTCGCACGGCCTGGCGGGCGCGGGCACCCCGCCCACCCGGCTGGAGACCAAGGCGGAGGTCACCTTCCAGCCGGGCGAGGGCATCACGGGCATCCACCTGACGGTGCGCGGCGAGGTGCCGGGCCTGGACGAGGAGGGGTTCGCCGCCGCGGCGGAGGAGGCCAAGAAGAACTGCCCGGTGAGCCAGGCGCTCGCCGGGACGACGATCACGCTGGCGGCCGAGCTGGCGTAGGGGGACGGTTCCAGGGGGCGGGGGCCAGACACGCCCCCGCCAGCACCCCCACGCACGCCGCCGTCGCCCACAGGGGCGGGGCGGCGCCGTGCCGCAGCACCAGTGCTGCACCCGCGCAGGCGCCCGCGGCCATCGCCAGTGCGGCCCCGCCCCGGCGCAGGGACCGGGGGCCCCGGCCGCCGGCGAGCCGGGACTCGGAGGCCAGCCCGGTGAGGGCCATCGTCAGCACGGTCGTGGTCATGTCCGGCACCGCCATCCGCCGCACCGTCGCATTGCGCACCCCCATCGCGACCGCCAGCACGCCGATCCCCGCGTACCGCGAGGCGCCCGCCGCCGCGGCCGCCCCGGCCATCAGGACCGCCTCGGCCAGGAGTGCCCAGCCCGTCCGCCACCGCGCCGGATGTGCGGCCAGGGCGTTCGCGAACCGGCCGGCGAGCACGGCCCCGGCCCCGAAGCCGGCGAGCGAGATCAGCGAGCCGGCGGCCGAGAAGCCCGGGGCGCCGCCGGCCGCGAAGCCGAGGACCACCACGTTGCCGGTCATGTTCGCGGTGAAGACGTGTCCGAGCCCGAGGTAGCTGACGGCGTCGACGATGCCGCTGACGACGGTCAGCGCCATCAGCAGGGTCGGCTGCCACGACGGGCGTGCGGTCACCGGGTCATGATTGCAGGGATGCGTAGACGATGAGGTTGTCCACGGGGTGCCCGCCGGCGTCCTGGTCGCCTGCGCAGGTGACCAGGCGCAGGGCCTTCTCGATCGTGCCGCCGTAGACCTTCCGGGTGGGGAAGGCGTCCTTCCGGACGGTCTCCGTGCCGGTGACGGTGAAGTGCAGCACCCGGCCGTCGCCGCGCCGCACGTCGACGACCGTGCCCTCGCGGACCTTCTTCAGATCGCGGAAGACGGCCTTGCCGGTGCGGGCGGCGTCGTGCCCGATGATCACGGCCGCCCCGGTGTCGCCGGGCACGGCGCCGCCCGTGTACCAGCCGGCGGTCATGCCCTTCTCGGGCGGCGGGAGCTGCGCTTTGCCGTCCTTGCCCGGGCCCAGCCGGATCAGCGGGCTGTCCACGCCGATGGACGGTATGGAGACCCGCGCCGGCTCCTCGTCCCGCGCCGGCCCGCCGATCGCCTTGTCCGTGCCGCTGCCCAGAGCGCAGCCGGCCACCAGCAGGGCCGGCAGCACCAGCAGCAGGGCGAGGGGGGAGAGTCGTGTGCGGGGCATGGGCTCACCGTAGGGAGCGGCCGGGTGCGTTCGCCTCGGACGATCGGCCATCTTCGGCTCCGCCTAAAGAAGGAGCTGGGGAACGAGCCGCTGGAACAGCCCCCAGGTGAACTCCGCGACGTACTCCTTCTCCTCCCCGTCCGCGTCCGCTGCCGTGAAGGACAGCCGCCAGCGGGTGGGGGCGGTGCCCTCCATCGGGCGCGCGGGCGCGAAGGCGCGGGCGACCTCGTCCACCGTGCACGACCAGGGCACCAGGTCCTCGACGGTGCGCAGGGCGGGGCCGCGCGAGGCCGGGGCGCGGACCAGCCACTCGTTCCAGACCGCGCCGCCGGGTGCGGCCAGCACCTCGAAGCGCAGGTCGGGCCAGAGCGGCACCGGCCAGGTCAGGGCCTCGAAGGCCAGGTCGCCGACGGTACGCGTGGTCGCGGTCTCGGGCGGGCCGAGCACCGAGCGGTAGCGGGGGCCGGCCGCGCGGCGCCGCGGGGAGTGCAGCATGGCCTGCCAGCGGCGGTTGGCCTCGCGCATCGCGGACCGGTCGACGCCCAGTTCGCGCAGGGCGTCCTCGACCAGTTCCGGCTGGTGGTCGGCCATCCGGCGCAGCAGGACGAGCTGGAACTCCAGCGGGCCGAAGGGCTCGGGGACTGTGCTCATGGTGTTCATGGTGGCGCACCACCAGCCCCTCGGGCACCCGGTCCGGACGGGCCCGGTGGCCGGAATCGTAAGGATCCCCATGGATCGGGGAGTTGTGGGGCAAGGAGCCTGAAGTCCCCTCGCCCGCACGCCGTTTCGCGCAACCTTTACCTGCCGTCGGCCGGGAGCTGGCCGGGAGGCCGCCCGGGCCGGGTGCCCGCCGGGTACGGTCTGGCCATGACGGAAATCGACCCCCAGCGCTCTGCCCTCGTCCTCGTCGACCTCATGGAACGCATCGTGGCGTTGCCTCTCGCACCGCACAGCGGTGACGAAGTGGCCGGAAGGGCGATGGAGTTGGCGCGCGCGTTCCGCAAGGCGGGGGCGCCGGTGGTGGCCGTGCGGGTCGAGCGGCCCGGGCCGGCCGAACAGCCGCCCGGCAGCGGGCTGCTCCCCGGGGTCGCCGAGCCGGGCGACATCGAGATCGTGAAGCGGGCGGTCGGTGCCTTCCACGGCACCGACCTGGACGAGAGGTTGCGCGGCCTGGGTGTGCGCACCCTGGTCCTCGCCGGGATCGCCACCAACCTCGGGGTGGAGTCGACGGCGCGGGCCGCCGCCGACCACGGCTACGAACTGGTCTTCGTCGAGGACGCGATGAGCGCGATGACGGCGGAGGAGCACCGGGCGTCGGTGACGCTGGACATGCCGCGGTTGGGAACGGTGGTCAAGACGGAGTCCCTGAGCATGGGCGCCCCGTAAGGGGCGCTGGGGGCACCTCTGGGGGTCCCCCCAGCGGTAGCTGGGGGAGGAACTGCGCGACCAGCCACAGCGGACCCGCACCCGAGAGCCGGCGCACCGCTTACGCGGTACCGAGCATCCTGCGCAGCAGGTCCCGGAGAACCCCCCGGTCCTCCGCCGAGAGGGCGGCCAGCGGTTCGCGCGCAAAGTTCAGGGACGCCCGCAGCCGCCCCGCGGTGCCCATCCCCTCGTCCGTGACGGCGGCCAGTTTCACCCGGCGGTCGTCGGGGTCGGGCCGCCGCTCCACCAGGCCGCGCGCCTCCAGCCGGTCCACGATGCCGGTGACGTTGGACGGCTCGCACTTCAGCTGCTGGGCGATGCGCCGCATGGGCATCGGCTCGCGGGAGAGCAGGGCCAGGACACGCGCCTGGGCGCCGGTCAGCGCGTGCCGGGCGGCGGCGTGCTCGTACTCTTCGTGGTAGCGCGCCACGACGGTCCCGATGAGTTCGACCACCTCGACGGTGAGGGCATCGGCGGGTGCGGCGGGGTCGTGGCTGTGCTGCGTCATGAGGACAGGCTACCCCTTTGCTTGACAACATGAAATATCGAGGAGCATGGTTGTTTCAGGAAGTGAAGCTTTAGGAGGCTCAGTCCATGTCGTCCGCACTGCCCGCCACCAGCCGTGAATGGCACCTCGTCGCCCGCCCGCAGGGCTGGCCGAAGCCCGAGGACTTCGCCCTGCGCGAGGCGACGGTACCCGAGCCCGGCGAGGGCCAGCTCGTCGTCCGCAACCTGCACCTCTCGGTCGACCCGTACATGCGCGGCCGGATGAACGACGTCAAGTCGTACGTTCCGCCCTTCAAGCTCGACCACCCCATGGACGGCGGCGCGGTCGGCGAGGTCGTCGCCTCGCGTGCCGACGGCTTCGCCCCCGGCGATCATGTGCTGCACGGCCTGGGCTGGCGCGAGTACGCGCTGGTCGACGCGCGTCACGCCGTCAAGGTCGACGAGGAGGCGGCCCCGCTCGCCACCTACCTGGGTGTGATGGGCATGCCCGGCATGACCGCCTACGCGGGCCTGCTGGAGGTCGGCTCGTTCAAGGAGGGCGACGCGGTCTTCGTCTCCGGCGCGGCCGGCGCGGTCGGCAGCATGGTCGGCCAGATCGCGAAGCTCAAGGGCGCCTCGCGGGTGATCGGCAGCGCCGGTTCCGCGGAGAAGGTCCGCCACCTCACCGAGGAGCTCGGCTTCGACGCCGCTTTCAACTACAAGGACGGCCCGGTCCTGGAGCAGCTGAAGGAGGCCGCCCCCGACGGCATCGATGTCTACTTCGACAACGTCGGCGGCGAGCACCTCGAGGCCGCGATCTCCGTCCTCAAGCAGCACGGGCGCGCCGTGCTGTGCGGCGCGATCTCCCAGTACAACGACACGCAGGCGGCCCCGGGCCCGCGCAACATGGTCCAGATCATCGGCAAGCGGCTGCGCCTGCAGGGCATGATCGTCTCCGACCACGACGCACTGCGCCCGCAGTTCTTCAAGGAGGTCGGCGGCTGGGTGCGCTCCGGCGAGCTCACGGCCCGGGCGACGGTCGTGGAGGGCATCGAGAACATGGGCGACGCCTTCCTCGGCCTGCTGCGCGGCGACAACACCGGCAAGATGATCGTCAGCCTCTGAGCCTGCCACCAAAGCCAAGAAAGGTTTCTGCTATGTCTGTTCAGCCCGTGGACGTCGCCTACACCGCCGTCGCCACCGCCGAGAACGGCCGCGACGGCCGTGTCGCCAGCGACGACGGCAAGCTCGACGTCGTCGTCAATCCGCCGAAGGAGCTCGGCGGCAGCGGCAACGGCACCAATCCGGAGCAGCTGTTCGCCGCCGGCTACAGCGCCTGCTTCCAGGGCGCGCTGGGTGTCGTGGCCCGCCAGGACAAGGCCGACATCTCCGGCTCGACCGTCACGGCCGAGGTCGGCATCGGCAAGACGCCGGACGGCGGCTTCGGCCTGAAGGTCGCCATCTCGGCGCACATCCCGAACGTGGACGAGGCGACTGCGCTCGCGCTGGTGGAGAAGGCGCACCAGGTGTGCCCGTACTCGAACGCGACGCGCGGCAACATCGAGGTCACCCTGTCCGTGCGCTAGGCACGCGGGGCGGGGCGGATCCCGGCCCGCACCAGGCCCTCCCCGCCCCCCAGCTCCGCCAGGACCGCCCCGTCCGGCCCCCACACCCCGCTGAGCCCGCACGCGTCGTACGGGCCGGCGGGGCCCGTGTGGTTGGCCAGCAGGACGGACAGGCCGTTGTCCGCGGCCAGGGCCGGGAAGACGGTCATCCGCTCGGTGACGCCCCCGCCCTTCCCGTACAGGGAACTGGCCAGCAGCACCCGGCACTTGTCGGCCGCGGCCCGTTCCGCCAGGTCCGGGAAGTGGGCGTCGTAGCAGGTCGCCAGGCCGAACCGGACGCCGTCCAGGACGAAGCGTCCGTCGACCTTCCCCGCCACGAAGCCGGCCGCGAGCTCGGTCTCCGTCACGTGCTGCTTGTCGTAGTGCGCGAGGAGCGCGCCGTCCGGCCCGTACACGTACGAGCTGATCGTGAGCCCCGGGCCGGGGCAGTTGACGACCGCCGCGACGCCCGCGGCCCGGCATGCATCCCGCACCGGCGCGAGCCGCGGGTCGTCCGGGCCCAGGGTCAGCCGCCCGGGGTCGGCGGCGACCGCCTCCAGTTCGTAGCCCGTGACGGCGAGTTCGCCGAAGACGACGAGCGATGCGCTCTGTTCCCCGGCCTCCGTCACAAAACCGGCCATACGGGCCGTGTTGGCCCCGATGTCGCACGGCCGGGCCGTGAACTGCGCTGCTGCGATGATCATCCACCCATCATGACCGAGGCGGGTCCGCCGCTGCCAGGCCCGCCCTGATGACCTCCCTCACCTGGGCCGTGATCGCCGTCCGGTTCCGGACGAAGTCGGGATCGGTCACCTTGTCCGTGTTGTCCTTCCCGAACTCCAGCACCGGCGTGTGCAGATGGCCGCCCGGCACCCGCAGGTGCAGCGCGTCCCGCAGCAGCGTCGCCCGGTAGGCGATCTCGTTCGAGAGGTAGTCGCCACCGCCGCCCGCGCGGGCCGCCGACCCCGGGGTCGGGCCGTCCGGGCGGTCGACGGGGGCCGTCCCGCCGGCCGGGATCTCGGTCACGGCCGTGTGGTCGTACACCGGGAACGGACCCGTCCTCGCGGCCGTGATCGCCGCGTACGGGAGCGTGGTGGACGTCCACTGCGGCTGCGGGTGCACGGTCGGCACGCCGGACGGGACGGGGACCGGCTCCGTGCGGGAGACGCGGACGTTGTCCGGATAGCCGCCGCGCCACGCCCCGTTGGTGCGCTCCACGTCGAAGCGGCCCGGGCGGCCCTGGCTGATCGTGGTGAAGTAGTCGACCTGGTGCGGTCCCGGGCGGAAGTACGGGAGCAGGGTCCGTTCCACGACCCCGTCCGCGAAGTCGTCCCAGCGCACGGGGAAGAGGGCCGCCTCGATGCGGGCGGGGCCGGACGGGGTGTCGAGGGTCGTGCCGTCCAGGGCCAGGGCCGCCGCGCCCGACGGGTTCGAGCGGCGCACGTCCGCGTCGAGCTGGAACGGGTCGAAGCCCGTGATCAGCACGCGCTTCACGTGCTGCCCCGCCGGCAGGTCGATCGAGTCCTGGCCGCGCGAGCCGCGCTCCACCTTGTCTATCAGCACGTTCCGTTCCCGCTCCGCCAGCGGGAACGCCGGCCGCCACTCGCGCAGCGCGCGCGTCATCCCCAGCCGGGCCCAGTACAGCGGGCGGTCGTCGTCCCGGCTCAGGTCCCCGCGGGCCGGGCCGCGGCCCTGGACGCGGTCGACGGCCCGGCGCCACAGCCGCCGGCCGTCGGCGGCGGCGAGCCGGTCCGCCTGGGCGGCGGTGCGGGTGCGCGCCAGGGCACGGGCGAAGGCGGGGGCGACGTCGTCGAAGCCGCTGCGGCGCAGGATCTCCTGCGGGACCGGCCCGTCGAGGCGCTGTTCCTCGACGGTGGGCGGGACGGGGGCCCGCTGCGCGGCGGCGGCCGGGACGGACAGTGCGGACAGGGCCAGCGGGGCGCAGGCCAGCAGGGCTATGAGGGTCTTCTCTGTGCGTCTCATGGTGCAGGAGGAAACCACCGTGGGCGCATGGGCGGTAGTGGGCAGCCAACTCCCCTTTTCGGCCAGTGGGTTTCCGGCCACAATCGACGTCATGCTTCTCACCGCCGCGCATGGCCCCGCCCCTCTCTTCGACCTCGGTACCGGACAAGGAGCCCGTCAGTTCACCGAGTTGGCGATAGCCCTGCTGCTCTCCTCGCTGATCGGCCTGGAACGGGAGTTACACCAGAAGAGCGCGGGGCTGCGCACGCACACCCTCGTCGGGGTGGGCAGTGCGCTGTTCATGGAGGTCTCCATCCACGGCTTCGGTGCCGTGGTCGGCCTCGACGGCTTCAGTGTGGACCCCTCGCGGGTCGCCGCACAGATCGTCTCCGGTATCGGCTTCATCGGCGGCGGGCTCATCTTCGTCCGCCGCGACGCGGTGCGCGGCCTGACCACGGCCGCGACGATATGGCTGACGTGCGCCGTCGGCATGTCCTGCGGCGGCGGCCTGCCGCTCCTCGGCGCCGCCGCGACCCTCGTCCACTTCCTGGTGGTGCGCGGCTTCCCCCTGGTGACCCGCCGCATGGCGACCGGCGTCCCGGTGACCCAGCGCGTCGAACTCCGCCTGTGCTACCGGACGCGCCGCGGGCTGCTGGGCCGGGTGCTGGAGCTGTGCACCAGGAACGGCTTCCGGGTCACGGACGTCCAGATCGACGCCGACTCCCAGGACCGGACCGGCCACGGCAAGGTCAAGGAGGCCGGGGTGGTCCTCTCCCTGGAGGGCAGGGGCCCGGCGCACCCGCTGGTCGAGGAACTCACCGAATGGGAGGGCATCCTGGGTGTCGGGCTGCGGTCGCAGGGGGACAGCACGGAGTGACGCCTCAGCAGCGTCGTGCGGCGTACGCGGCCGCCCCGGTGCGGGGGAGGTTGGCCCACACCGTGGTCCCCTCGGTGGCCGGGGCGGGCTTCGCGGCGCCCCAGGTGCCGCGGCACTCGCGGACGACGCCGATCGCGAGCAGCAGCCGGCGCCGCCGCCGGGCCGTGCAGACGGCGCCGAGCGCGCGGTCGCGGTGCCCCGGTGGATGCGGATCCCACGAGACGATCCGCAGGGTCTCGGCGTGCCAGCCGAGGGAGACGTAGAGGTTCTGGTCCGGAGCGAACAGGGCTGCGCACGCGACGAGTTCGCTGACGACCTGGACCGCCGGTTCCTCGATGTCGGCGAGCTCGTGGGCGCGGAGCGCGGTGCGCACGCTGCCGCGCGCGACGGCGGCGGAACGGGGTTCACCGGGGACGGTGAAGCTGTACGCGAGCCGGGAGGGCTCGCGATGCGGCGTGAAGAGGGGGCAGAGGCGTGCGGGCATACGGCGACTCCCGGCGCGGTGGGGTGTGTTGGGGCTCGCGTGACCGGTGGCTCGTCTCCCTGGCGCGGGCACGCCGCTCCCAGGGCAGGAGGGTACGGGCGTGCCTGCGCGATGCACTTCCGGCTGCGCGGTTGCGTTGGCGGTGCGCCATTGAAGGTAGTCACGCTGGGGGCACTATTGCCACCCGCTGGGGGGCCATTGCCTCGAACGGGTGAGGTGTGGCTTCCTGGACGGGAGCGGTCGGTCCGGAAACTGTAGGAAGAGCGCATGCCACCCAGGACGACGCCCACCGAACGGCAGAAGCGGCTGGGAGCCGAGCTGCGCAAAATGCGTATGGCTGCCGGTGTTTCGGCCGACTACGCGGCCCGGCTGCTCGGCATCGACCGTACGAAGATCTCCAACATCGAGTCGGGCGTACGCGCCATCACCCCCGAACGCGTCCGCACCCTGGCGACGAACTATGCCTGCACCGACGAGGATTACATCGCGGCACTCATGGCCATGGCGTCGGAGCGGGCCCGTGGCTGGTGGGAGAGGTTCCGTGGCTCGGTGCCCGCGGGAATGCTGGACATCGCGGAGCTGGAGTGGCATGCGGTCCGGGTGCGCACGTCACAGATCATGCACCTGCCCGGGCTCTTCCAGACGGAGAGCTACGCCCGTGCGATCTTCGACGCAGTGCTTCCGGCCCTGCCCAGGCTGGAAGTCGAACTGCATGTGGCGCACCGCATGCAGCGCCAGCAGGTCCTGGAGCGGAACAACCCGCTGGAGTACGTCGGATACATGCACGAGGCGGCGCTCCGTATGCAGTTCGGGGGCCGCAAGGTGCTGCTGGAGCAGCTGAACCACCTTCTGCTCATGTCCGAACGCGAGAACGTCGTGCTGCGGGCGCTGCCGTACGAGGCGGGAGGGTTTCCCGGCGCAGGGCACGCGACGTTGTACGCCGAGGGGATCGTGCCCCAACTCGACACCGTCGAGCTGGATTCGGCAGGCGGTCCGCGATTCGAGCACGCGGAATCCCAGCTCGCCCGGTACCGGGCGCACTTGGACTGGATGGAGCGCGCTGCCCTCGATCAGGGTCGCTCCCGCGATTTCATCCAGGCCATTGCGCGAGAACTCTGAGGAAGGCAGTCATGAACCAGATCACCTGGGAAGAGCCGTTCTGCGGCGCCGGCAACAACTGCTTCCGAATAGGCACCGACCCGGCCGGCAACGCCTACATCGCCGTCGCCGGTGCCGAGGACCACTACGTCACCGACACCCGCGAAGCGCTCCGCAACCTCATCCGCGACATCAAGGCCGGCAAGGCCGACCACTTGCTCGAACCGTTCCGCCATTGACCTCAAGCAAGCTTGAGGTCCTACGGTTCCCGTCATGACCCAGGCAACAACCACAACAACCGTCACGGCGCAGCAGGCCCCGCCCACCTCCTCCAGGCGCTGGTGGGGCCTGGCCGTTGTCGGGTTGGCCCAGCTGCTGATCCTCCTCGACGGCACCGTCGTCAACATCGCCCTCCCCACCGCGCAGAAGGCCCTGCACATGGGCGACGGCAGCAGGCAGTGGGTCATCACCTCCTACTCCCTCGCCTACGGCGGACTGCTCCTCCTCGGCGGCCGGATCGCCGATCTCCTCGGCCGCAAGCGCGCGTTCGTCGCCGGAGTGGCCGGTTTCGGTCTGGCCTCCGCCGTCGGCGGGGCCGCCACCGCGCCCGGCATGCTGTTCGCGGGGCGCGCCCTGCAGGGCGCGTGCGCCGCGCTGCTCACGCCCGCCGCGATGTCGCTGCTGACCACGACGTTCACCGACCCGAAGGAGCGCGGCAAGGCGTTCGGCATCTTCGGTGCCATCGCCGGGGCGGGCTCGGCCTGCGGGCTGATAGCGGGCGGCGTGCTCACCGAGTACCTGGAGTGGCGCTGGTGCATGTACGTCGGCGTGCCGGTCGTCCTCCTCGTGCTGGCCGGGGCGCTGACGGTGCTGGACGAACCGGCCACCCCGAGCGTGGACCGGGGCCGGCTCGACGTGGCCGGGGCCGTGCTCGGCGCAGGCGGCATGGCCGCGGTGGTGTACGCCGCCGCCGAGGCCGAGTCCCGGGGCTGGGGTGACGGGGCGGTGCTCGGGCTGTTCGGCGGCGGTGCCGTCCTGCTGGCCGCGTTCGTCGTCCGGCAGGCCCGTATCCCCGAACCGCTGCTGCCGCTGCGGATCGTGATGCACCGTCAGCGGGCCGGTGCCTTCCTGACATCCTGGCTTTCGCCGGTCGCCATGTTCGGCATGTTCCTCTTCATGACCTACTACCTCCAGGTCGTCCTCGGCTTCTCCGCGGTGCGCACCGGCCTGGCCTTCCTCCCCCTCACGGCGTCGATGATCCTGAGCTCCACGCAGATCGCCGCCCGGCTGGTGCCGCGCGTCGCGCCCCGGCTGATCGTGGTGCCGGGCCTGCTGGTGGCCGCGGCGGGCATGTGCGTACTGGCGCAGCTGCGCGTCGACTCGTCGTACGTCACCGGGGTGCTGCCCGGGCTCGTCCTCACCGGGCTGGGCATGGGCGCCGCCAACATGACGGCGATGGCCACCGCCACCGCGGGCGTCGCGCCCCGGGACGCCGGGGTCACCTCGGCCATGGTGAGCACGGCACAGCAGACCGGCGGAGCCCTCGGCGCGTCCGTGCTCAACACCGTGGCCGCCACGAGCGCCGCCGCGTTCGCGGGCACCCCCGCCGAGGCCACGGTGCACGGTTTCTCGGTGGCCCTGTGGTGCGTGGTGGGCGTGCTGCTCGGCACGGCCGTCCTCGCCGCCGCCCTCCTCGGAGGGGCCAACTCCGGCCGCCCGGCGTCGCGGTGACCGGTCAGGCCGCCCGGTACGACCCGATCAGCCGCGCCAGATGCTCCCCGGCGATCCGCAGCGGCTCGTCGCTCTGCGCCGCCTGCGCGGCGAACTCCGCACCCTCCAGCGTGTTGATGACCGTCCACCCCAGGTCGCGGGCGTCGGCCTCGCCGATGCCCGCCCGGTGCAGCGCCTGCGCCACGATGTCCCGCCAGTTGGCGAACGCGTCGGCCGCGGCCCGCTGGATGTCGGGGGCGCGGCCCGCCGAGCCGAGGGCGGTGGCCGTGACGGGGCAGCCGTCGGCCCAGTCGGAGGCGCGCAGCCCCTCCGCGAGGACCTGTGTGCAGGTGACGACCGCCTGTGCCGGGTCCTCGTCGCTGTACAGCACCTCGCGCAGGATGTCCGCGAACTCCACGTCGCCGTAGTGCACGGCCGCGACGGCCAACTCCTGCTTCCCGCCCGGGAAGAAGTGGTAGACGGAGCCGAGCGTGGCGCCGGCCTCCTGGGCGATCTGCTTGATGCCGGTGCCGTCGTAGCCCTGGCGCTGCATCAGGCGTGAGGCCGCCCGGACCACCCGCTCGCGGGTGCTGAGGGCGGTGTCCTCCTGCTCTGCGTTCGTCTTCACGGCGCAAGCCTATCGGAATTGAGTAGAGCGTTCGTTCTAGAGCTGTGCTAGCTTCATCCCTGGATAGAGCGTTCGTTCTAGAGGGGGTTTTCGTGAGCACCACGAGCAACAGCACCACGAGCAAGCAGTCCGTCACCGTCATCGGTCTCGGCCCCATGGGGCAGGCCATGACGCGCGCCTTCCTGGCCGCCGGCCACCCCGTGACCGTGTGGAACCGCACCGCCGCCCGGGCCGAGGAGCTGGCCGCGGAGGGCGCCACCCGCGCCGCCACCGTCGAAGCGGCCCTGGCCGCCGACGAGTTGGTGATCCTCAGCCTCACCGACTACGACGCGATGTACGCCGTCCTGGAGCCCGCCGCGTCCGCCCTCGCCGGCCGCGTCCTCGTCAACCTCAGCTCTGACACGCCCGCGAAGGCCCGCGAAGCGGCCGTGTGGGCGGACGGGCACGGCGCCCGGCACCTCACCGGCGGGGTCCAGGTCCCGCCCTCCGGCATCGGCAGGCCGGAGGAGTCCGCGACCTTCTACAGCGGCCCCAGGGAGGTCTTCGAGACCCACGCGGCCACCCTGCAGGTACTGACCGCCACCGACTACCGCGGCGAGGACCCGGGCCTTGCGGCGCTGTACTACCAGCTCCAGATGGACATCTTCTGGACCTCCATGACGGGCTGGCTCCACGCCCTCGCCGTGGCCGGGGCGAACGGCATCTCCGCCGGGGAGTTCCTGCCCTACGCCACGTCCACCGTGGCCTCGCTGCCCGGGTTCCTCGCGTTCTACACCCCGCGGATCGACAAGGGCGAGCACCCCGGCGACGTCGACAGGCTCGCCATGTGTGCGGCGGGCGTCGACCACATCGTCCACACCGCCCGGGACTCCGGGACCGACGCCACGCTCCCCGCCGCCGTGCAGGACGCCTTCCGGCGCGGCCTCGCGGACGGCCGTTCCGGCGACAGCTTCACCAGCCTGATCGAGGTCTTCAAGGGGAGCAACTCCGGCTGACCGGCGTCACGATGGGCCCATGACGAACGAGGACACGAACGACGACGACGTCATCGAATCCGTCCTTCAGGAAGCCCTCCGCTCCCTCGACCTCGACACCAAGGCCCGGCTCCTGGCCGGGCAGGACCTGTGGACGCTGCCCGCCGTCCCGGCGATCGGGCTGCGCTCCCTGGTGATGTCCGACGGGCCCGTCGGCGTCCGCGGCACCCGCTGGACCGCGGACGACCCCTCCCTCGCCCTCCCCGGCCCCACCGCCCTCGCCGCCGCCTGGTCGCCGGAACTGGCGCGCCGCGCGGGCCGGGTGCTGGCGGGGGAGGCCCGGCGCAAGGGCGTGCACGTCCTCCTCGCGCCGACCGTCAACCTCCACCGTTCCCCGCTCGGCGGCCGCCACTTCGAGGCGTACAGCGAGGACCCCTATCTCACCGGCGAGATCGGCACCGCCTACGTCCGCGGCGTCCAGGCCGGCGGAGTCGCCGCCACCGTCAAGCACTTCGTCGCCAACGACGCCGAGACCGACCGCTTCACGGTCGACAACAAGGTCCCCGCCCGCGCGCTGCACGAGCTGTACCTCGCCCCGTTCGAGGCGATCGTGAAGAACGCCCGCCCCTGGTGCCTCATGGCCGCCTACAACATGGTCAACGGCACCACCATGACCGAGCACCGGCACCTCCTGCACGAAGTCCTGCGCGACGCCTGGCACTTCGACGGCGTCACCGTCTCCGACTGGCTCGCCGCCCGCGACACCGCCCGCGCCCTGCTCGGCGGGCTCGACGTGGCCATGCCGGGACCGGACACGGTCTACGGGCCCGCCCTCGCCGCCGCCGTCCGCGCGAACGCCGTGCCCGAGGCGGCCGTCGACGCCGCCGTCCGCCGGGTCCTGCTGCTCGCCGCCCGCACCGGCGCCCTCGACGGCATACCGCGGCCGGCGCCGGCCGGCCCCGAGGACGACGGCCCCGCACTCGCCCGCGAGATCGCCCGCCGCTCCTTCGTCCTCGTGCGGAACGACGGCACCCTTCCCCTCCGGGGCGCTCCCCGCGTCGCCCTCCTCGGCGCCGCGGCCCGCGACGCCCGCATCATGGGCGGCGGTTCGGCGCAGGTCGCCCCCGAGCGGGTCGTCTCCCCGCTCGACGGGCTGCGCGCCGCGCTGCCGGAGGGCGCGCTCACCTACGCCGTCGGCGCGGAGACCGGTGACGAACTCGCCCCGGCCGCCCACGGCTTCACCCTGCGGGCGGTCTGCCGCGACGCGGCCGGACGGGTCCTGGGCGAGGTGCGGCTGCCCGACGGCATGCTCCTGTGGGCGGACGAACTCCCCGCCGGCGTGGACCGTGCCGCCCTGCACACCGTCGAGATCACCGGCACCTTCACCCCGCGCGGGAGCGGCACGCACCTCTTCGGCACCCGGGGCACGGGCAGGTACCGGCTCACCGTCGGGGACGCCGTCCTCTTCGACGGCGAGCAGCGCCCCGCCGAGGGCGGCGACCCCTTCGAGGCGTTTCTCGGCGACCCGGCCGAGCGCGGCCGCGTCGTCCTGGAGGCGGGCGAACCGGTCGGCGTCCGCCTCGTCCACACCGTCGGCGGCCCCCTCGCCTTCTCCCTCCTGCACCGCGAACCCCTGCGGGACGCCGAGGAGTTGCTGCAGGAGGCCGTCGACGCCGCCGCCCGCGCGGACGTCGCCGTCGTGGTCGTCGGCACCACCGAGCGCGTCGAGAGCGAGGGCTTCGACCGGACGTCCCTCGCCCTCCCCGGCCGCCAGGACGAGCTCGTGTCCCGCGTCGCCGCCGCCAACCCCCGCACCGTCGTGGCCGTCACCGCGGGCGCCCCCGTGGAACTGCCCTGGCGCGACGATGTGGCGGCCGTCCTGCTGTGCTGGTTCCCCGGCCAGGAGGGCGGGGCGGCCCTCGCCGACGTGCTCCTCGGCACCCATGAACCGGGCGGCCGGCTGCCCACCACATGGCCCGCGGCCCTCGCGGACGCCCCCGTCACGCGCGTTGTCCCCGACAAGGGTGAACTCGCTTATGCCGAGGGCGTGTTCATCGGCTACCGTGCATGGCAGAAGGCGCACACGGCTCCCGCGTACGCCTTCGGCCACGGCCTGGGCTACACCGACTGGTCGTACGAGGCGTTGGACGTCCAAGGCGAAAGCAGCGAGGGTACGGACGTCCGCGCCACCGTACGCGTCCGCAATGTCGGCGACCGCCCGGGCCGTGAGGTGGTCCAGGTCTATCTCGCCGTCCCGCCGGGTGGTGAGGTGGAACGCCCGGCCTGCCGCCTGGCCGGTTTCGCCTCGGTGGAGGCGGAGCCGGGCGGCACGGCGGAGGCGGTGGTCGCGCTGGACCCCCGCGCCTTCACGGTGTGGGACGAGGAGGCGTCCGCCTGGCGGACCGTCCCCGGGGCCTGCACGGTCGAGGCGGGCCGCAGCGTCGCCGACCGCCGCCTGAGCGCACCGTGGCGGGTGCGCTGACGGACGGGGGCGGGGCCGCCCTGACAGGCCCCGCCCCTCTTCATCCCCTCATCGCCGGTCGGCCGTGACGGCCTGGTAGGCCATGTCCGCCAGCGTCTGCTGGCCCTGCCGGCTGGGGTGGAACCAGTCCCACTGGCTGAGCTGTTCGCCGGTGAAGGCGTACCCGTGCACCGAGCCGTCGTAGCGGCAGAGCTCGTCGCGGCTGCACACGTCCTCGAGCACGGCGTTGTACTCGCCGACGCGCTGGTCGACCTGGGCCCGCCGTTCGTCGGAGGCCGCATCCTGCGCGTCGGCGTCGTGGAGCATCGACGGGCAGACGGAGGCGAGCTGCCACACCTGCTTGCCGAGCGGGTCCTTGCGCCCCTCCGACCACAGCCGCTTCAGGTCCGGGATCCCGGCCACGTACAGCTGGCTCCTGGGCAGGGAGCGACGCAGTTCTTTCACCGCGGTTTCGAACTGGGTGCGGAACTGCTCGGGGGTGGTCATGGCGGTCACGCTGGGCCGGCAGGCGTCGTTGGCGCCCATCAGCACGGTGACGAGTTCCGGCTTCTGCGCGATCGCGGCCTCCATCTGGCGCGGCAGGTCGGCCATCCGGGCGCCGGTCTTCGCGAAGTTCCAGCTGCTGGTCCCGGGCGAGGGCAGCAGCCGCCGGGCCAGGCTGTCGACCTGGGTGCCGGTGGCCCAGGAGACCTCGGGGCAGTCGGCGAGCACCGAGCAGGCGTCGAAGCCGCGTGTGATGGAGTCGCCGAGCGAGGCGATCGACGCGGGCCGGGTGTTCCAGACCGGCCGGGGCTTCGGCTCGGGCTTCGCCGCCGCGCGGCTGCTCTTCTCCTTGTCCCCGCCGCCGCTGTCGCAGCCTGCGAGAACGGGCAGCAGCAGGGCCGCGGAGACGGCCGCCGAAGCTGCCCGCAGGGCCATGGTCCGGCTTCGGCCCCAGGTGGGCGGCATGGTCGTTCCCCTCCGGCCGGGTGATATCTGTCCGGGACCGACGGTACGTCACCCGGGAGTGGGGTGCGCACGGTAGCTTTTCCCCCGGGTGGGTGGCCGGGCGTGTCCGGGATGTTCACCCACTTGCGGCAACGTGTCACAACACGTCACATCCTGTCCCTTTTCAGGAGATTTGCTCCCGATGGTGTTTACTGTTGGTAACCTCGCGAGCTGGTGCGGGAGTGGCGATTGGGGCAGAATGCCTGATGCCGCTCCGGGCGGGACCGCTCCGGGTGCGAGGCCGCTGGGAAAGGCGAACCTCGAACCGCACTGGAGGTCCCGGTGACGACACGTGGAGTCCTGTACGTGCACTCCGCACCCCGAGCGCTGTGCCCGCACGTCGAGTGGGCCGTCGCGGGCGTCCTCGGCGTGCGTGTCACGCTCGACTGGATCCGGCAGCCCGCCGCCCCCGGCACCTGGCGCTCCGAACTCTCCTGGCAGGGCCAGGCCGGCACCGCCTCCAAGCTCGCCTCCGCCCTGCGCGGCTGGCACCTGCTGCGCTTCGAGGTCACCTCGGAGCCCTGCGCCACCGCCGAGGGCGAGCGCTACAGCTCCACCCCCGGACTGGGCATCTTCCACGCCGTCACCGGCATCCACGGCGACATCCTCATCCCCGAGGACCGGCTGCGGGCGGCGCTGGCGCGGGCCGGGCGGGGGGAGACGGAGCTCGACGCGGAGATCGCCAAGCTGCTGGGGAAGCCGTGGGACGACGAGCTGGAGCCGTTTCGCCATGCCGGCGAGGGGGCGCCGGTGAGGTGGCTGCACCAGGTGGTGTGACGCCGCTCGTCGGGGCGCGTCCCGGGGCGCCGTCTTGCGGTGGAGCGTGCTCCAACGCCTAGTTTGAGGGCATGTCTCCTCAGATCACCGTCGCCGTGCTCGGTACCGGCATCATGGGCGGGCCCATGGCCCGTAATCTCGCCCGTGCCGGGCTGGACGTGCGTGCCTGGAACCGTTCCCGGGGCAAGGCCGAGCCCCTCGCCGCCGACGGTGTGACCGTCGCCGACAGTCCCGCCGACGCCGTCCGCGGCGCCGGCGTCGTCCTCACCATGCTGTACGACGGGCCCACCGCGCTCGACGTCATGCGCGCCGCCGCCCCGGGGCTGACCCCCGGGACCGTGTGGGCCCAGGCCGGCACCGCCGGGCTCGACGCGCTGGACGGCCTCGCCGCCTTCGCCCGCGAACACGGCCTCGTCCTCGTCGACTCCCCGGTCCTGGGCAGCAGGCAGCCCGCCGAGGACGCACAGCTGACCGTGCTCGCCGCGGGGCCCGAAGCGGTGCGCGGCACGCTCACGCCCGTCTTCGAGGCCATCGGCGCCCGCACCCTCTGGGTCGGCGAGGACGCCGACATCGGCGCCGCCAGCCGGCTCAAGCTCGTGCTCAACAGCTGGGTCCTGGCGGTCACCCACGGCACCGCCGAGGCGCTCGCCCTGGCCAAGGGGCTCGGCGTTGACCCGCAGCGCTTCCTCGGGGCCCTGGAGGGCGGCCCGCTCGACATGGGCTACCTGCGGGCCAAGGCGGGCCTCCTGCTCGACGGCCGGCTCACCCCGGCCAGCTTCACGACCGTCACCGCCGAGAAGGACGCCCGCCTGATCGTGGCGGCCGGCGAGGCGGCCGGGGTGCGCCTGGACGTGGCCGCGGCCGGTGCCGAGCGGTTCCGTCGCGCCGCCGAACAGGGGCACGGGCAGGAGGACATGGCGGCCTCCTACTTCGCCAGCTTCGAGGACTGAGGCTCCGTATACATTCACCGCTGTGCAACCCATACGAGTGCTCAAAGCGGTCATGGTGGCGGCGACGGCCGCCGTCATCGGCTGGGCCGTGCTCTTCATCGTCCGCAACTACGCCGGGAGCGGGCGCTGCGCCGGCGGCGCCTGCCCGACCGGCTCGGGCGCGCGGACGGGCCTGGCGTTCCTGTTCGCCGCCGTCGGCGTCCTCGGCCTGTTCGGCGCGGTCAACTGGGCCATCGGCAAAGGCTGCTGGCCCAAGCGGCAGGTGTGGGGCGTCCTCGCCCCGGCCGGGCTGCTCGCCGGCCTGCTGCCGGGCTGGCTGCTCTACGACGGCCTGACCGGCGGACGGCTGGACCTGCAGTGGTCCGCCGCCCGCGACCGGCCGGACACCGCGGAAGCCCTGGGCAACTGGTCCGTCGGCAGCACGCTCGTCCAGGCCCGCGGCAACGGCCTCACCGCCTACGCGGCCCGCGACGGCGCACAGCGCTGGCAACGGCCCGCGCCCGCGGGCGAGTCCGTGTGCGCCATGAGCGACCGGACGAGCGGGGGCACCGGGCTGGTCGCCTTCGGCGGCTACCTGAAGCCGTGCGACACCGTGGCGCTGGTGAACCTCTCCACAGGGCAGCCGGTCTGGCAGCAGAAGACGGACGGCGATCCGGCGGTCATCAAGGCGGCGGACGCGCGCATCGCGCTGGCCGACGGCACGGCCGTGGTCGCCGAGAACGGGGCCGTGCGCGGCCTCGCCGCCGGTGACGGCGCGGAACGGTGGAAGCGCACCGAGGCGGAGGGATGCCGGGTCGCGGCGGTCGGTGCGTCGGCGGCGCGGGCGCTGGTCGTCGACCGGTGCGGTACCGATGCCTTCCGGCTGAGCTCCTTGGACGCCCGCACGGGGGAGGAGAGCTGGAACAGTGCGCTCCCCTCCGGCAAGGAGGTCCATGTGCTGTCCGCCGAGCCCGCCGTCGTCGTGGTGGACGGGAAGGCGCTGCCGTTCGACGGCCGAGGGCACGGCCGGGCGGCGATTCCGCTGGCGCTCCCGCGGGACTACATCGGCTTCGCGGCGCGGCCCGTGACGCGGGCCGTCATCACCGGGGACGTCCTCGTCACCGCCGTGACGCCGGACTGGAACCCCGCGCCGCGCTCGGTCGGTGCGTACGCCCTCTCCGACGGACACCAGGTGTGGACGCAGCACTTCGACGACGAGGTGAGCGCTCTCGCGCTGCGGCCCGACGGGCGGCTGGCGGTGCTGACCCGCGACGGGGGCGGGGACGGCACGATACGGCCGCTGGACGTGCGCACGGGGCAATCGGCAGGCGGGATCGAGCCGTTGACGGGAGAGGACTCGCTCATCGGACCCTGGTCCGTGGAGCTGTTCCCCGATCCGCACGGGTATGTGATCGCCAACCGGTCGCTGACGGGGGACTATCCGCCGGCGCTGGGGGCGCGGAGGTGAAAAGGGCGGGCGGGCTGACGCAATGTCAGCCCGCCCGCCCTTCACAGGGGTTGATTCCGTCAGACGGACCGGAGCGCCAGCACCACGTTGTGGCCGCCGAAACCGAAGGAGTTGTTGATCGCGGCGATCGAGCCCTCCGGGAGGGGCCGCGGCTCGTTGCGGACGATGTCCGCGTCGATGCCCTCGTCGAGCTCGTCGACGTTGACGGTCGGCGGGGCCATCCGGTGGTACAGGGCCAGCACGGTGGCGACCGTCTCCACGCCGCCCGCGCCGCCCAGCAGGTGGCCCGTCATCGACTTGGTCGCGGAGACCGCGACGTGGTCGAGGTCGTCGCCGAGGACCTTGCGCAGCGCCTTGATCTCCGCGAGGTCGCCCTGCGGGGTCGACGTGGCGTGCGCGTTGAGGTGCACGAGCTCCGACGGCTTGAGGTCGCTCGAGTCCAGCAGGTTCTGCAGCGCGGCGGCGATGCCGCGGCCCGTGGGCTCCGGCTGGGCGATGTGGTGGCTGTCCGCGGACAGGCCCTGGCCCAGCACCTCGCAGTAGACACGGGCGCCGCGCTGCGCGGCGTGCTCGGCCGACTCCAGGATCACGACGCCGGCGCCCTCGCCGAGGACGAAACCGTCACGGTCCTTGTCGTACGGGCGGGAGGCCTGCTCCGGGTGCTCGTTGTTCTTGGACATCGCCATCATGCTGGCGAAGGCCGCGACGGGCAGCGGGTGGATGGCCGCCTCGGTGCCGCCGGCGACGACCACGTCGGCACGGCCGGTGCGGATCATCTCGACGGCGTAGCCGATGGCCTCGGCGCCGGACGCGCAGGCGCTGACCGGGGTGTGCACACCCGCCTGGGCGTTCACCTCCAGGCCGACGTTCGCGGACGGGCTGTTGGGCATCAGCATCGGCACGGTGTGCGGGGAGACGCGGCGGGCGCCCTTCTCCTTGAGCACGTCGTACTGGTCGAGCAGGGTGTGCACGCCGCCGATGCCGGACGCGATGACGGTGCCCAGCCGCTCGGGGGCGATCGCGGCGTCCTCGCCGGCCTTCGCCGTGTAGCCCGCGTCCGCCCACGCCTCGCGGGCCGCGATCAGCGCGAGCTGCGCCGAGCGGTCCAGCTTGCGGGCGAGGGGACGGGGGAGGACGTCCTCGGGGTCGACCGCCGCGGGAGCGGCGATCCGGACGGGCAGTTCCGCGAACCGCTCGCCTTCCAGGCGCTTCACGCCGGAACGCCCGGCGAGCAGCCCTTCCCAGGTCGATGCGCTGTCGCCACCCAGCGGTGTGGTTGCGCCGATACCGGTGACGACCACGGTGCGATTGGTCGAGTTCACAGGAATTCTGTCTCCACGTGTAGAGGTGCTGGAACGCCACCGCCGGGGTGGCGACGAACGCTGGATCAGGCCTGGTGCTTCAGGATGTAGTCGGCAGCGTCACCGACGGTCTTCAGGTTCTTGACGTCCTCGTCCGGGATCTTGACCTCGAAGCGCTCCTCGGCGGCGACGACGACCTCGACCATGGAGAGCGAGTCGACGTCCAGGTCGTCGGTGAAGGACTTGTCGAGCTTGACCTCTTCGGTCGGGATGCCGGCGATCTCGTTGACGATCTCGGCGAGACCCTCGAGGATCTGCTCCTGGGTGTGAGCCATGGTGGCGCTCCTTCTATGCAATGCGGTGTGCGGTGGAACTGGATTAAGGGAAATGCTCTGCGGGAGAGGGCCGGGGGACCGGATCTCGCCTAGGGGAGGGTAACGACCGTCGCGGCGTAGACGAGACCCGCCCCGAAACCGATCAGCAGCGCGGTGTCCCCGCTCTTGGCCGCCCCGGTCGCCAGCAGGCGCTCCATGGCCAGCGGGATGGACGCCGCCGAGGTGTTGCCGGTGGTCTCCACGTCCCGGGCGACCACGACGCTCTCCGGCAGCTTGAGGGTCTTGACCATCGAGTCGATGATCCGCATGTTCGCCTGGTGCGGGACGAAGACGTCCAGGTCCTCCGCGGTGATCCCGGCCTGGTCGAGCGCCTGCTGGGCGATCTTCGCCATTTCGAAGACGGCCCAGCGGAACACCGCCTGACCCTCCTGGGTGATCGCGGGGAACCGGACGTCGGTCTCCTCGCGGTACACGTCCCAGGCGATGGTCTGCTTGATGGTCTCGGCCTTGTCGCCCTCCGAGCCCCAGACCGTCGGGCCCATGGCGGGCTCGTCGGACGGGCCGACGACCACGGCGCCCGCGCCGTCGCCGAACAGGAAGGCGGTGGAACGGTCGTCCAGGTCCGTCAGGTCCGAGAGCCGCTCGACACCGATGACCAGGACGTACTCCGCCGACCCCTCGACGACCAGGCCCTTGGCCATGGTCAGGCCGTAGCCGAAGCCGGCGCAGCCGGCCGAGATGTCGAAGGCGGCCGGGTTGCCCGCACCGATCCGGTGGGCGATCTCGGTGGCGATGGCCGGGGTCTGCTTGAAGTGCGAGACCGTCGAGACGAGGACGGCACCGATCTGCGAGGGGTCGATCCCCGCGTCGGCGATCGCCTTGCCGGCCGCTTCCACGGACATGGCGGCCACGGTCTCCTCCGGGCCGGCCCAGTGCCGGGTGGCGATGCCCGAGCGCGACCGGATCCACTCGTCGGAGGAGTCGATGCGCTTGAGGATCTCCTCGTTCGGCACCACCCGGACCGGGCGGTAGCCGCCGACGCCCATGATGCGGGCGTAGGGGGCGCCCTTCGCGGGCTTGATCTTCGAGGTCATGCTTCTCGGACTCCTTCGTCGGCCGGGGTGGCGTGCTCGGCGATCAGGGCACGGGCGGCGTCGAGGTCGTCCGGGGTCTTGAGCGCGAGGGTGGCGACGCCCGGGAGGGCGCGCTTGGCCAGGCCCACGAGGGTGCCGCCGGGGGCCACCTCGATCAGGGCCGTGACACCCAGCTCCTTGAACGTCTCCATGCACAGGTCCCAGCGGACCGGGTTGGCCACCTGGCCGACGAGTCGCTGCACGACCTCGCGGCCGCCGGTGACGACCCGGCCGTCCTTGTTGGAGACGTAACGGGTGAGAGGATCGGCCGCGTCCAGCTCCTGGACGGCGGCATCGAGGGCCGAGACGGCCGGTGCCATGTGGACGGTGTGGAACGCACCGGCCACCTTCAGCGGGACCACCCGGCGGGTGCCCTCCGGCTTGTCCTCGGCGAGCGCCGCCAGCTGCTGCATGGTGCCGGCGGCGACGATCTGGCCCGCGCCGTTGACGTTCGCGGGGGTGAGGCCGAGCTTCTCCAGGTGCGGGAGGACGGCCTCGGGCTCGCCGCCGAGCAGCGCGGACATGCCGGTCTCGGTGACGGAGGCGGCCTCGGCCATGGCCAGGCCGCGCGTGCGGACCAGCTTCATGGCGGCCTCGTCCGGCAGCACGCCGGTCAGCGCGGCGGCGGCGAGCTCACCGACGCTGTGGCCGGCGGCGGCACCCACCAGGCGGGAGAAGTCCTCCGCCGTGGGGAAGAGCTGCCCTGCGGAGACCAGGGCGGCCGCGACCAGCAGCGGCTGGGCCACGGCGGTGTCGCGGATCTCGTCCGCGTCGGCGTTCGTGCCGTAGTGGAGCAGGTCCAGGTCGATGGCGGACGACCACTCCCGGAGGCGGTCTTCCACGCCGGGGAGGTCGAGCCAGGGGGTCAGGAAGCCGGGCGTCTGAGCGCCCTGGCCGGGAGCGACGAGTACGAGCACCCTCACACTCTCTCTCGGGGACGGCACCGCCCACCCGTGGGGACAGGGACGAATAACCGTCGGGGGAATTGTTGACGTTCAACAAAAGCCTACGGCTGTCACTCCGTGTCGGCCAGGCGTCCGAGGATCAGTGCGATCCGCAGCGTGAAGGCGGAGCGGACGTCCGACGGTGACCATCCGGTGACGTCCGTCACACGTCGGAGGCGGTACCGCACGGTGTTGGGGTGGACGAACAACATCCTGGCCGCCCCCTCCAGGCTGCTCGCCTGCTCCAGGTACACGCTGAGCGTCTCCAGGAGCGCCGAGCCCGCCTCCTCCAGCGGTCTGTAGATCTCCTCCACCAGCTGCTCGCGGGCCGCCGGATCCCCTGCCATCGCACGCTCCGGCAGCAGGTCGTCCGCCAGCACCGGCCGGGGCGCGTCCGGCCAGGCCGCACATGCCTTCAGCCCGGCCGCCGCGGCCTGCGCGGACTTGGTCGCGGCCAGCAGGTCGGCCACCACCGGACCCGCCACCACGGGGCCCGGGGCGAACGGTCCGATCAGCGACTTCGCCGCCTGCAGCGGGTTCTCCGAACCGCCCACGATCACGACCAGGCGGTCGCCGAGCACCCCTGTCAGCACCTGGACCTTGGCGTGCCGGGCGGCCCGGCGGATCGCCTCGACCGTCAGTTCGCTGTCGCCGTTCGGCGCCGTGCCCAGCACCACGGACACATGCGAGGGCGAGTTCCAGCCGAGCGCCGCTGCCCGGGACAGCGCGCCCTCGTCGGCCTCCCCCGACAGCACGGCGTTGACCACCAGCGACTCCAGCCGGGCGTCCCATGCGCCGCGTGCCTCGGCGGCCTGGGCGTAGACCTGGGCGGTGGCGAAGGCGATCTCGCGGGCGTACACCAGCAGCGCCTCGCGCAGCGCCGACTCGTCGCCCGGTGCGGCCACCTCGTCGATGGCCGCCTCCATGACCTCGATGGTGGTGCGCACCATCTCCACGGTCTGGCGCAGCGTGATCGCCCGGGTCAGTTCGCGCGGCGCGGTGCCGAAGACGTCGGTGCTGATCGCCTGCGGGGTCTCCGGATGCCGGAACCACTCCGTGAAGGCCGCGATGCCGGCCTGGGCGACCAGGCCGATCCACGAGCGGTTCTCCGGCGGCATCGCCCTGTACCAGGGCAGCTGGGCGTCCATGCGGGCGATGGCCGCCGCGGCCAGCGTTCCGGACGACTGCTCCAGACGGCGCAGCGTTGCGGCGTGCGGATGCGGATGCTCCTGGGGCGGGGTGTCAGCGACTGGTTCAGGCACGGGGACAAGCCTGCCTTATCCGGGTCGGGTCCGGGGCTGCCGGGGGCACGGCGGGGCTACGGTGGGGTTGTGACGTATGTGCAGCGGGCCGCGGAGCGCTTCCGGGGCGGCGACCCCGACGCCGGGATCGAGACCTGGCACGCCTTCTCGTTCTCCGGCTTCTACGACCCCGACAACGTGCGCTTCGGCCCCCTCGCCGCCTGCAACGAGGAGCGGCTCGCGCCGGGCGCGGGCTTCGCGGCGCATCCGCACCGGGACGTGGAGATCGTCACCTGGGTCGTCGAGGGCGAACTCACCCATGAGGATTCCACCGGTCACGTGGAGGTCGTACGCCCCGGCGACCTGCAGCGGCTGAGCGCGGGGGAGGGGGTCCACCACTCCGAGCGCAACGAGGGCGCCGCTCCGCTGCGGTTCGTGCAGATGTGGCTGACCCCGTCCGACTCCGGCGGGGAGCCCTTCTACGAGGTGGTGCGGGGCGCCGGCGACGACGCGCCGTACGCGCTGGGCCGGGCCGAGGCCGTGCTGCACGTGCGGCGCCCGGCCCCCGGGCAGCGGTGTGCGCTGCCGGGGGCGCAGTGGCTGTACGTGCACGTGGTCCGCGGCGTCGTGCACCTCACGGGCACGACGCTGCGGGAGGGGGATGCGGCGCGGATCTCGGACGCGGCGGAGCTGGATGCCGTGGCCGGCGAGACCGGTGCGGAGCTGCTGCTGTGGGAGATGCACGCGGAGCCGCGCTTTCCCTGAGGCCTGGGCGCCCCGTAAGGGGCGCGGGGAACTGCGCGACCAGCCCCCACCGGCCCGCAGATGGACGCACCACCCCAGGGGTCCGGGGCGAAGCCCCGGGTGCCTCGACTGCGGGTGCGTCGTGGTTGCTCGCGCAGTTCCCCGCGCCCCTTACGGGGCGCGGACGGGGCGCAGCCCTACAGTTCGGCCAGGACCGCGTCCGTCAGTTGCGGCCACACCTCGATCGCCCACGGGCCGAACGCCCGGTTCGTCAGGGCGACGCAGGCGGCCCCGGCCTGCGGGTCCACCCACAGGAACGTGCCCGACTGGCCGAAGTGGCCGTAGGTGCGGGGCGAGGACGAACCGCCCGTCCAGTGCGGGGACTTGGCGTCGCGGATCTCGAAGCCGAGGCCCCAGTCGTTCGGGCGCTGGTGCCCGTACCCCGGCAGCACGCCCGTCAGCCCGGGGAACGCCACCCGCGTCGCCTCCGCCACGGTCTCCGCGGCCAGCAGCCGCGGCGCCTGCAGCTCGGCCGCGAAGCGGGCCAGGTCCGACACCGTCGAGACGCCGTCCTTCGCCGGGGAGCCCGGCAGGTCCGTCGACGTCATCCCCAGCGGCTCCAGCACCGCCTGCCGCAGGTACTCGGCGAACGGGATGTCCGTCGCCTTCGCGATGTGGTCGCCCAGCACGTCGAAACCCGCGTTGGAGTACAGCCGCCGCGTGCCCGGCGCGGCCATCGTCCGCTGCTCGTCGAAGGCCAGCCCGGAGGTGTGCGCCAGGAGGTGGCGGACCGTGGAACCCTCGGGCCCCGCCGGCTCGTCCAGCTCGACCGCGCCCTCCTCGACGGCGACCAGCGCGGCGTACGCGGCGAGCGGCTTGGTGACCGACGCGAGGGCGAAGCGCTGCTCCACCGGCCCGTACGACCCCGCCAGGGTGCCGTCCGCCCGGACGACGGCGGCGGCCGCTGCCGGCACCGGCCAGCTCTTGATCAACTGCAGGCTCTCCATGACAGTGAGCCTACTTGCTTGGAGTGCACTCGAAGTCTCTAGCGTTGAGGCCAACGCAACGACACTGATGCGACGTGGGGGAGCGGCATGACCGTAATCGACAGTGCACCGGTGCAGGTGGCCCGGTGCTTCGAACTCGACCGGCACCGCGCCCGCCGTCCCGAGGGCCGGGACCGCTACACGATCACCGAAGTGGCCGTCTACGCCGGGCTGTCGGCGCACACGCTGCGGTGGTACGAGCGGATCGGGCTGATGCCCCACGTCGACCGCTCCCACTCGGGCCAGCGCCGCTACACCGACCGCGATCTCGACTGGCTGGACCTGGTGGGCCGGCTGCGGCTGACCGGCATGCCGGTCGCCGACATGGTCCGCTACGCCGAACTCGTCCGCGAGGGCGAGCACACCGTCGCCGAACGCGAGGAACTGCTCAGCACGCACCGCGAGTCCGTGCGGCAGCGCATCGCCGAACTGAACAGCACGCTCGAAGTCCTCGACTACAAGATCGACCGCTATGCCGACGCCCGCCGCCGGGCGTCCGAAAGGGCTGACGCACGATGAGCAACGAGACCATCCCCACCGCACCGCTCGGCACCGCGGGCCCCGAGGTCGGCATCCAGGGCCTCGGCTGCATGGGCATGACCCACGCCTACGGCCCGACCGACACGGACGAGGCCCGCGCCACCCTGGAGCGCGCCCTCGAACTGGGCGTGACGCTCTTCGACACCGCCGACATCTACGGTTTCGGGCGCAACGAGGAGTTCATCTCCCCGTTCGTGCGGGCCAACCGCGACCGGATCACGCTGGCCAGCAAGTTCGCCATCGTGCGGCGCGAGGACGACCCCTCGTACCAGGAGATCCGCAACGACCGTGCGTACATCCGCCAGTCCGTCGAGGGCAGCCTGCGCCGCCTCGGCGTCGACCACATCGACCTCTACTACATGCACCGCCGCAACGTGGACGTTCCCATGGAGGAAAGCGTCGGCGCCATGGCCGAGTTGGTGCAGGAGGGCAAGGTCCGGCACCTCGGCCTGAGCGAGGTCTCGCCGGGCGAGCTGCGGGCGGCGCACGCGGTGCACCCGATCGCGGCGGTGCAGTCGGAGTGGTCGCTGTTCAGCCGCGATGTGGAGAACGGCGTCGTGGCGGCGGCGAAGGAGCTGGGCGTGGCCTTCGTGCCGTACTCCCCGCTCGGCCGCGGCTTCCTGACGGGTGCTTTCGTGAGCGCGGACAAGGAGCTCGGGCAGGACGACTGGCGGCGCACGCAGCCGCGCTTCACCGGTGACAACGCGGCGGCGAACGCGGCACTGCTGGAGCCGGTCCGCGAGATCGCGGCCGCGCACGGCGTCTCGCTCGCCCAGGTCGCCCTGGCATGGGTGCAGCAGCGGTCGGCCGTCCACGGCCTGACGGTGATCCCGATCCCCGGCACGCGCAAGCGCTCCCGCCTGGAGGAGAACCTGGCGGCCACCCGGATCACCCTGAACGCCGACGAGTTGGCGGCGCTGGAGCCGATCGCCGGCAAGGTCGCCGGGAACCGGTACGCGGACATGACGTTCACGTCGGTGGGGCGGGAGTAGCCCCGGGCTCACCCCTCCCCGGGCGTCACCAGCCCCGACTCGTACGCGAAGACCACCGCCTGCGCACGGTCCCGCAGGCCCAACTTGGCCAGGATACGGCCGATATGGGTCTTCACCGTCTGCTCGGCCAGTACGAGCGAGGCCGCGATCTCCTGGTTCGACAGTCCTCGGGCGATCAGCCCGAGGACTTCCGTCTCGCGCGGCGTCAGCCGGTTCGGCCGCAGCGCGGGAGCCCGGCGCCGGGCGGGGCGCTGGGCGGCGAAGTCGGCGATCAGACGGCGCGTCACCGACGGTGCCAGCAGCGCCTCACCGGCCGCCACCACCCGCACCGCCGAGATGAGGTCCGCCGGCGGCGCGTCCTTGAGGAGGAAGCCGGACGCGCCGGCGCGCAGCGCCTCGTAGACGTAGTCGTCCACGTCGAACGTCGTGAGCATCAGCACCTTCGGCCGGTGCGCCGCGTCCTCCGGCAGATCGAGGATCTGCCGGGCGGCCTCCAGGCCGTCCAGCTCCGGCATGCGGACGTCCATCAGCACCACGTCCGGGCGCCGTTCCCGGGCCAGGGCGACGCCCTGGCGGCCGTCCGCCGCGTCGCCGACGACGTCGATGTCCGGCTGCGCGGCCAGCAGCGCGGCGAAGCCCGCCCGCACCATGGCCTGATCGTCGACGATGAGCACCTTGATGGTCATGCGGGGCGGGGTTCCTTTGCGGTGTCCGTGAGGGGCAGCCGGGCGGCCACCCTGAAGCCTCCTTCCGGCAGCGGGCCCGTGTCCAGTGAGCCTCCCACCAGACGTACCCGCTCCCGCATGCCGACCAGGCCGTGGCCGGTGCCGGTGGACTCCAGCGGGGTCTCCGGGCGGTCGGCGGCCGCGTTGACGACGAGCACCGTCAGCGCCGTACGGCCGGGGTCGACGGTCAGCGACACCCGGGTCGCGGCGCCCGGCGCGTGCCGGACCACGTTGGCGAGGGCCTCCTGCACGATGCGGTACGCGGACAGGTCGACCGCCTGCGGCAGCTCCGCGACCCCGTCCCCGATCGTCAACTCCACGGGCAGCCCGGCCCGTACGGTCGCCTCGACCAGCTGCGGCACCCGCTCGGCCCCGGGCTGCGGCACCCGCTCGGTGTGCGCCGTCTCCTCGTTGCGCAGCACGCCCAGCAGCCGGCGCATCTCGGTGAGGGATTCCCGCGCCGTCGCCGCAATGGCACCGAACTCGGCACTCGCCTCGGCCGGCAGGCCGGTGATGCGGTACGGGGCGCTGTCGGCCTGCACGGTGATCACGGACATGTGGTGGGCCACGACGTCGTGCAACTCCCGTGCGATACGGGCCCGTTCCTCCAGCAGGGTGCGCCGGGCGCGCTCCGCCTCGCTGATGGTCTCCTGCTCGGCGAGGGCGCGCCGTGCGTCGCCGCGGGCGCGCAGGGCGGAGGCGAGCAGGAGCAGCACCCCGGTGAGCGGGATCAGCACGGCCCAGGCCGTGCCGCGCTGCGGCGCGATGTCGTGCAGCACCAGGGTGGTGCCCGAGAGCAGCAGCCAGGCCGCGACGAGCGTGCGGACCTTCTCGCGCAGCCCGAGGGCGAACGTCAGCACCAGCATGCCGATGATCTCCATCGGCGGCCAGGGCCACGGCTCCGCGGCCGCGGGCGGCACGGCCAGCAGGGCGAGCGTGCCCGCGAGGTCCGCGAGGAAGGCGACGGCCCAGGCGAGCAGCGGGCGCCGGACGGCGATCGGCAGCGGCGCGGTCTGCAGGACGGCGAGGCCGAAGGCGAGGCCCGGGGCCATCCCGTAGTTCTTCGGGAGCACCATCGCCGTGGTCGGCAGCAGGATCACCACGAACAGCCAGGCGACGGCGTACGGCAGAAACCGCACGGCCGGCCGCGACGACCGGCCGAGGAGGGGTTCCGGGGGGCCGGCGGGGGTGACGAGGCTGCGCAGGAACTGGATCATGACGCACGCCAGCCTAACGGCGCGGGGCTTGCCGACATGCGGCTCCGCCGCGTGGGCGCTGACCAAGGGCCCCGTCAGGGGCGCTGGGGGTACCTCTGGGGGTCCCCCCAGCGGTAGCTGGGGGAGGTAGCTGGGGGAGGAACTGCGCGACCAGCCCCCACCGGCCCGCAGGCGACGCACCACGCCCAGGGGTCCGGGGCGCACCGCCCACGGGGCACCTAAAGCTCCGCCAGGAGCTCCGCCTTCTTGGAGCTGAACTCGTCATCGGTCAGCAGCCCCGCCTCGTGCAGCGCCCCCAGGTGCCGGATGCGGTCGGCGATGCCTCCCGGGTCGGGCCGGGCGGACGAGACGGGTGGGGCGGCCGTCGCGGCCCGGACCGCCGCGAGGACCGCGGCCGCGAAGGGCAGGGACTCGTGGACGAGGCCGTAGCCGCGGCCGAAGACGACGGACGCCAGGTCCTGGTCCGGCTCGGCCGCAGGCCGGTCCGTGTCGCCGCGGGGCAGCAGCCGCAGGTGCCCGCCCTCCGGGGAGTCCGGGGAGCACCACCGGACGCCCGCCAGTGCGGCGACGGGGAAGCGCTGGTCGCCGGCCTTCCACTTGGTGGAGGAGGCGCCGGTCCAGAACCAGCGGAAGTGCACGGCCGAGCCGTCGAAGGACGCCTTGCCGTCGTAGGCCTTGAAGGACAGCGGCGGCGCGGGGGCCGCCACCAGATGCCGCTCGGCGGGCTCGCCGGCCGCGGGGCCGAGGGCGGACCGTATCTCGTCGGCGTAGTAGGCGGCGAGCGGCTCGCGTTCGGCGGGAAGCACCAGCCGGTAGGGGTCGCTGCCCTCCTTGAGCCGGCCGTCGGCGGCCTCGATCAGCGGGTCGGCCCCCGGTCTGGGCACCGCACGCAGCACCACCGTCCCATGCTTCCCCGGGGCCTGCTCGACGGCCGCGAGCGCCTCGTACGGGACGCGCCGCTCGCCGAGCACCTGGAGCAGCTTCGGTGTGCGGATCCCCCGTTCGAAGCGGATGAGCACGGAGTCGGTGTCGAACTCCCAGACGGTGTGGAAACCCGTCAGCACATCACCCATGGGCTCATCGTATGCGGCAGCCGTGCGGCCGTCCCCCTTCCGGTCGCTACGCGCGTGGAACCCCTCAGACCGCGCTGCTGTTCGCCATCGGGCCCAGATTGCCGGTGCAGGTGCTGCCGGCCGCGGCGCACCGCACGCTCGCCGGGCGGCCGACGCCGATGTCCGCGAAGTTGGCGAGGCTGGTGGTGCCGGGCGCGAAGTAGCCGGCGTGCCCGCGGGCGCCCGCGGCGGACAGCACCCGGGCCCCGAAGCCCTCGGAGACGGGGTCGGCGCCGTGGCCGAGGCCGCCGACCTCCATGTGCGGGACGCCCTGGATCCAGTCGTCCTCGTCGCGCATGGCCCATATCCGGGCGCTGGTGCGCAGGTCGGAGGCGTGCTCGGCGCGCATGCCGGGGCTGCCGGCCACGGCCACGTCGGTGACCCGGGGCGAGAGGTCGCGGGCCGCGACGCCGCACACCACCGAGCCGTAGCTGTGGCAGACCAGCGAGACCTGCGAGCTGCCGGGCAGCGCCCGTACCAGGGCGCGCAGCCGCAGGGCCCCCTCGGTGGCGAGCTTGCCGGTGGCCGCCTCCACGCCGACGCCGACCGGGGACGTGTAGTCGGCCCAGGCGATCACGGCGGTCCGGGTGTCCGGGCTCGCCGCCTGCTCGGCGGCGTACAGCGACTGTGCCATGCCGACCGGGGCGCTGTAGGAGCGCTGGCTCTTCTCGAACGTCAGCACGTTGGTGTCGACGCCCGGGACGATCACGGAGACCCGCTCGGCCCGGTCCAGGTCGCCGAAGACCTCGGCCACGCGCCCGTCGCCGTTGGGGTCGAAGGCGAGGATCTGCCGGTCGTCCTCCGCGAGCGAGTCGAAGCGGTGCATCCGGCGCGCGGCGTCGTCGCGCCCCGCCGGGGTGAGCCCGGTGGAGTGCGTGCGGTGCTCCTCGACCGTGCGGGCGGCCTCCAGGGCGATCCGGTTGGCGCGGTAGCGCAGCTCGACGGGGGCGCCGTTGAGGTTGCCGACGACGAGCGGATAGCGCTCGGCGAGTCTCTCGCGCTCATGCCCGCCGAGCGAGCCGAAGAAGCGCGCCAGGACGTCGGGGGCGGACTGCGGGGAGGGCAGCGGGTGGCCGCCTATGGAGCCGTGCAGCCAGGCGCTGAGCGCGGCCGCACGCGGGTCGGCCGCCGGCTTGTGACTGCGGACGGCCGTCCAGCCCGTCGTGGCGAGCATGACGAAGACCACGGCCAGCGCGAGCAGTGCGCGCCAGACCGTGGTGGCGGTCGTCCACGGCAGGGGGGAGGGAGAGCCGAGCTCCGGGAAAGAAGTCACCGCGGACCACAGTAGGAGAAACCCCGGCGCCTTCGCGAAATCGGTGAGCCATCTCACGTTTGAATGAGCGCCGTTGAGAGATATTTCATCGCGCTCTCATGCCTTCTGATCAACTCCGCCGTATTTACTCCACTCTTCGGCAAGCGCCGGACCGATCTGGTCCAGGTACTCCGAGGTGATCCGGCGCAGCGAGGCCATGTCGCCGTCCAGGTTCTCGCCCCAGACCTTGCCCGTCACCCGCATCACCCCGCTGAACGCGGCGACCAGGATCCGCGGCCGGGGGTCGGTGCGCACGTCCAGGCCCTCGCGGCGGCCGATCTCCTCGGCGAGCCCCTCCTCCAGCTCGGCGAGGCGGCGCAGGTGGGCGGCGAGCAGCTGCGGGGTCGACTCGATCATCCGGTAGACGCGGACGTGCAGGTCGATGGGGACCAGGGCGGTGACGGCCTCGCCCACGCCGTCCCAGGAGGCCAGGGCCGCGTTGCGGAGCGCGGTCAGCGGCGGCTCGCCCGCCGGGCGGGCGCGCAGGGCGGCGAGGAACTGGGCCTCCACCATGTTCTGCACGGCGAGGGCGACTTCCTCCTTGTTGGCGAAGTAGCGGAAGAAGGTCCGCTGCGAGACGTCCGCGGCGGCGGCGATCTCGTCGACCGTCGTCCCCTCGTAGCCCTTGTGGGCGATCAGTTCCAGGGCGGACCTGATGAGCGCGTCCCGGGTGCGCGCCTTCTTGCGTTCCCGCAGTCCGGACGGCGGCGCCGCGTCTCCCGTCGCGCCTTCGATCGCGTGCACTGTCGTCTCTCCTCCGCGCCGAAAAATGACAGGCGCCGACTCATGATTTTGATTGTCAAGTGTCAGCGACTGCCATAATATCGGTTCATGATGTCTCGGACCACCGTCGCCGACGCGACGCCGCCGGCTCTCGGGCCCCGGAAAGGATTACGGGGCCATCCCTGGCTGACGCTCATCTCCGTCGCCTTCGGCGTGATGATGGTCGCGCTCGACGGCACGATCGTCTCCATAGCCAACCCCGCCATCCAGAAGGACCTGGGCGCCTCGCTCGCCGATGTCCAGTGGATCACCAACGCCTACCTCCTCGCCCTTGCCGTGGCCCTGATCACCGCCGGCAAGATCGGTGACCGCTTCGGCCACCGCCTCGTCTTCCTTATCGGTACCACCGGTTTCGCCCTCTCCTCCGGACTCATCGCCCTCTCCGGCGGCGTGTCGACGGTCGTGGGCCTGCGCGTCCTGCAGGGCCTGTGCGGCGCACTGCTCATGCCCTCCGCCCTCGGGGTGCTGCGCGCGACCTTCCCCGCCGAGCGGCTGAACATGGCCCTCGGCGTATGGGGCATGGTCATCGGCGCCTCGACGGCCGGCGGGCCGATCGTGGGCGGCCTGCTCGTCGAGCACGTCAACTGGCAGTCCGTCTTCTTCATCAATGTGCCCGTCGGCGCCCTCGCCGTGATCCTCGGCCTGCTGTTCCTCAAGGACCGGCGCGCCGAGCATGCCTCCCGCAGCTTCGACCTGCCGGGCATCGTGCTGCTGTCCGCCGCCATGTTCTGCCTCGTCTGGGCGCTGATCAACGCCGCCGACTGGCACTGGGGCAGCGCGAAGACGCTGCTCTTCCTCGGCGCCTCGGCGCTCGGCTTCCTGCTGTTCGCCCTGTGGCAGCTGCGCGCCCGCGAACCCCTGCTGCCGCTCGGCCTGTTCCGCTCCGTACCGCTCTCCGCGGGCACGGTGCTGATGGTGCTGATGGCCTTCGCCTTCATCGGCGGGCTGTTCTTCGTGACCTTCTACCTGCAGAACGTACGCGGGATGTCTCCGGTCAGCAGCGGTCTGCACCTGCTGCCCACCACCGCGATGATGATCGTCGCCTCACCGGTGGCCGGCGCGCTCATCACCCGCATCGGGCCCCGCATCCCGCTGGCCGTGGGGATGGCCTCCACGGCGGTGGCCTGCTTCGGGCTCGCCGCCCTGACACCGCACACGGGCACGCTGCTGATGTCCGTCTGGTTCGTCCTGCTCGGCATCGGCCTCGCGCCGACCATGGTGGGCGCGACCGAAGTCATCGTCGGCAACGCCCCGTTGGAGCACGCCGGGGTGGCCGGCGGCCTCCAGCAGTCGGCCATGCAGGTGGGCGGCTCGCTGGGTACCGCCGTGCTGGGCGCGGTCGTCGCGTCGCGGGTCAACCACCTGCTCCCGGGCAACTGGGCCGCGGCCGGGCTGCCGCGCGGCACGCCGGAACAGATGGCCCAGGCCGACAGCGCGGTCCAGGTCGGCGTGGCCCCGGTCCCGCCGGGGGCCCCGCCGGAGCTGGCGGCGCGCATCTCCTCGGTGGCGCACGACACGTTCGTGTCGGCGATGAGCACGGGCTTCGTGGTCTCGGGCTGTATCGCCGTGTGCGCGGCGGGAGTTGCCCTCCTGACGAGGCGGGGCCAACACACGACGGACGGCGTGGGCGCCCTGTAAAACGAAAGGGCCCCGACCGAAGGTCGGGGCCCAACTCGCGTACTGCGGCTGACGCTTACGCGTCGCCGCCCGCGGCGCCCGGGTCGGCCGCCGCAACATCCAGCAGCTCGTACCGGTCGATCGCCTGCTTCAGCGCGGAGCGATCCACCTTGCCCTCCTTGGCGAGCTCGGTGAGCACGCCGAGGACGATCGACTGGGCGTCGATGTGGAAGAAACGACGTGCCGCACCGCGGGTGTCGGCGAAGCCGAAGCCGTCCGCACCCAGCGACTGGTACGTGCCGGGCACCCAGCGCGCGATCTGGTCCGGAACCGCACGCATCCAGTCGGAGACGGCCACCTTCGGGCCCTCGGCGCCGGTGAGCTTCTGCGTCACGTACGGGACGCGCTGCTCCTCCTCGGGGTGGAGCAGGTTGTGCTCCTCCACCGCGATGGCGTCGCGGCGCAGCTCGTTCCAGGAGGTCGCCGACCAGACGTCCGCCTTGACGTTCCACTCCTCGGCGAGGATCCGCTGGGCCTCGATCGCCCACGGCACGGCCACACCGGAGGCGAGGATCTGGGCCGGGATCGCGCCCTTCTCGCCCGCCTTGAAGCGGTACAGACCCTTGAGGATGCCCTCGGCGTCCACGTTCTCCGGCTCGGCCGGGTGCTGGATCGGCTCGTTGTAGACGGTGAGGTAGTAGAAGATGTCCTCTGCGTTCTCGCCGTACATACGGCGCAGACCGTCCTGGACGATGTGCGCGATCTCGAAGCCGAACGCCGGGTCGTACGCGACGACGGCCGGGTTGGTCGAGGCGAGCAGGTGCGAGTGGCCGTCGGCGTGCTGCAGGCCCTCACCCGTGAGGGTGGTGCGGCCGGCGGTCGCGCCGAGGACGAAACCGCGCGCCAGCTGGTCGGCCATCTGCCAGAACTGGTCACCGGTGCGCTGGAACCCGAACATCGAGTAGAAGACGTAGATCGGGATCAGCGGCTCGCCGTGCGTGGCGTAGGCGGAGCCGGCGGCGATCAGCGAGGCGGTGCAGCCCGCCTCGGAGATGCCGTCGTGCAGCATCTGGCCGGTCGGGGACTCCTTGTACGCGAGCAGCAGCTCGCGGTCCACGGCCTCGTACTGCTGGCCCAGCGGGTTGTAGATCTTCGCCGACGGGAACAGCGAGTCCATGCCGAAGGTGCGGTACTCGTCGGGCGCGATCGGCACGAAGCGCTTGCCGATCTCCTTGTCCCGCATGAGGTCCTTGAGCAGGCGGACGAAGGCCATGGTGGTGGCGATCGACTGCTGGCCGGAGCCCTTCTTGGTGGGTGCGTAGGCCTTCTCGCCCGGCAGGACGAGCGGCTTGGAGCGGTCCACACGAGTCGGTACGTAGCCGCCCAGCGCCTTGCGCCGGTCGTGCATGTACTGGATCTCTTCCGAGTCCTTGCCCGGGTGGTAGTACGGCGGCAGGCCGGACTCCAGCTCCTTGTCCGCGATCGGGATGTGGAGACGGTCGCGGAAGCGCTTCAGGTCCTCGACCGTCAGCTTCTTCATCTGGTGGGTCGCGTTGCGGCCCTCGAAGTTCGGGCCGAGCGTCCAGCCCTTGACCGTCTGCGCGAGGATCACGGTCGGCTGGCCCTTGTGGGCCTTGGCCGCCGCGTAGGCCGCGTAGATCTTCTTGTGGTCGTGACCGCCGCGGCCCAGGTGCAGGATCTGGTCGTCGGTCATGCCCTCGACCATCTTGCGGAGACGGTGGTCGTCGCCGAAGAAGTGCTCGCGGATGTACGCGCCGGTCTCGGTGGCGTACGTCTGGAACTGGCCGTCGGGGGTGCTGTTGAGCTTGTTGACCAGGATGCCGTCCCGGTCCTGCGCCAGCAGCGGGTCCCAGGAGCGGTCCCACACCAGCTTGATCACGTTCCAGCCGGCGCCGCGGAACTGCGACTCCAGCTCCTGCATGATCTTGCCGTTGCCGCGGACCGGGCCGTCGAGGCGCTGCAGGTTGCAGTTGACGACGAAGGTCAGGTTGTCCAGACCCTCACGGGCGGCCAGGGACAGCTGGCCGAGCGACTCGGGCTCGTCCATCTCGCCGTCGCCCAGGAACGCCCAGACGTGCGACTTGGAGGTGTCGGCGATGCCGCGGGCCTCCATGTAGCGGTTCATACGGGCCTGGTAGATCGCACCGAGCGGGCCGAGGCCCATCGAGACGGTGGGGAACTCCCAGAAGTCCGGCATCAGACGCGGGTGCGGGTACGACGACAGGCCGTAGGGGGCCTTCGACTTCTCCTGGCGGAACGCGTCGAGCTGCTGCTCGGACAGTCGGTCCAGCAGGAAGGCGCGGGCGTAGACGCCGGGGGAGGCGTGGCCCTGGAAGAAGATCTGGTCGCCGCCGTCGCCCTCGTCCTTGCCCCGGAAGAAGTGGTTGAAGCCCACGTCGTAGAGGGAGGCGGAGGAGGCGAAGGTGGCGATGTGGCCGCCGACGCCGATGCCCGGGCGCTGGGCGCGCGAGACCATGACGGCCGCGTTCCAGCGGGTCGCGTTGAGGACCTTGCGCTCGATCTCCTCGTTGCCGGGGAAGAACGGCTCGTCCTTGGTGGCGATGGTGTTGACGTAGTCCGTGCTGCGCATCTCGGGCACGGCGACGCGCTTCTCGCGCGCCCGCTCGATCAGCCGAAGCATGAGGTAGCGGGCACGTTCCCGGCCGCGCTCATCGACGGCTGCGTCGAGTGAGTCGAGCCATTCCTGGGTCTCTTCGGGATCGAAGTCCGGGACCTGGCTGGGAAGGCCGCCAATGATGATCGGGTTGCGATCGGATCCGGAAGCCACGCTGTTCCTTCGCTGTTCGGGTCGTGCTGGGCACGCGGTCAAATATTGTCTCTGCTTTTTGTCGCGCCGTCCCATCGTGGACCGCGGCGGCGGAAACGTCATCTCTACTGGGCGGTAACCGCCGCAGGTGAGACGAATCGTCGTGGGGTGGTCGCCCGGGGCGGCCAAATCGCAACCTTACGCCCCCTATGGGGGTCGTCCGTGTACGGCCGTTCGGACCCGCATCCGGTGCCGCATGGAGTAACTTCGCAAACTCGGCAGAACGCTGTGGTGTGAATCACTCGCCACTGCTGCCTCATGGTGGGAGATGCCCGGAGACCACCGGACTCGTCACCGTTTCGGCGGGCTCGGTGGCCGGGTACTTGCGCGATCCGCCCGGCACGTGTGGACTACGCCCATCGCTTCGCGTATGCGCGGGGCGGGCGTATCTTTCGAAAGATGACAGGAGGAAATCCGTGAGCGCGACCGCGGACCACGCGGAGGAGCGGACCAACCCAGCCGGACGGCTGGGGTTCGAGCCGGGACAGGTGGTCCAGGAGATCGGTTACGACGACGACGTCGACCATGATCTCCGTGAAGGCATCGAGTCCGTCATCGGCCAGGAACTCGTCGACGAGGACTACGACGACGTCGCCGACGTCGTCCTGCTGTGGTTCCGGGACGAGGACGGCGACCTCACGGACGCGTTGGTGGATGCCATCGGCTGTCTCGACGAGGGCGGCGTGATCTGGCTGCTCACGCCGAAGACCGGGCGTGACGGCTACATCGAGCCGAGCGACATCCAGGACGCGGCGCAGACCGCGGGGCTCTCGCAGACCAAGAGCATCAGCGTCGCCAAGGACTGGTCGGGCACCAAGATGGCTTCGCCGAAGCGGTAGCCCCTGGCACGACCGTTCTTCGGGTGCGGCCCGTTGTGGTCGCTCGCGCAGTTCCTCCCCCGGCCACCGCTGGGGGTGCCCCCCGCGCCCCTGACGGGGCGCGGTCCCTTGACGCATCCCCGACGCCCCCGGTGACCCTGTCGCCGGGGGCGTCGGGCGTGGGTGACACACTGGGCACGCCGACAGGCTCCGTGACCAGAGAGGTGTGACCCCCATGGCTATCGCCGTAGGCGACAAGGCGCCCGACTTCGCGCTGAAGAACCAGCACGGTGAGACCGTCCGGCTCTCCGACTTCCGCGGGCAGAAGAACGTCGTGGTGCTCTTCTACCCCTTCGCCTTCACCGGCGTGTGCACCGGCGAGCTCTGCGCCGTGCGCGACAACCTGCCGCAGTTCGCCAACGACGACGTGCAGATCCTCGCCGTCTCCAACGACTCGCCCTTCTCCCTGCGCGTCTTCGCCGAGCAGGAGGGCCTCGAGTACCCGCTGCTGTCCGACTTCTGGCCGCACGGCGAGGCCAGCCGCGCCTACGGCGTCTTCGACGAGGAGAAGGGCTGCGCGCTGCGCGGCACCTTCGTCATCGACAAGGAGGGCGTCGTCCGCTGGACGATCGTCAACGGGCTGCCCGACGCGCGTGACCTGAACGAGTACACCAAGGCGCTCGCGGCGCTCTGATCCGCGCTCCCGGCGCACGCGGGCAACCCCGGCGCCGGGCCGCTGCGTCCTTCGCCGACAAGAGCCTGTAAACGGTGGGAACCGGGCACTACGCTCCGTACGTTGATCCGGTTGCCATCGCACAACCTGAACCAATGGAGGACTCGTGGGAGTCAGTCTCAGCAAGGGCGGCAACGTCTCGCTGACCAAGGCGGCCCCGAACCTGACCGCGGTGATCGTCGGCCTCGGCTGGGACGCCCGTACCACCACCGGTACGGACTTCGACCTGGACGCCAGTGCCCTGCTGACGAACGACCAGGGCAAGGTCGGCAACGACCAGAACTTCGTCTTCTTCAACAACCTCAAGAGCCCCTGCGGTTCCGTCGAGCACCAGGGCGACAACCTCACGGGTGAGGGCGAGGGCGACGACGAGGTCATCAAGGTCAACCTGGCCGCCGTGCCCGGTGACGTGGCGAAGATCGTCTTCCCCGTGTCCATCTACGACGCGGAAAACCGCAAGCAGAGCTTCGGCCAGGTGCGCAACGCCTACATCCGCGTGGTGAACC
>NZ_JABBXF010000034.1 GCF_013030945.1 Streptomyces morookaense | reverse complement strand
GGCGGCCCGTCGGCGCGCCGGCCGGCTGCGGGGCCTCCTCCTCGGCGCGGGCGGGGCCGCGCCGCCGTCCGGTCGGCTCGGCCGTCCCCCGCGCACGCTGCGCGGGCATCGGCATCACGGTCGTACCGCTGCCGATGCTCGCGTTGGCCTGGTCCGGCCGCAGGTCGGACGCCGTGACGGGGGCGCCGTCCGCCGAGACCGGCACCTCCAGCACATACGCCCGGTCGTGCTTCTGCAGCACCCCGCCGTGCTGCTGGACGATGCCGCGCACGACCGGCTGGTGCACCGGGCTGCCGCCGGGGTGCGGGCCGCGCACCTCGATGCGTACGACGTCGCCGCGCTGGGCGGCCGCCACCACGATCGTCGAGTCGCCCGCGGCCGTCGTGCCGGTCGCGTCGACGCCCGCCACGTCCGCGACGAGGTGTGCGAGGGCCCGGGCGAACTGCTCCGCGTCGACCTCGGCCTCGATGGCGGGGGCGTGCACCGCGAACTGTGCGCGCCCGGGGCCGATCAGCTCGACGGCGCCTTCGACACCGGCGGCGACGACCTCGTCGAGCCCGGTCTTCGTACGCTCCAGCTTCGCGGCGCCGGTGTCCAGCTGCTGGTAGGCCAGCACGTTGTCGACGAGCGCGGTCATCCGCCCGTATCCGGCGGCGAGATGGTGCAGGATCTGGTTGGCCTCGGGCCACAGCTGGCCCGCGGGGTCGTCCGCCAGCGTGCCGAGTTCGGCGCGGAGCCGGGCGAGCGGGCCGCGCAGCGCGTCGTCCAGGACGGCGAGCAGCTGGGCGTGGCGCGCGGCGAGCGCGTCGTACGGGCGCCGGTCGGTGAAGGTCATCACGGCGCCGACGAGCTGGTCCCCGTCGCGCACGGGCGCGGTCGTCAGGTCGACGGCCACCGAGCGGCCGTCCTTGGCCCACAGCACCTGCCCGCGCACCCGGTGCTTGCGCCCGGAGCGCAGGGTGTCGGCGATGGGCGACTCGTCGTAGGGGAACGGGGTGCCGTCCGCGCGCGAGTGGTGGATCAGCGGGTGCAGCTCGCGGCCGCCGAGGTCGCTCGCGCGGTAGCCGAGGATCTGCGCGGCGGAGGGGTTGACGAGGACGACCTTGCCCGCGGTGTCGACGCCGACCACGCCCTCGGCGGCCGCGCGCAGGATCATCTCGGTCTGACGCTGCTGGCGGGCGAGTTCGGCCTCGGTGTCGAGGGTGCCGGTGAGATCGCGGACGACGATCATCAGCAGTTCGTCGCCCGTGTAGGGCTGCGGGTCGGCGTAGGGGGTGCGGCCGTCCTCCAGATTGGCGCTGGTCACCTCGACCGGGAAGCGGGTGCCGTCGGTGCGCCGCGCGATCATGCGGGTGGGCCGGGTGCGCCCGCCCTCTTCCTGCGGGAGCCGCATGGAACCGGGGATGCGCCGGGAGTCGAAGTCCGGCAGCAGATCGAGCAGCCCGCGTCCGACGAGACCGGTGCCGGGCACCTCGAAGGTCTCCAGCGCGATGTGGTTGGCGTTGACGACGGTGCCGTTGCAGTTGACGAGCAACAGGGCGTCGGGGAGGGCGTCGAGTATGGCTGCGAGGCGAGCAGCGCCTCGGGATGGCCTGCTGCTCACGAGACGCTTCCTCCCTGTTACCGCCATCTTGCCGACCGTGCCGGGCGGGGAACGGTCCGCTCCGGCGGCAGGTCACTGTGGGGAAGTCTACGGGCTGCCGAGGCGGGCGCGACGGCGGTCGACGGGTGTGGCGAACCGTGCGGACATGCCTCCCGTGTCAGCCCATGGCACGTGCTTTCGGCTCGCCGAACAGAATGGAGAACTTGTCCCAGCGGGCCGTTTCGCACCCGTTCGTCCTGTTGAACTGCGCATCCACCGGGCGTCCCGCCCAGCGGCCGGTGACATGGGCCTGCTGCGGGCCGCCGTAGATCATCGGACAGATCCGGTCCTTGGGCACGGCTGCGAAGGGGTCCTTCCCCCACGTCGTCTGGCCGTCGAGCTGCTTGCAGGCTTCCGCGGCGCGCGGGTGGGTGCTCCCGTTCACGGGGTGGCAGTAGAGATGGAAGGTGCCTTCCAGGTCGCCGCTGTGGCTGATGGTGACGACGAGGTGGTCGGCGGCCCGCTTCTCGGGCAGCGGGATCGGCGCGGCGCCGGCGGCGGCGGGGCCCGCGGCGAACAGGGCCGGTGCCGCGAGGGCGGCGGCTGCGAGGGCGAGGCGGCGGAGCGGCATCGGGACTCCAAGGACGGGTGCGTGCCGGGGCCCGGCACGGGGGAGGGGATCCGCCCCCGGCCCGTCTAACGCGCCAGTGCGCCGCGCGTTGCGCGCCCGGAACGCCTTTGCCCCGGGTGCCGGAAGCCCGGTACCGTAGGGTGCGATTGGTGATGAGGCACGAAGCTGTGTCATCATCTGCACCAACGCTCGCGCCCGCGCGGGTGTGCTGGAGGCGTCGCCTAGTCCGGTCTATGGCGCCGCACTGCTAATGCGGTTTGGGACTTAAATCCCATCGAGGGTTCAAATCCCTCCGCCTCCGCAGTCAAGGCCCCGGCCGTCGATCACGACGGCCGGGGCCTTTTGCGTTGCCCTTTGCGCGGCCCATTGCCTTGTTTTCGCAGGTCAGGTGGGGTGGACAGAACGGATTTCGTGTCCCGGCGCAGTTCATGTAATGTTGTTCCCGCAACGCCGACCGGCAAGGAAACAAGCCGGGAAGCCGA
>NZ_JABBXF010000033.1 GCF_013030945.1 Streptomyces morookaense | reverse complement strand
GGCGCAGTTCATGTAATGTTGTTCCCGCAACGCCGACCGGCAAGGAAACAAGCCGGGAAGCCGAGCGCTCGTAGCTTAACGGATAGAGCACTTGACTACGGATCAAGAGGTTGCAGGTTCGAATCCTGCCGAGCGCACAGCCGAGAAGCCGGTTTCCGGTCCTTCTCGACCGTCGCGGGGTGGAGCAGCTCGGTAGCTCGCTGGGCTCATAACCCAGAGGTCGCAGGTTCAAATCCTGTCCCCGCTACTAGATCGCAGGCCCGGTACTCAGGTACCGGGCCTGCGGCGTTTCCGCTATCCCTTCAGCGGCAGGATGTCCGCCAGCTCCCGCCACTGCGCCCGCGGCAGGGGCGCGTTCCGCTGGTCCGGCACCACGGCCTGCACGGCGAGGTGGTCGGCCCCGGCCGCCAGGAACTCGTCCACCCGCTTGCGGACGGCGTTCCCGTCGCCGAGCGCGAAGAGCGCGTCGACCAGGCGGTCGCTGCCGCCGTCGGCGAAGTCCGCCTCCTCGAAGCCGAGCCGCAGCAGGTTGTTGGTGTAGTTCGGCAGCGCCAGGTAGAGGGAGAGGAACTCGCGGGCCGTGGCCCGGGCCCGGGCGGGGTCCGTGTCGAGGACGATCTTCAGCTCCGGTGCGAGCACCGCCCCGGCGCCCAGCCGCTCCCGGGCCTGCGCCGTGTGCTCCGGCGTGACGAGGTACGGCACCGCGCCCGCCGCCCGGTCCCGCGCGAGCTCCAGCATCTTCGGGCCGAGCGCGGCCAGCAGCCGCTGCGAGGCGGGCAGCGGTACGGGCGCGCCGTCCAGGCCGTCCAGGTACGTCTGCATCGCGGAGTACGGGCGGGCGTAGCGCTCCGCGAGCTTCCCGTGGCTCACGCCGAGTCCGAGGACGAACCGTTCCCGCAGGGCGGGGGCGAGTGCCGCGTACTGCGCGGCCACGTCGGCGGCCTCGTAGGTCCAGATGCTCAGGATGCTGGTGCCCACGGTCACCCGCTCCGTCGCCTCCAGGAGGTGTGCCGCCTGGTGGACGCCGGGGCTGCCGCCGATCCAGAGGGTGCCGTAGCCGAGCTCCTCCAACTCCCGTGCCGCCTCGCCGACTTCGCCGAGCCGCTCGGGCCCGTCCACGCGGAGCGCGCCGCTCCAGATGCCGATGGTTCCCAGTGCTGTGTCCAGTGCCATGATCATGAAAACTGGAGGTGCCATCCGGTTATTCCCGGGGGTCCGGGGCCGGATTCTCAGAGGTTTCACAGAATGCGGAAAGGGCGCTCTCACCCGCCCCCGGCACCATCGGGTGCCATGACGCCGACCTCCGGCCCGCCCAGCGGGCGCACCCAGCTGTTGCACGACGACGGAAGTCCCGTACGCGTCCTGGTCGTCGACGACGAGGCCTCCCTGGCCGACCTCCTCCGGCTCGCCCTCCGCTACGAGGGGTGGGACGTGCACACCGCGGCCGACGGGGCCGAAGCGGTGCGCCGCGCGCGGGAGTTCCGCCCGGACGCGGTGGTCCTCGATGTGATGCTGCCCGACATGGACGGCCTGGCCGTGCTCGCCCGGCTGCGGCACGAACTGCCGGATGTGCCGGTGCTCTTCCTCACCGCCAAGGACTCCGTGGAGGACCGGATCGCCGGGCTCACGGCCGGCGGCGACGACTACGTCACCAAACCCTTCAGCCTGGAGGAGGTCGTCGCCCGGCTGCGCGGACTGCTGCGCAGGTCCCGCGCCGTGGCGCCGCGCAACGAGTCCGTGCTGCAGGTCGGCGACCTGGTCCTGGACGAGGACAGCCACGAGGTCTCCCGCGGCGGCACCGACATCCACCTGACCGCCACCGAGTTCGAGCTGCTGCGCTTCCTGATGCGCAACCCGCGCCGGGTGCTCAGCAAGCCGCAGATCCTGGACCGGGTGTGGTCCTACGACTTCGGCGGCCAGGCCAACGTCGTCGAGCTCTACATCTCCTACCTGCGCAGAAAGATCGACGCCGGCCGCGAGCCCATGATCCACACCCGGCGCGGCGCCGGCTACCTGATCAAGCCGGCCATCCCCGCGTGATCCACCGCCCCCGTCCTCTGCGCAACCGTCCCCTGCGCACCCGGCTCGTCGTCTCCACGGTCGCCCTGGTGGCCGTCGTCTGCGCGGTGATCGGCACGGTCACCACCATCGTGCTGCGCAGCTACCTCTATGGACAGCTCGACGCCCAGCTGCGCGAGGTGGCCGTGCGCGCCGCGGGCCGCAGGCCGCCGGAACCGCACGAGAACCCGCTGCGCTTCGTGCGGGGCGGCGGCCAGCCGCTGGGCACGGTCGGCGCGCTCCTCGGCGCCGACGGACGGGTGCGGCAGTCGGCCGTGAGCACCCCGCCGGACTCCTCCTCCTGGCCCGGCGACGACGCCCTCGAACCGCTCACCGACGCCCAGGGCGACGCGCTCGTCCGGCTCGACCGCGACGGCCGGCCGCACGACGTCGACCTGCCGGGGCGCGGGCAGTACCGGGCCCGGTCCGTCGCCGCCCCCGACGGCACCGTCTTCCTCGTCGGCATCCCGACCACGGCAGCCCAGGACACCCTGGAGACGCTGGTGGTCGTCGAGTTGTGCGTCTCCGGCGCCGCGCTCGTGGCGGCCGGGATCGCGGCCGCGGCCACCGTGCGCATCGCCATCCGGCCGCTGCGCCGCGTCGCCGCCACCGCCACCCGCGTCGCCCAACTGCCCCTGCACAGCGGCGAGGTGGCCCTGCACGAGCGGGTGCCCGACGCCGAGGCCGATCCGCGCACCGAGGCCGGGCAGGTCGGTGCGGCGCTCAACCGTATGCTGGGGCACGTCGGTTCGGCGCTGTCGGCGCGGCAGGAGAGCGAGACCCGGGTCCGGCAGTTCGTCGCCGACGCCAGCCATGAGCTGCGCACGCCGCTCGCCTCCATCCGCGGCTACGCCGAACTCACGCGCAGGGGCGCCGAGGAGATCGGCCCCGACACCCGGCACGCCCTCGGGCGCATCGAGTCGGAGGCCCGCCGGATGACCGATCTGGTGGAGGATCTCCTGCTCCTCGCCCGCCTCGACTCCGGCCGCCCGCTCTCGTCCGCGGACATCGACCTCTCTCCGCTCGTGGTCGATGCCGTGAGCGATGCGCGGGCGGCCGGGCCCGACCACAGCTGGCGGCTGGACCTGCCGGACGCGCCCGTCTGCGTGCGCGGCGACCCGGCGCGGCTCCAGCAGGTGCTGGTCAATCTGCTGGCCAATGCCCGTACGCATACGCCGGCCGGGACGACGGTGACCGCGCGGGTTCGGGGTGACGGCTCATGCGCCGTGCTGGAGGTCGAGGACGACGGGCCCGGTATCCCGGCCGACCTGTTGCCGCACGTCTTCGAGCGGTTCGCCCGGGGGGATGCGAGTCGCTCGCGCGCGGGCGGCGGGACGGGGTTGGGGCTGGCCATTGTGCGGGCTGTTGTCGATGCGCACGGGGGCGGTGTTTCCGTCAGCAGTAGGCCGGGGCGGGGCACCGTTTTCACGGTGCGGTTGCCTGCGTAGGGCCCGCGCCCCTTACGGGGCGCACCCCCTTTCACAGGCGCCCCACAGGGCGATCACACGGTCACGACAGCGCCGCCCGACAGGGTCACCGCATGACCGACTGCCCAACGCTTCCAGCCCGTTCACCGCTGCGCGTCCGGCCGACGGCGACCGTGCTCGACGTCGTCATCCCGGTGTACAACGAGGAGGACGACCTCGAAGCCTGCGTCCGGCGGCTCCACGCACACCTGACGGACACCTTCCCGTACGGCTTCCGCATCACCATCGCCGACAACGCCAGCACCGACAGCACGCCCGAGGTGGCGGCCGAGCTCGACGACGCGATCGAGGAGGTCAGCGCCGTACGGCTGGAACAGAAGGGCCGCGGACGGGCGTTGCGCACCGTCTGGTCGCTCTCCGGGGCGCCCGTCCTGGCCTACATGGACGTCGACCTGTCGACCGACCTCAACGCCCTGCTGCCGCTGGTCGCCCCGCTGATCTCCGGCCACTCCGACCTCGCCATCGGGACCCGGCTGGCCGGGGGGTCGCGCGTGGTGCGCGGCCCCAAGCGGGAGTTCATCTCCCGCGCCTACAACCTCGTGCTGCGCACCGGGCTCGCGGCGCGCTTCTCCGACGCGCAGTGCGGCTTCAAGGCGATCCGCAAGGACGCGGCCGAGGCGCTGCTGCCGTTGGTCGAGGACACCGGCTGGTTCTTCGACACCGAACTGCTCGTGCTGGCCGAGCGGGCGGGGATGCGCATCCACGAGGTGCCGGTGGACTGGGTCGACGACCCGGACAGCTCGGTGCACATCGTGCGCACCGCCACCGAGGACCTGCGCGGCGTCTGGCGGGTCGGCCGCGCGCTGGCCACCGGGGCGCTGCCGCTGGAGCGGCTGCGCAGGCCGTTCGGCGACGACCCGCGCGACCGCGGTGTGCCGGGCGTGCCACGCGGTCTGGCCGGGCAGTTGGTGGGCTTCTGCACCGTCGGCGCGCTGAGCACGCTGGCCTATCTGGGCCTGTACACACTGTTCCGGATGGGCATGGGGCCGCAGCCCGCCAACGCGCTGGCGCTGCTGCTGTCGGCCGTGGCCAACACCGCCGCCAACCGGCGGCTGACCTTCCGGGTGCGGGGCCGCGAGCGGGCGGTGCGCCAACAGGCCCAGGGCCTGGTCGTGTTCGCCATCGGGCTGGCCCTCACCAGCGGCTCCCTGGCCGCCCTCGGCGCGGCCGGCGGCAGCGCCTCGCACGGCGCCGAGCTCTCGGTCCTGATCGTGGCCAACCTCGCGGCGACGGCGCTGCGATTCCTCCTGCTGAGGGCCTGGGTGTTTCCACAGGCTGTGCACAACGAGACGTCCGGGAGCCCCCGTTGATCATCCGACGCCCCAACCCCGCACTGCTCGTCCTCCTCGCGGCCACTGCCGCGCTGTATCTGTGGGACCTCAGCGCGTCCGGCTACGCCAACCAGTTCTACGCCGCCGCCGCGCAGGCGGGCAGCGCCAGTTGGAAGGCCTTCTTCTTCGGCTCCTCCGACGCCGCGAACTCCATCACCGTCGACAAGCCGCCCGCCGCGATGTGGCCCATGGGCCTGTCCGTCCGGCTCTTCGGGCTCAGCTCGTGGTCGGTCCTGGTGCCCGAGGTGATCATCGGCGTCGCCGCGGTCGGCGTGCTGTACGCCGCCGTGCGGCGGCACTTCGGTGCGGCCGCGGGGCTGCTGGCGGGCGCGGTGCTCGCGCTCACCCCGGTCGCCGCGCTGATGTTCCGCTTCGACAACCCCGACGCGCTGCTGTGCCTGCTCATGGTGTGCGCCGTCGCGTGCGTGCTGCGGGCGCTGGAGCACGCGAGCACCAAGTGGCTGATGCTGGCCGGGCTCTGCTTCGGGCTGGGCTTCCTGACCAAGACCCTGCAGGCCTGGCTGATCCTCCCGGCACTGGCCCTGGTGTACCTGGTGTGCGCGCCGACGCGGCTGCTGCGCCGGGCGGTTCAGCTCCTCCTCGCCGGGCTGGTGCTGGTCGTGTCCGGCGGCTGGTGGGTCGCGGTCGTCGAGCTCATGCCGGCCGCGTCGCGCCCGTACGTCGGCGGTTCTCAGCACAACAGCTTCCTGGAGCTGACCTTCGGCTACAACGGCCTCGGCCGCATCAACGGCAACGAGACCGGCAGCGTCGGCGGCGGCCATGGCGGCGGCGGTCACGGCGGGGGCTGGGGTCAACCCGGCATCGGGCGGCTGTTCGCCCCGGACACGGGCGGCCAGATCGCCTGGCTGCTGCCGGCCGCCTTGGTGCTGCTGGTGGCGGCGCTGTGGCTGCTGCGGCGCGCGGGACGTACGGATATCCGCCGGGCGGCGTTCCTGGTCTGGGGCGGTGCGCTGCTGATGACCGCTGCGATCTTCAGCTTCATGTCGGGAATCTTCCACCAGTACTACACGGTGGCCCTGGCCCCGTACGTGGCCGCGCTCGTCGCCATGGGCGCCGCGGTGCTGTGGGAGCGCCGGGCGGTGTCGCTGCTCGCGCTGGTGACGACGGGGTCGGCGGGGTGGGCGTACGTCCTGCTGGGCCGTACCCCGCACTGGCTGCCGTGGCTGAAGTGGGCCGTCCTGGCGGTCGGCGTGGCCGCCGGCGTCGCCCTGCTGCTCGTGCGCCGCGGCGAGGGCCGCGGGGTGCGCCGGGCCGCGGCGCTCGCGGTGGCCGGTGTGCTGGCGGGGCCGTTCGCGTACACGCTGAACACCGTCGGCTCCGCGCACGGCGGCTCGATCGTGACGGCGGGCCCGGCCGTCCGGGGCGGCGGTGGGTTCGGCCGCTTCGGCGGCGGGCACGGCAAGCCGGGCGGCCGGGGCTTCCCGGGAGGCTTCCCCATGGGCGGCTTCGGGCCGCGTACCGGCGAACGGCCCGGCGGGCCGGGCGGGTTCGGCGGCGGCATGGCCGGACTGCTCGGCGGACAGCGGGTGAGCCCGGCGGCCGCGGCGGCGGTGGCGAAGGACGCCGGGAAGTACACCTGGGCCGCGGCGACCGTCGGTTCGCAGAGCGCGGCGGGCTACCAACTCGCCACGCAGCGGCCCGTGATGCCCATCGGCGGCTTCAACGGCAGCGACCCCTCGCCCACGCTCGCGCACTTCCGGCAGCTGGTGAAGGACGGACGGATCCACTGGTTCATCGCCTCCGGCGGCGAACGGGGCGGCCGGGGCGGCAAGGGCGGCGACCGGGGCGGCCGCGGTACGGCCGCGGAGATCACGGCGTGGGTGCAGGGGCACTTCGCCGAGGTCACGGTGGGGGGTGCGACCTTCTACGACCTGACGCGGAGCGTATGACCGCACGAAAACTCGCTTGTACGGCGTAGAGCAACCCTTGTACGGTGTACGACGCACGCCAGTCGTACACCGTACAAGGGGGAATACGCATGACGGCGACGACCGCCGGCTCACCCGGCACCGAGGCCGCAGTGCGGCCACCACGCAACCCGGCCCGCTGGATGATCCTCGGCGTCATCTGCCTCGCACAGCTCACGGTGCTGCTGGACAACACCGTGCTCAACGTGGCCATCCCGTCCCTCACCGAGGAGATGGGCGCCGCCACGTCCGATGTGCAGTGGATGCTGAACGCCTACTCGCTGGTGCAGGCCGGACTGCTGCTGACCGCGGGCAACGCCGCCGACCGCTACGGGCGCAAGAAGATGCTCGCCACGGGCCTCGGCCTCTTCGGCATCGGCTCGCTGCTGGCGTCGCTCTCCACGACCACCGGGGAACTGATAGCCGCCCGCGCGGGCATGGGCGTCGGCGGAGCGCTGCTGATGACCACCACCCTGGCCGTCGTCGTCCAGGTCTTCGACGACGAGGAGCGCCCGAAGGCCATCGGCCTGTGGGGCGCGGTGAGTTCGCTCGGCTTCGCCGCCGGGCCGCTCATCGGCGGCGCCCTGCTCGACCACTTCTGGTGGGGCTCGATCTTCCTGATCAACCTGCCGGTGGCCCTGATCGGCCTGGTCGCGGTGCTCAAGCTCGTCCCCGAGTCGAAGAACCCCTCCGGCGACCGGCCCGACCTGCTGGGCGCCCTGCTCTCGACGATCGGCATGACCGGCATCACCTTCGCGATCATCTCCGGCCCCGTGCACGGCTGGACGTCCGCGCGCGTGCTGCTGTCGGCCGCGGTCGGCGCCGTCGCGCTGGCGGGCTTCGCACTCTGGGAGCGCCGCATCCCGTATCCGATGCTGGACATGCACTTCTTCCGCAACAGCCGGTTCGTCGGCGCGGTCGCGGGCGGCATCCTCGTCGCCTTCGGCATGGGCGGCTCGTTCTTCCTGCTCACCCAGCACCTGCAACTCGTCCTGGGCTACGGCCCGCTGGCGACTGGCCTGCGCATGACCCCGCTCGCCCTGGTCATCGTCGTCCTCAACCTGACGGGCGTGGGCGCCCGGATGCTGCCGAAGGTGGGCACCCCGGTGGCCATCGCGGGCGGCATGGGCCTGCTGGCGGCCGGCCTCGCGGCCATCGCGACGCTCGGTGCGCACGGGTACGGGGGCATGCTGCTGGGCCTGGTCCTGATGGGCACCGGTATCGCCCTGTCCATGCCGGCGATGGCCAACGCCATCATGTCGGCGATCCCGCCGGAGAAGGCGGGCGTCGGCGCCGGTGTCAACGGCACGCTGCAGGAGTGCGGCAACGGGCTGGGCGTGGCGGTGCTGGGCGCGGTCCTCAACTCGCGCTTCGCCGGGCTGCTTCCCGCGGTTGCGGCGGGGGCCGGGTCGTTGCCGGCGGCGTTGGAGCGGGTTCGTACGCCTGCGCAGCGGGCGGCTGTCGCGGACGCGTTCGCCTCCGGCGTGCACACCAGCCAGCTGGTCGGTGCCGCCGCGGTGTTCGCCGGCGGTGTGGTGGCCGCGGTGCTGCTGCGCAGGGCCGAGCGGGCCGGGGCGCCGGGCTCCTGACGGGGCGCGGCAGGGGGGCGGTTCTGCGGGCGCGGGTCCGCCGTGGTTGCTCGCGCAGTTCCCCGCGCCCCTTCGGGGCGCGCCCACCGCCTAGCATTCCGCATAACGCACCACCGAGAGGAACCCCGGGTATGAGCAAGGGCAAGGCCCCGCACACCAGTGTCTGGCTGAGCGGGAAAGCCGGCGCCCCGAAACACCGGAGCAGTGCCGGAGGCGAAGGGCTCGACCGGGACCGGATCGTCGCCGCCTCCATCCGCCTGCTGGACGCGGAGGGCCTGGCCAAGTTCTCGATGCGGAAGCTCGCGTCCGAGCTCGGTGTGACCGCCATGTCGGTCTATTGGTACGTCGACAACAAGGACGACCTCCTCGAGTACGTCATGGACGAGGTCAGCGCCGAGATGCGTCTCCCGGACCCGGCCGACGAGTCCGAGGACTGGCGCGACCAGCTGCGCCTGCTCGCCCGCGAGTACCGCGCGATGCTGCTCGCCCACCCCTGGATGCCCCAGCTCGTGGGGCAGTACCAGAACATCGGGCCGCGGGCGATGAAGTTCGCCGACACCGCGCTGGGCGTGATGCGCCGCTGCGGCGTGCCGCCGGAGTCCATGTCGGGCGCGATCTCCGCGCTGTTCCAGTTCGTCTTCGGCTACAGCACGGCCTGGGGCCTCTACCGGGAGCGCTGCAAGGCGGCGGGCCTGGGCGAGGAGGAGTACTACCAGGACGTCCTGGACGCGGTCACGAACCGGTCCGACCTCATGGAGACGTACAAGGAGTCGGCCGCGATGCTCCGGGCCCGCGACACCGACACGGTCGAGCAGATGTTCACGAAGGACTTCGAGTTCGCGCTGGAGACGGTGGTCGCCGGCATCGAGGTGATGCGCGACCGCGTCCTCGCCCTGCAGGAGCAGCAGAACGCCTAACGCATAAGGCCCCGGGGGCGGTGCGCCGACAGGCCGTCCCCTGCCTGTCGAAAGCGCACACCGCCGCTCCGGGGCCGTGCGCCGGGAACCGTTCTTGCCGTTCTGTTCCCGGCTCCGCCGAGGGGCGCGCTCTCCGCTCAAGCGCGCGCCCCGCGGCGGGGTCCGTCAGCCGGCCTGCCGGGCCGGCTCCTCCGCCTTCGCCGCCGCGCCGGCCGTCTCGCCGGTGGCGACCCGGCTCTTCAGCGCGACCTCCTTGATGAAGAGCGTCACGATGAAGGCGATCAGCGCGCAGGGCGCCGCGTAGAGGAACACGTCGCCGACGCCGTGCCCGTAGGCGCCCTCGATCACCGAGCGGATCGGCTCCGGAAGCGCGGACGGCTTGGGGATGTCCCCGCCGGAGCCCTGTGCCGCCAGGGCCGCGCCCTTGGGGCCGAGGGCCATGAGGCCGTCCTTGACGTAGTCCGTGACCCGCGTGGCGAGCACCGCGCCGAGCGCGGAGACGCCGACCGCACCGCCGAGGGAGCGGAAGAAGGTCACCACGGAGCTCGCGGCGCCGAGGTCCTGCGGGGCGACCTGGTTCTGCGTGGCGAGCACCAGGTTCTGCATCATCATGCCGATGCCGAGGCCCATCAGCGCCATGTAGATCGCCAGGTGCCAGTACGGGGTGTCGTAGCGCATCGTGCCCAGCAGGCCGAGGCCGGCCGTGAGCAGCAGACCGCCGGAGACCAGCCAGACCTTCCAGCGGCCGGTCTTCGTGATGATCTGGCCCGAGACGGTGGAGGAGATGAACAGGCCGCCGATCATCGGGATCGTCAGCACACCGGACATGGTCGGCGTCTTGCCGCGCGCCAGCTGGAAGTACTGCGAGAAGAAGACCGTGCCGACGAACATCGACACACCGACGAAGAGACTCGCGAGGGAGGCGAGGGCGATCGTCTTGTTGCGGAACAGCCGCAGCGGAATGATCGGTTCGGCCGCCCTGGACTCGACGAACAGGAAGATCGCGGCGAGCACGACCGCGCCGCCGACCATCGCGAAGGTCGTCCCGGAGATCCAGGCGTAGTCGGACCCGGCCCGGGTCACCCACACCAGCAGCAGGGTCACCGCGGCGGTGATGAAGAAGGCACCGGCCCAGTCGACCTTCACGTCCCGCTTCACCACGGGCAGCTTCAGCGTCTTCTGCAGCACGATCAGCGCGAGGACCGCGAAGGGCACGCCGACGTAGAAGCACCAGCGCCAGCCGAGCCAGGAGGTGTCGGTGATGACGCCGCCCAGCAGCGGGCCGCCGACGGTCGCGACGGCGAAGGTCGCACCGAGGTAGCCGCTGTACCGGCCGCGCTCGCGCGGGGAGATCATCGCCGCCATGACGATCTGGGCGAGCGCCGACAGACCGCCGACGCCGATGCCCTGGATCGCGCGGCAGGCGATCAGCATGCCGGTGTTCTGCGACAGACCGGCCGCCGCCGAACCGGCGACGTAGATCACCAGGGATATCTGGACCAGCAGCTTCTTGCTGAAGAGGTCCGAGAGCTTGCCCCACAGCGGGGTGGAGGCGGTCATCGCGAGCAGCGAGGCCGTCACGACCCAGGTGTAGGAGGACTGGCTGCCGTGCAGGTCGTGGATGATCTCCGGCAGGGCGTTGGAGACGATCGTCGACGACAGAATGGCCACGAACATGCCGAGCAGCAGTCCGGAGAGCGCTTCCATTATCTGACGGTGCGTCATCGGGGCGCCGGAGCCGGGTGCGGCTCCCTTGTCGGCCTGGCCGCCCCGCACACCGGATGGTGTGGTCGTGGTCATGGACTTCCTGTTCTCGGTCGGGGTTCCGGAAGCGACGGGGCGCTTCTAGACGGTGATGTGTGCGGGTGCAGGGGACATCCGGTCCGGTGCCGGCTCGCGCGAGGGCGGCGGGCACTGGCCGAAGCTTTCGCGGAGCCGCGCCAGCAGGCCGGCGAGGAGGGCGACGTCGCCGTCGGACCAGTCGCTCAGGCAGCCGGCCAGCGCGGCGGCGTGCCGCCGGGAGACCTCGTCCAGCAGGGCCTCTCCGGCGGGGGTGAGGCAGACCAGCCGGGAGCGCTTGTCGAGCGGGTCCGGCGTGCGGTCGAGCCAGCCGTGTGCGGCGGCGTGGGAGACGTGCCGGCTGGTCACCGACATGTCGATGGCGAGCAGCTCGGCCAGCTTGCTCATCCGCATCTCGCCGAACCGCGCCAGCAGGGTCAGCATGATCGCCGTGGCGGGGGAGCAGCCCTCGGGGAGGACCCGGCCGATACCGCGCCGGACCGCGCCGAGGGCGCCGAGCTGGCGGGCCAGCTCTTCGTAGTGCTCCTGTGCGGCCATCGGCTTGCCGGCTCCTCTGGGTCTGTTCTGTCCTGGATATCAGTTGCTTGGGGCAACCGTATGGCCGATTGGTTGCTGAAGGCAAATGAAAAAGGGTGATTGTCGGGTAAAGGGATCCTCAAGGATCGCTGGGGTCCCGGTAAAGGTGCAGGCCCGGGTGTGCGGGGCCCTCGGGCTTCGCTAGGGTCCTGGCCTATGGCCAACCCCCATCAGCAGAACCCCCAGGGCGAGTACGACCCCGCGGGCAGCACTCAGATGTTCCGTGCCTTCGTGGACGAGAGCGCCGGTGCGCCGGCCGCGCCGGCGGTCGGCGGCAGGGCCGCCGCTCGTGCGGCGAGGGACTCGGGTCCCCGTGTCGGCATGATCCTCGGTGTGATCGTGGCGATCGTCGTCGTCGCCGGAGCCGCCTGGCTCGCCCTCAGCTGAGGCGGCCCGACCCTGACGGGTCCGGATCCGGGGTGGGTGACGGGGCGCGGTACGGCGTGTTCGTCACCGTGATGTCCCGGGTCTCCATGTGCATGCCGGGCGGGACGCGCCAGGCGTCCACGCATACCGTCCACGTCTGCCGTGCGGTTCGCCGCGGGGCGATCGGGACCGGGAGCGGGCGGGTGGACGCGATCGTCGCCCAGTCGTGGCCGGTCGCATCGAGGATGTGTGTGCCGAGGACGACCGTGCCCTGGGTGGCCGGGACGCTGCCGCTGGTGTTGGTGAACGCCAATGTGACGTCCTCGCACCAGGGTTGCTCGCGCGGTGTGCGCTGCGGTTCCCCGATGGCGATCGCCGGTTCCGGTGACGTCGACGGCGAGGGTGACGGCTTCGGCGTCGTTGCCGGTGACGGCGGAGGGGATGGCCTGGGCGAGGGCCGGGCCGAGGGCCTGGGCGAGGGCGATCTGGAAGGGCCGGAAGGGGTGGGGCTCGGCGAGGGCGACGGGTCCAGTGGGACGAACTCCACTGCGCCCGTGGGTGGTACGGCCTGGGACACGTCGGGCCCGGCGGCCCCCGTGGCGACATAACCCTCTCGGTCGCTGCCGCCGCAGCCCGTGATCAGTGCGCCCAGGCATAAGGCTGTGGCCGAGGCGGAAGTGAGTGTCCTCCGGCGCATCGGACCAGTGTTGCTGATGACGCGTCAGGTTGGCCAGGGGCTGCTCGGGGCCTTCGTCGGCTGCGGGCCGGCTGTGGTTGCTCGCGCAGTCCCTCCCCCAGCTACCGCTGGGGGTACCCCCAGCGCCCCTGACGGGGCCCCTGACGGGGCGCGTGCGGGGCGCCCCCTGGCGGGGCGCTCAGTCCGCGATCAGGCCCTCCCGGAGCTGGGCCAGCGTGCGCGTCAGCAGACGCGAGACGTGCATCTGCGAGATGCCGACCTCCTCGCCGATCTGCGACTGCGTCATGTTGGCGAAGAAGCGCAGCATGATGATCTGCCGTTCCCGCGGGGGCAGTTTGGCCAGCAGGGGCTTGAGGGACTCGCGGTACTCCACGCCCTCCAGGGCCGTGTCCTCGTACCCCAGCCGGTCCGCGAGGGAGCCCTCGCCGCCGTCGTCCTCGGGGGAGGGGGAGTCCAGCGAGCTCGCCGTGTAGGCGTTGCCCACGGCCAGGCCGTCGACCACGTCCTCCTCGGAGACGCCCAGGCAGAGCGCCAACTCCGGGACGGTGGGCGAGCGGTCGAGCTTCTGCGCCAGTTCGTCGCTGGCCTTGGTGAGGGCGAGGCGCAGCTCCTGGAGGCGCCGCGGCACGCGCACGGACCAACTGGTGTCCCGGAAGAAGCGTTTGATCTCGCCGACCACGGTGGGCATCGCGAACGTCGGGAATTCGACCCCGCGTTCGCAGTCGAAACGGTCGATGGCCTTGATCAGGCCGATCGTCCCGACCTGGACGATGTCCTCCATCGGCTCGTTGCGGCTGCGGAAGCGGGCGGCCGCGTAGCGCACGAGGGGGAGGTTGAGTTCGATGAGGGTGTCGCGGACGTACGTCCGCTCGGCACTGTCCCGCTCGAGCGTGGCGAGCCGCAGGAAGAGGGAGCGGGAGAGGGTGCGGGTGTCGATGGGTTCGCAGGCGTCGAGCACTGCGGGCGGTGCGTCGTTGGCGAGCACCTTTGCGCTGCCCAGGTCTACGGACATGCCACCCCCTTGAGGTCGCGGACGGGTCACAGCAGCTCCCTCGTGCGAGGGTTTACAGCCTCCACCTGAATACCGGAGGCTGCGCTGCGGCAAACGCAGTTCCTGCAGAATGTCACATGTCGGCAACACGCTGTAGCGTCAAGTCGACTTATCTTCCCCAGGACACCGGGGATGGTGTCACCCGCGGGGGTTAGGCGTCGATTCGATTTGCGGAGCGCAGCCGGGCGAAGCTCCGCGACAGCAGCCGGGACACATGCATCTGGGACACCCCCAGCTCCGCGCTGATCTGCGACTGCGTCAAGTTGCTGTAGTAGCGCAGTAGGAGGATGCGCTGTTCGCGCTCCGGCAGCTGTACGAGCAGATGCCGTACGAGATCGCGATGCTCCACCCCCGCCAGCGCCGGGTCCTCGTAGCCGAGCCGGTCCAGCAGACCGGGCAGGCCGTCGCCCTCCTGGGCGGCCTCCAGCGAGGTCGCGTGGTACGAGCGGCCCGCTTCGATGCAGGCCAGGACCTCGTCCTCGCCGATCTTCAGCCGTTCGGCGATCTCGGCCGTGGTCGGGGAGCGCCCGTGCAGCACCGTCAGGTCCTCGGTGGCGCCGTTCACCTGCACCCACAGCTCGTGGAGGCGGCGCGGGACGTGCACGGTGCGGACGTTGTCGCGGAAGTAGCGCTTGATCTCCCCGACCACGGTCGGCATGGCGAAGGTCGGGAACTGCACCCCGCGGTCGGGGTCGAAGCGGTCGATGGCGTTGATGAGGCCGATGGTGCCGACCTGGATCACATCCTCCATCGGCTCGTTGCGGCTGCGAAAGCGCGCTGCGGCGTACCGCACGAGGGGGAGGTTGGCTTCGATCAGGGCGGCTCGCACGCGGGCGTGCTCCGGCGTGCCCGGTTCCAGGCCGGCGAACTCCTTGAAGAGCACCTGGGTCAGCGCCCGGGCGTCGGCGCCCCGGCTCTCACGGGTGCGGGGGGCGGTGTCCGGGGTGATGTCCGGGTCGGTGTCGATGTCGGGAGTGGTGTCCGGCGTCGGGTCGTCGTCCGGTACGGAGGCGGGGGGTGGGGGTTCTGTGTCGGAGGCGGTACGGGCCGGCACGGTCACACCCCTTCAGGAACCTTGACAATGCGGTCAACTCTCCGGCAAAAGCGGTCATAGCATCACAAGACATGTCCAGAGTGTGCAAGCACCGCAAGGCGTCGTGTTCCTATGGAAAAGCCCCTCACCGTGACGGTGAGGGGCTTGGCGCGAAAGGGCCCTGCGGAGGCCTCAGAACGGGTAGTCCGCGATCACCCACGTGGCGAATTCCCGCCACTGGGCGACGCCCGCTTGGTGGGCCGGGTGCTCCAGGTACCGCTGCAGCGCCGCGGTGTCCTCGACGGAGCAGTTGATGGCGTAGTCGTAGGCGATCGGGCGGTCCGAGATGTTCCAGGCGCATTCCCAGGAGCGCAGCTCCGGAATGGCCTGCTCCAGCGCCTCGAAGGCCTCGACGCCGGCGATCACGCGCGGGTCGTCGCGGCGGACGCCCTCGTTGAGCTTGAACAGGACGAGATGACGGATCACAGCGGGGCCGTGCCTTCCGTGCCGGTGCGGGTCACTTGATCAGCTGGGTCATGAACTCGCCGATGCTGGTGGCGGCGTCCGAGATCCCCTGGAACCCTATCTGGACCAGCTCCGCGGCCCGGGCCGGGGAGTGGATCACGGTGTACGCCACGAAGACGGCGAGGGCCCAGAGGGCCACCTTCTTTGTCTGCACCATGACGCACTTGCCTCCCCTGCCGTACCGCTCGCGCGGGCGGTCGGGTGAGTCTAACCGCACATGTGCGCGAAGCGCTTTTAGGGACCTATGGCCCTGGGGGGTGGGGTCCTTTGCCTGCCGTTTGCGTGCGGGGCGGGAGGGAGGATGGGGGCGTGCCGTGCGGATCTGGCAGGAATGCGCCGGCACGCCGGATGCGGGCCTCACTGCGGGGTCCGGGACGCGTCCCCCGACTGCGGCCCGGGCTTTGAGGACGTGTCCCCTCGGGGGAAGCGGTTTGTCCCCCCGATACCGCTTCCCCTACGGGGGGTTTGCTGCGTTTTGCTGGTGCGGGTCGGCTTGGGTTGCTCGCGCAGTTCCCCGCGCCCCTTACGGGGCGCCTCCCTGGTTCGTCGGCTGCGGGCCGTCCTGGGCTGATCGCGCAGTTCCTCCCCCAGCTACCGCTGGGGGTGCCCCCAGCGCCCCTTACGGGGCGCCGAACTCCTCGTCCAGCAAGGCCCGCAGGGCCCCCGCCTCTGCCGCCCCCCGGCGCTCCAGGAGTTCGTGTGCCTCGCGCAGGTGGCCCTGTGCCGGGCGGGGTTCGCCCAGGGCGAGGAGGGCCCTTCCTCTTGCCCAGAGGGCCAGGGCGCGGCAATACGTCGCGCCCGTCCCGGCTTCCAGCGTCAGTGCCCGCTCCGCGTCCGTCACCGCGTCCCGGTTGAGGTGCTGGTCCAGGCGGCAGTGGGCCAGGCGGGCCCACAGCAGGGCCTCCTCGCGCGGGGGCAGCGGCAGCGTCAGCGCCTCGCGCAGGCGGTCCGTCGCGGTGGCGGTGCGGCCCGCCCGCAGCAGGGTGCGGCCGGATTCGGTGAGGGCGTGCACCAGCGTGGGCACGTGGCCCAGCGCACGCGCCTCCTCCGTCGCCCTGCCGACCGCCTCCACCGCTTCGTCGGTCCGGCCCAGCGCCGACAGCGCACCCGCCCGGTCGGCCAGCGCCTCGGCCGCGTGCGTCGGCGAGCCCTCCGCGCGGAACGCCTCCTCGGCCCGGGTCAGCAGCGGCAGGGCCTCCTCGGGGCGGCCCATGGCCAGGAGGACGGCGCCGTGTTCGTGCGAGGCCAGGGCGAGCGTCAGGGGGTCCGGCTCGGCCAGTCGCACGCTGTCGCGCAGTTCGGCCTCGGCACGCCCGTACGTGTCCGGCCCGAGGCGGGGCGCGCCCAGCAGCCGCAGGGCGCGGGCGGCGCTGATGTCGTCGCCGTCCTTGCGGGCGCGGTCCAGGGCCTGCCGGGCCGGGGGCTCCAGGTCCGCGTGGAGCCCGGTGCCGGCGAGGAGTTGTCCCCAGGTCGTCAGGAGGTCCGTCGCCGCGCGGATGCCGCCGGGGACGTCCAGGCGCAGCACCTGGTCGACGGTGGCGAGCAGGTGCGGGTGGGCGTCGCGCAGCCAGCCGGCCGCGGCGGCCTTGTCGTGGAGGGGCTGCCCCGCGACGGAGGGACGGCGCACATGCCGGGGGACGGGGCTGTCCGGGCGGTGGTGCAGCAGCGCGTTCGCCGCGGTGGCCAGGTGGTGGTCCAGCAGGCGCAGCAGCGCGGCGTCACGGACCGGCGGACTGTCGGTGTGCTCGCTCTGCAGGCGGGCGAAGGACTTCAGCAGGTCGTGGTGGCGGTGCCGGTCCGGGGCCACGGGCTGCAACAGGCCTGCCTCCGCGAGGGAGTTCGTGAGGGCGGCCGCCGCCCGGGCGTCGGTGTCCAGGACGGCGGCCGCCGTCGCCGTGTCGAAGGACGGGGCGTCGGCCAGTGCCAGCAGCCGGAAGGCGCGGGCCTGTTCGGGGTCCAGTGCGTCGTACGCGGCGTGCAGGACGTCCGCGCCACCGGCCGGCAGCGGCACAAGTCCGGCCGCGATGCGCACCGTCAGGGGCAGTCCCGCGCAGGACTCCAGGACGGCGGCCGCGTCGGGGCACGGGCGGCCCGCGATCGTCTCCAGCATGTGGAGGGCCTCCGCACCGGTCAGCGGGGGTACGGGGATGCCCTCGTCGAGCGGGGTGCTGCTGGTGATCAGGACGGTGCAGCCGGGGGAGTCGGGGAGGAGGGGGCGCAGCTGCTCCGCGTCGCGGGCGTCGTCCAGGAGGACGAGGGCGCGGCGGCCGTGCAGCAGGGAGCGGTAGAGGGCCGTGCGGTGCTCCTCGCTTTCCGGGACGGCCTGTTGGTCGACGCCGAGCGCGTGCAGCAGCTGGGCCAGGGCGGTGGCCGCGTCGACCGGGGCGGGGTCGGTGCCGCGCAGGTCCAGGTGGAGCAGGCCGTCGGGGTGGGCGTGCCGGAGGGCGTGGGCCGCGTGGACGGCCAGGGTGGTCTTGCCGACGCCCGCGGGGCCGGTGAGGGCGACGGGGCCGCGCGCCGATGCGTCCTTGATGCGTGCGAGGAGTTCCTCGCGGCCGGTGAAGTCCCGTATATCGGGCGGGAGCCCGTCCGGAGCGGCGCCCGCGGGCGTGCCGGGCGCCGGGGCCGAGAGGGTGCCGTCGCCCGCGAGGATCCGGTCGCGCAGGCGGGTGAGCCCGGGGCCCGGCTCCGGGGCGGCGTCGAAGACGGCCAGCGCCTCCGCCTGCCGGCCGCTGCGGTCCAGGGCGAGCATGAGCAGGGCGCGCGGGCGTTCGCGCAGCGGGTGGTCGGCGACCAGCGCGCGCAGGTCGGCGACGGTCTCGGCGTGTTCGCCCGCGGCGATGGCGCAGTCGAGCAGGTCCTCGCGGGCGGCGGCGTGGAGGTCGTCGAGCCGGGCCCGCTCCTGCTCGGCGTACGGGCCCGGGAGGCCGGCCAGGGCGGTGCCGCCCTCCCACAGGGCGAGGGCGGCACCGAGCCGCTCCCGGGCGGTGGCCAGGTCGCCGGCCTCGCGGGCGGCGGCGGCCGCGGCACGGTGCGCGTCGAAGACGGTGGCGTCGAGGGCCTCCGGGCTCGTCCGCAGTGACCAGGCGCCGTTCTCCGAGCGCAGGACGTCCTCGCCGAGGGTGGCGCGCAGGCGGGAGATGCAGGTGCGCAGGGTCCGGCCTGCGCCCTCGGGGAGTGTGTCGCCCCAGAGGGCCGCGGCGAGTTCACGGGTGGTCGTGGGCCGGCCGCCGAGGAGCAGCACGGCGAGGACCGCGCGCTGGACGGGGGAGCCGACGGGGAGGGGATGGCCGTGGTGCTCGGCGCGTACGGGGCCGAGCAGATGGAAGCGGAGGCCGTTGTGCGAGTCCATGGATGCCCTGCCCTTGGGGTGTCTTCGCGCCCCTTCGGGGCGCTGGTGACTGTCCGGAACGTCCCGAAATGCACCTTACCGCCCGGGCGGGCAGCCCGCTCCGCGTCAGTCGACTCCCTGCGCGAAGCGGAAGAAGCCGTACGGGTCGTACGCCCGCTTCACCGCCTGGAGACGCGGATAGTTCCGGCCGTAGTACGCCTCCCGCCAGCCGCGCAGCGCCGGGTCCATGTAGTTCTGGTACGAGCCGCCGTTCGAGTACGGGGCGATCGCCGCGTAGCCGCGGTCCACCCAGGCCTGGGCGGCGTCGCGGGCGCCGTCCGGTGCCGTCAGGCCCAGCTGGTAGTCCGCCTCGAAGAGCACGTCCCGGTGGACGAACGCGGTCGCCTCCGGCGCCGGCGCACCGGTCTCCCCGCCGTACGCGAAGAAGCCCAGGAACCGGAACTGGCCCGGCCGGACGTCCGCCGCGAAGGCCGCCAGCGCCTCCGTGGTGGCCCGCCGGCCCCACGGGCGCGTGAAGAAGAGGTTCCGGCCCGTCACGAAGTGGTCGCGCGGCAACTGCGCCCGGGGCGACCAGCCGACCCGGTGGCACTGGTCCACGGTGCGGTCGGCGCAGCCGAAGACCCTCATCATCCCGGCGCGGTAGGGGAGTTCGGCCGATTCACGGCTCACCGGCTGTGCGCCGGCCGCGGCGACCAGGCGGTCCAGCAGGGCGTCGGCCGCCGCCTGCGGGCCCGCGTAGGTGCCGCTCACCTGGACCGACGGCTCCGCACCGGAACCGGTGTCCAGCTGGACCGTGAGCTCCGACGCCAGCTCCACCGGCGCCGCCGCGATCCACTGCTGCCACGCCTCGACCGCCTCCGGTGCGGCCCGCCACGGCAGCACGAGGGTGAAGACGACCATCGAGGGCAGCTGCGTCGGGCGCACCTCGTACTCCGTGACGATGCCGAAGTTGCCGCCGCCCCCGCCGCGCAGCGCCCAGAACAGGTCCGCGTTCTCGTGCTCCGAGGCGCACACCGTGCGGCCGTCCGCCAGGACGACCCGGGCCGAGACCAGGCGGTCGCAGCCCATGCCGAACTTCCGTGCGTGCGGCCCGAGTCCGCCGCCCAGCAGCCAGCCGCCGGCGGCCACGGTCGGGCAGGTGCCGCCCGCGACCTGGATGCCGTGCCGGTCCAGCGCCGTCACCACGTCCACGCCCTGGCAGCCCGGGCCCAGCCGGACCGTGGAGCGGTCCACGCGCACCGAGTCGAGCCGCGACACGTCGACGACCAGGCCCGGGGTCGTCGAGTAGCCCGCGAAGCTGTGGCCGCCGCTGCGGGCGGCGGTGGCCAGGCCGTGTTCCTGCGCGAAGCGGATGCACGCCTCGACGTCGGTGTTCGTCGTGCAGTACGCCACCGCCTGCGGGTTCACCGTGTCGTACTGGGCCAGTTGCAGCTGTTTGGCCACCCCGTAGCCGGGGTCGGCCGGCAGCACCAGGCGGCCGCCCAGCCGCTCGCGGAGCCGGGCCCACGGCACGGCGGGGCTGCCCGCGAAGGCGGTGGCGCCGAGCGCCGCGGCACCCGCCGCCAGGCTGCCGGCCGCACCGGCCCTGACGATCGAACGTCTGCTGATCACTGGCAACTTTCCCGTCGTCCATGCCATTTCCGGCCACGTACCGGCCGTGTTCCGGCCGTTTCCGGGAGGAAGCTATGCAGTGGTTCCGCGGAACTCCAGATGCAATGGCGGTGCGGGCCGTAGTCAGTCAAGTCGGCGGTACCGGGCGGAACTTCCGGTGGTGGTTCGTCCACCACCGGACCCGGCACGAAGGTGGCACATGCACCTGGGCACCGGGCGGTCATGGCGGGCAGTGTGGAGGAGTCAGCTTCGAGCCGCTTGCCGATCAGCCGAGACAGGAATTGCAATGAGCAGTGCTGCCCTGTATCCCGACGATGTCATAGCACCGAAGTACGCCGGCGCCCACGACGCCGTACTCGTCGAATTGTGTTCCGAGTTGTTCGCCTCTCTGCCGAGGAGCGACCAGCGCCGGAAGGGACGGGAATACCTGCAGGGACTGCTCGGCGGGCACGGCCGGAAGTCGATCCGGAATATCGCCGCCATTATCGGTGGTCCGGCCACCGAACAGAGCATGCACCATTTCATCTCCAGTTCCATCTGGGACTGGAATCCGGTGCGCCGGGCACTCGTCCGGCATCTGCTGCGCAGCGCGCCGCCGCAGGCGTGGGTGGTGCGGCCGATGGTGATTCCCAAGGGCGGCCGGCATTCCGTCGGCGTGGACCGGAAGTTCTTCCCGGCGCTCGGGCAGGTGCTCAACGCCCAGCAGGCGGTGGGCGTGTGGGCCGTCTCCGAGGAGATGGCCGCGCCCGTCAACTGGCGGCTGCACCTCTCGGACGACTGGCTGCGGGACGACGCGCGTCGCGCCCGGGCCGCCATTCCGGACTGCGCCCGCCCCGAGTCGCTGGGCGACTGCGCGGCGTCGGCCTTCCTGGAGACGGCGGGCTGGGGCGTGCCGGTGCGGCCCGTGGTGCTGGATGTGCCGGAGGCCGACACGTGGGCCGTGGTGCGGCGGTTGCGGGCGGCCGGGGTGCCGTGGCTGGTCCGGATCGGCAGCACGTTGCGGCTCACCGCCGCGGATCCGGCGCTGCCGGGGTGCCGGACGGAGGGCGTCACCGCGCACCAGATCATGACGGCGGCCGCCGGGATGCGGCGGCCCGTCCTGTGGTCGGACCACGACGCCGCCGAGACGCTGCGGACGAGCCTGGCGGCGGGCGTCCGGGTGCGGATGCCGGTGCGCGGGGTGCGGACGGTGCCGGTGCCGCCGCCCGTGCGGCGGGCGGGGGTCGGGGATCTGCGGCTGCTCGGCGAGTGGGAGCAGGGGCGGTCCGCGCCGGGTGAGCTGTGGCTCACGGACATGACGGGGCTGCATCCGGTTGCGCTGATGCAGCTGAGCAAGGTGACGCGGCGGGTCGACCGGGACTTCGCGGAGATCGCGGACCGGGTGGGCATCCGGGACTACACGGGGCGGTCGTACAAGGGGTGGCACCGGCATGTGACGTTGGCGTCCGCTGCGCATACGGTGGCCGCGCTGGGGCGGGGCGGGGCCGGGGCCGGTGCCGGCGGCGGGGGCGGTGCCGGGGGTGGTGTGGTGCCGGTGCCTCGGCTGCGGGTCGTCGGCGCCTGATCGCCGGGGGCGCCCTGGCTGTTCTTCGGGTGCGGGCCGGTGGGTGGCTGGGTCGCGCAGTTCCCCGCGCCCCTGAAGGGGCGCAGCTTGTTCTTCGGGTGCGGGTCGGCGCCCCTGACGGGGCGCAGTCGGAACCCGGCACGAGATCGCGCCCCGTCAGGGGCGCGGGGAACTGCGCGATCGGCCCCCACCGGCCCGCAGATGGTCACGGCACCCGCGGACGCCGCCCCCGCAACACGTGCTGGATGCGGCTCAGCCGCAACGCCAGTTGGATTTCGAAGGCGCGTTCCGGCTGCTGCCACTCCGGACCGAGCAGGTCGCCGATCCGCTCCAGGCGGCGCCCCACCGTGTTCGGGTGGACGTGCAGGCGTTCCGCCGTGCGGTTGATGCTGCCGCCCGCCGCGAAGTACGCGTCCAGCGTGCGCGTGAACTCCGTGTAGCGCTGCGTGTCGTACGCGACCAGCGGCCCGATCATCGAGCGGATGAACCCCTCGACGTCATGCGTGTCGGACAACAGCACGCCCAGGAAGCCGTGTTCGGCGGCCGACGTGAAGCCCCCCGTCGCGCCCAGCGCAATCATCGCCTCCAGGCAGCGCAGCGCTTCCTGGAAGGCGGCGGGCACCGCAGCCACCGAGGTGATGGGGCCGGAGGCGCAGACGGTCACCGGCCGTTCCAGCAGCGGGGCCAGGCCGCGGGAAACCTGTTCCGCCGCGGCCGTCGCATCGGTGCCCGGCACCAGCAGGACGGTGCAGCCGGCGTGCGTGCTCCTCAGGCCGTTCATGCGGCGCGCGTACGAGGACGCCCAGATGGCCGTCCGGTTGTCCGCGGCCTCGCCCTCGGGGCGGGCGACGACGACCACGTGCGGCCGGGCCAGGTCGATGCCCAGCCGGGCGGCACGTTCCTCGAACCGGCCCGCCGGGCGCTGCGGGCTGGTCAGCAGGTCGTCCAGCAGCCAGTCGTGGTCGTGGCCGGTGGCCGACGGCGCGGTGGTGTGCTGCAGGAGCAGCAGGGCGGCGACGGTCTGGGCGGTGAAGGAGAGCAGCTGCTCGTCCCCGTCGGCGAGCGGCCGGCGGGGGTGCAGCAGGAGCGTGCCCAGGTCCCGGTCGCCCGCGAGGAGGGGCGCGGCCCACAGGCCGCAGTCCAGCAGGATCGGTTCGCGCAGGGCGTGGGCGTCGACCATGGCGCGCAGCGTGTCGGCCTCGGACTCGGACCCGGCGGGCATCCCGTCCGCACCGGCCAGGATCCCGCCGTCGGGCGCGTGGACGCGCAGCGCGCCGTCCAGATGGCGGCCCGCCTCGTCGAGCAGGGCGGCCAGGCCGGCCCCGTCCAGCACGAGGGACATCAGCCTGCCGTGCACGGAGGCGGTGTCCCCCGCGGTGCGTCCGGGGGCGGAGAGGCAGTCGGCCGCCTGTTCCAGCATGCGGGTCTTCTCGATGGTGACGTCGGCGAGTTCGGCGAGGGAGGCCATGAGCGACACTTCGGCCGACGTGAACCAGCGCGTGCTGCGGCCCGCCACGTACAGCGTGCCGAACGGGCGGCTGCCGTCGGTGAGGGGGATCGCGGCGACGGCGTGAATTCCCTCGGATTTCAGCAGGGAATCGAGCGCGGGACTGTGCGCGAGTCTTTCGTCGGCTGCGACGTCGGGGGTCCAGAAAGGGGCGGTGCCGCCGCTCATGGCGGGGTCGTCGGGAATGCGGAGTCCGGTGCGGAGCGCCGTGGTGTGACCGTCGCAGGCACTGACGGTGACGGTGCCCGCGTCGCGGCCGAAGGCGGTGATCCAGGCGACGTCGAGATCGAAGAGCCGGCAGGCCTTGCGGGCCAGCACGGAAAGCAGGGAGGGCACGTCCTGGACGGTGGCGATGCCTTTTCCCGCCTCGATGAACGCGGTGAGCCGGGCCTCCTTGCGCTGTCTTCGCTCCGCCTGCGCGTAGACCGCGAGACCGAGCCGTTTCGCCGTTTCCAGTAATGCCAGGTCGGCTTCGCCCATGCCCTGCCGGCGGGCGTCGTCGACCAGCGACTCGAAGTGGCTTATCGGCGCCTCGGCGGCCAGCAATTCCAGGACGGTGAGCGCACTCGCACCGGCCTTCCTCCCCTGCGACACAATGCTTCCCATGTGGCCCCCCTATGGTGCAGCGCAAAGAATGATCGGCGTACGTGTCGGAAGCTACGCATCGAGTAATGGCCGAGTCAATGGGGTCCCAAGTCCCGTGGTGTGAAGGCCAGATGACGGGAGCATGCAGCAGTGACCGCGCCCGGAGCGGAGTATTTCCGTCCGGACACGGTCGGTACAGCGGCCCCAGCGGCCCGCCCGGTCAGGCCGGGCGCACCGAGAGCGGGTGGCGGAACACCTCGGCCGGGTCGTACACCCCCTTCACTGCTTGCAGACGGCGGTAGTTGTCCTTGAAGTACAGCGCGTGCCACGGCACGCCCGACGTGTTCTGCTCGGGGTCGGCGGTGTCGACGTCGGCGAAGTTGATGAAACAGCCGTCCGCGTTCCCGCCCGGGACGGGGGCGGGGACGCCGCCGGTCTTGGCGAATACCGCGCCGTAGCAGCGCCGCATCCAGGCGAGGGCCGCCTCGTCGAGCGCCGCGTCCTGCCAGGTGCTCATGAAGAGGACCTTCAGGACGGCATCGCGCTGGGCCGCGGCGGTGGCGTCCGGTGCGACGGCGGAGGTGCGGCCGCCGAAGGAGTCCAGGGCCACGAGGCTGCTGTCGTGGACGGCGTCCGCGTCGTCGAGGAAGTCGTACAGCGCGTCCGCCTGGTCGTCCGTGAACGCCCCCAGCAAATTGGCGGACTTGACCTTCTGGCGGCCGATCTCGGCATCCTGCGCGTCGGACAGCGCCTTCTTGGAGACGAGCCACGGCACGGTCTCGGTCGGCAGGACGACGGGGGAGAGGGCGGCGTCCCCGGTCACCTCGTCGAGGAAGTCCTGGAGCAGCTGCGCGGCGTCCGGGCGGTCGGCCTCGACGTGCGTGACGAGGACGGCGCCCATGTCCTGCCCCTCCTCCGGCCGCGGCCGCTGTCGGCCGAGCAGCACCAGGCTGGCGAAGAGGTGGACGCAGGGCGAGTCCGGTGCGCTGTTGCGCTCGTGCCAGCGGCCGTAGGCGCCGACGAGCGTGCGGAACGCGGGCTTGTCGAGCGTGGCGCGCGGGAACAGCACGGTGCTGGTGAGCATCTCGGCGGACGGGCGCGGGAGCAGCTGCTCCGGGTCGGTGCCGGTGGCGTCCGGGCTGCGGAACCAGTACCGGGTGACGATGCCGAAGCTGCCGCCGCCCCCGCCGGTGTGCGCCCACCACAGGTCGTGGTGCGGGTCGTCCGCGTCGCGGGTGGCGACGACGGCCCGGGCCTCGCCGGTGGCCGCGTCCGTCACGACCACCTCCAGGGCGTGCAGGTGGTCGACGATCAGCCCGTGCCGGCGGTTGAGCGACCCGTAGCCGCCGCCCTGGACGTGCCCGCCCAGGCCGACGGTGGCGCTGTTGCCGGCCGGGACGGCGACGCCCCAGCCCTCGTACAGCGTGCGGTACACGTCGTCGAGCCGGGCGCCCGCCTCGACCATGAAGGCGTTGCGCTCGGCGTCGAAGGCGACGGCGGTCATCTCGCCCAGGTCGACGACGAGTTGGGTGCCCGGGGCACCGCTGAAGTCCTCGTACCCGTGGCCGCCGCTGCGGACGGCTATGCGCTTGCCGCTGCGCAGGGCTTCGGTGACGGCCGCGACGACGTCGGCGGTCGACGTGGCGACGTGGAACGCCTCGGGGTTCGCGGTGAACCGCTTGTTGTTGCCGCGGGTGGTGAGGGCGGCGTAGCCGGGGTCGGCGGGGGTGATGGCGGTCACGGGCAGCCTTTCGGTATTCGACAGGAGAGGGGCCGCCCCCCGCGCCCCGGGGGAGTGGGCGCGGGGGACGGGGTTCAGGTGGTCTTGCGGCGGGGCCCCACCACCGCCAGCGTGAGCGCAGCGAGCACCGCTCCGATCCACAGCACGCTCGTCATGGCGATGTTGTCGAAGGCGAGGCCTCCCGCCAACGCCCCCAGTGCGATGGAGAAGTTGAACATCGACACGTAGAGAGAGGAGGCGGCCTCCGTGGCCTCGGGGGCGGCCTGGAGGATCCACGTCTGGAGGCTCACGGGGACGGCCCCGTAGCCGAGGCCCCACAGGATCAGCAGGACGATGCCCACGGCCATGCCGCCGCCGCCCAGCAGGGCGAACAGCACCATCGCGGCCGTCAGCACGACGGAGATGACCAGTACGATCCGCCGCACGTGCTGCGAAACCCGCGCTCCGGCCAGGAAGTTGCCGGTGATGCCGGCCACGCCGAAGATCAGCAGCATCATGCTGACCTTGCTGCCGTCCACGCCCGCGTCCTGCAGGATCGGGCGGACGAACGTGTACGCCACGAAGTGGCCCGTCACCAGCAGGAACGTGATCACGACCCCGACCCGCACACCGCGGTTCCGCCGGAGGACGCGCGGCAGTTCGGCGAACGTGAGGGACTCGTCGGCGGGCAGCGGCGGCAGCAGCAGGACCATGGCGCACAGCGAGGCGAGGCCGAGACCGCCGACGGCCGCGAACGCCGTGCGCCAGTCGCTGAGATCGCCGATCAGGGTGCCGGTCGGCACGCCCAGGACGGAGGCGGTCTCGACACCGCCGAAGATGATGGCCATGGCCCGGCCCACGTGCTCCTCGGGCACCAGGCGCAGGGCGATGCCGCCCGCGATGGCCCAGAAGCCGCCGACGGCTATGCCGATGAGGAAACGGGCGCCGAGGACGACCGCGAAGTGGTCGGCGAAGGCGGAGGCGAGGTTGGCGACGCCGACCAGGCCGACGAGGACGCCGAGGACGATGCGGCGGTCGACGCGGCCGGTCGCGACCGTCACGATGGGCGCGGAGAGCGCGGCGACCAGGCCGGGCACCGTGACCATCAGGCCGGCGGTGCCGTCCGAGACGTGGAGGGCTTCGCCGACCGGGGTGAGGAGGCCGACGGGGAGGAGCTCGGAGGTCATCAGACTGAAGATGCCGAGCGTGACGGCGGCTACGGCCAGCCAGCCCTTGAGCGGGGCTCTTCGGGGCTCCCCGGTGGTTATCGGGGTGTCCGTGGTGGTCATGGTGCGGGCTCCCTTGGGTTGTCGCCCCGCAACGTTTCCGCGCTGCGGGGCGACGGTCGGGTAGGCGTCACTCGGTTCCGGGGATCTTCCGGGTCGACACCGCGATGCGGTTCCACGCGTTGATCGTGAAGATCAGCGCGATCAGCTGCGCCAGCTCCGACTCCTCGAAGTGGCGCGCGGCCTCCTCGTACACCGCGTCCGGGACGAACCCGTCCGTCAGGACGGTGACCGCCTCGGTCAGGGCGAGGGCGGCCTGCTCCTTCTCCGTGTAGAGCCCGGCTTCGCGCCACGCGTTCAGCTGGTAGATCCGCTCCTCGCTCTCGCCCGCCTTGCGGGCGTCCTTGGTGTGCATGTCGAGGCAGTACGCACAGTGGTTGACCTGGGACGCGCGGATCTGGACGAGCTCGACGAGCGTCGGGTCCAGGTCGGCGCGGGCGGCCGCGTCCAGGGCGATCATCGCCTTGAAGACCTTGGGGGCGGCCTTGGTGAAGTTCATTCGCTGAGCAGCAGTCATGTCACCGACCCTAGGAGGACAATCGCCCGTGTCTGTGGTGCAATTCCGGGGTGAAATCGATGGTCAATCCGCAAGGTGACCCCGGTGACGCGCCGGGCAGTGACCTGCATCTGGAACTGCCCGCGGAGCCCGGCAGCCGACGCGGTGCGCTGATGGCCGCGCTGCGCGAGGCGATACGCACCGGCCGGCTCGCCCCCGGCACCCGGCTGCCGCCCTACCGTTCGCTCGCCGCCGACCTCGGCCTCGCCCGCAACACCGTGGCGGAGGCGTACGCCGAGCTCGTCGCCGAAGGGTGGTTGACGGCCCGTCAGGGATCCGGCACCCAGGTCGCCCGGCGCGCCCAGCCGCCGAAGAGCGACACCCCGCGCCGTCCCACCACCCCCAACCGCCCGTCCCGACCCGCCTACAACCTCGTCCAGGGCACCCCGGACGCCTCCGCCTTTCCGCGCACCGCCTGGCTCGCCTCCGCACGCCGCGCCCTGACCGCGGCCCCCAACGACGCCTTCGGGCCGGGCGATCCGCGCGGACGCATCGAACTCCGGCACGCCGTGGCCGAGTACCTGGCCCGGGCCCGCGGTGTACGGGCGGACCCCGCCCGGATCGTCATCTGCTCGGGCTTCGCAGGGGCGTTGCGCCTGCTCGGCGAAGTGCGCAGCGGGACCGTCGCCGTGGAGGCGTACGGCCTCGGCCACTACCGCTCCCTGCTCGCCGCCGCCGGGCTGCGCACCGTCTCGCTGCCGGTGGACGCGCACGGGGCCTGTGTCGAGAAGCTCGACGGGACGCGCGCGCAGACCGTGCTGCTGACCCCGGCCCACCAGTTCCCCACGGGCGGCCCGCTGCACCCGGAGCGGCGGGCGGCGGTCGTGGACTGGGCGCGGGCGGGCGGCGGTCTGGTGCTGGAAGACGACTACGACGGGGAGTTCCGCTACGACCGGCAGCCGGTGGGCGCCGTGCAGGGCCTCGACCCGGAACGCGTGGTCTACATCGGCTCGGTCAGCAAGAGTCTCTCGCCGGCGCTGCGGCTGGGCTGGATGGTGCTGCCGGGGCATCTGGTGGACGACGTGGTCGCGGCGAAGGGCGACCGGGAGATGTTCGCGAGCGCCCTGGAGCAGCTGACCCTCGCGGACTTCATCGCGTCGGGCTCGTACGACCGGCACGTGCGCCGGATGCGCAAGCACTACCGGCGCCGCCGCGACCAGTTGATCGCCGTCCTCGCCGAGCGCGCCCCGCACGTCCGGGTCACCGGCATCGCGGCCGGGCTGCACGCGGTGCTCGAACTGCCGCCCGGCACCGAGCAGTCCGTGGTGCGGGCGGCCGCCTGGCAGGGGCTGGCCGTGGAGGGGCTCGGTCTGTACCGGCATGACGTGTGCGGGGCGGGCCCGTCCGACGGGCTGGTCGTCGGCTACGGCACGCCGCCGGAACACGCGTTTGCCGGTGCCCTGGAGGCGCTGTGCGGGGCGCTGCCGCCGGCGCCGTAAGCGCCCCGTCACGGTGCGCCCCGTAAGGGGCGCGGGACTGTGTCGGTATGCGGCTCCGCCGCGTGGGCGCGACCACGGCCCCGTAAGGGGCGCCCGGTGCGGGCGCTTCGGAGCGCGACCACAATGAACGCAATTCGCGATCATTGAGCGAGGAACCATTCCCGCGTCCGCTCCGGAATGCCCGGCGAGCTGCGGACCACCGTGTGCTGGAGGTCGGTGAGCGTCCTGGCGGCCAGCTGCCGCCGCCAGGCCAGCTCGGCCTCCCTCATGTACCGGGACACATGGCAGGGATGGTCCGTGACCTGCGATATCTGGCTCTGGGGCCCGCGGTGGCGGATCTCGGAACAGCGGAACGCCTTCTCCGGGCCCTCGATGGCGGCCACGATGTCCATCAGCGTGATGGCCCCGGGCTCGCGCGCCAGCCGGAAGCCGCCCCGCGGGCCGGGACTGGAGCTGACCACCCCGGCCCGGGTCAGCGCCTGCAGCTGTTTGCCGAGATAGGCCGGGGGAAGGTCGTAGAACGCGGCGAGCCGCGCCGCGGTCACCGCCCGCTCCGGGCCGACCCAGGCCAGGTTGAGGCAGGTGTGCAAGGCCCATTCCACGCCCTCGCTCATTCGCATGAACTGGATGGTATAGACGGGTAATTGGTCGTGCAAAATACTTGTACATGCTTCTACCTCAGAGGCAACTCCCACATGGGAGGAAGGCCCCTGAGGTAGTGGGAAATGTCAGGTCATCGCCGCCCGGTGCGCGAGGACGGTGCCGAGTTCCCGCTCCAGCCGGTTCAGGTCGTTCTTGTGGCCATGTGCTGCGATATGTCCGTCCGGGCGGACGAGGTAATAGCCCTGTTTGCCGCAACCCGTCGCCGCTCCGGCCGACTTGGGCAGCCGCACGACGGCGATCTGCGGCCAACGGGCCGCGATATGGCCGATTTCCGTCAGCCACGCACTGTCGGCCGCGGGCGTATGGAGGGCCAGCGTCCAGCCCGGCGGACCGTCCTGCGGCCCCCCGATACCGGCCGCGAGCGCGGCCTGCCGCGGGAACGTGCCGCCGACGCGGGCCCCGCCGGACAGCCGCCCCCGCAGCCGGCACGCGGCGCGGCCGCCCGGCAGCTGGGTGTCCCGCTCCGGCGCATAGGCCAGCCGCCGCCCCGCCATGACCGGCGTGTAGAAGCGGGACACGGCACCCGTGCGGTCCAGCAGCCGGAAGGCCGCGTCCCGGGCCAGTACCCGGCCGGGACCGTCCGCCATCCAGGCCCGGGTCTGGACGTCCGTGTCCCGGACGATCTTCCGCGTGGCCTCGGAGCGTTCGGGACCGTAGCCGTCGAGCAGGGAGGACGGCGACTCGCCGCGGATCACGGCGGCCAGCTTCCAGCCCAGGTTGTGCGCGTCCTGCAGCCCGTTGTTCATCCCCTGCCCGCCCGCCGGGCTGTGCACATGCGCCGCATCCCCCATGAGGAAGACCCGGCCCCGCCGGAACTCCGTGGCCCGCCGCGCGTGCACCCGGAACTCCGTCTGCCACACCGGCTCCGTCAGCCGCACCCCGCGCGGACCGCGCTCGTCCACCAGCGCCTGCATCATCGGCACCCCCACCTCGCCGCCGCCCTCGGGCATGACGGACAGGAAGCGGTGGACGCCGCCGGGCTGCGGAACGATCACCAACGTGCCCGTCGGCGCCTGGTAGTAGAGGATCTCGTCCCGCGGCAGCCGGCCCTCGACACGGGAGTCCACGAGCGCGAACGCCATCTCGTACGTCGTCCCCTGGAACCCGATGCCCAGCTGCCCGCGCACGGAACTGCCCGCCCCGTCCGCACCGATCACGAAGGGCACCCGGAACCGCTCCAGTACCGCGCCGGCATGCTCCAGCACGGCCGTGACGCCGTCCGTCGCCTCGATGCGGCCGGAGAAGTCCACGTCGTCCAGCGCCAGCAGCCGCACACCCCGCTCGATCTTGCCGCCCAGCGACCGCAGCCGCCGGGCGAGGATCCGCTCGGTCTCCGGCTGCGGCAACTGGCGCGCCCGCAGGTCCTCGGCGAACGTGAACGAGGCCAGCGGCCGCCGCTCGGAGAAGTAACTGAACGCCCGGATCGGCACGGAGGCCCGGCGGATCTCGTCGGCGACGCCCAGGTCCTCCAGGATGTCCAGCACCCGCGGCCACAGCGACAGCGCCTTGGGCACCCGCATCGGCTCCGCCGCCCGGTCGATCACGCGCACGCGCACACCGCGCCGCAGCAGCTCGCAGGCCGCGAGCAGACCGGTCGGCCCGGCACCGACCACGAGCACGTCGACGTCGGTCACGAGCTCCACTCCTGCGTCAGCCGCTCGTGCAGGCGCCGGGTGAGCTCGATCCGCTGCACCTTCATCGTGGCCGTGCGCGGCAGCTCGTCCAGCGTGAGCCGGACGGGCTCGGCCATCGGCGGGAAGTCCGCCACGGCCTCGCGCCAGCGCACCGGATCCAGCGGCAGGTCCTTGCGGGTGCACACCACCGGGAGCGGCTCGTCCTGCGGCCCGCGCAGCACCACCAGCTCGGTCAGCTCGTCCAGCCGGTCCAGGACGGTGTCCTCGACCTCCAGGGTGCTGTGGATCGTCGGGACGACGTCCACCTCGCGGTCCAGCAGGTGCAGACAGCCCTCCTCGGTCCGGTAGCCGACGTCCATGCCGCGCCACCAGCCGCCCTCCTGGACCTGGCCCGCATAGCGCTCGCCCTCGCCGTAGTACGTGAGCACCCGGCCCGCGGCCTGCACCTCGATGTATCCGGGGTGCTCGCGCGACGGCTCCTTGCCGCCCCGGGCGACGAGCCGGAACTTCGTGTCGCCGGGGAAGGCGTACCCCTGGCAGCGCCCGTCGGCACCCAGCGCCGTCTCGCGGGTGAACGCGCGGCCGACGAGCGGGCCCGTCTCGCTCTGCCCGTAGATCTGGTAGAAGACCGGGTGGTGCCGCTCCGAGGCGTGCAGCAGGCGGTGCATCGTGCTCGGGTGGATGGCGTCGAAGGTGCTGCTGAAGTACTTCACGTTCGCGAACGGCTTGCGCGGGTCGTCCGCCAACTCCTCCCACTCCATGAACGAGTTGGGGGCCGACTCGACGAACGCGGGCCGGTGCTCGGCGAAGAACGCGGCCACGTGGTCCGGTGTCGCATCGTCCATGACGAGGAACGGGACACCGCGCGGCAGCAGCACGGCGAGTGCGAGCGGCATGCGGGAGTGCACGTACGACACGTGCAGGGCGACGGTCTCTTGGCGCCGGACGAGGTCGAAGAGCTTGGCCTGCGGCCGGTAACGGCCGTGCAGCGTACGGGGCGTGTGCACCAGCAGCTTGGGCAGCCCCGTGGTGCCGGAGGTGTGCGTGATGAGCGCGGGCTCGTCCAGCTCCTGGACGACGGCCTCGACGCGGGGGGCGCCGGCCAGGCCGGCGAGCGCGACGGTGCCGGGGCGGGAACCGGCTACGACGAGCACGGCCTTGGTGATGTTGGCCAGTTGGGGGTCGCTGAGCGGCCCGTCGAGCTTGGCGAGGTCGGTCACCAGGTACGGCTGCTCCAGCCGGTCGAGCAGGGCCAGCACACTGGCCCCGTCCAGCCCCGGGGAGAGCTGCACGGGGACGGCGCCGATGCGGGCGGCGGCGCAGGACAGGACGTTGATGTCGAAGCCGGATGTTTTGTGGATGGCGACACGCTGGGCCGGGCGGACGCCCGCGGCCCAGAGCCGGGCGGCTATGTCATCGATGTGGTCGGCGAGGGCGGCGAAGGTGAATTGCCGTCCGGCGCCGGGGAGAAGCGGCATGTCGTGGTCGAGGGTGATGGGGGTGTCGCCGTATGCGGGTACGGCACGCTCGGCGACGAGGCCCATCTGGATTCCGGTGTCGCTTGCCGTGATCGGCAGCATGGGAAGCTCCTTTGTCGGGTGCGGGTGGGTGTGTGGTTGCTCGCGCAGTTCCCCGCGCCCCTTACGGGGCACGGAGTGAAGTCCGGCGCGGGGAACTGCGCGACCAGCCACAGCCGGCCCGCAGTCGAACCGTCAAGCGACAGGCACCCCTTCGGCGAGCCGCGCCAGCAAGGTGCCGGTGATCCGTGGCCCGTCCTGAGTGAGAACGGACTCGGCATGGAACTGCATCGACGCGAAGTGCGCCCCCCGCAGGGCATGCACCTCCCCGGTCTCCGGATCGCGGCTGACCTCGACGGAGTCGACACCCTCACCGTGCGCGGCGAACGTGTTGTAGAACCCGACACGCTCGGTGCGCCCGAACAGATCGATGCGCCTCTGCACCCCCTGGTTGGGCACCGCCCGCCGACGCAGTCCGAACCCCAGCTCCAGCGCCAGCACTTGATGGCTCAGGCACACGGCCAGAAACGGCCGCCGCTCCGCGAGGAGCCCCCGTACCGCCCCCCGAAGATGTGCAATCTTCGGGTGGGCCGCCTCGCGTGGATCCCCGGGCCCCGGCCCCAGGACGACCAGGTCGTACCCCTCGAACGTGTACGGCTCGTCGAAGCGGCGCACGGTCACGGCGAGCCCCATGGCCCGCAGCTGGTGGTCGATCATCGACGTGAACGTGTCCTCGGCGTCGACGACCAGCACCCGCCGCCCCTCCAGGGCCGGGTGCGTGTGCTGCCGCCCGGCCCCCGAGGCCAGCCAGAAGCCGGCGATCGTGTCGTTGCGGCGGGCGAGCGCCTCCCGGACGCTCGGGTGGGCGCCGAAGCGGGCGGACGGCCCGGCCTCCAGGGCCGCGAGCAGCCCCGCCGCCTTGGCCCGCGTCTCGGCGACCTCGGACGCCGGGTCCGAGTGCCGGACGAGCGTGGCACCGACGCCGATGCGCAGCCGCCCGGCCCGGTCGATGTCCGCGGTACGGATGAGGATCGCGGAGTCCAGCGTCCGCGCACCGTGCTCGTCGCGCCCGACGAGGGCGGCCACGCCGCTGTAGTACCCGCGGCCCTGCGGCTCGTGCCGGCCGATGACCCGGCAGGCGCTCTCCAGCGGGCTCCCGGTGACCGTGGGCGCGAACATCGTCTCGCGCAGGATCTCGCGCACGTCCCGGTCGGTGGTGCCCTCGATGAAGTACTCGGTGTGCGCCAGCCGCGCCATCTCCTTGAGGTACGGGCCGGTCACGCGCCCGCCCGTGTCGCAGATGCGGGCCATCATCTTGAGTTCCTCGTCGACGACCATGTACAGCTCGTCGGCCTCCTTGCGGTCGGCGAGGAAGTCCATGACCTCGGGCAGGCTGGGCCCGGCGGCCGGGTAGCGGTAGGTGCCGCTGATCGGGTTCATCACGGCCCGCCCGCCGTGCACGCTGATGTGCCGCTCGGGCGTGGCCCCCACGAACGTGCGACCGCCGGTGTGCACGAGGAACGTCCAGTACGCGCCGGACTCGCGTTCCATGAGCCGCCGGAAGAAGGTCAGCGCGTGCGCGGTGCCGTAGCCGGTGATGTCGGCCGTGAAGGAGCGCTTGATGACGAAGTTGGCGCCCTCGCCCTCCCCGATCTCGTCCGCGATCACCCGCCGGACGGTCTCCGCGTAGGCGTCGTCGTCGACGTCGAAGTGCTTGCCGGTGAGGGTGATCGGCACGTCGGGTATCCGGCCGAGCACTTCGCCGACGGGCAGAACCGCCTTCTCCGTGACCGACATGGCGAGCAGCGGGGAGCCGTCGTCGGCCGCCGTGAACCCGCGCTCGGCGATCTGCCGGTAGGGGACGAGGACGAGCACGTCGTCGCAGTCGTCCACCGGCAGGTCGGCGAGGGTCTCCGGGGCGGTGATGCGCCCGGCGAGCACATCGAGCGTGCCCGGCCCGGCCGTCTCGGGCCGGTGGAGGAGAGCAAAGGCGGCGGGCGGCCGGGGGCCGAGGATGCGGTCGAGCAGGCCGTCGTTCATGCTGCCGCCACGAGTGACTCGGTGGTGGCGACGACAGCACACCGCTCGGCGGCGTATGTGAGGGCCATGCGGTGGTACTCCTCGGAGAAGTCGGCGACGGCGTCGGCGGCGAGGAAGGCCTGGATGTCGTTGGTGTAGGCCTCGACGGCGGTCATCAGGACACCGACGTGCGCATAGACACCGGCGATGATCAGCTGGTCGCGGCCGGCGGCGCGCATGCGGTCGAGCAGTTCGGACTTGAAGAAGGCGCTGTAGCGCCACTTGGTGAACACCCAGTCGCCCGGGGCGGGCGCGAGCGGCTCGACGACCTGCCGGTCGGCGGGGTCGACGCGCATGCCGGGCCCCCAGAAGTCCTTGAGCAGCCCGCGCTGTTCGTCGGTCATCCCGCCGGGCTGCGCGGTATAGGCGACGGGCATCCCGTGCGCCTGCGCGGCGCGGCGGAGCCGGGTGGCATTACGGACGAGCTCGCGGCGGGGCCCCTCGGGGAGGGGCCGGAGAAAGTACCGCTGCATGTCGTGCAGGAGCAGCACGGCACGCGAGGGATCGGCGGCCCAGGAGGCGGTGTTGGCAGGCAACTCGTGGGCGGTGGGCATGGGGTAGGGGGTGATCGGGGGGATGCCGGGCATGAAGTGTCCTTGGGTGGGTGCGGGTCGGTTGTGGCTGGTCGCGCAGTTCCTCCCCCAGCTACCGCTGGGAGGTGCCCCCAGCGCCCCTTACGGGGCGCGGTGTGCAGTCGAATGCTCAACGCCCCAACGTCGCCCCGCCGTCCACGGTCAACTCGTGCAACGTGATGTGCCCGGCCTGCTCGGAGAGCAGAAAGGCCACGGCCTGCGCAACGTCCTCCGCCCGCCCCAACTTGCCGAGCGGAATGCCGAGTTTGAAGGTGTCGAGGCTGCCCTCGATGGTGCTCCGCACCGTGGTCCGCTCCGTCCACATCGAGCTCAGCATCGGCGTATCCGTCGACCCCGGTGCAACCACGTTGCACCGGATCCCGTACGGCGCCACCTCCAGCCCCAGCGACTTGGTGAACATCGCGGCCGCCGCCTTCGAGGCCGCATACGCGGCCATCCCATGGCGCGGTGTGCCGGCCGCGTTCGACGCCACCGTCACGATCGCCCCGCGCCGCCGTGCGGTCATGTGCCGCACCACGGCCCGGGACACGTGGAACACGCCCTTCGCGTTGACCGAGAACAGCGCGTCCCAGTCCTCGTCCCCGAAGTCCGAGTCCGGGTCCGCGACCGCGCCCGTCCGCAGCACGCCGGCCGCGTTGACCAGGCTCTCCACCGGGCCCAGCCGGTTCTCGACCTCGTCGACGACCGACGCGACGCGCGCCGCGTCGGTCACGTCGCACACGTACCCCTCCGCCCGCACCCCGGCGGCGGCCAGTTTCGCCACGGTGCCCCGCAGGGCCTCCGCGTCGCGGTCGACGGCCGCGATCACCACGTCGTCCCCGGCCCGGCCCAGCGCCAGCGCCACCGCCGCACCGATGCCGCTCGCGGCACCGGTGACCAGGGCAGTCCTCGTCCTCTTCTCCACGTCTGTCCCTCCTCCCGTCAGCCCTGCCACGCGGAGACCACCGTGACGGCCTGCCGCGGGTTGAGGCGCGGATCGCAGAAGCTCGTGTACTTGTCGCCCACGCGCCCCAGCGCGGAGGCGTCCGTCGCGCACTCGGTCACGTCGTCCGGCGTGGTCTCCAGATGCAGGCCGCCCGCGACGCCGCCCGCCGTGCGCACCGCGTGCTGGAAGCCGCGGACCTCGCGGACGACCGTGTCCACGAGCCGGGTCTTGAGCCCGTCCGGCCCGGCCACGGTGTTGCCGTGCATCGGGTCGGTGAGCCAGGCGACCGGATGCCCCGCGTCCCGCACCGCCGCCACCAGCGGCGGCAGCCGGTCGGCCACGACATCCGCCCCCATACGCGCGATGAGGGTCAGCCGGCCCGGCTCCCGGTCCGGGTCGAGCAGTGCGCACAGTTCCAGCAGTTCGTCCGTGCCCATGGCCGGACCGACCTTGCAGGCGACGGGGTTGGCGACCTCGGCCAGCAGGGCGACGTGCGCGCCGTCCGTGCGGCGGGTCCGTTCGCCGATCCAGGGCCAGTGCGTGGACGTCAGCCAGGCCCGCCCCTCCTCGTCCCGCCGCACGAGCGGCAGTTCGTAGTCCAGCAGCAGCGCCTCGTGGCTGGTCCACACCGGCGGGCAGCCGCCCGGGCGGCGGGCGGGGCCGCGCCAGCCGAGATGCGTCATGGCCTCCTGCGCGGCCCGGTACCCGGCCGTCAGCCGCTGCGGGTCGGGCCGGCGGCGATCCGGATGAGGCTCGGGATCATTGACCAAATGCCCGCGGTAGACGGGGAGTTCGGTGCCGTGGACGAGCTCGACCGGGCTGGACCGCGGCTTGGCGTACTGGCCCGCGATGCGCCCCGCCCGGACCACCGGCCGGTGCGTGATCATCTTCAGGACGCCGGCCAGCACGTCCAGCAGCCCGGCCTTGCGGGCCACGTACCCGGCCGTGCACTCCGCCGGGTCCTCCGCACAGTCGCCGGCCTGCACGACCTGCGCCTCCCCGCCGGCCACCAGGGCCAGGCGGTCGCGCAGCATGCGGATGTCGGAGGGCCGCACCAGCGCGGGCAGCGCGGCCAGTTCCTCGCGCACCCGCCGGGCCTGCGGTGCGGCGTCGCCCCAGTCGGGCTGCTGCAGGGCGGGTCTCAGACGTGCGTCGAGCAGTGCATTGTTCACGGAAGTCTCCAGGGCCGATGAAGCCGGTGAGGGAGGCCGGAAGGGGTTTGCCGTCAGGCAGCGGCCTCGAGGCCCCGGCGGAGCGCGGTCGTGATCTCGACGACCCGGCGCGACTGGTAGGCGATGGCGGCGAGATTGTCCTCGTCGACATTGCCCGGCTCGTTGCGCGAAACGCTGCTGACGCCATAGGGGTTGCCATTGGTCGGCGCCAGCTGGATCGGGTCGGCCACGCCCGGCGGAACGACAATGGCGCCCCAGTGGTAGAACGCATTGTTCAGCGCGAGAATCGTGCTTTCCTGACCGCCGTGCAGCGTGGCCGTCGAGGTGAAGGAGGACATCACCTTGTTCACCAGCCCGCGGCGGCTGTGCAGGGGCAGCGTGGTGTCGATGAACTGCTTCAGCGGGCCCGAGGGAAGCCCGTAGCGGCCGGGCGTTCCCCACAGCACCGCGTCGGCCCAGTCGAGGTCGTCGAGCGTGGCCTCCGGAATGTCACGGGTGGCCGCCACGTGCTCCGTCCACGCAGTATTCCAGGCGTCGTTGCCGGGCACGATCGTCTCCGCGCGGTCGGCGACCTTGCGCAGCCGGACCTCGGCACCGGCCTTTTCCGCGGATTCCGCCGCGGCCTCGGCGAGCCGGTGCACATTTCCGGTCGAGGAGGAGTAGATGACGGCAAGCTTGATCATGAAGGTGATGCCCCTCGGCGGGTGAGCGAACGGGAACGGATACGAACGGACCGAAGTGATCCGTTCCCGATGCTGCAAGGGCACCGCGGAAACTGCCAGGACAGCCGGGGGAGTTCGCCGGACTCCGTCAAAAGGCGGGCGGATCCATCAAGTCGGCGTGCGTCCGGTGACGGACCGTGTACGACCGTGCGGGAACCGCTGGTTCGCATCCTGGACGTTCCTTATCCTGATTCCCGCCCCCACCCGTTTCCTCGCCCATCGGACACCAGCCCACAACCCACAACCCGACAGCTCACAGAAGCCGGACCATTCCATGACAGAACGGGAGTTGACCGCCGTCGGCGGCGACCTGGACCGACTGGCGGCGGAAGGGGTGTCGCCGTGGCTCGACGGCGCCGGCAGGCGACTCCTCGCGTCGGGCGGCCTGGCGGATCTGGTCCGGCACCGGGGGGTGCGCGGGGCACGCCTGGACGCGGCGGTGCTGGCGGCTTCGCCGGCCGGCGCCGACGACGCGTATGACGAGTATGCGGAGCAACTCCGCTTCCTCGCCCACCGCGACGTGCGGCCGGACGCGGCGCTGCAGGCCCTGATCGCCTGCGACGCGCGCTGGGCCTGCGACGACCTCCTGCCGGTGTACGAGGCCACGCGGGGCCGGGAGGGCCATGTCTCGGCGGACGCCGGCCCGGACCCCCGGCCGGCCGACGCGGAGGCCCTGGTCCGCGCCGTCAACAGGCCCAATATCCTGGTGAAGATCCCGGCAACGTCCCCCACCGCCTTGGAGACCGTCCGCGCCTGCATCGGGCGCAGGATCGGCGTGCATGTCACGGAGATCTTCTCCCTGCGCCGCTACGGGGAGGTCGCCGACGCCTACACGACCGGCCTGGAACACGCCCGCGCCGCGGGCCACTCACTCTCCGGCATCGCCTCGGTGGCGGAGCTGCCGGTGGGCCGCATAGGCACCGAAGTGGACCGCCTTCTGGCCCGATTGGGCACCCCGCAGGCCCGCGCCCTGCGCGGCGAGGCGGGCCGGGCGGCGGCTCAGATGGTGTACGACGCGTACGAGGAACGCCTGGGCGGCGATCGCTGGGCCTCCCTCGCCGCATCCGGCGCCGTCCCCCAGACGGTGATGTGGTCGGGGGTGCGCTGCGTGGAGCGATATGTGGCCTGGGGCACGGCGGTGGCGCTGCCGTTGGGGCCGGGGAACGGGATATGCCCCCTGCCTTTGGAGGGCGACACGCTGAGCGGCCGGGAAGCGGCGGGCCGGGCGGTGTGGGGGGCGCTGGGCAGGCTGGGGGTGTCGTACGGCGCGGTGTGCCGGACCCTGGAGGACAGGAGCAGGGAGGCGGCGCGAGGAACATGGCGCCGGGTGCGGGAGGCGGTGGGGGAGCCGGTGCTTCCGGTGTCGGAAACCGTCACTTTCGGCGGGCAGAAATAACAGTTTCCGGCACCGGAAGCATGTCGAGAACCGGCGGACGGCTCCGCCGCCCGGCTCACGTTGAGCCTGCCGGAACGGGAGTACCTGTCGAGCCTCACCCGCGAGCGGTGAGTTCGGCCGTTCGGGCTGAAAGGTGTCTGGCTGCCGAGCAGGATTCGCGGTAGCGAGGTGAGTGCGGGTGACGGGCCCGCGCCCCTCGGCACCGGGGAGGTGGGGTGCGGTGACGGACGAGGCTTCCCAGCCGCCGCTCGGCTGGCGGTACTGCGGGAACCAGATCAAGCTGTGGCGCACGGGCGCAGGGTTCACGCGGGAGGAGCTCGCCAAGGAGGCGGGGTACGGGTACGCGACCATCGAGTCGATGGAGCTGGGGAGGCGGCGGCCGACCGAACGGGTGCTGCAGATCGCGGACGAGATGTTCGGGGCACGGGGGAAGTTGCTCGCCGGGAAGGAGTATCTGCAGCCCGAGTCGGTTGTTCCGGTGCGGACGCAGGAATATATGCGGTACGAGGCCAAGGCGGTCGCCGTCAGCACCTATCGCCCGTTGACGTTTCCCGGACTGCTCCAGACCGAGGAGACGATGCGCACGATGTTTGCCACTCGCTGGCCTCCCCTGGATGACGAGTCGATCGACGAACTCGTGGCGGTCCGACTGGCTCGGCAGCCGCTTCTGCAGAAGCCGACGACATCGTTCAACTTCATCATCCAGGAGGCGGTGTTGCACCATCAGCTCGCCGGTGCCGAGGCGCACCGGCGCCAGCTACGTCGCCTGCTGGAGGTAGGTGCTCAGCGCAACGTGAACGTTCAGGTGATGGAGACGGGGGGCTGCCACTCCGGGCTCAGTGGGTCTTTCAGCCTCCTGGATCTGCCCGACCATGATCGCCTCGCTTACGTGGAGGGACAGTTGGTGCAGCTGCTCTACGGCTCCGCAGAACAAGTGAGCCTCCTGTCCCAGCGCTTCGCGGCGATCGCCGGTCAGGCCCTCCGTCCCAAGGAATCAGCGGAAATCATCAGCAGGTTGGCGGAGGCACTGTGAACACGGACCGAATATGGATCAAGTCCAGCTTCAGCGACGACACGGGGGAATGCATTGAAGTCGCCGCCTGCCCGTGCATCGTCCTCATCCGGGACTCGAAGCTCGGCAACAGCCCGCAGATAAGACTCTCACCGGCCGCCTGGATGGCCTTCATAGGGCACACCGAGTAGGCCAGCGCCCCGAAGGGGCGCGGGGAACTGCGCGAGCAACCACGGCGCACCCGCAGTCGAGGTATTCGGGGCTGCGCCCCGGACCCCTGCCGGCCGGTGGGGGCTGGTCGCGCAGTTCCCCGCGCCCCTTACGGGGCGCTGCAAGACCGTGGCACCCCCTACCGCCCCAGCGCCCGGTCCGTCAGCGCCCCCGCAACCCCCACATACCCAGCGGGGTCGCACAGTTCCGCCAGTTCGTCCGCCGTGAAGTGCTGCGCAAGCAGCTCCGGCAGCGGCTTCCCACCGGCCCTGGACTCCTCCGCCGCCCGCGTCAGGGCCCGTTTCGCCTCCGCCTTGCCCAGCCGCGGTGCCAGTACCGCCGCGATCCGTTCCGTCACCACCTGCGCGCCGGTCAGCGCCAGGTTGGCCCGCATGCGGTCCGGGTGCACGGTCAGGCCCTCGGCCAGTTCCGCCGCGGTGTGGGCGGCGCCTCCCGTCAGGCGGAGGCACTCCCGTAGCAACTGCCACTCGGCGTGCCAGACGCCCGCCGAGCGTTCGTCCTCGGTCAGCAGGGCTTGCGTCAACCCTGCGGCGATCACCGGCACTTGCAGCGCCGCGCTTCTCACCAGCGTCGCCAGCACCGGGTTCTGCTTCTGCGGCATGGCCGACGAGCTTCCCCGCCCCGTCACCGCCGCCTCCGTGACCTCCCCGACCTCCGTGCGCGTCAGGGCCAGCACATCCACGGCGATCTTTCCCAGTGCCCCTGCCGTGAAGGCCAGGGCCGAGCCCAGGTCGGCCAGGGGGGTTCGCAGCGCGTGCCAGGGCAGGACCGGCGCCGCCAGACCCGTCTCCTCCGCGAACGCCGCCTGCAGTCGGCCCGCGTACGCGGCTCCGTCCAGGACGCCCTCCAGGCGCGCGTACTCCACGTACCCCGCCAGCGTCCCCGCCGCCCCGCCGAGCGAGACCGGGAGCCGGGCCTCCACCTCCGCCAGCCGCGCATCCGCGTCCAGCACCAACTGCCGCCAGCCGGCCGCCTTCAGGCCGAACGTCGTCGGTACGGCGTGCAGGGCCAGGGTGCGGCCGGGCATCAGCGTGTCCCGGTGTTCGGCCGCAAGTACCGCCAACCCGCGTGCCGTTCGGGCCAGGTCCGCCCGTATCAACCCCATCGTCCGCCGCGCCACCAGCATCGCGCCCGTGTCCAGGATGTCCTGGCTCGTCGAGCCCCGGTGCACATACTCCGCAGCCTTCGGATCCGTCTCCGCGACGACCCGGGTGAGGGCCTGGACCAGGCCCACGACCGGGTTCGCCGTCTCCCGCGCCGCGAGGGCCAGCCCCCGCAGGTCCATGGCCTCCGCGCGGGCCGCGGCCGTGATGGTGGCCGCGGCCTTCGCGGGCAGGGTGCCGAGGCGGGCCTGGGCGCGGGCCAGGGCCGCCTCCGCGTCGAGCATGGCCTGCAGCCAGGCCCGGTCGCAGACGGCCGCTTCGGCGGGGGTGCCGGCCCGGACGGGGGAGAGGAGGCCGGCGTCCTCCAGGGCGTCGGTCACACGATCACCCCCGTCAGCTCCGACTCCGGGCGCACCGGGCGCAGTGCCACCGGTACATGGGCGACCGGCGGGAGGGCCAGTACCGCGCGGGCGATGGCGTCCGAGTCGCCGAGCGTGACCGAGTCGACGCCGGGGCGGATGCCGGCCGCGGTCACCCAGTGCACGGCCTCGGTCGGGACGCCGTAGGCGAAGCGGCGCGGGTGGGCGTGGCCGCGGCCGTCGATGACGTGGTACGGGCGTTCGGTGACCGCGAGGCCGCCGGTCTCGTAGCTGCTGCCGGTGGCGGCGTCGATGCGGAAGGTCGTGATCTGGTCGGTGTTGAGCAGGTGCCGCAGCAGCGGGTCGGCGGTGCGGCGCAGGTCGGGTTCGGGGAGCCGGGCCTCGATCAGGACCTTGGAGCGGATCGGTTCGCCCGGTACGAGGTCCGAGCTCGCCGTGAACGCCGCCGCCTCCGTCGTGTCGATGCGGACGACCGTGCCCGGTCCCGTCACCTCCAGCACGCCCGCCTCGATCAGCGCGATCATCTCCTCGATGCGCTGTGCCGGCGGGCCGATGGAGAGGAAGGCGTTGAGCGGGGTGTACCAGCCGTCGAGGTCGTCGCGGTGCGAGGTGCCTTCGAGGCCGCCGTGGTCGACGGCGAGGCGGATCTCGTTGCGCAGGTCGCGCATGACGTCGAGGGCGGCCTTGAGCGGGCCGCTGACGTTGCCGGCGCGGGCGGCGCGCACGTCCTCGGCGAGGTAGGTCAGCAGCCAGGCGCGGAAGTCCTCGCGGGACGCGAACTCCCGGTCGCCGTAAGGCTTCGAGAGGCGCTCCCAGCTCCAGCGGTCGGCCGGCGGGATGCGGTGCTCGTCGAGCAGGGCGTCCCGCTCGTCCTCGTCCTCCAGGGCCAGGAACCGGACCGTGAACGGCTCGCGTTCGTCCGCCCTCCCCCACGACTCCAGCAGCGTGCCGTAGTAGACGCTCTCCACCTCGCGGGCGATGAGCGGCCACAGGTCGGTGCCGAAGCGGACGGGGATGCCGACGGCCGCGCGGTCGCGCAGGGTCGCGATGTGCTCGGCGGTGAGGAGGCGCGGGAAGTAACGCCCGTACGCTCCCTTCTCGTTCTCGCCGCGTGCGTGGTACGGGATGCCGCGCCGGGAGAAGGCGTACAGCTTCGGTTCCCGGCCCGACGGCCGGTACGTCAGGCGTCCCCCGGTGTCGCGGTCGAAGGTGCCGCCGCGGCCTGCCGTGAACAGGGCCATGTGGTCGAAGAAGTTGAGGCCGAGCCCGCGCAGCAGGACGGGTTCGCCGGGGCGGATCGCCGTCAGGTCGACATCGGCCGGGTTGGCGGGCGTGATGTAGCCGAGGTGGTGGATGCGGGCGAGGCTGGCGGTGCGGGCCTCGCGGGGCGAGAGGTGGGCGGGGACGTGGCCGAGGGCCATGACGATGGCGTCCAGGCGGTTCAGCCGGGTGCCGTCCTCCAGGCGGATGCCCTGCGGGCCGCCGGGGACTCCCTCGGTGTCGGCCATGGCCACGGCGTGCGAGCGGTGCACGACGACTTCGACGTGCTGCGGTGCCCGGTCGACGACGTGCCGGAAGCAGTCGTGCAGATAGCGGCCGTAGAACGCACGCGTGGGGTAGGTGTCGGGGCCCAGCCGGCGGGCCTCGGCCACGGTGTCGGGGTCCTGGCCTTCCACGGCTTCGCTCCGGGCCCACTCGTAGAGGCTCGGGCCGGGCTCGACGGGGCCCTCGATCCGGGCGCTGTCGTCCGTGAAGACCGTGATCTGCGAGGCCACGGTGTTCATCAGGAGCTCGCGGGACTGCTCGGGCCGCCAGACCGTGCCGGCGCCGGGGGCCGCGGGGTCGACCACGTGGACGGTCACGGAGCGGTGCGAGGGCGTGGCGCGCTCGTTGGCGCACAGCCGCTCCAGGACGGACAGTCCGCGCGGCCCGGCACCGACGATGCAGACCTCGATGGGGCTCTTGTCGCTCACTGGGCTCCGCCCTTCCCGGCCTGGAGGAGCCTGGCGAGCTCCACGCGCTTGATCTTGGTGGTGGCGGTGTGCGGCAGGTCCTCCAGGCGCCACTGGACGGGGTCCGCCATGGGGGCGAGACCGCGGACGGCGGCCTGCCAGGCGACCTGGTCGAGGGGTTTGTCGTCCTTGGTGCAGACGACGGGGACGGCCGTGCCGTGCCCGCCCGGCACGATGATGACCTCGACGAGCTCGGGGAGCCGCGCGAAGAGCGTGTCCTCGACGGCGAGGGTGCTCTCGATGCCGGGGATCACGTCGATCTCGCGGTCGAGCAGGTGCAGGCAGCCGCGCTTCGTGCGGTAGCCGACGTCGCCCATGCGCCACCAGTCGCCGTCGGCGGTCTGCTGCTCCCAGCGCTCGTGCTCGCCGAGGTAGGTGATGATGCGGCCGTCGCTGCGGACCTCGATGTTGCCGGGATTGGTCCGGGACGGCGGGTTGCCGTCGCGGCTGACGACGCGCACGCCCGTCATCCCGGGGAACGGGACGCCGACACAGCGCCCGTCGGCCTCCGCGCCGCGGCCCTTGGTGTATGTGCGGGCGGCGATCGGGCCGACCTCGCTCTGCCCGTACGCCTGGGCGAACAGCGGGTGTTCGCGCCGCGAGGCGCCGAGCAGGCGGTGCACGGTGCGGGGGTGGATGGCGTCGAAGGTGCTGCTGAAGTACTTCACGTTCGCGAGCGGCCGCCGCGGGTCGTCCACGAGTTCTTCCCAGCGCATGAACGAGTTGGGGTGCGCCTCGATGAACCCGGGCGGCGCCTGGGCGAAGATCTCGCCGACGGTGGCCGGGTCGTCGTCGCGGAGCACGATCAGCGGGTGTCCCTGGAGGACGGCGATGGGCATGGCCGTGAACATCCGCGAATGCACGAACGACACGTGCACGGCGAGCGGTTCGCGCTTGCTGACGAAGGCCACGACGGAGGCCTGCGGCCGGTATCGGGCCTGGAACGAACGGCCCGTGTGCACGGCGAGCTTGGGTGTGCCCGTGGTGCCGGAGGTGTGTGTGACGAGGGTGGGGTGGTCCGGCGACATGGTGACGGGCGCGACGCGGGGGGAACCGGCGAGCGAGGCCAGCGGGGTCGCCCCGGTGTGGCTGCCGGAGGTGAGCAGCACCTGCTCGGCGAGGCCGAACACCGTGTCCGGGAGGTCGTGTTCGAGCTTGGCCCCGTCGGTGACCAGGTGCGGGCGGTCGACGCGGCGGATGAGCTCGGCGACGGTCGCGCCGTCGAGCTTCGACGAGAGCAGCACCGGGACGGCGCCGAGGCGGGCCACGGCGCAGGCGAGGAGGGAGATGTCGAAGCCGTCGGTCTTGTGGACGACCACGTGTTCCCCGGGCCGCACCCTTGCGGCCCACAGCCGGGAGGCGAAGTCGTCGATCAGCTCGGCCAGTTCGGTGAGAGTGAGCCGGGTGCCGAGCTGCGGGGCGATGTCCAGCGTGTGGTCCAGGACCACCGGGCCCGCCGGGTGCCGGGCCGCGGCGCGGTCGAAGAGCGTGCCGAGCCGGATTCCTCTGTTGCCGATGCGCTGGAGAATCACCGGTCGCTCTTTTCGGATTTCTCGATGACGGCCTTGATACGGGCGAGCGTGACGTGCAGGTCGTCGACGAGTTTCGCGGACCAGTCGTGCACGAAGCGGCGGCGGCCGTCCTCGTCCAGGCCGGCGACTATTTTGTGGATTCCCTCGGTGGCGCGGCCCATCCGGAAATGGTGGGTGAGGAGGGAGGCGGCGTCGCCGGCGGGTTCGATGTCGAATCCCCAGAGGCTTTCCTGGTTCTCCCGGGCGTGGGTGAGCATCACCCACCGGAACGTCCGTCCCGGCTCGGCGGCCACCACGCGGGCCTCGGTGTACCAGGTGCCCCGCACGAGCGGGGCCCAGGCGACGACGTCCTCGCTCCGCAGGTTCTCACCCCGGAACACGGCGCCGACGGCGGCCGGTTCCCCGTGGATCCATTCACCGCCCCGGCATTCGGGGCTCCATTCGGAACTGCGGCGCAGGTCGCTCACGACGGAATAGATTTCGAGGGGGGACGCGCTGACGCGCGTTTCTGCGCGGACCTCGAAAAGGGGGACGGAATCGATGATGGATTCGCTCATGGCGTTTACCATGCCGGTGGCTTTGGGGGCGGGTCAAAGGTGCGGGTGAATTGTTGTCAAGTTGGCTTCCACGGCGCCCCGTGGCGCCCCTTACGGGGCGCGCAGCACCAACTTGCCCCGCACCTCTCCCGCCTCCACCCGCCGGTGCGCCTCCGCGGCCTCGCTGAGCGGCAGCACCTCCACGGCCCGCGGCCGCAAAAGCCCGCTTGCCGTCAACCGGTTGATGGCCGCCGCCGCATCCGCCAGTTCGCTCGTCGTCGCCTGCGAGATCGCAAAGCCGGTCACCGAGCAGTCCTTCAGGTACAGCGGCCCCACCGGCAGCACCGGCCGCGTGCGCAGCCCGGCCATCACCACCACGCGCCCCCGTTTCGCCAGCAACTCCACGGCCGACGAAAGATCGTTCCGGCCCGACGTGTCCACGTACACGTCGACCCCGCCGGGGTACACCGCCTCCGGATCCCGGTAGTCGATCACCTCGGCCGCGCCCAACGCGCGGCAGTAATCCGCATCTTCGGCCCGGGACGTGGCAACGACCCGGGCCCCGGCCTGTGCCGCCATCACCACCAGGGCGCTGCCCACATTGCCCGCCGCCCCGGCGACCAGGACCGTCTCACCGGCCCGCAGCCGACCGTGCGTGAACAGGGCCAAGTAGGCCGTGGCGGCCGGGTGGGCGAGGGCCACCGCCTCCACCGGGTCCACACCGTCGGGCAGCCGGTAGAGGCGGTCGGCCGGTACCACCACGCGCTCGGCCGCGGCGCCCTGCCGCCCGTCGTGGCCCATGCTGTTGCACCACACCCGGTCCCCGGGGCGGAACCCGGGTGCCCCGGGCCCCGCCTCGGCCACCGTGCCGACGAGGTCGCGGCCCACGACGAACGGGAACGTGAGCGGCGTGCGCCACGCACCCGAACGCACGAAGGTGTCCACGTGGTTGACGGCCGTCGCCGTCACCTCGACCACCACGTCGGTCGGCCCCGGCTGCGGAACGGGCAGTTCGCCGTAGCGGATGACCTCCGGCGGCCCGAGCTCTTCTGTATAAGCGGCGCGCATGATCACGGGCCGATCGTGGCACCGTGCGCGAGCGGCCGTCTGCGGCCGTACGGGTTTTCCCGGGAGGTCTGTCAAGTCGGCAAGCCCCGATTGGCCCAGGGAATCGGTCCCCAAGTGGCCTGCGGCCCTGGTCCAGTGGCCGGTTAGGTTCGGTGCATGACCGAGAACCCCACCACCGTCGACTTCTACTTCGATGCCGCCTGCCCCTTCGCCTGGATAGCCTCCCGCTGGATCCTGGAGGTCGAGGCGCAGCGCGACATCGAGGTGCGCTTCCACGCGATGAGCCTGTTCCTGCACAACGTCGGCAACGAGCTGCCGGACTGGTACCGCGAGCTCGTCGACAAGTCCATCGGCCCCGCCCGTGTGGCCGCCGCCGTCGCGCAGCACCACGGCGAGGAGCGGCTGCACGACCTCTACACGGCCTTCGGCACCCGCATCCACCAGCAGAAGAACGACGACTACGACGCCGTCGTCCGCGAGTCGCTGGCCGAACTCGGGCTGCCCGCCGGGCTGGCCGACGCCGCGCACGGCACCGACTACGACGAGGCCCTGCGCGCGAGCCACGACGCGGGCAAGGACCCGGTGGCCGAGGCGTACGTCGGCACCCCGACGATCCACATCGACGGTGTCGCGTTCTTCGGGCCCGTCCTCAGCTCGATCCCGCGCGGCGAGGATGCGCTGAAGGTCTTCGACGGCGTCCGCCTGCTGGCCGGCTACCAGGACTTCTTCGAGCTGAAGCGGACGCGTACGGGATCGCTGGACGTCCACTGATGCCCGTGCGGTCGATGCAGTTGACCACGACGGTGGTCGAGCCCGGCGACTCCCGCATGGCCGCCGACGTGCAACCGCTGTTGCACACCCTGCGCCCGGCGCTGACCCCGGAGGCGTGTGCCGCGTTCGTGACGGAGGCGCATGCCCAGGGGCTGGTCTTCCTCGCCGCGTACGACGACGCGGACGGCCGCTGCGCGGGGCTGGCCACGTACCGGGTCCTGGCGACGAGCCGGGGCCGGGTGCTGTTCGTGGACGACCTCGTCACCGATCCCGGACGCCGCTCCGAGGGCATCGGGGCGCGGCTGTGGGAGGAGCTCGAATCCCGTGCGGCGCGGGCCGGTTGTGAGCGCCTGGAGCTGGATTCGGGCGTGACGAACGGCGGTGCGCACCGCTTCTACCACGCGCGCGGTATGACGGTCTCGGCCTTCCACTTCGCGAGCCCGCTGCGCTGACGGGGGCGGGCCCTCGAAAACCCGGGCCACCGCCCCCGCCCCTGCTCCTCAGCCCTGTTCCTGCATCCGCATCAGCGAGTCCACCAACTGGTCTACTTCCTCGGCGGTGTTGTAGAGCGCGAGCGAGGCCCGTGCCGCGCTCTCCAGGCCGTAGAACCGCAGCGCCGGCTGTGCGCAGTGGTGTCCGGCCCGGACGGCTATGCCGTCCTGGTCGAGCCAGGACGCGATGGCCGACGGGTCCTGCCCGGCCATCGTGAACGTCAGCACGGCCACCCGCTCGGGCGCCGACCCCAGCACTTCGAGGCCGGGCACCGTGGCGAGTGCCTGTTGCGCGTACTGCGTCAGGGCCGTCTCGTACGCGGCGACGGCGCGGTGGTCGAAGGACGTCAGCCACTCCATGGCGGCCCGCAGCCCGACCGGGCCGGACAGGTCGCCCGTGCCCGCTTCGAGCCGGTGCGGGACGGGCGCGAACGTGCTGCCGGCGAAGTCGACCTGGTCGATCATGTTCCCGCCGCCCTGCCAGGGCCGCATGGCCTCGAGCACATCCGGCTTGGCGTACAGCGCGCCGATCCCCGTGGGCCCGTAGAGCTTGTGGCCCGAGAAGACGTAGAAGTCCGCGTCCAGGTCCTGGACGTCCACGGGGAAGTGGGCCACGGCCTGGGCGCCGTCGATCAGCACCCGGGCGCCGTAGCGGTGCGCGAGCGCGGTCATCTCCTTGACGGGCGGCACCGTGCCCAGCACGTTGGACGCGTGGCTGACGGCCACCAGCTGGGTGCGGTAGGACAGCAGGTCCGCGAAGGCGGCCTGGTCGATCTGCCCGTCCGGCAGCAGCGGGACGGGCACGACCCGGGCCTTGCGTTCCTTGGCGATCAACTGCCAGGGGACGATGTCCGAGTGGTGCTCCAGTGTGGAGACGAGGATCTCGTCCCCGGGACCGAGGTTGTCCCGCCCCCAGCTCTGCGCGACCAGGTTGACGGCCTCGGTCGTGCCGCGCGTGAAGACGATGCTGTCCGGGGACGCGGCCCCCAGGAAGCCCGCCACGGCCGCGCGGCCGCCCTCGTACGCCTCGGTGGCCTCGCGGGCCAGGGTGTGCGCACCGCGGTGGATGTTGGAGTTGGTGGTGCTGTAGTAGCCGGCGAGGGCCTCGATGACCTGGCGCGGCTTCTGGGTCGTGGCGCCGTTGTCGAGCCACACCAGCGGACGGCCGTTGACCGTGCGGTGCAGGATCGGGACGTCGCGCCGGGCGAGTTCGGGGTCGAAGCCGCCGGCGCGGGTGCTCCCGGTGCGGACGTCCGGGCGGTCCGCGGTGGCGGTCCCGGCGGCAACGTCAGGAGTAGTCATGGTAGTTCGACACCTCGACGTTCTCGAGGACGGCGAGCGCGTCCTCGACCAGCACCGCGGCGTTGAAGTAGGCCGTCAGCAGGTACGAGGTGATCGCCTTGTGGTCGGTGCCCATGTTGCGCATGGACAGGCCGGGCTCGACCTCGTCGGGCACGCCGGAGGGGCGCAGGCCGACGACGCCCTGCTCGGCCTCGCCGGTGCGCATCAGCAGGATCTGCGACGTCCCGCCCGCGCCGGTGAGGGGCACCTTGTCGGAGGGCAGCAGCGGGACTCCGCGCCAGGTCAGCAGGGGGCTGCCGAACCTGGAGTCGGTGACCGGGGGCACACCCCGACGCGTACATTCCCGGCCGAACGCGGCAATGGCACGCGGGTGCGCGAGGAAGTAGCCGGGCTGCTTCCACACCCGGGACAGCAGCTCGTCGAGGTCGTCGGGGGTCGGCGAGCCGGTGCGGGTCTGCACGCGCTGGCCGGGGGCGACATTGTTGAAGAGGCCGAAGTCGGGGTGGTTGAGGATCATCGACTCCTGGCGTTCGCGCAGCGCCTGGATGGTGAGCCCGGCCTGCACGCGGGTCTGGTCGTGGGGCTCGTTGTACAGGTCGGAGACGCGGGTGTGGACGCGCAGCACGGTCTGGGCGAGGGTCATGTGGTACTCGCGCGGGGTGTCCTCGTACTCGACGTAGGTGCCCGGCAGTTCGACCTCGCCGACGTGGCCCCCGGCGAGGTCGACCGGCACCTCGGAGCCCGGTGCGGGCGTGTTGCCGGCGAGGTGGGCGTCGATGGCGGCGCGCAGTGCGGCATCCCGGCCGGCCAGCGATTCCAGCACGCTGCGCTCGACGGTGAGCGCCACGCCGGAGGTGAGTGCCTTGACGCGGAACGGCAGCGGCGAGCAGCGCGTCCACGAGTCGAGGTCGAAGAACTGGCCGTCGCCGACGACCTCCAGCAGGGCGTCCTCGCCGTACCGGCCGGTGACGCGCTTCTCGGCGCGGCCGAGGACGATCACCCAGAGCCGGTCGGAGGAGCTGCCCTCGTCGGCCAGCACCTGCCCGGCGTCGAAGGTCACCTGGGTGAAGGCCCCGGCCATTTCGGCGAGCAGCCCGTCCTCGGCCTCGCGCAGGTAGGGCAGTTCGCGCAGGTCGTCGGCGATGACGCGGTGGTTGTCGCCGTCCTGGTAGGTGCTGATCCTGTCGTCGCCGAGGATGAACGTACGGCGCCGGTTGACCCGGTAGACACCGGAGTCGACGTCGACCCAGGGGAGGGCGCGCAGCAGGTAGCGCGGGGTGATCCCGCGCATCTGCGGGGTGGTCTTGGTGGTCGTCGCCAACTGCCGTGCGGCATCGGGCGCGAGGCTGAGCCGATCGTTCATGTCGTCTCCTCGGAGCCGTTCCTTGGGGCTGGACGAGGACCGATCGTGCGGCTGGCATGTGACGATCACAAGACGGTCGGTGACGGAATCGGCCGCTGGCGCGCCGTCCGCATGCTGGACACGGTAACCAGTGAATGGGCTTACGGCCCTGACCATGGGGAGAAGACGATCAAGGGAACGGGTGTTCTGCCTGCGAGTTGACCGGAACCGGTCCGTGGAGCGTTGCGTTCCGGGTGCGCCCCGTCAGGGGCGCTGGGGGTACCCCCAGCGGTAGCTGGGGGAGGAACTGCGCGAGCGGCCACAACGAACCCGCAGTCGCCGAACCGGCCTCAGTCTGCCGCGTGCTCCGGAAGACGGACCCTGGAAGGGCTCACCTCGGTGCGGGCCACCACCGCCGGCACCGCAATGCCCGGCAGCAGCAGGTGCCACATGCGCACCACGCGCTCGGGGAGATCCTGGCGCCCGGTCGTGACGGACGAATAGATCTGCATGCCGGTGCACGCCTCGACGACGAACTCGGCCGTCTCCTGCGGGTCCACGCCGGCCTGGAGCTCGCCCTTGTCGGAGGCGACGACCAGGCAGTCCGCCATGATCTGTGCCCACTCCACGTAGGACGTGGCGTCCTGGAGGCCCGACTGCTCCGTGGCCAGCCGGACCCCCGCCCGCAGCAGCGGGTCGCGCTGGAGCTGGAAGGACCAGATCATGGTGATGTCCACCAGCCGCTGCAGCCCCTGGGAATCCAGCAGCGGGACGATCGTCTGCGGCTGCGCGCCCATCACCGCGCGGGCCAGGCCTTCCTTGGACTTGAAGTGGAAGTACATGGCTCCGGCCGTGGTGCCCGCACGCTCGAGGATGCGGTTGACGCTCGCACCGGCGTAGCCGTACTCGTCGAAGACCTCGGCCGCCGCACGAAGGATCGCCTCACGGGTCTGCACGGCCCGTTCCTGCTTGGGGCGTCCCATCCTGCCTCCTGGAAAAAATTAGAACGACCTTTACGTTAACAGTGTCCGGGGTGATTCTCCCAGCCCCCTTGCGGAACGAAATTACCGGACCCCCTGTCTGCCACTTGGTCGATCCATGGGAATTACTTGAGACGTTCATGAGGGTAGAAAAGCGAGCACTCTTTATGTTTGTTCTGCGGCTTCGGCCCGGCATCCGGCCCGGCCCGTCCACTGCACAGGGGGAATGCATCATGTCGTCCAGCGCTACAGGCACGATGAGCACGGTGCCCCGCGCGTTCGTCCACAAGACGGCCGAGTCCGAGGTGTTGCTCACCGGATGGCGGCCCGCCGGCCCCGGCGCCTTCGTCGTCACGGCGCGCTGGCCCGTCACCCATGATTTCTACGGCCCGCGGCACGGCCTCCACGACCCGCTCCTGCTGGCCGAATCCGTGCGCCAGACCGTTCCGTTGCTCAGTCACGCCGCCTTCGACGTGCCCTTCGGGGACCGTCAGTCGTGGAGCGATCTGCGGTTCGCCCTCGACCCCGCGGCCCTGGCGGCCGGTCCCGGCCCGGCCGAGGTCGAACTGCGCATCGCGTGCTCCGACGTCGTACGCCGCTCCGGCCGGCTGGTCTCCGTCGCGATGGACGTCGATGTCGTACGCGCCGGTGTACGGCTGGGCCGGGCGCGGACCGGGTTCGCCAACCACCGGCCCGCCGTCTATCGTCGTCTGCGCGGCCGTTACGCGAATCTCGCGGAGGCCGTCTCCCGCACGGTCCCGCTCGCCCCGCCGACGGCGCCGTGCCGCGCGGGACGCGAGCGGTTCGCCGACGTGGTCCTGTCGCCCACCCACGCCCGGGACGTCCACCAGCTGCGCATCGACCTCTTCCATCCGGCGCTCTTCGACCACCTCGTCGACCACGCCCCGGGCATGCTGCTGCTCGAAGCGGCACGCCAGGCGGCGCATGCGGCCGCGTACCCGCAGCGGATCGTCCCGGTCGCGATGGACGTCACCTTCACCGCGTACGCCGAACTCGACGCGCCCTGCTGGATCCTGACCGACCGGCTCCCCGCCGACCGGGCCGGCCGCAGAAGAGTGCTGGTCTCCGCCGTCCAGAACGAGGCGTGCGTCTTCTCCTCCGTGGTCACCCTGGAGCGGATATGAACGCGGGCGGCGCTCGGGGGATGCTCGACGGCAGGGTCGCCCTGATCACGGGGGCCTCCAGCGGAATCGGTGCGGCCGCGGCCCGGCTGTTCGCCGCCGAGGGGGCCGCCGTGGTCCTCATGGCCCGGCGCGAGGACCGGCTGTGCGCCCTCGCCGACAGGATCCGCTCCGAGGGGGGCCGGGCCCTGGCGGTGGCCGGTGACGTGACGGTGCCCGAGGACGCCGAGCGCGCGGTCTCCGCGGCGACCGGGACCTTCGGGCGGCTGGACGCGGCCTTCAACAACGCCGGTTACGCCACGTCCGGTGCGCTGCTGCACGAGGTCGGCGACGCGGTCTACGCGCGGACCATGGACGTCAATGTGTGGGGCGTGTGGAACTGCATGCGCCACCAGCTGCCCGCGATGCTCGCCTGCGGCGGCGGTTCCATTGTGAACACCTCCAGCGTGGCCGGGACGGTGGCGACCGGGGCCTCGGCCGCGTACGTGGCCGCCAAACATGCGGTCATCGGCATGACGAAGGCGGCCGCCGCGGAGTACGGACCGCAGGGAGTCCGGGTCAATGCGCTGATCGTGGGCAACACGCTGACCGAGATGATGGAACAAGTGCTTGATGCGGAACCGGGGTTGGGACAGGAGTTCCTCGCCCGCCCGGTGCAGAAGCGGATGGCGGAACCCGACGAGGTGGCGCAGGCCGCGGCATGGCTGTGCAGCGCGAGGTCGTCGTTCGTCACGGGGGCCTCCGTGCCGGTCGACGGGGGGTGGACCGCCGTCTAGCGGCCCGGCCGTGTCGTCCGCCCGGTTCCCCGTGCCTGTTCGAGGCACGGGGAACTTGCGTTTTCCGGCAGGGAGTCCGGCCCAAAAGATACAGAACGATCGCTTTGATATTGCCCGGTCGTCTCGCTATCGTGCTGCCGGAGTCGGCATGGGGCCGTGGGGGGCTCGTCACGAATCCGGGAGGGGCGATGGTGGCGCAGGAGAGGGCGGTCCGGACGCGCGAGGCCCTCGTCAGGGCGGCGGCTGCGGAGATCGACCGCAAGGGCTACGCGGGCGCCACGCTGTCCGGCATCTGCAAGTCCGCGGAGGTCTCCATGGGGGCGCTGACCTTTCACTTCGCCAGCAAGAGCGAGTTGGCGGACGCGGTCGTGAAGCGCGGCTGCGAGGTCACACGGGCGCTTGTCGACGAGGTGGCCGGGACGCAGGGTCATGCGTTGCGGTCCGTGGGGGCGCTGACTCTGGGGCTCGCGCGGTTGCTGGAGGAGGACGCGGCCGTGCGTTCGGCCGCGCTGCTGACGCGTGAACGGCCCGACGCCGCCGACTGGGCCGCGGCCTGGCTTCCCGCCGTCCGCAGGCTGCTCGACCATGCCAGCGGACAGGGCGAACTCCGCGCCGAGGCACGGCCCATGGCTGTTGCCGCACTGATCGCGCATCTGCTGGTGGGGGCCGAAGTGTGGCGCCGCACGGGCTCGGGCGAGCGGGAGAGCGCCGCCAACCGGGTTGCCCGGCTCTGGGAGTTGGTGCTGAACGGTGTGGCGGTCGGCGACGTCTGACGCCTGGAAAACAAAGAGAGTGTTCTGTATTCTTGCTGTGTGGGTCGCCGCCGTGAGCACTCCGGGGGAGGGCCTTCGGCATCCGCTCGCCCGATTCGGAGAGGAAGGCGGAACGCAGTGGCGCACATCGACACCGCCCCCGACGCAGCCGTGTGCGGAAGGCTTGCGCGTGAGGTCCACGACCGCATCGGCACCGGACTGGCGCTGGCTCTGCGGCGGTTGGACCTCCTGGAGCTGACCGCGACCGGACTGACCCCGGCCGAGCGGGCCCGGCTGGCCGACGCCCGTGCTGCTCTGCTGGACACGCTGGGCGTCGCCCGGGAGGTCGTCTCGTCCCTGCGCGGCCCGGCGGTGGCCCCGGCCGCCCCTGTGCGGGCCTCGCTGGAGGGCGAGCTGCGCGGCTTTCTGCGGTCCATGGAGCCGCTCGGCGTACAGGTGCAGTTGCGCGTCGACGGCGACGACTCCTGGGTGCCGCCGCTGATCGCCGGCGAGGTGTTCGTCGTCGTGCGCGAGGCGCTGCGCAATGCCCTCGCCCATGCCGGGGGGCGCCGGGTGACGGTCCGCGTCTGCCTGGCCCCGCACGAGGTGCACGCCGTGGTCGCCGACGACGGCGTGGGGTTCGACGCCTCCGCCCCGCGCGCCCCGGGCCGCGCCAACGGCCTGCTGGGCATGGAGGAGCGGGCCCGTGCCCTCGACGGCACCACCACCGTCACATCCGCTCCGGGCCGCGGCACCACTGTCACCGTATGGATACCGATCAAGGGGGATGACATCGATGACTGACCACGCGGCGAACATCGCGGACCCGATCCGCATCCTGGTCGCCGACGACCACACCCTGCTGCGCGAGGCTCTGTGTGATCTGCTCGGCGTCGAAGCGGACTTCGAGGTCGTCGCCCAGGCCGGTGATGCGGAGTCCGCCGTCCGCCAGGCGGAGCGGCTGCTCCCGGACGTCGCCCTGCTCGACGTCCGGATGCCGCACAACGCCGATCCGGTGGCCACCGTCCGCAGACTCCTCCGGATCCGGCCGGACATGCGGATCATCATCCTGAGCATGGACGATCACCCCGTGCTGGTGCGGCAGTTGCTGAACCTGGGCGTCCGCGGCTACCTGCACAAGAGCGTGAGCCGCGAGACGCTGGCCGCCGCCATCCGGGAACGCACCGATACCGGGCGGCGCACCGTGACCCTGTCGGTGCTGCCGGGCGGCCTGCCCGAGCGGGGCGGGGACACCGCGGTCGGACGGCGGCTGTCGGATCGGGAGGCGGAGGTCCTCGTCCTGGTGGCCGGCGCGCTGAGCAACCGCCAGGTGGGCCTTCGGCTCGGCATCGCCGAAGGGACCGTCAAACGGCATCTGCGGAAGATCTTCGAGAAGTTGGACGCGGTGTCGAGGCTGGACGCGGTCAACAAGGCGGTCGCCTTCGACCTGATCCGTCCGCAGCAGAGCCGCCGCCTGCCCGCCGCGAGCTGACCGCGGAAAAGAAGCGGAAAAGAAGCCGCCCCGCCCTGCATCAGCAGGACGGGGCGGCTCCATCGGCGGTAGCGGAGGGATTTGAACCCTCGGTGACTTGCGCCACACTCGCTTTCGAGGCGAGCTCCTTCGGCCGCTCGGACACGCTACCGAGAGGAAGCTTAGCGGATGGTCGGCCGTGCTCCGAAATCGGTGCCCCGGAAGAAGCGGGTGAGCAGGTCGGAGCACTCCTCCGCCAGCACGCCCTCGATGACTTCGGGGCGGTGGTTGAGGCGGCGGTCGCGGATCACGTCCCAGAGGGAGCCGGCCGCGCCGGCCTTCTCGTCGGCCGCGCCGTAGACGACCCGCTCCAGGCGGGAGAGGACGATCGCGCCCGCGCACATCGTGCACGGCTCCAGGGTCACGACCAGCGTGCAGCCGGAGAGACGCCACTCACCGACGGCCCGCGCGGCCTCGCGGATGGCGAGGACCTCCGCGTGACCGGTCGGGTCGCCGGTGGCTTCGCGCTCGTTGCGGCCGCGGCCGATGACGGAGCCGTCCGGGCCCAGCACGACGGCGCCGACCGGCACGTCACCGGTGCCGGGCGCCCGCGCGGCCTCCTCGAGGGCGGCCCGCATCGGGGCCCGCCACGGATCGCGCACGGGGTCGTGCGGCTGGTCGGGGACGGCTTCGTTCATGGCACCAGTGTGAGCGAACCCGTCCGGGGGCGGGTCAGCGCACTGCTTCCAGCACCTCGGTGCAGCCCAGCACGTCGGCGATCTCGCCGAGGGCGTCGCCGTTGAGGCTCTGCAGCTCCTTGCCGCTCACCCCGAGATCGGTCAGCAGCCCGTCGTCGCCCAGCGGCCCGAACGGCGCCGCCTCGGCGGCCGCGGTGTCGTCCCCGTCCTCCTCCGTCTCGGGTTCGCCGTCCTCGGTGCCGTCGAGGTCCGGGAGGCCGAGCTCCTCGCCCCCCTCCTCGTCACGGCCGGTCAGTTCGTCGACGAGCATCGCCCCGTACGAGCTGCGGGCGGCGAGGGCGGCGTTCGACACGTAGACGCGGGGGTCGTCCTCGCCGTCCACCCGCACGATGCCGAACCAGGTGTCCTCCTGCTCGATGAGCACCAGGACCGTGTCGTCGTCCACCGCGTTGTCACGGGCCAGATCTGCGATGTCGGACAGGGTCTCCACGTTGTCGAGTTCTGTGTCGCTCGCTTCCCACCCGTCTTCGGTGCGCGCGAGCATTGCGGCGAAGTACACCGTGACTCTCCCACTGGTCATAGGCGGTGCCGGGGCCGGACGGGGAGTACCCCGCCCACTCGGAATCGTGGCAGAAACCTCGCCGTTGCGAGAGGTCTTCCGCGTTGCGTCGTGCAGCAGTCCGAAGAGATGTCGCTCACGTGGGGTCCCAGGGGCCCGTCGTGCCGCATCACCAGCGGAACGTGCGCATACGCATCTGCTGGCGCATCCGGGCGGCCCGGGCGCGGCGCGGCTGGACGCGCTCCCGCAACTCCCTGGCCTCGTTCAGCTCGCGGAGGAACTGGGCGCGCCGCCGTCTGCGCTCGTCGGCGCTCTCCGGCTCCGTTCCGGGATCCACGGGGTCCGCCGGGTCCGCTTTCCGCCTGGGTTCGTCCTGTCCGGCCATGGGCAGCACCACCTCGTGCCGAGGTCCTCGCCCGGAGCGACAGACCGGGCGTATGTGCCCACTTTCCCCCCGCCCGGTGGTTTGATGCCAGGGCCCCGGCAGGCCCGCCCGCGCGGGCGTGGCCGGTACGGGCGGGCGCCGGGGCCTCGAAGCTCGGTTAATGTCGATGTCATGCGGATCCACGTCGTCGACCACCCCCTGGTTGCTCACAAGCTCACCACGCTGCGCGACAAGCGCACCGATTCCCCCACCTTCCGGCGTCTCGCCGACGAGCTGGTCACCCTGCTCGCCTACGAGGCCACGCGCGACGTGCGCACCGAGCAGGTCGACATCGAGTCCCCGGTCACCCCGACCACGGGCGTCAAGCTGTCCCACCCCCGCCCGCTGGTCGTGCCGATCCTGCGCGCCGGCCTGGGCATGCTCGACGGCATGGTCCGCCTGCTGCCCACGGCCGAGGTCGGCTTCCTGGGCATGATCCGCAACGAGGAGACCCTCAAGGCGGAGACCTATGCGACGCGGATGCCCGACGACCTCTCGGGCCGCCAGGTCTACGTCCTGGACCCGATGCTGGCCACCGGCGGCACCCTGGTCGCGGCGATCAACGAACTGATCGCGCGCGGCGCCGACGACGTCACCGCCATCTGCCTGCTGGCCGCCCCCGAGGGCGTCGAGGTCATGGAGCGCGAACTCGAGGGCGCCCCCGTCACCGTCGTCACGGCCTCGATCGACGAGCGCCTCAACGAGCACGGCTACATCGTCCCCGGCCTGGGCGACGCGGGCGACCGCATGTACGGCACGGCGGGCTGACGGGAGCCCTGCGGGCCGCTCGCGTCTCTTCCGGGGCGGTGCCCCGGTCGGTCGGGTGCGCGCGGTCCGTGGTTGCTCGCGCAGTTCCCCGCGCCCCTCAGGGGCGCGGGGAACTGCGCGACCAGCCACAGGCGACCTGCAGTCCGAGAACCGGCCTCAGCACTTCGCGGGAGCGGACGCCGACGCGGTGGAGGCCACCGCAGAAGGCGTCGGCGGAGCCGACGAAACCGGCGCCGTCAACCCGGCAAGCAGCCGATCGGCATCCTCCTTCGCCGTCAGCGCCTTGTACGCATCCCCCAGCACCAGATCGACGTCCTGCCCCTCGCGCTGGTCGCTCCGCGTCTCCGCCCCGGCCAGCTGCGTGCCGAGCACCCGCAGCGCCCCCTCCGCCGCACCCGGGCCGCCCATCAGCAGCCCCGGTCCCGGGACCTTCTTGTCGTACTCGGCCTGGGCGTTGCCCACCTTGCCGATTTTGAAGCCGCGGCGTTCGAGCTCATCCGCAGTGATCTTCGCGAGCCCGCCGCGTGGGGTCGCGTTGTAGACGTTGACCGTGATGTCGGAGGGCCTGGGCAGTTCCAGGGGGACCCGGTGCCCGGCCGTACGGCCTGCGTTCTTGCAGTCGCCGCTGCTCCTGTGTGCCGCCGCTTCCGTCCTGCTCCCGCCGCCGGAGAAGACCTCGGCGAGCTGGAGGGTCCCCCACCCGGCCAGCCCGAGCACGGCGGCGGCGGAGACGACGGCGAGCACGATCCTGCGGCGATTTCTCGGGCGGCGCATGTGCGGGAACCGATTGCCCGTGATGCGATACTTTCCGCCCATGCCGGGAGGGGTGAGCATGCTCATGGGCGCAGCGTAGTGCCGGGGAATGCCGCTGCCTACTAAATGATCAATGGGTTGACCGCGCGCCAACCCAAAAGGGTCAATACGTGGCCGAATCATGATGCGCGGGACCCCGCCGCGGTAGACGCCGCAGACGCGGCGGAGCCGCGCAGCACGAGGACCGTGGTCCACACATAGGGGCCCAGCGAGCGCACTTGCCCATGGGCCGTGTGGCCGTCCGGGAGGAGACCGTCGGCCGTCCTCAGCAGGAGGGTGCCCGCTCCCGGGACGCACGACGTCACCTCGAGGTCGTGGAAGACCGGCGGGCGCGGCAGGCCCAGTGAGCCCGTCGCCTTGTAGAACGCCTCCTTCGCCGAGAAGATCACCGTCAACGACCGTTCTCCTTCCGGCCCTTGGGGGAGCGAGGCGCGCTCCGAGGCCGTGCAGACCAGGTCGGCGGTCGCCGGGGTGAGCCTGCCGGTGAGCTCGACGTCCACCCCGGCGCCGGCGACGTCCGCCCGCGTGGTGACCAGGCAGGCGGCCACGATCCCCCGGCTGTGGCTGAGCGAACCGAGGACGCCGGGCGGGAAGAGCGGCCGGCGTCCCACCCGCAGCACCGGGCCCGGCCTGCCCAGCAACTGCAGGGCGAGGGCGGCCGCGCTGCGTCCGCCGAGGAAGTCGCGGCGGCGGGCGGACGACTCCGCGGGCGCCAGCACCCGTTCCGCGGGGTGCAGCAGGGCGGCGTCCTGTTCGCCGCCGTGCAGCCGCAGCACGGCCACCGCGTCGCGTGCCGGACGCACGGCCACGGCCGCCGCCCCGAGGTGTGGCCCCCGTGCTTTGCCCGGTCTTTCATCGCCGTGCCGGAGCATCACGGCGACAAGGGGAGGTGGTGGAAAGGTGTCCATGGCGCACGCGGCCCGTTCATGCGGGGATGCGCAGGTCGGCGGACGGCTCCAGGCCGAGCTCCTCGCGGAGCAGGGTGCGCAGTCTGCGGAAGGCGACGAGAGCCTCCCCGCGGCGCCCCGACTCCTGCAGGGCCTCGATCAGGGAGTGGTGGAACCACTCGTCGAGGGGGTGGTCGGCCACCAGGGTCCGCAGTTCCGGCACGAGTTCGGCATGCCGGCCCAGCTGCGCGTCGGCCTCGACACACAGCCGGTGCGCCTGGAGGCGCTGTTCCTCCAGGTAGTGCACGTGGCCGGCCAGGACCCGGCCGGGGTACACGCCGGAGAGCGCGCTGCCCTGCCACAGGGAGAGTCCTTCCCGGCATGCCGCGGCGGCCTTCGACGGGCGGCCCTGGGCGAGCAGCCGCCGGCCCTCCCGTACGGACCGCACGAAGCGCTCGGCGTCGACCCGTTCGGGAGCGGCGTCGAGGACGTACCCGGACCGGCGGGTCCGCAGCAGACGGCCGGCCGGGACGTCCAGCACGGTGTCCAGCTGCCGGCGCAGGTGGTACACGTGCGTCCGCACGGTGCTGACCGCCCAGCGCGGCGGATCCTCCTCCCACAGCTCGTCGACGAGCAGATCGACGTCCACGACCTGGCCCGCCCGGAGCAGCAACAGCGCCATCACCTTGTTGACCATGGGGCCTCGCAAGGTCTGCGCGACCCCGCCCGCTGTGATGCGAAGCGGTCCCAGCACCGAGAAGAACGTCCCGTCAGTCACTGCTGTGCACACCCCCGTGAACTCGTCGTCCTGGTGCGCACCGACGCGCACGGCTCGGAATCCAAACACGGGGAAACGCTGCAAACGGTGGCACTGCTCCGCAAGGAGCGCATGCCTGAGCCCAAAGAGACATCAGAGCAGAAGGTGGAAACATGACCGAATCGCCGAAGGTACTCGTGGTCGGGGCGGGCCCGGTGGGGCTCGTCACGGGGATCGAACTGCTCAGGCGTGGAGTGGCGGTGCGGCTCGTGGACCGCAGCGAGCGGCCGAACCCGCACTCCAAGGCGATCGCCCTGTGGCCCCGGGGCATCGAGGCCCTGGCCCGGTACGGCGCGGCGGAGGAGCTGCACCGCAGGGGGGTGGTGCTCCGGGCGCAGAACTACCACTCGCAGGGGCGCCGTGTCGCCCGGCTGGCGTTCGGCGGCCTGCGGCGCACCCGCTACCCCTACGCCCTGTCGATACCGCAGCGGGAGACGGAGGGAGTGCTGCGCGACGTGTTCCTCGGGCTCGGCGGCGCCATCGAGTTCGGCACCTCGCTGACCGGGTTCACGCAGGACGGCAACGGCGTCGAGGCCGCACTGGAGACCGGCGACGGACCGCGGACCGAGCGGTTCGACTGGCTGGTCGGATGCGACGGTGCGCACAGCACGGTGCGCGACATCCTCGGCGTGCCGTTCCGCGGCAGTTCGTACCCGCAGCAGTTCCTGCTCACCGACGGGCCGGTCCGTACCTCGCTCGCCCACGACGAGGTGCACTACTTCATGTCGCCGGCGGGCATCCTGGTCGTCGTGGGGCTGCCGGGCGGCCTGTACCGGACCTTCGTGAGCGTGGCCCCCGGGCGCTCCTGGGAGGACGCCCGGGAAGCGGTCCAGCAGGCGGCGTCCGAGCGCTGCCCGGTTCCCATCGAGCTCGTCGGCGAACAGCAGACGGGTGTCTTCCGGGTGCACCGCAAGACGGCCGACCGGTTCCGGTCGGGACGGGTCCTGCTGGCCGGCGACGCGGCACACATCCACAGCCCGGCGGGCGGGCAGGGGCTGAACACCGGCATCGAGGACGCGGCGTCGCTGGCCTGGCGGCTGGCCGGAGTATGCGAAGGCCGTTACGGGGACCGGGTGCTGGACCAGTGGGAGGCCGAACGGCTCGGCGTGGCACGGGCCGTGGTCGGCGACACGGACCGGCAGACGCGGATGTGGATGATGAGCGGGTGGCGCGCACGGGCGCGGGACGCCGTGCTGGGTGCGGGGGAGCGCAGCGGTGCGCTGAACCGTGTGGTGGTGCCCCGCCAGGCGCAGCTGTCCTTCGCCTACCCCGCGCCGCGGGAACGCGCCGGGCGCCTGCGGGCCGGGATGCGGCTGCCCGACGTGCCCCTGGGGGGCCGCTGGCTGCGGGACGAACTCTCCTCCGCGGCACCGTTGTTGCTGCTGTTCCCCGGGACGGGAAAGCACCGGAAGGAGGTCGGCGGTGTGGCCGAGCGGTTCCGCAAGGCGCACGAGGACGTCCGTGTCGTGGTCGTTCCGGATGCGGCGGACAAGGCTCACGCCCTGCTCGGCGTGAAGCGGCCGTGCGCCGTGCTGGTCCGGCCCGACGGTGCCGTGGCGGCACTGCGGGACCCGTTCGACGACGAACTGACCGCCGCTCTCCCGGCGTTGGCGGAAACGGCCACGGGCGGCCGGTGAGCACGACAGGGCCCCGGAAGCGTGCAGCGCTTCCGGGGCCCTGTCGTACCGGGACATGCGAAAAGGTCCTGTCCGGCCGGACAGGACCTTTTCGCCGGGGGGCGGGGGCGGCGGCCGCCGGTCAGATTCCCATGCCGATGCCGCCGCCCACGGGCAGGACCGCGCCGGTCACATAGCCGGCCTGCTCGGAGGCCAGGAAGCGGACGGCCGCGGCGACTTCGTCGGCCGTGCCCGTGCGGCCCAGCGGGGTCATGCTCATCACGTCCCGCATACGGCGGTCGGACAGGACCTGCGTCATGTCCGTGTCGATGATGCCCGGCGCCACCAGGTTGACGGTGATGCCGCGCGACCCCAACTCCCAGGCGAGCGACCGCGCGAAGCCCAGGAGCGCGGTCTTCGTCGCGGCGTAGTTCGCCTGCCCCGGGGAACCGAGGAACCCCAGTGCGGAGGAGACCAGCACGATGCGTCCCCGGCGCGCGGCCAGCATGCCGCCGGCACAGGCCCGCACGGTGCGGAACACCCCCTTGAGGTTGGTGTCCACGACCTCGTCGAAGGACGCGTCGTCCATGCGCAGCAGCAGGGTGTCCCGGGTGATGCCGGCGTTGGCCACCAGGACTTCCACCGGGCCCTGTTCGCGGGCGACGGTGTCGAGTGCGGCGGTCACGGACTCCTGGTCGGTCACCTCGCAGGGCACGGACAGGAATCCGTCCGGCGGTGCGCTGGTGCGGTGGCCGATGGCCACCCGGTCGCCGTCGGCGGCCATGGCGCGGGCCACGGCCAGTCCGATTCCGCGGTTGCCGCCGGTGACGAAGACCGAACGAGACATGATTCTCCTTATCGGGTGCCGGGCGGCCGCCCGGCCGGGTGGATGATCGGGGTCAGCGGGCCGGGGCCTCGACGACCAGGCACGACCAGGTGAATCCGGCGCCGGCGCTGAAGACCAGGGCCGCCTCGCCGGGGGCCGGCAGGCCCTGGCGCACCAGCTCGGCCAGCCCCGCGATGGCGTCTCCCGCCCCCAGGTGGCCGGTCTCCCGGCCGAGGTCCAGGGGCTGGGCCGTGGTGCTCTCGGACAGCACGGGCAGCCAGGAGTCCCTCAGTGTCCGGGCCCCGAAGCGGGGCAGGACGGCATGGCGCAGCCGCGGGTCGCGCGGCCCGATGCCCGCAGTCCTCAGGGCGCGCTCCAGCACCGTGCGGATGGCGTGTTCGTTGGTCGCGGTGAACTGGTCGGCGCCATGGGCGCTGAGGTAGGCCCGTTTGGTGGCGCGCATGTCGACGCGGGGGCGGTGCGTGCGGGCGGCCGGCATGAACGGGTCGGCGCCGCGGTGCATTTCCTCCAGGTCCGTGGCGGCGTACGTGGCGACGGCACGCAGGTGCAGGACGTCGCCGGCCGCGGCCGGACGGCGCAGCACCACGGCCGTGCCGCCGTCGCCGTAGGCCACCCCGTAGTCGGCCGCCCAGCGGTCGAAGCCGGGCTCGCCGAAGCGGTCCGCCGTGGTCACCAGCCCCAGCCGTGGCCGGCCGGCGGGACCGGGCGGTGCCGCGGCGAGATGCGCCGCGACCAGGTCGACGGCTGCCGCGCCGCCGTTGCACACCTGCTGCACGCCGACCGGCAGCGCCGCCCGGGCGCCCAGCGAACGGGCGATGTAGTGGGCGGGCGACCACAGGTCGTGCCCCTGGTAGTACATCCACGCGTGCCCCAGCACATCGAGCTCGCCGGGGTCGGTCCCCGAGGTCTCCAGTGCCGTGCGGGCGGCCCGTACCGCGAGGTCGGGCGGTGCCGTGGCACCGGCGTCCGGGACGCTCTCGTGTCCCAGGTCCCGGACGTCCCGTGCGCGCAGCCGTCCCGCGCCGAACGCGTCGGCCGCGGCGGAACGTCCTTCGGGCAGCCACAGCGCGGCCGCCGCTATGCCCACCGGATGAGTCGTCAGCATTGCCTGCCCCGCTCCTCCCCGTGTTGTCGTCGTAATGGCGGCCATGGTGGGAAGCGGTGATGAAAGCCCGGGCAAAGATCGCCCTGTCACGCCTCTGACCTGCGCAAAGGCCTTGTGTCACTTTCGAAGTGCTTGTCGCCGCCTCCGCTTGGAGGTTGGCTGAGGGCGTCGGAGATCCGAGGCGCAACCGCCTCTGCCGGCAACGACGTTCCGTATCACTCATCACGCCTAGGGGGAAAAAAATGAGCGACATCGTCATGTCCGAGGAGCAGCGTGTGAAGGTCCGCGACATCGTTGCGGAGGTGCTCGAGGTGGACGCCGACGACCTGACGGAACAGAGCAGCTTCGCCGACGACTTCGACGCGGACTCGCTGCTCGTCATCGAGATCTTCTCGCGGTTCGAGCGTGACCTGGGCATCAGGATTCCGCAGGAGGAGCTCGTCGAGCTCGACGACCTGCCGGCCGCCTACGCCGTCGTCGCCCGGCACAGCGCCCCGGAGGCACTGGGTGTCTGAGAAGTCCGCCGACGACGGCCGCCGGGTGGTCGTCACGGGCCTCGGCGCGGTGAGCAGTCTCGGGCTCGGCGCCCGGGACCTCCTCTCCGGGATCCGGGCGGGACGCAGCGGCATCGGGCCGATCGAGCAGTTCGACGGTGCGGGCTTCGAGCGCACCCGAGCAGGTGAAGTGCGCGGATTCCGGCCCGAGTCGCACCTGACGGGCACGGATCCGGAACGCTGGGGCCGCAGCGGGCAGTTCGCCGCCGCGGCCGCGCGGATGGCGGTCGCCGATGCGGCCGCCGACCCCGCCGCACTGTCGGCGGGCCGCACCGCGAGCTGCTTCGGCACGACCAACGGCGAATCCCAGGTCCTGGAGCGGCTGACGGCCCAATGGGTTGCGGGCGGCCTCTCCGCCGTCGACCCGGAGCTCGCCGCACGGGCCGACGCCGGGCGGATCGCGCAGGCCGTGAGTGCCGAGCTGGACCTGGGGGGAGAAGCGGTCACGGTCGGCACGGCCTGCGCCGCGAGCAACTACGCCATCGGATACGGCTACGACCTGATCCGCACCGGAGAGGCCGACGCCGCCCTGTGCGGCGGCGCCGATGCCTCGAACCGTGCCACCCACGCCGGATTCCACCGGCTTGGTGCCCTGGCCGAGGACGTGCCGCGCCCCTTCGACGAAGACCGGGACGGCATCGTCACCGCCGAGGGCGGTGCGGCGCTGCTCCTGGAACCGCTCGACGCGGCGCTGGCCCGTGGCGCCCGCATCTACGCGGAGGTGCTCGGGTACGGCATGACGTGCGACGCACGCCACATGACCAACCCGGACGCCTCCTCCATCGCCGAGTGCATCCGGCGCGCGCACCGCAACGCGGGCATCAAGCCGGGGGACGTGGACTACATCTGTGCCCACGGCACCGGCACCCGGGCCAACGACTCCACGGAGACCGCAGCCGTCCGCGAGGTGTTCACCGACCGGGTGCCGCCGATCAGTTCCATCAAGTCGATGCTCGGCCACACGATGGGTGCCGCCGCCGGCTTCGGCGCGCTGGTGTGCTGTGCCGCACTGGCCGAGGGATTCCTGCCGCCCAGCGCCACGCTGCGCCGGCTGGACCCGGCTCTGGGGCCGGACCTGGACTGCGTGCCGGGACAGGCACGGAGCGCCCGGCCGCGTGTGGCACAGAACCACGGCTTCGCCTTCGGCGGGAACAACGCCATCACGATATTCGGGGAGTTCCGCGCATGACGACCGTGGAAAGCGCTGTGCGCACGCCGTCCGTGCTGCCGCCGGCGATGCCGGTGGACCTGGTCGCCGCCGGCGTGGTGAGCGCCGCCGGCACCGGGCTGCAGCCCCTCGCCGACGCCCTCCGGCAGGGCGCCGCCGCAGGCGGCCGGGCCGATGCGGAGGAGGGCGAGGCCTATCCGCCGATGCCGCTGCTCGCGGCGGACTTCTCGCCCGCCGACCTGCTGGGCCGGAAGGGGCTGGGCCGGCTGACCCGCACCGACCGGCTCGGCATGGCCGCCTGCGCCCTGGCACTGGCCGGGGCCGACGACCCGGACGGGACGGGAGTGGTGCTCGGCACGTCCGTGGGCAGCACCGGCGGTATCGCCCGCTTCACCCGCGAGACGTTCGTCCAGGAACGTCCCTACCTGGTCAACCCCTCGGACTTCCCGGGGACGTTGATGAACTCGGCCGCCGGACGCACCGCCATCCGGCACGGTCTCACCGACACCAACGCGACGCTGTCGGGCGGCCCGCTGTCGTCCCTGTACGCCCTGCGGTTCGCCCGCAACGCCCTGCTGCACGGACATGCACGGCAGTTGCTGGCGGGCGGAGTGGAGGAACTCTCCCCGCACGGCGCCTGGGCCTGGCACCGTGCCCGGGTCCTCGCCCCGGGCACGGCACTGGGCGAGGGCGCGGCGGTGTTCGCCCTGCGGCGTCCCGCCGGACACGGCTCCGGCCAGGCCCCGTTGGCCCGGCTCGCGGCATGCGAGGCCGGCTTCGCCGACCCGGCGCGCGGCCCCCTGGCCGTCGGCCTGCGGCTGGCCCGGTGCGTACGGGACGCGCTCGCCCGCAGTGGCATCGCACCCGCGGACGTGGCCGTGGTCGCGCCCGGCGCGGCGGGGCGGCGGGGCTGGGCCGCGGTGGAGGAACGTGCCCTGCGGACCGTGCTGCCACCCGCACCCGGCCGGCACCGCCTGCGGGTGCAGGCCGTGACCGGCGAGACCCACGGCGCCGGTGTCGCCCTGCAGTTGGCCGCCGTCCTCGCGCGCTGGCAGGACCCGCACACCGACGCCGGCCGGGAGCGTGCCGCCGTGGTCACCTCCCTCTCGTCCGACGGCGCGGTCGGCTGCGCCGTGCTCCTGCGGCCGGACGCGGCCTGCTGAACCGGCGCCGTCCGCAACGGATCACCCACGAAGCAAAGGACAACACCCGTCATGCGTTACCGCTATCTCGGCCGTACCGGCCTGCAGGTCTCCGAGCTGTCCTTCGGCGCGGCGACCCTGGGCACCCCGAAGGCATTCGGCGGCCTGGCCGGCGCGGACTGGTCCCAGTTCGGCGTCAACGACGGCGATGACGCCGTCCGCCTGGTGCACGCCTGCCACGACGCCGGGGTCAACTTCTTCGACACCGCCGACGTCTACCGGGACGGCGAGTGCGAGGAACTCCTCGGCCTGGCCCTGAAGGGCCGCCGGGACAAGGCCGTCATCGCCACCAAGGCCCGCCTGCGCACCGACCCGGACGACATCAACGCGGCCGGCTCCACCCGCCATCACCTGGTGCGTGCCGTGGAGGCCAGTCTGCGCCGCCTGGACACCGACTACATCGACGTGCTGTACCTGCACGGGGTCGACCCGCGCACCTCGCTCGACGAGACGCTCGGCGTCCTCGACGACCTGGTGCGCGCCGGGAAGATCCGCTACACCGGCTGCTCCAACTTCCCCGGCTGGCAGCTGATGAAGGCCCTGGACATCGCCGACCGGCGCAACCTCGTGCCGTTCGCGGCGTACCAGGGCTACTACAACCTGGGTGCCAGGGAGCTGGAGTACGAGATCGTCCCGGCCGCCGTCGACCAAGGGGTGGGGATCACCGTCTTCAGCCCGCTCGCGGGCGGTTTCTTCACCGGCAAGTACCGCCGGGGCCAGGAGGCTTCCGCCGACTTCCGGCTGGCTCACGAGGGCCCGGCCTCCATCGCACCGCTCACCGACCGCGAGCAGGCCTATGACATCGTCGATGTCCTGGACGGCATCGCCGAGGAGCGAGGCGTGCCCGTCGTGCAGGTCGCCCTGAACTGGGTTCTCGGCAAGCCGGGTGTGACCTCGGTCGTCTTCGGCGCCAGCCGGCCCGGTCAGCTCGACGACAACCTCCGTGCCACGGAATGGCGGTTGACGGAGGAGGAGATGGGCCTGCTGGACGCCGCGAGCGACCGCCCCGCGCCCTACCCGTACTGGCACATGCGCCAGATCGCCGGTGACAGGAGCCTGCCCGGCGACCTCTAGACCTCTGCCCGGCCCACGGGAAACCCCTGACCCGTCCGTCGACCATTCGATCCGGGAGCACTGCTGTGCCCATTGCCGTCATCGCCCTGTCTCTCAGCGGTTTCGCCATCGGCGTCACCGAGTTCATCATCGCGGGGATCCTCCCCGACATCGGTTCCGACCTAGGAGTGTCCGTCCCCACCGCGGGGCTCCTGGTCTCCGGATACGCGCTCGGCGTCGTCATCGGGGCGCCCGGCCTGACGGTGCTGTGCGGCCGGACGGAGCGCAAGCGGCTGCTGGTACGACTGATGGTGCTGTTCCTGGCCGGCACGCTGTTGTCCGCGCTGGCCCCGAACTACGGCGTGCTGATGGCCGGACGGGTGCTTTCCGCCTTCGCGCACGGCGCATACTTCGGCGTCGCCATGGTGGTCGCCGCCGATCTGGTCCCGGAGAACCGCAAGGCCCGGGCGGTGTCGATGGTGGCCGCCGGCCTGACCATGTCCACCATCCTCGGTGTTCCCGCCGGCACGTTCATCGGCCAGAACTTCGGCTGGCGCTGGGCGTTCTGGATGGTCGCCCTCTTCGGCGCCCTGGGCCTGGCCGGCATCGCCGCCCTCGTGCCCCGCACCCCCGCCCCCCAGGGCACCGGCCTGCGTGCCGAGCTGGGCGTGCTGCGCCGTCCGCAGGTCGTGCTCGTGCTGCTGACGACGGTCCTCGGCTTCGGCGGCGTGATGACCTCCTACACCTACATCGCGGAGATGGCCACCGAGGTCACCGGTTTCTCGAGCGGCGCCGTCACTCTGATCATGGTTCTGTTCGGCGTCGGCATGTTCGTCGGCAACCTCATCAGCGGACGGGTGGCCGACCGGGCCCCCAACGCCGCGATGTGCGGCTCGCTGGCGCTGCTCTCGATCGTCCTGGGAGCGTTCACCTTCACGGTGCACGACAAGGTGGCCACCTGCGTGACCGTCTTCCTGTTCGGTGCCGCCACCTTCGCGACCATCTCGCCGCTGCAGATGCGGATCATGGTCAAGGCCGAGGGCGCCCCCACCCTCGCGTCCGCGTCGAACATCGCCGCCTTCAACCTGGCCAACGCCGCCGGCCCGCTGCTCGGCGGCCGGATCATCGCCTCCGGTATGGGCTACCCCGCCCTGAACTGGGCCGGTGCCCTTGTGACCGTCGCCGGTCTGGTGCTGGCCGGGATCGGCGTGGCCGCGGAGCGCACCCGGACGGCCCCGGCACCCGCCGCGCCGGTCCTGAGCGGCAGCTCCTCCTCCAACTGACCTGTCATCGCACGCCAAGGGAGCAACTGTGGAAACCGCAATCCGGGACGAGCACCTCCAGGCGTTCGTCTCCGAGCTCGACCCCGGCCTGTCCTACGACCGGACCGTGTCCCGGTCGCTGGTGCACCGCTGGGCCCTGTCGGAGGTGTTCCTGACCGACTCCGCCGCGGTCGGCGACGGCCTCTTCACCGCGGCGGCCCAACTCCCGCTGTCCCATGGCTATTTCCGTGACCACGTGCGTGGCCGGGAGTTCCACGACCCGCTGCTGGTCCTGGAGAGCTGCCGGCAGGCCGTGACGTACGCGGCACACGTCCACGAGGGCGTGCCCCGGGACACCACCTTCATGGTGACTTCCTGGACACTGGACATCACCGTTCCGGAGGCGCTGCGCTGTGGCGAGCGCCCGGGCCAGCTGCACATGGACGCCGAGATCACGGACCGGCGCCGCCGCGGCGGGCGACTGCGGCAGCTGGTCTTCGCCATGGATCTCGCCCTGGACGGCCGCCTCCTCGGCCGGCTCACCATGGACGTCAGCTGCACCCCCACCGACCAGTACCACGCGCTGCGGCGGATGCAGCGGAACGCCGAAGTGCCCACCGCGTTCGGCCTGCCGGCCAATCCGGTCGGCACCCCCGTCGACCCCGCACTCGTGCGCCGCCTGGACCAGGAGAACACGGTGCTCGACGCGGTCAGCCGCGACGAGGGGTTCGTGGCCGCCCGGCTGAGCCCGCGCACGTTCCGCAACCGCAGCATGTACGACCACCCCTACGACCACGTGCCGGCCATGGTGTTCAGCGAGGCGGCGCGCCAGTGCGGGCTCCTGCTCTGCGCGAACGGCACGGATGTCAGAACGGCCCGACTGCTGCGGGTGCACGGAACGTTCAGGAAGTTCGCGGAGCTCGACGCCGAGGTCGAGCTGACCGCGGTGCCGGACGCCTGCGGCGGGCCCGGCTCGTTCCGCATGGCCGCCACACAGCAGGACGACACCGTGGCCGAGGTCCTGGTCACCCTGGGCTGAGCGCCCTGTCCTTCCCCGACTCCCACTTCAAGGAGCACCGCGTGTCCGGAGCACCCGGAACGGCGGCGCGGCCCGTCGCGTTCTTCGACGTCGACGAGACGCTGACCACTGTCAAGACCATGTTCGACTTCTACGACTACTTCCTCGCCGCCGTCGGGCACAGCCCGGAGGAGCAGGAGGAGCGCCGGCAGGACGCCCGTGCGCTGCTGCGCCCCGGGCTGCCCAGGGAGCAGGGCAACCGGCTCTTCTACCGACGGTTCGCGGGGTACAGGGCCGACCGCGTCGAGGCCATCGGGCAGGCCTGGTTCGACGGTCACATGGAGCGTGGCGGACTGTTCCACAAGGACGTCCTCGATGCGCTCCGCGAGCACCGGGCGGAGGGCCTGGGAGTCGTCCTGGTCTCGGGCTCCTTCCCGGCGTGCCTGGATCCGGTCGCCGCCCACGTGGGCGCGGAGGAGGTGATGTGCACGCGGCCCGAGATCCGGGACGGCGTGTACACCGGGGAGGTGCTCACCACGATGATCGGCGCCGCCAAGGCCGACACCGCGAAGGCCGTCCTGGCCGGCCGGGGCGCCGACGCCGCGGAGTGCTTCGCCTACGGGGACCACGTCTCGGATCTGCCGCTGCTGGAGCTGGTCGGCAACCCGGTGGCCGTGGGCGCCCACCCGGAGGTGACGGCGGTCGCGGAGCGGCACGGCTGGCGCCGGCTGCCCGGCATACCGGGCTGACCGCTGCCCGGTGACGACGACCCCGGCGGCCCGTTCAGCGGGCCGCCGGGGTCGTCGTGTGCACCGGGACCGGCGTCACTTGTCGGCGGTGAGCTTGCCGGCGGTGCCCCAGCTGTCGGTGGGCACCTCGTGGATCCACACCTGCACGGTCTCGGCGGGGATCTGGTAGGCGTCGACGAACGAGTCGGTGATCCGCTTGACCAGCTCGCGCTTGAGCTCGGTGCTGCGGGGGCCCTGGTGAACGGTGACGACGGGCATGGCGGTACTCCCTCGTGAGAGGCGGCTCCCCGGCTCTTCCGGGGCGCTCACCGGCACATCCCCAGTTCATCGTTCTGGCGGCCGTGCACCAAGAAGCAGTTCGTGCTCGCAGCGATCACGACAGCCGATCGTCGCCGGGCGCGGCCGCCCGGCACGCCTCGACCAGGAGGGACAGCGTCGGGGACACGGCCTCCGAGCGCACCGCCAGCCCCGTGGGCAGCCGCAGCCCCGGGCCGCTGAAGGGCAGGAAGGCCACCCGTGTGGTGCGCAGCTGGTCGGCGTGCGCGGCGTAGGCGACGGTCCACATCGGCTTCCCGGTGCCGATCGCGGCGAGGGTGTCCTGGAGGGCGCGCGAGGGCGGTCCGGGGACGGGCTCGAAGCCGGCGTCGTGGCAGGCGGTGACGACGAGGTCGACCAGGGCCGGGATGTCCCGGCGGGGCGGCAGCCGCAGCGGCAGGTCCGCGAGCTGGGCCAGGGCGACGTCCGGCGAGGCCGCGAGCGGGTGCGCGGCGGGCACCACGGCGACCAGGGGGTCGTGCCACACGGGGAGTACCTCCAGGCCCGGCGTCTGCATGCCGCCGCGCACGAAGGCCGCGTCCAGTTCTCCGGCCGCCACCATTTCCGTGCGTTGCCGCGCGGGGACGGAGACGAGCTCCACGGTGACATCGGGGGCCGTGGCCGCGAAGGCGTCCAGCAGCCGGTCCAGGTGGGCGCCGAGCCCGGCGCTGGTCCCGAGCCGCAGGGTGCGGCCCGCCCGCCCGGTGAACTCGGTGATACAGGCGCGGGCCCGCTCCTCCGCGGCGAGCAGCTCCCGAGCCGCGGGCAGGAACCGGGCGCCGGCCCCGGTGAGCCGCACATGCCGGGGCGATCGGTCGAAGAGTTCGGTGCCGAGTTCCCGCTCCAGCCGCCGCACCTGCTGGCTGACGGCGGACTGCACGATGTGCAGCCGCTCAGCGGCGCGGCCGAAGTGCAACTCCTCGGCGACGACGACGAAGTACCGGACCTGGCGTAATTCCATGTGTGAACCCCGGCGGACCGGGCTCAGTCCAGCTCGAGCACCCGTGCGTGCAGCACCTGGCGCTGCTGGAGCGCGGCGCGCACCGCGCGGTGCAGCCCGTCCTCCAGGTAGAGATCGCCCTGCCACTTCACGACGTGGGCGAAGAGGTCCCCGTAGAACGTCGAGTCCTCGGCGAGCAGCGTCTCCAGGTCCAGCTGCTGCTTCGTCGTCACCAGCTGGTCAAGACGTACCGGGCGCGGGGCGACGTCCGCCCACTGGCGGGTGCTTTCCCGGCCGTGGTCGGGGTACGGCCGACCGTTTCCGATGCGCTTGAAGATCACACGGAAAGCCTACCGGGCGAGCGGCTCCCGGCGCAGCCATGGCACGGCAGAGCGAAGGGTGCAATCGGCCGCATACCGCGTCTTTGCCGCGGCGGGCTCGCCGTTATTCCGCGATTTCCGTCCGTTCGAACCACTCGTAGACCGGGAGCCGGCCCTCGGCGGTGTCCGTGTGCCGCGGCGTGGTCTTGAAGTGCTCGTACCCGCCGCGGTGCGGGATCTTCAGCTCGACCCCGGGAGGCGTGATCGGGACGATGCGGGTGTGGAGATCGTCCGGGCCGCCTTCGAGGAACGCTTTGGCAGACATGCGCACAGTCTTGCCGCGATCGGCCGCCGCGGCTTCCCGACGCGCCGACGGCGGCTTGACCCCGACGCCGCGTCAGGGTCCAGCCTGACCGCGAACGAAAGGTGATGGGATGAGCTACTCGGTCGGGCAGGTCGCCGGTTTCACGGGAGTGACCGTACGGACCCTCCACCACTACGACAGGGCCGGGCTGTTGTCCCCGGGCGAACGCACGCCGGCCGGCTACCGGCAGTACGGCGAAGCGGACCTGGCGCGGTTGCAGCAGATCCTCTTCTACCGCGAACTCGGCTTCTCCCTCGACGAGATAGCCGCCATCCTCGCGGACCCGCAGGCCGGTGCGCTGGAGCAGTTGCGGGAACGGCACCGGCGGCTGAACGAGCAGATCCTGCGGCTGCAGCGGCTCGTGGAGGTCGCCGAGCGGGCCATGGAGGTGCAGCGCACGGGCGTGCGCCTGTCGCCCGAGGAGCGGTTCGAGGTCTTCGGGGACGTCGCCTTCGACCTGAGCTATGCGACGGACGCGCACCTGAAGTGGGGGCGGAGCGACGGGCACCGGCAGGCCATGGCCCGGGCCGCGGCCCACACCAAGGAGGACTGGCGGCAGCTCATGGCCGAGGCCGCGGGCTGGCGGGGGCGGCTGCTGGCCGCGTTCGACGAGGGCGCCGACGCCGACGGCGAACGGGCGCGGGAACTCGCCGAGGAGCACCGGCAGCACATCGGCCGCTGGTTCACGCCCTGCCCGCACGAGATGCACTGCCGGATCGCCGACGACTACGTGGAGGACGCGCGCGCCTTCGCGCTCGTCGTGCCGCCCGCCGAACAGCGGCCCGGGCTGGCCGCGTACGTGCGGCAGGCCGTGCACGCGAACGCCGGAGCGGCCGGGAGGCAGCGGTGAGGATCCTCGTCATGGCGGCCGGGTCGCGCGGCGACGTCGTGCCGTACACCGGCCTGGGCACGGCGCTGCGGGACGCCGGGCACGAGGTCGTGCTGGCCGCGCCCGCCGGCTTCGCGGCGGCGGTGCGGGACTGCGGGCTGGGGTTCCGCCCGCTGCCCGATGCACAGGCCGGCATCGGCGCCGGGGGCTCGCTGCTGGGCAGGGCGGCGGCGTACATCGACGCGCTGGGGGACGGCGTCGCGGACGCCGTGGCGGAAGGGGACGCCGAGCTGCTGGTGCTCTCCGCGACCACCGCCCCGCTGGGCTGGCATGCCGCCGAGGCGCTCGGGGTGCCCTCGCTGGGCGCCTACCTGCAGCCCGTCGCGCCCACCGGGGAGTTCCCGCCGACCGTCGGCGGAACCGGGCGCCCGCTCGGTCGTTGGGGCAACCGGGCCGCCGGCCGGCTCTCGCTGCGGGTCGTCGACCGCCTCCACGCGCAGGCGGTCCGGCGGCTGCGCGCCCGCCTGGACCTGCCGCCCGGCCACGGCCCGCGGGCGGAACGGGCCCGCCGGGAACGGGCCGGGTGGCCGGTGCTGCACGGCTTCAGCCCGGCCCTGCTGCCGCGCCCCGCGGACTGGCGGGCGGGGCTGGACGTCGTCGGCAACTGGTGGCCGCACGTGCCCTCCGGTCTGCCGGCCGATCTGGAGGACTTCCTGCAGGCCGGGCCGCCGCCCGTGTTCGTCGGCTTCGGCAGCATGGGCGGTGCCGCCGAAGGGCTGGGCGCGCTGGTCGCCGGGGCGCTGCGGCGGGCCGGGGTCCGGGGCGTCGTGCAGCTGCCGGACGCGCCGTCCGGTGACGACCTCTTCGCCGTGGGGGACGTGCCGCACGCGCTGCTCTTTCCGCGCATGGCCGCGGTGGTGCACCACGCAGGGGCCGGCACGACGGCGGCGGCGCTGCGCGCCGGGGTGCCGGCGGTGCCGGTGCCGGTGACGGCGGACCAGCCGTTCTGGGCACGGCGCGTGGCCGGAGTCGGGGCCGCGGTGGCCCCGGTCTCGCGCGCGGGGCTTTCCGTGGAACGGCTCGCGGCGGCGGTGCGGTCCGCCGTGGAGGAGCCCGGGTACCGCGCGGCGGCGGTGGCGCTGTCGCGCCGGATGGCGGCGGAGGACGGGGCCGCTGCGGCACGGGAGGCGGTGGAACGGCTCGCCCGGTAGAGCGCCGCCCCTACGGGGCACCCCGTTTCGCCGCCTGTTTGAAGGCCCTCACCTTTGCCAGCGACTCCGGCCCCGTGCTGTCCGCCGCCGAGCGGTACGAGCCCTCCTCGCCGTACGGGCCCGCCGCCTCGCGCCAGCCCTCCGGGCGGACGCCCAGGCGCTTGCCCAGCAGGGCCAGGAAGATCTGGGCCTTCTGTTTGCCGAAGCCCGGGAGGTCGTTGAGCCTGCGCAGCAGCTCCGCGCCGGTGTCCGCGTCGCGCCAGACGGCGCCCGCGTCACCGTCGTAGTGCTCGACCAGGTACTGGCACAGCTGCTGCACTCTCCCCCATAGCCTTAACGGCATGGGGGGACCCCCATGGCCATCGAACCGGGATAGCGGTGCACCGCCGGCTTCTCCGCGCACAGGGCGGCGAACGCCTCCGGGTCGTAGGCCGCGATCTCGTGCGCGTCCAGGTCGTCGCGGCCCAGGCGCTGCGCGATCGTGTACGGCCCGGTGAAGGCCCACTCCATGGGGACCTGCTGGTCCAGCAGCATGCCGGTCAGCGCAGCCAGCGGGCTGCGGGAGAGCAGGTCGTCGGCGTCCGGCTGCTGGGCGATGCGGAGGGAACGGTCCATTCCCCGATGATCCCCCGGCGGCGCGGCCTCCTTCGACCGGACGCGCACGAATGGCAGCCGGGGCGGGGCTCTGGTGGTCTGAAAGGGTTTCCCGGCGGGTCAGGAAGAAGGGCGATCCATGGACATCGGCGATCTCACCGACGCGGTACTGAAGGATGTGCGCCGACCGCGGACGTACCCGGCCGTCTCCCTCCTCGTGCCGACGCGCCGGCGCGAGCCCGGCAACCCGGAGGACAAGGTCCGGCTGCGGAACGCCCTGACCGAGGCGAAGCGGCGGCTCGGGGAGGATCCGAAGGTCTCGCGGGACGTCCGGATGGACGTGGAGAAGCAGCTGGACGCAGCCGCCTCCGAGGTCGACTTCCTGCACCCCGCCGAGGGGCTGCTGCTCCTCGCCGCGCCGGGCGAGCACCAACTCTGGTACCTGCCGCGGCCCGTGCCGCAGCGAGTGGTGATCAACGGGACCTTCCTCACCCGCAATCTGGTCGCCGCGCGGATCGGCGAGGAGCCGTACTGGGCGCTGGTGCTGTCCGACGGCGAGACGCGGCTGTGGAGCGGCGGCGGTCCGCACGGCGGGCACCTGGAGGAGGTGACGGGCGACGGCTTCCCGGTGACGCCGGCCATCCCCGACCAGGTGGACGCGCTGCCGGGCGCGAACTTCGCCAACTACGGCAGCCGGCCCAGCCCTTACCGCACGGAGCGGGAGCGCCAGTATCTGCGCTCGGTGGACGGCGCGCTCGGCCGGGTGCTGGAGCGCGACCCGCGCCCGGTGTACCTGGTGGGGCTCCCGGTGTCGCTGGCCCGGTTCGAGGAGGTCTCCGCGCACGGCGGGGCCGTCACCGCGCGCGTCGGGCGCGGGGGTGCCGCCTCCGCGACGGCCGCCGAACTGCGCGGCCTGCTGGGCCCCGCCTTCGACGACTGCCACGAGCGGCGCCGTGTCGACATCCAGCGCCGTCTGGTGGACGCCCGTGGTCAACGCCGGTACGCCGCAGGCCTGGACGAGGTGTGGCAGACGGTGCAGGAGGGGCGGATGGCGCTGCTGGCGGTCGAGGAGGGGTACGAGACCGCGGCCCGGGTGGAGGACGGTCACCTGGTCGTCGCCGGCCCCGATGCCGCCGGCTCCCCGGACGGGGTGCACGAGGACATCGTCGACGAACTCGTCGAAGCCGCCCTGGACAAGGGCTCGGAGGTGCGGTTCGTCCCGGACGGCGACCTGGCGGAGGAGGGGCATATCGCGGGGGTGCTGCGGTTCTGAGCACCCCTTACGGGGCGCTCAGGTATGTCAGAACCGCCAGCACCCGTCGATTGTCCTCGCCGGAGGCGGCCAGGCCGAGCTTGTCGAAGATGCTCGCGATGTGCTTCGTGACCGCGCTCGCCGACAGGAACAGCCGTTCCGCGATGGCCGCGTTGGAGCGGCCCTCCGCCATCAGGGTCAGCACCTCGCACTCGCGGGGCGTCAGGCGGTCGAGTGGCTGCGGCCGGCCGCCTGCCGAACCGCCGGACACCAGGCGGGCGATCACCTCCGGGTCCATCGCCGTGCCGCCGCGGGCGATGCGGTGCAGGGCGTCGACGAACTCGTCGTCGCTGAACACCCGGTCCTTGAGCAGGTATCCGATGCCCCCGGCCGCGTCGGCGAGCAACTCGCGTGCGTAGAGCGTCTCCACGTACTGGGAGAGCACCAGGACCGGCAGGCCCGGGACGCGGGCGCGCGCGGCGAGGGCCGCGCGCAGGCCCTCGTCGGTGAACGTGGGCGGCAGGCGGACGTCCACGAGGGAGACGTCCGGGCGCAGTTCGGTCATGGCCTGCAGCAGTTCGGGGCCGGTGGACACGGCCGCGGCCACCTCGAAGCCGTACGCGGTGAGCAGCCGCGTCAGGCCGGTCCGCAGGAGGTACTGGTCCTCGGCGAGGACAACGCGCACGGGATCTCCAGGGTGATCGTGGTGGGCCCGCCGGGCGGGCTGTCGACCTGGCAGGTGCCGTCGAATGTAGCCAACCGGCGTTCCACGCCGCGCAGCCCGCTGCCCCGGTCCGGGTCGGCGCCGCCCGTGCCGTCGTCGGCGACGGTGACGCGCAGGGAACCCTCCCGGTGCCGGACGGACAGTTCGGCCCGGCCGGCGGCGGCGTGCTTGGCGGCGTTGGTGAGCAGCTCGCGGACCGCGAAGTACACGGCCGCCTCGACCGGCGCGGGCGGCCTGCCGGGCAGGTCGACGTGGGCGGTGACCGGGAGCGCGGCGTCCAGCGCGGCCGCGCGCAGGGCGTCGGCCAGGCCGCGCTCGGCGAGCACGGGCGGGTGGATGCCCCGGACGAGCTCGCGCAGTTCGGCCAGCGCGGCGGCGGAGGTGCGGCGGGCCTCGGCGACCAGTTCGCGGGCGGCCGCCGGGTCGGTGTCCAGCAGGTGCTCGACGGTGCGCAGGGCCATGCCCACGGCGACCATGCGGCCCTGCGCGCCGTCGTGCAGGTCCCGTTCGATGCGGCGCAGTTCGGCGGCCTGCGCGTCGGTGGCGTCGGTGCGGCTGGCGGCGAGGTGGTGTACGCGCCGGGCGAGGCGGGCCGCCTTGGTGGGCCGGAGCAGCGCGCGGGCGAAGGCGGCCTGGGCGCGCAGTGCGGTGGTGCCGAGCAGCAGCACTCCGGCGAACAGGGCGAGACCGGCCGGGACGGCCAGCCAGGCCCAATGGCCCAGCGCGGCAGCCGGGTTCGTCAGCACCGCCCAGCCCGTGGCGGGGACGGGCTCCGGGCGGACCGTGTTGCGCAGGCCGCCGATGATGCCGGCGACGAGCCCGTAGACGCCGATCACCAGCGGCAGCGCGGACAGCAGCAGGGCGGCCGGCAGGCCGAGCAGCATCCACACGTGGTCCCGCGCGGTGGCCGGGTCCCTGAGCAGGGCCCGGGCCCGGGCCGTGTCCGGCTCGGGGAGAGGCAGGTACGGCACCTCGATGCCGACCGCGGTGCGGACACGGTTGAGCAGCTGCCGGTTGGCCTCGACGACCGCGGGGAACGCGGCGGTGAAGCCGAGGAGGAGGCTGCCGAGGGCGGCCAGGGAGAGCAGCAGCCCCGCCATCAGGACGAGCGACAGCCCCAGCCACTCGAAGCCGGTGCGCCGGGCGCGGGACCCCTCGCGGAGGACCGCGATCCACCGGGCCCGGGTACGCGCGTCTCGGATCATGCCGCTCATTCTCGCCCACCGGTCGCGGCCCGGGCAGTGGAGAAAAGTGCACTTCAGGACGGTGCTTCTGTGGATTCCGGGCGCGGCGGCGGATTCCTAGCGTCGTGGCCATGGTTGAGACGAAGACTGGGACGAAGACCGCTGGGACGAAGACGACGCCGGTACCGGCCCTGCTGTTGGACGTGTGCGTTCCGCTTGCCGGCTACTACGGGCTCCGCGCGGCCGGGGCGGGGCAGTGGTGGGCCCTGGCGCTCTCCGGCACGGCGCCGCTGCTGCACACCGTCTGGACCCTCGTGCGCACCCGCAGGATCGACTCGATCGGCCTGTTCGTCCTGGTGACGATGGCGCTGTCGGCTGTGATGCCGCTGCTGACGGGCAGCCCGCGGCTGCTGCTCGCCAGGGAGAGCTGGAGCACCGCGGCGTTCGGCCTGTGGATCGTCGGATCGCTGCTGGGCCGCCGCCCCTTCCTGCTCGACGTGACGCTGAAGTTCCTGCGGGGCGCCGCCGCGCGGCGCTGGGAGGAGTCCTGGGCGAACGACCCGCGCTTCCGCCGGAGGCTGCGCCTGGTCACGGTGCTGTGGGGCGGGGCGTTCCTGCTGGACGCGGCGGCCAGGGTCGTCATGGCGTACACGCTGCCGGTGGACGTCGTGCCCGTGGCCGGTGCGGTGCTGCTGGTCGTGCTGCTGATCGTGGTGCGGCAGGGGTCGGTGCGGGTGCTGCGTCACCGCGGGACGCGGTGACGCAGCACCCGGCTCAGGGAACCGGGATCACTTCCACGCCTTGTGGGCGTTGTCCCAGTGCTGCACATGGCCCTTGTACGTGCGCTCCCAGCTGCGGGTGTGCTCGTCCCACCGGGCGTAGCTGCGGGAGTCGCCGTCCCAGCGCTGCCAGACCTTGTGCTTGGCGTCGAAGTGGTCCTTCTTCTTGTCGACGCCCTTGTCCCAGCCGAGGTGCAGGCCGTGGTCGTGGTGGTTGCCCTGGACGGTGACGTGCGCCTCCTCCTTGTGCTCGGCCGAGACCCCGGCCCCGTGGTGCTGGTGGCCCGGGGCGTCGGCGTAGGCCGCGCTCCCGGCCGCTGTGGCGGCGCCGGACAGCAGGGCCGCCGAGGCGGCGACGGCGGCGATGTGCCGCATGGTGACGTGGGACATGGGCGTGCTCCTTGTTCCGGGGGACGGTACGCATGGATCTTTGCGTCCCCCGGACCGGAAAACGGCGGGAAGTCGCCGGTTTAGCCCGTTCGTATGAGCCGGTGGAACGGCTTAACGGGCTGTGGGCGTACGGGAGTTCAGCCGCGCAGGTGATAGCTGTAGGCGAAGCCGGAGGTGCTGCACGTGGAGACGCGGCTCACGGCCTGGTCGTAGACGAAGCCCGGCGGGACGGTGCATGCCCACAGGCCGTTGACGGGTACGCGCATGTGGTAGCTGACCGCGAAGCCGGACGTGGAGCAGGTGTTGACCCGGCTGACCACCTGGTCCCAGGTGAAGGACGAATCGGGGACGGAGCAGGCCCAGATGCCGTCCTGCGGAGCGCGCAGGTGGTACTGCGGGGCAAAGCCCTGGCCACAGCTGCCGAGTCGGCTGACCACCTGGTCGTAGGTGTAGCCCTGCGGGACGGAGCAGGACCAGACACCGTCCAGGTTCTCGGCCCGGGCCGGGGCGGCCTGCGCAGCTGGGGCGAGGCCGAGGGTGACGGCGGCCGCCAGCGTGGCCAGGGCCGCGGGGGCCGCTGCGGCGGCCTTGCGTCTCGCACGTGCGGGGCGGGGTGACTGCATCTCGTCACGTCCTTTCCAGCGGTGATTCCGGAGGCAGTTGACGAGGGCAAGGTACAGAGGGCTCTCCCCGTCGGGAGAGCCCTCGTTTCGGCCGTTCGGTCACGCCATCGCCAGGACCGCGGCGGCCAGGCGGTGGCCGTCGGCCCGCGTGAAGCCGGCGTCGACGAGCAGGGCGTCGCGCTCGCCGGTGACGACCCCTTGCTGCTGGTGTGTCACGCCGTGCGATGATCATGCGCGGGGGGCTCACACAGGACTCGGCCGCAGACACATCGTGGCTCGGGCTGGAAGCACGTGCGGGGTACGGGGCGGGGGCTGGTGCCGTCCCCCGGTACTGGAAAGCTCGTCAAGGAGTCCTTGCATGTCCACCCCGGCCGGTACGGCACCGAACCCGGCGCAGAAGTTCCGGGCCCTGGCCCCGATGCTGCTCGACCTCGTCATCCCCATCGCGGGCTTCTACGTCCTGCACCAGCTGGCCGGCCTGAGCCAGGTCTGGGCACTGACCCTCGCCGGTGCGGCGGGCGGCGTGTGGACGCTGATCCACACCGTCCAGCGGCGCAAGCTCGACGTCATCGGCCTGCTCGTCGTCCTCGAAATGGCGCTCACCGTCGCCCTGTTGTTCATATCGGACGACCCGCGCCTGGTCGCCGCCAAACCGTCCTTCTACACCCTGCTCGCTGCGCTGTACCTGCTGTCCACGTGCGTCTTCGGGCGTCCCCTGGTCTACGTGGCGGCCACCCCGATGGCCACCGACGGCGACCCCGACCGCACCGTCGCCTACGAGCAGGCCTGGGAGCGCTCCAAGCCGTTCCGCGCCCGTGAGCGCGCCGTGACCGCCGCGTTCGGTCTCGCCGCGCTGATCGACTCCGTGCTGCGCGTGATCGTCGTCTACAGCTACGACGTCGACAAGTTCAACGAGTCCTTCCTGCTGTCCCAGCTGCCCGGCCTCGTACTGATCGTCGCCGTGCTGGCCTTCACCAAGTTCCAGATCAAGGTGCTGCACGGGCTTGTCGACGAGGTCCACGACCAGCTGCACCGCGAGGGCGTCGTCGGGCCGCGGCCGGACGCCGACCCGCTCGACGGCCGACTCGCGGCGGGCTGAACGGGCTTGGCCGCCCCCGTCCTGCTGCGGACGGGGGCCGGCTGTCACCCTATGGACCGCATCTGCCTCCACAGCTCCTTCTCGACCGGTGACAGTGCCACCTGGGGCACCAGCCTTTCCGGGTGCCCCGGCGGCGGCCCGTCGAGCCGGTCCCTTTCCCGCTGTATCCCCAGGCCCACCGGCGCGTAGTGGAAGGCGCCGAAGAACATGAGGCCGACTCCGACGGCCTGCAGGAACGAACTCAATGACCTACGCATGGGCGGCTCCCGGGCGCGATATGAGCGCGGGGGTGGCCGGGCCGGGCCGGCCGGTTTCCGTGAACACGGGGACTCCTGGTGCTGACGTTTCTGACATATCTCCAAGGGCCGCGCCGCGCAGCACGGTCCCCGACAGCAGATCCGCCATGGCGTTGCTGTCGGGCAGGGCGTCCTGTTCGGCACGGAGACGGCGGGCGGCGGCGGCATGCGCGGGGTCGGTGAGGAGGGCCGTCACGTGGTCGCCGACGGCCTGCGCACCGTGCTGGTCCGGAAGGAGCGTGCGGGCCGCGCCGGTGGCGCCGAGGCGGTCGGCATTGACGAGGCGGTCGGTCGTCTGCGGCACCAGCAGTTGGGGGACGCCCGATGCGACGGCGGTCATCACGGTGCCCAGTCCGCCCTGCGACACCAGGGCGTCGCACGTGGGCAGGAGAGCATGCAGCGGCACGCCCTCGGCCACGCGTACGTTGTCCGGCACCGTGGACAGGAGACGGCGGTCGGCGCGGGACACCGCGGCGACGACCTCCACACCCAGGCGGGCCACGGCACGTACGGTCTCGTCGAGGACGACCTGCCGTGGGTCGAACTGCCCCGAGGACACGCCCCACGTCACGCACACCCGTGGTGCGCGCGGCCGTGTCAGCAGCCAATCCGGCACCCGGCCGGGGCCGTTGTACGGCACGTAGCGCATGGGCAGCCGGCGTGCTGCCACCGGGACCGTTCCGCCGGAGGGAATCTGCAGCCCGGGCGGGCAGGGGTCCACGGTCACCTCGCCCAGCGTCTCCACCGGCCCCAGGCCCCACTGCTCGCGGAACGGGGCCAGCGCCTCTTCGTCGAACTCCCGCAGGAGATAGGCGAAGTCGATGCCCCAGGTGTGCCGCACAGCCGGTACCCCCAGCCGTGCCGCCACCAGCGGTCCCGCATACGTCGTGGGCTCGAACACGATCAGGTCGGGACGCCAGCGGGAGGCGAACTCCCACAGCCCGTCGGCCATGGCCCGGCACATCGCCACGCTCAGCCAGCAGTTCCCCGCGCCGAACTTCCGCATCGACGACCACTCCGGCAGCCGGGCGGCGTGGCGTTCCGCGCGCCGGACGTAGCTGCTCATCATCGAGGCCACGTCGACGTCCGTGCCCACGGCGGCGACGGGCAGGCCCGAGCGGGAGACCGTCCCGGCGAGGCCGGGCTGGGTGGCGACCACCACCTCGTGCCCGGCGGCCCGCATCGACCAGGCCAACGGCACCAACGGGAAGTAGTGCGTGGTCCAGTTCCAGGTCGTGAACATGACGCGCACGGTGTGTCCTCTCCTCTCGCCCTGCGCGCTCACGCCCGGCCGGCGAGTGCGGTCAGCGTGTCGACGGTGTCGGCCAGGGAGCGCTGGGCCCTGGCCTCCCGCATCAGTGAACGGGCGGCGGCCGTGTGCGCGGCCGAACCGAGCAATCGGACGACCTCCTCGCGCAGCAGGGCGGTCGACGCGTCGTCGAGTGCGATCATCCGTGCCGCGCCGGTGCGTTCCAGCGAGCGGCAGATGAGTACCTGCTCGCTGGTGCGGGGCACGGTGAGCTGGGGAACACCGGCTTCGACCGCTGTTGCCGTGACCCCTCCTCCGCCCTGCGAAATGACCAGGTCGCAGCTCGCCATGAACAGATGCAGGGGCAGATCCTCGACCACCCGTGTGTTCGCGGGTACGGAGCCGAGTTCCTTCCGGCCCCCCTTCGGCACCGTGGCGACGACTTCGACGTCCAGGTCCGCCAGGGCGTCCAGAGCACCGCCGAGCGGGAAGATGCGTCCGTTGAACAGGTGGGACACCGTCCCCCACGTCACGCAGACACGTGGCCTGCGCGGCCGGTCCAGTACCCATCGCGGGGCCTTCCCCGGCCCGTTGTACGAGGGGTAGCGCGTGGGCAGCCGTCGTACCCCGTCCACGAGTTGCATGCTCGGCGGACAGGGATCGAGAGTGGCGGTGCCCAGGACGTCGACCTCGCCGAGCCCGAGCTGCGCGCGATGGCGGGCAAGTGCCTCGTCCGCGAACGGTGCCAGCTGGGAACTGAAGTCCACGCCCCAGATCTGGCGGACGGCAGGGATCCCGCAGGCGGCCGCGGCGAGCGGAGCCGCGTAGTTCACCCCGTCGAAGACCATGAGGTCCGGGCGCCAGCCACGGGTCAGGGCCACCAGACCGTCCTGCATGATCGAGGCGAGCAGTGCGTAGACGGCCAGGGGCTGCTGGCCCTCCTCCCGCATCCGGTCCCAGTCGACGTCGTCGCCGCGTGCGGAGATCTCGGCGATCGGCGACGACCAGTAGTACTTGGAGATCACCCGGTCCACGTCGAAGTCCGCGCCCACGGCAACCGCCGGCAGACCTGCCCGGGTCACCCCGTGCGTGCCCCCCGGCGGAACGGCGACGAGCACTTCGTGCCCTGCGGACCGGAAGGCCCAGGCAACCGGGACCAGCCAGTTGTAGTGCGTGGGCCATGACCACGATGTCAGCAGGACGCGCATCACGCCTCCTCCGGTGCACAACCGGCGGCCAGCCGCTCCAGGAACCGCGCCGCGTCACGCGGCGACGGCTGTTGCCGTGCGTCCTCGCGCAGACCGCGCGCCGCGTCCGCGTGGCGGGCGTCGGTCAGCACCGCCTCCAGGGCGTCGCGCACGGAGGCCCGGGTCGCGTCACGGGGCGTGACCCGCAGACCGGCTCCCGACGCCACCAGCCGGTCGGCGGTGACCTGCTGGTCCGGCAGGAGCGGCAGGCACACCTGGGGCAGGCCGGCCATCACACCGGTCATCACCGTGCCGGACCCGCCGGGGCTGACGACCGCGTCGCAGTACGGCAGGAGCAGGTGCAGCGGCTGCATGACGGCGGTACGCCAGTGGGGTTGCAGGGCCACAGGCGTGGCCTCCTTGCCCGTGGTGGCGAACACCACGTCCACCGCGAGGTCGGCGGCCGCCTCCAGGACCATGGTGAGTACCGGGTCGTCGTCGCCGAACCGGCTGCTGGTGGTGCCCCACGTGATGCACAGCCGGGGCCGTCGCGAGCGTGCGAGCAGTCCCGGATCGTGCACCGCCGAGCCGTTGTACGGAATGTGCCGGAGCCGGACGGGCCGGTAGTCCACGGGCAGTTGGAGACCTGACGGGCAGGGATCGAGGGTGGGGGTCTCGCCGCTCACCACGACCTCGTCCAGGCCCAGTCGCCGGTACAACGGCCCGAAGGCCACGGGTTCGAACTCCCGTTGCAGATAGGTGTAGTCGATGCCCCACAGGTGCCGGACCGTGGGGATCCCCAGGGCCCGCCCCACGGCCGTGGCCGCGTAGGTGGTGGCGTCGTGCACGATGACGTCGGGCCGCCACAGCCGGCATGCCTCCAGGAGGCCGTCGGCCATGGCGTCCGCCGTGTCGCTGAAGGAGTCGAGGGGGGTCCGGGGCGCGGTCCCGTTGCGATCGCGGCGGCGCGGCCCGGACGCGCCCGGCTTCGCCTTGAGCAGCAGCCGCTGGATCACAGGACCGAGATCGAAGTCGTGCCCGACGGCCATGGACGGCAGCCCGGTGCGGACGGCGACGGGCACCAGCGACGGCGGGCACCCGATCAGCACGTCGTGCCCGGACGCGCGCATCGCGGCGGCGATCGGGACCATGGGGTAGAGGTGGGAGGGCCAGGCCCAGCAGACGAACAGCGTGCGCATGGGGCTCTTTCACAAGGGTCGGTTCGTCACCGGAGCAGTCCCTCCGGAGCCGCCGGCGGCCAGCGACGCGAGCGAGGCGACGACCTCGCCCGGCGTGGCGAGCGCGTCGTGTTCGGCCTTGAGACGGTGCGCGGCGTCGGCGGCAGGTCCGGGACGGTCGAGGAGACGAGTGAGGAGGCTTTGCAGACGTGCGGGAGTGTTGTCGTCGGGAAGGAGATGGAGAGCACTGCCGGAGGCGGTGAGCTGCCGGGCGTTGACCAGCCGGTCGGTGGTCTGCGGGACGAGGAGCTGGGGGGTGCCGGTGGTGACGGCGGTCATCACGGTGCCGAGGCCCCCTTGGGAGACGAGGGCGTCGCACGTGGGCAGGAGGGCGTGGAGCGGGACGTTCTCCACGACACGGACGTTCGGCGGCATCGCGTCGAGAAGGTGACGGTCGGCGGGCGAGACGGCGGCGACGACCTCGACGTCGAGGGCGGCGACGGCACGGACGACGCGGTCGATGACGACCTGCGCCGGGTCGAAGCGGCCGGACGACATGCCCCAGGTCACGCACACGCGCGGGCGGCGGGGCCGCTGCAGGAGCCAGGCGGGGAGCCGGCCCGGACCGTTGTACGGGACGTACCGCATCGGCAGGCGGTGGACGTCGACGGGGACGTGGGGGCTGGGCGGCAGCTGGAGGCCGGGCGGGCAGGGGTCGACGGTGAGGGCGCCGAGGGTCTCGACGGTGTCCAGGCCCCATGCGTCCCGCATCGGGGCGAGGGCTTCCTCGTCGAACTCGCGCAGGAGATAGGCGTAGTCGATGCCCCAGGTGTGCCGGACGGCGGGGACGCCCAGGCGGGCGGCGACGAGGGGGCCGGCGTAGGTGGTGGCCTCGAACACGATCAGGTCGGGGCGCCAGCGCGACGCGAACTCCCACAGCCCCTCGGCCATGGCCCCGCACACCGCCACGTTCAGCCAGCAGTTGCGTGCGCCGAACTCGCGCATCACCGGCCAGTCGGAGGGGTTGAGACCGTCGCGGTCGGTCAGGCGCTGGAGAAAGCCGCCCATCATGGCGGCCACGTCCAGATCGTGACCGACCGCCGCGACGGGAAGGCCCGAACGCCGCACGGTGGGGACCAGCCCGGGCTGGGTGGCGACCATCACCTCGTGCCCGGCGGCCCGCGCCGACCAGGCCAGCGGAACCATCGGGTAGTAGCACGTGTTCCAGCCCCATGCTGTGAACAAGATGCGCATCACGTATCACCTGTCCGTCGGTCGGCGCCCGAAGTCCCGGGCCATGTCCGCCAGTTGCGACACCACGGCGGCGGCCGCCGGCTGGCGTTCCGCCTCGGCCCGCAGCCGGGTGGCGGCGGCGCGGAAGGACGGCGTGCGCAGCATGAGTTCCACGGTGTCGCGGACCGCCGCCGGGGCCGGTGGGGTGTCCCCGAAGGAGACGGCGGCGCCGGTCCCGGCGAGTCGTTCGGCCGGCATCAGGTCGGAGGGGTACTGGGGGAGGCACAGTTGGGGCACGCCGGCGGCGACGGCCGCCATCATCGAACCCGCCCCGCCCCGCGAGACCAGCAACTGGCAGCTCGGCAGGACGAGATGCAGGGGCAGACGCTCGACGACGCGGACGTTGTCCGGCAGCGGTTCCCCGCCGAGGAGCTCGCGCGATGCCACCGCCACGACGATCTCGGCATCGAGCCCGGCCAGGGTCGTGATGAGCTCCCGCTGTCGCGCACTCGCCTGCGCATGGTCGTCGGTGCCGGCCCACTGGGGGGTCACGCCCCAGCTCAGGCAGATCCGGGGGCTGTGCGGCCGGTCGTTCAGCCAGTCCGGCACCACACATGACCCGTTGTACGGGACGTGCCGCAGGCCCAGTCTCGGGTGCTGCGACGGTACTTGCAGCGACGGCGGGCACGGGTCGACGGCGGCCATTCCGCGCGAGTCGAAGTCCTCGATGCCGAGCTGCGCGCACAGGTCTGCGAAGGCTTCGCGTTCGAACGCCTGGGCCGCTGCGTGGAAGTTCACGCCCCACAGCACGGGAGCGTGCGGGATGCCCAGGGCCGCGGCGGCCAACGGGGCCGCATACGTGGTCGGTTCGTGCAGGACGAGGTCCGGCCGCCACGAGGTGCACAGCCGCACCACATCGTCCGTCATGTCCTCCGCGAGCCGGACGGAGAGTCCCAGGCGGCGTCTTCTGCCGGGACGCTGCGCCGCGGGGGTGCCGGCCGGGGCTTCGGCGCCGTCCGACGGGTGCAGCGGGCGCAGGGCATTGCCGAGCAGGTGCGCGTGGTCCAGCGCGGAGCCGACGGGTGCAGCGGTCAGGCCGGCCCCGGTCACCGTTCCGAGCAGCGGGGGCTGGGTCGCGACGACGACCTCGTGGCCCGCGGCACGGAAGGCCCAGGCGAGCGGGACGAGCGGGAGGAGGTGCGAGGGCCAGGCCCAGGAGACGAACAAGACACGCATGTTGTTCTCCACCTCCGCCTTTTCGGTTCCTGCTCCGTCCTGCCCCTCAAGGCTGTGACGCGGCATTGGAAAACACGTCGAGGATCGGTGTGGCGGCGCCGCCCCCCGGTTGTAGCGGGCAGCCGGATACCGGCAGGATGCGGGACGGGCTTCGGCTCCACTTCCTCACAGCTGCCAAGGAGAGAACTCGTGTCCTCAGATGCTTCCCGTACGAATGCCGCGCCCCCGGCCAAGCGGTTCCCGCTGGGCGCGTGGATAGGTTCGGCCTGTCCGCTGGCCATGGTGTGGGTCGCCCTCCTCGTGACCCACGCGGTGTCCACGGGCGTGCTGATTTCCCTCGCCATCGCCATCGTCGTCCTCGTCCTGTGGATCGGCATCGCCGCCACGGTGCGCATACGGCGCGGGCGTTGACCGCGCACCGTCCTCACCCATCCTCGTAGCCGCCTCGAATGCCCTCTGCCACTGTCCTCGCGACACCGGGATCGTGAGTGACGAGGAAGGCGGGAACGCATGCGGGTGCTGTTCACCACGTGGGCCTGGCCCACTCATTACCAGCCGATGGTCACCCTGGCGTGGGCGTTCAGGGCGGCGGGCCACGACGTGCGCGTCGCCAGCCAGCCCTCGCTCATGCCCACGGTCCGCGCCTCGGGCCTCACGGGTGTTCCCATCGGGTCCGACCGGCAGCTGACGCCCGTCGTGGACGCGCTGCTGGCCGTGGACCCCGCGGTGCGCGGCGACGGGCGCACCTCGCGGATCGTCTCCGGCTATGCGGCCATCGCCGAGGTCATGGCCGATCCGTTGCGGGATCTCATGGAGCGCTGGCGGCCCGACCTGGTCGTGTTCGAGGAGAGCACCTATGCGGCGCCGATGGTCGCCCGGCTGCTGGGCATCCCGGCCGTCCGCCATCTCTGGGGCGTCGACATCCTGTCGTACGTACGGTCCTTCGAGCCCGCGGCGCTCGCCCCCCTCGCCGAGCGGCTGGGGCTCGACGTCCTGGACACGACGGGCCTCGTCACCGTCGACCACTGCCCGCCCGCCCTGCAGGTGCCGGGCGCGTTCGACCGGCTGCCGATGCGCTACGTGCCGTTCAACGGCTCCGGTACGCTCCCCGCCTGGTCGGGCGCGGCACCGCGGATGCCGCGGATCTGTGTGACCTACGGGACCACCAGTTCGCGCCTGAGCCACTACGCCTTCGTCCTGGACCGCATCGTCGCGGCCGTCGCGGACCTGCCCGTCGAGGTGGTCGCCACGGTGGCGGGCAGCGACCTCCACCGGCTCACCGGGGCCGCCGGCAATGTGCGCGTGGTCGAGCGGATGCCGCTGCACACGCTGCTGCCCCACTGCGACCTGCTGGTGTCGCAGGCCGGCCCCAGCACCGCGCTGACCGCTGTCTCCTGCGGCACCCCGCAGCTGATGATTCCGCAACTGCCCGACCAGAAGCTCATTTCCGCCCTGGTCGCGGGGGCGGGGGCGGGGGAACGCCTGGAGCTCGGCGACGCGACCGTCGAGACGATCCGCGCCGCCGCACAGCGCATTCTGGCGACCCCCGACCACCGTGAGTCCGCCCGCCGGCTGCAGGACGAGAGCCGCCGGCTGCTCGCCCCGGCCGAGGTGGTGCGTACCCTCACACGCGCAGGAGCGTTGGCGTCCGCGTAGCGCGGGCTGTGACAGGTCCTGCGGAAGGAAGCCCTCAGTGGCGCTCGAACCTCGCTCGACAGCCGGCTTGCAGCATGGGCTGGCCCGGGAGGGCGTCACACGAAGGAGATGAGGGAATGCGGAAGCGGCTGTTGGTCCTGCACGCCGTCTCGCCGCTCGGTCCGGACGAGGCCGAGCGTTTGGTGCGGACGTTGGACGTGGAGATCGCCTTCGTGGCCCTGACGTCGCAGATAACGGGCGGTCCGGAGGCGCTGGACCGGCTGGCGGCCCTCGGCCCGGTGGTCGGGGTCACGGAGGCTGCGGAGCTGGTCCCTGCCGCATTGGAATTCGCAGCGGCGAACCGGGTGGACGGCGTGCTGGCCAGCAGCGAGCTGGTGCTCGCCGAGGGGGCCGCGGTGGCGGGGGCACTCGGCCTGCCGCATCATCCGGTCGACGCCGTTCCCGCCCTGCTGCGCAAGGACGTGCAGCGCGAGCGACTGCGGGCCGCCGGGGTGCCGACTCCCGCCTGGGCCACCCTGCGCGGCCAGGACGACATCGCGGCGGCGCTCCGCGCGGTCCCGCTGCCGGCCGTGCTCAAACCGGTGCGCGGCATGGGCAGCATGACCACCTTCGCCGTCGGCACGCGTGCCGAACTCGAGGACTGCCTGCGGGAGGGGCAGCGCGCCTACTCGGCGAACCCGCCCCAGCCGGGGGAGGCTCCGGTCTTCCAGCTCGAGGAGTACCTCGGCGGCGACCATCCGCACCCCGCGGACCCGCGGCTGGACGACATGTTCTCCGTCGAGTGCCTGATGTTCGAGGGAGAGATCCACCACGTGGTGGTCGGTGCCAAACCGCCGATGGCGCCTCCCTTCCGGGACGCCGGCCACATCGTGCCGTCGGCCCTGCCCGCCGAACTGCACGGTGCGGTGGTCGAGATGGCCGAGCGGGCGATCCGTGCCGTGGGCGGACACCACGGAGCGATGCACGTCGAGGTGAAACTGACAGCGGACGGTCCCCGTGTGATCGAGGTCAACGGCCGTTTCGGCTTCGCCCTTCCCCTGGCACTGCAGCCGCTCGGGTACGACTACCTCACCGACGCGGCCAGGGTGGCCCTCGGCGAACGGCCGCAGCTGCCCGCCCGCCTGACCGGCTATTCGATGGTGCTGCGCAGGTACGCTCCGTCGGACGCCCGCGAGGTGACCGCGATGAGCGGGCTGAGGGACGCGGCCCGGATGGACGGTGTGCTCTACCTGGTCCCGTTGCTGGCCGTCGGGCAGCGCCCGGACCCGCTGCGTCCGGCCGAGAGCGTCGCCTACCTGCTCGGGGCACGGGCACGGGAACTGCAGACCGTGCTGGACCTGGCCGACCGGGTCGCCGATCGCGTCCATATCGAGTACCGCACCGGGAACGCCGCCGTGGGAGCGTGACGACGCGCCCGGGCGGCGCCGGCCCGTTCGTACGGCCGACCCCGCCCGGGGCACTGCGGTTGCGGGATTCAGTCCATCGCCGCACGCCGGAACGACCTGAGGCTCAGGGCGCCGACCACGGCGGAGCCGCCGACGAGAGCCAGCAGAACGGCCCACAGGGGCAGATGCGCCGCCCCCGGGGTCAGCACTGCGCGCAGCCCCTCGCTCAGGTACATCACCGGGTTGAGCAGCACCAGCATGTGCAGCCAGGGGATCGCCGCCAGCGAGGCCCACGGGTAGTAGACGCAGCCCAGCATCATCGCGGGCATCATGACCAGGCCGAACAGGGCGCTGACATGGGCCGGCTGGATGGCGGTGCCCAGCCACAGACCGATCACGCCCGACAGCACCGAACCGAAGAGCACGACGACCGCCAGCAGCGGCCAGTTCGCCACGTGGATGTCGGGAGCCTGGCCCGGGGCGTGCACGAACATCACGATGGGCAGCACGAGCAGGACGGAGACCAGCGCCTGCACCGCACCGCTGACCGCTCGCGCCGCTCCCACCGCCCAGACGGGGGCGGGGGTGAGCAGCCGGTCCTGGACTGTCTTCGGGTACGTCAACTCGCCGATCATGGGCATGGCCACGCCCAGCACTCCGGCGAACAGCATGGAGGTCGCCAGCATCCCCGGTGCGAGCACCGTGCTGAACGAGGAGCCGCCGGGCTGCTGTCCCCTGCCGGAGACGGACGGCAGCACGTACGAGAAGACGAAGATCCGGGTCAGCGGCTCCACCAGCACCCGGGTCAGAAATGCCGTCGGTTGCTTGCGGAAGACCACCCGGAGGTCCCGTGCCACGAAGGCGACGAAGACCCGGCCGGTGCGCACGGGCGGGGCGGCCCGGGCCACCGCGTGCGTGGCCGAGGAGGCACTCATGCTCGGTAGGTCCTTCCTGTCAGCTCGAGGAATGCGTTCTCCAGGCTGGGCCGCGAGGTCGTCATGTCCAGCAGCTGCCGCCCGGTCGCGGAGCCGAGGGCGATGAGTTCGCCGAGCAGCCCCTCGGGCTTCTCGGTGACCACATGGACCGTCGCCTCCCGGACATCGGCCCGGCGCAGCTCGGCCGAGCTGCCCGCGGGCAGTGCCGCGAGGTCGACGGGCCCGTCGTAGGTGGCACTCACCGTCACCCTGCCGCCCGCCCGGGCGACCAGCGCACCGACGGTGTCGCAGGCCAGCACCTGCCCGGCGTCGATGATCGCTGCGCGCCGGCAGAAACGCTCGGCCTCGTCGAGGTTGTGCGTGGTCATCAGGATCGTCTGGCCCCGGCCGTGCAGTTCCCGGAGGACGTCCCACAGGTGGGCACGGCTGTGCGGGTCGATGCCCACGGTCGGTTCGTCCAGGAACAGCACCTCCGGGTGGTGCACCAGGGCCCTGGCGATCAGCATGCGCCGCAGCTGGCCGCCGGAAAGCTGGTAGAACAGCGCGTCGCGGCGGTCGCCCAGGCCGAACTGCTCCAGCAGGGCGTCGGCGCGTGCCCGGGCGCCGCGGCTGCCCATGCCCCAGTAGCGGCCGCGGAATTCGAGGTTCTCCCGCACCGACAGTTCACGGTCCACGGCGTTGGACTGGTGGACCAGGCTGATGCGGCGGCGCACCTCCCGGGACTGGCGCACGACGTCGAAGCCGGCGATGTGCGCGCTGCCACCGGTGGGTTGCACCAGGGTGGTGAGCATGCCGATGGTCGTGGACTTGCCGGCCCCGTTGGGGCCGAGCAGTCCGAAGAACTCGCCGGACCGGACCTGCAGGGTGACCGAGCGGACGGCCTCGCGCTCCCCCTGCCGGGTCCGGTACGTCTTGCGCAGCCCCGTGGCCGCGATCACCGCTTCGCTCACGTCTGCGGCTTGCGCAGGGTCAGCGACTGGCTCATCACGGGGTAGAGCGGGGCGATCAGGATCTCGGGCAGCGAGGCGACGACGTGGTCGAGGTCGAACTCGGGGAAGCCCAGCAGCTCCCGCGGGTCGCCGGTCTCCAAGACCAGGCCGCTGTCGGCGATCGCGGCGCCGACGTCCTGGTTGATGCCCCACATGTTCTCCTCCAGGACGCCGAAGGGCTTCAGGTCCAGGAACAGGTCGACGGTCAGCACCATCAGACCGCCCGGGCGCAGCAGGCGCGCACAGACCTCGATGACCTCCTTGGCCTCCGCGGGGTCGAGGTGCTCGAGGACCGACAGGCAGAGCACGCGGTCGAAGCTCTCCGGCTCCAGGTCCGCGTCCTGGATCCGCTCGGCGATCAGCCGTACGTCGGTGTCGAACGTGTCGTTGATCCGCTGGTGCAGCTCGGGGCTCAGCGGGAGATAGCCGGGGTCGGTCCACACGTTGTAGTCGTCGCGTGCGGACGGGTCGACGTTGACCACTTCGCAGCCCGCCTTGGCGGCCACGAACTGCTGGCCGCTGAGTCCGCCGCCGACGTCCAGGACCCGCATCCCCGGTTCCAGGCCGGCTGCGGCGAACATCCACGGGTACTCGTGCACCCGGGTGCCGCTCGCGTGCTGGAAGGCGAACGGTCCGTAGTCCGGGTTCGCGGGGTCCGCCACCGCCTGGGCGGGGCGCTGCACCGGGCGCTTGCCCTCTTCGATCAGCCGTGCCGAGCGGTGGCCGTAGGGCGCGCCCCACTGCTTGTTCCACTCGACGAACTCGGGCGGAAGTTCCTTACGTGCCAGCATGCGTGTCTGCCTTCCTTCGCGGTATCAGAGGGTCGGGGCTGTCGAGTGCCGGGCGCGGCCGTCCTGGGCGAGCTTCTCCAGCACGGGCACGATGTCGGTGGGCGCGGGCTGGGCCTCGGCCTCGTCGCGCAGCCGGCCGGCGTCGCGCTTCCAGCGCGGGTTCTCCAGCATGTCCGTGACGCGTGCGCGCACTTCGGCGGGTTCGGCGTCCTCGGGCAGCAGCACGTCGGCCGCGCCCGCGGCCGCCATGCGCTCGGCCACGAACGCCTGGTCGGGGAACTGCGGCACGATCAGCTGCGGCACCCCGCAGACCATTCCGGTCATGGTGGTGCCGTTGCCGCCCTGATGGATCATCAGATCGCAGCTGGGCAGCAGCAGATGCAGCGGCAGGCCCTCGACCACCCGGATGTTCTCCGGCACGGGGCCCAGGAACTCGCGGTGGCTGGGTGCCACGGTCACGATGACCTCGGCATCCAGATCGGCCACCGCCTCCAGCATCCGGCCGGCCAGGACCAGGTTCGGGTTGACGGCGGCCAGGGTGGTGCCCCAGGTGATGCACACACGCCGCCGGGTCGGCGGCTCGAGCAGCCAGTGCGGCATCTCGGCCGGGCCGTTGTAGGGGACGTAGCGCATCAGCTGGCGCGGATAGTCCGACGGGATCTGGATGCGCGGCGGGCACGGGTCGACCGTGAGCGCGCCCAGCGGCGACACCTCGTCGACGCCGAAGCGGCGGCACATGTCGGCGAGCAGCGCAGGCTCGGCGTGCCGGCCGCGGTAGGCGATGTCGGGTGCCATCAGCACGCGCACGTTCGGCACGCCCACGGCCGCCGCCGCGATGGCACCGGCGTAGCTGGTGGGGCTGTGCACGACGAGGTCGGGCTGCCAGGCCCGTGCGAAGTCCACCAGGCCGTCGACCATCGTCTCCGCGATGGACGCGAACATCTTCAGTGCCCGCTCGCCCTTGGGCTTGCGCAGCTCACGCCACAGCTCGGGGGTCGCGGGGGCGTTGCGGTCGATGCTCATCGTGCCGCGTGTCAGCTCGCTGAAGTCGGAGTCCTGGCCGACCTCCACGGCGGGCTGGCCGGAGTGGGTGATGGTGTCGGCGAGTGCGGGCGGACCCGCCACCCGGATCTCGTGCCCCGCGTTCCGCATCGCCCAGGCCAGGGGGACCAGAGGGTAGTAGTGCGGGGGCCATGCCCACGCGGTGAACAGCACGCGCATGCGTTCTTCGTCCTTTCATCCGCCTCGGTGCAGGCGGCGCGGAGGGGAAGGGGGCGCCGCGGCCCGCCCGCAGGCGTCGGCCGTCGCCCGGCGGACCCACCGTCGCACCGCACCTTGGGGAGCGGTTGGAGGATCGATCGGCCGGGCCGTCCGGGCCGTCAGACGCCGTCCGCGGACACTGCCGTGACCCGCAGCAGCTCGCGGACGAGCTCGGTGGGCGCGGGCCGGGCCATGTTCTCCTGCCGGGCCCCGCGCGCCTGCACGGCGAACGACGGGCGTTCCAGCACGTCGAACGCGGCGGCGGCGATGGCCTCCGGTCCGGCCTCGGCCGGGGCCAGGGCCTTCCCCGCGCCGCCGGCGGCCAGTTGCCGGGCGATCGCCAGGTGGTCGGGGAGCTGGCCCACGGCCACCTGCGGCACGCCCGCGGCGAGCCCCGTGAGCACCGATCCCGCGCCGCCCTGGGAGACGAGCAGGTCGCAGTGCGGCAGGACGTGGTGCAGGGGGGTGTCGACGAGCACCTGGACGTTGCGGGGGGTGCGGCCCAGCAGCGGGAACTGCCGGCCGGAGACCATGGCGACGACGTCGACGTCCAACTCGGCCACGGTCCTGGCCACTTCGCCGGTCAGGAAGTGCCGTTCGCCGAGCGCGGACATGGTGTGCCCCCATGTCACGCACACCCGCCGCCGCTCGGTCCGGCCGAGTACGGCCCGGGCGGCCTCCGGCCCGTTGTACGGGACGTACCGCGCGGTCATGCGCGCGGGAGCCGTGGGCAGCGCCAGGCAGCTCGGGTTGGGGTCCAGGGTCAGGTCGCCCATCGCGTCCGTGTCCGCGATGCCGAGCCGTCGGCAGGTGGGCTCGAGCAGCTCCGGCAGCAGATGCCGGAAGCCGAAGAGCAGATCGGGACCGTACAGGCAGCGCACTGCGGGCACGCCGACCGCCGCCGCGACGAGGGGGCCGGCGAACGCCGTCGGGTCGAAGACGACCAGGTCCGGCCGCCACGCGCGGGCGTAGTGGACGAGGTCGTCGGCCATCAGGTCGGCGAGACGGGCGAACAGGGCGAGCGCCCGGGGCGTCCGGCCCTTCTCCGGCGCCGGTCCGGGCCGGTTCCCGATGACGAGTCCCCGGAAGTCGGGCAGAACGTCGACGTCCGGGCCCGCCGGCACGGCGGGCAGGCCGAGCGCTGCCGCGTCCGCGGTGAGGGAGGGCTGGCACGCCACCTGGACGTCGTGCCCGGCGGCGCGCAGTGCCCAGGCCCAGGGGGCCATCGGATACAGGTGGGTGCGCCAGCCCCAGCTGACGAACAGGATGCGCTTGGGCTCGCGGACGGCGTCCGGCGGGAAGCGGGTCATGGGTCTCCTCGGGGGTGGGCCGTCATGACGACGGCGCAGGCGTACGCCCCACTGTGACCGCACCCATTGGATTCGCGTTCGAGCCCTGCCCCACTCGAAAGCCCAGGTCGTGGGCGGTGGAGGAGGGCCGGTGGACTATGAGTCGAAGCAGAGTCGATCCGTGCTCGAACAGCTCCATGGAGACTCGTCCGTGTATCGAGGGTCATGATTACGGAGGATCGTCATGCACGTGCTCGTCACCGGAGGCGCCGGCTTCATCGGCCGGCAGGTGGTCTCCGCGCTGCTCGCAGAGGGGCACCGCGTGCGTGTCCTCGACGCCCTGTTGCCCCAGGTGTACGCCGGCAGGTCGGTGACGTGGCCCGAGGGCGCCGAGAACATCCAGGGGGACGTGCGTGAGCAGGCCGATGTGCAAGCGGCGCTGCGCGGTGTGGATGCGGTGTGCCATCAGGCCGCCGCGGTCGGGCGCGGCAACGACTTCGCCGACGCTCCGCTCTATGCGGGGTGCAACGACCTGGGCACCGCCGTGCTCCTCAAGGAGATGCAGCGGCAGGGGATAGGCCGGCTGACGATGGCCAGCTCGGTCATCGTCTACGGGGAGGGCCAGTGGCGCTGTGCGGAACACGGCGCGGTCTCGCCGGGCCCCCGGGTGCGCCAGGACCTCGATGCCGGCCGTTTCGAGCCGCGCTGCCCGCGCTGTGCCGCCCGGCTCACCCCGGAGACCGTCGGGGAGGACGTCCGGCTCGACCCGCGCAATGTCTACGGGGCGACCAAGCTGGCCCAGGAGCACCTGGCGGCCGCGTGGGCGGCCGAGACCGGTGCGACGGCCACGGCGCTGCGCTACCACCATGTCTACGGACCGGGTATGCGCCAGGACTCCGGCTACTCGGGTGTGACGTGCACGTTCCAGTCGCACGTGCGCAGCCGGACCCCCATCGACCTGTACGAGGACGGCAGGATGGTGCGGGACTTCATCCACGTGCGCGACATCGCCGCCGCCAATGCGGCCGCGCTGCGCCGCGAGGAGCCCGGTTGGCGGGTGTACAACGTCGCGAGCGGCACGCCGCGCAGCGTGGGGGAACTCGCCCGTCTTATTTCGCGGTTCGGCGGTTTGCCCGAGCCCCGTGTTACCGGGCAGTACCGCTTCGACGACGTACGGCATATCGTTGCCTCTCCTGCCCGGCTGCGCGACGAACTCGGCTGGCGACCGGCGGTTCCTTTCGAAGAGGGAATTCGCGAGTTCGTCCACGAGGCGCTGCCGGCCGGGACGGAACTGGGCGACTGACCGACGGTGTGTGCACGGCAGGTCATGAAACCGCAAAGGATCTTGGGCGGTGTCCGTTTGGGGAAGTTTCTGACAAACCCGTCAATTGACAGTCTGATGGTGCATCGATAGGTTTTCTTTGAAGCTCGGTGCCGGGGGAGGGGGCTTTATGTGCCCCGCCTGCGCCGGGCTGCCGCGCGAGTTCTTCAGGGGAACCCGGGAGGTAGGTCCCGGTCGGAATTCGCGAGGTCCTGCTGTCGATTTCATCGTCAGCACGCGAGTGTTATGTACGGGGGTAAATAATGCATTTTCGCGCATTGGGGACATTCGAAGTCGAACACGAGGGGCGCATTCTCACGCCAACGGCCCCGAAACAACGCAGTGTGCTGGCCCTGCTGGCCCTGCATCACGGGGGCCTGGTGCCGATCAGCTCGCTGATCGAGGAGATCTGGCCGTCCGACCCGCCGGCCAGTGCGGTCACCACGCTGCAGACGTACGTCTATCAGCTGCGCCGGGTGCTTTCCGAAGCCGTGGGCCCGAGCAAAGAAATACTTGTCACCAAGCCTCTCGGCTATGTGGCGAACATCGCACCGGAAAACATCGACGTCTACCGTTTCGAGCGGCTTGTCGAGTCCGGGAAACGGGAACTTGCGGCCGGGAATGCAAAGAAGGCGTCCGAGATACTCCACCAGGCGACCGGTGTGTGGAGCGGCAAGGCGCTGTGCGATGTCCACCGCGGTCCGCTGCTCGAAGCGCACGCCGCGCGTCTGGACGAGGCCGGACTCGAGGCGCTGGTCATGCAGGCCGAAGCGGACCTGCGAATAGGCCGGCATCAGGAACTCGTCGGTGAGTTGCGCGGGCTCGTGGCCAAGCATCCGTGGCACGAGGGGCTCTACGCCAAGCTCATTGTCGCCCTTTACCGCTGCGAGCGCCGCTCCCAGGCCCTCGAGGTCTATCACGAAGTCCGCCGCGGACTGGACGACGAGCTCGGCATCGATCCGTCCCCCAATCTCCAGCAGCTCTACCAGGCGGTGCTCAGCGACGCCACGTGGCTCCGCTTCGAACCCGCCCCAAGGGCCGTCGTCAACCGGCGCGTTGCCGTGCCGCCCGCACAACTCCCCGCAGATCTCTCGGACTTCTGCGGACGCGGCCAGGAACTCGCCGAGCTCGACCGGCTGCTCGTACCGGACAGCGGGTCGCCCCAGGTGGTCACGGTCACCGGTATGCCGGGAGTCGGCAAGACCGCCCTGGCCCTGCATGCCGCCCACGCCGCCCGATCCCGCTTCCCCGACGCGCAGTTGTACGCATGTCTCGCGAGCAGCACGGAAAAGCCGGTCGATCCGGCCGAGGTCCTGCACGGATTCCTGCGCGACCTCGGTGCCGCCGCGGACGACATTCCCGCCGAACAGGAGGGGATGGCCCGGATGTTCCGCACCCGGGTGGCCCAGATGAAGGGCCTGCTCGTCATCGACGACGCCCGGACGGCCGACCAGATCCGTCCGTTGCTGCCGGGAGGCCCGCAATGGTCCGTCCTGGTGACCGGCCGGTCGTTGTCCGGATGGCTGCCCGGCTCCCACGACATCGTCGTCGAGTCCATGGACACCGGCGACGGGATCGCCATGCTGGCCGGCATGGTCGGCGAGAGCCGGGCCCTCCAGGAGCGCTCCGTCCTCGCGGGCCTGGTGCAGCGGTGCGGCGGACTGCCCATCGCCTTGCGGGCTCTCGGCGAGCGCCTCGCGGTCAACCGCCACTGGTCCCTGCGCAAGCTGGCCGCGCGGGTCGCCGAGCAGGAGGGCATGCTGGCCGAATTCCGGGCGGCGGACCTCGACTTGTGCGACTACCTGCGGCGCGGCTTCGGGGATCTCGCCCCGCAGGACCGCAAGGCGCTGTTCGCACTGGGCCGGGCCGAAGCCGACCGCTTCGACACCGCATACGTCGCATCGCTGCTGGGCCTGGACCTTCGTGCGACCGAGGACAGTCTGGACCGGCTGGCGGCACGTCATCTGCTGCGCGCCGCACCGGAGAACACCCCGGGCGACCCGCACTATGTGCTGCACCCCCTGCTGCGGGCCGTGCTCGCCCCCACCCGGCCCCAGCCGGCGCGCAGGCCGCCTCACATCCTGCCGGCCCGGCGGCTCAACGTCGCCATGCGGGCCCTGCCGGTCGGCGCCTACGTGGGCAAGGTCGCCTGACGGGTGTGACATCGGCGCGGGCCGCCCCCCGACGGGGAGCGGCCCGCGCCGGGCTCGTCCGGGGTCAGGCGATCAGGCCGGCCAGGACCTCCGCCGCAGCGGCGGGAGAGGGACGCCCGCGGTTTTCACGGGCCACGTCCGCCGCGGCGGAACGCAGGCCGCCGTCCTGCAGCATCTCCGTCACGGCGGTGCGGACCGCCGGCACGGACAGTTCCGAGGCCGGGATCCGGCGCCCGACGCCCGCCGCGACGACTCGGCCGGCGTGGACCAGCTGGTCCCCCTTGGCCGGCACGACCAGCTGGGGGGTGCCGCAGGCGGCAGCCGTCATCGTCGTACCCGCCCCGCCCTGATGCACCACCAGGTCGCATGCCGGCAGCACGGCATGCAGCGGGACGGACTCCAGCACCTGCACGCCGGGGGGAACGTCCCCGAGGAGTCCGCGCTGGTCGCCCGCGACCAGCACCACCGTTTCGCAGTGCAGCGGGGCCAGCGCCGCCAGCACCCGGAGCAGCGGCTCCAGGTGTCCTGCGGAGGCTCCCGAGGAGGTGCCCCAGGTGACACACACCCGTGGGACGTCCGCCGGTGCGTGGAGTGGCACAGGGACCCGGGAGGCGCCGTTGAAGGGCACGTACCGTACGGCACGGCTGCCCGGAGGCGTGTCCGTCTGCAGGGCGTCCGGGCACGGGTCCAGTGTCAGGGAACCGGCCGGGTCCACGGTGTCCGGTCCCCACCGGCGCCACAGCGGCTCCAACAGCGGTTCCTCACGGGAGCGTTGCGCATACGTGTGGTCGACCCCGTACAGGAAACGCACCGCCGGCCGGCCGGCCAGTGCGGCCGCCAGCGGCCCGGCGTAGGCCCGGGGGTCGAAGACCACCACGTCCGCCCAACGGCGGGCGAGGGCCGTCAGATCCTCGGCGGCGGCCTCGGCGACCGACCCGAACATGGCCACGGTCCGGGCCGCCCGGTCCGCGGCCGCCTCGTCCGGATCGGCCGGCGGTGCGAAACCGCGCCAGGCGGCTCCGGTGTCCGCGTCCCGGCCCACCTGCACGACGGGCAGCCCGGTGCGGACGGCCACGGGCCGGAACGACGGGGGGACCGCCAGCCTGACCTCGTGCCCCGCGGCCCGCAGTGCCCACGCCGTGGGCACCACGGGATACAGATGGGAGGCCGCCGGGAAGACCGTCACGAGCACCCGTGCACCGCGCCGGCTCATCGGGCCTGTCCGGCGTCCAGCACCCTGACCGTGCCCGCTCGGCCGTCGACCTCCACGACCTGGCCGTCACGCAGGATCTCGGTCGCGTTCCCGGTGGCGACCACGGCGGGGATCCCGTGCTCCCGGGCCAGGATCGACGGATGGGACAGCAGCCCGCCCGTGTCGGTGACCAGCGCACCGATGGAGCCGAACAGCACCGACCACTGCGGTGTCGTCTCGGGGCACACCAGTACGTCGCCGGGGCGCAGCCGGTCGAACCCGTCCTCGCTGAGGATCACGCGGACGGTACCCGTGTAGCGGCCCGCGGACACCCCGGTCCCGCTCAGCAGTGTGTCGCCCTCCGCCGCCGAGCCGCGCGCGCCCATGTGGGAGACGGAGTCGATCCACCGGACGGGCTCGAGAAGCTCCCTGCTGTGCGGGGGCAGCGGTTCGAGGGCGTCGTCCAGGGACACGGAGGCTTCCGGCTCACCGTAGGTCAAGGGCCCCAGGTGGGCTGCCGACCAGTTCTGCTCGCCGGCCCGGCGATGGGCCAGGTCCTGGAGGCCGGTCCCGTTCCGCAGGGCGTCGCACGCTTCCTCGACGGTCAGCAGGAAGATCTCGTCGGCCGTCCGGAGCAGGCCCTGCCGCACCAGCCGCGCCGCCAGCTCGAGCAGGGCGTAGCGCACCTGGCCCCAGCACACATGCGCGTAGAAGCCCGTGTCGTCCCGCAGCGGGAACGCCTGCTCGGCACGGGCCAGCGAACGCTCGAACCGCTCCGCGGCACCGGCCGGGCCCGACGCCAGTGCGGCACGCGCCCGGTCCGCGGCGGCCTCGCGCTCGCGCACGGTCCGGCGCATGGCCTGCTGCGGATCGCTGCCCGCCGACAGCTGCCCGGCGATCAGGCGCAGCACGGTGACCGGCTGCTCCCGCATGGACGGCTCGGCGACGTCCGCCCCCAGGCACCGCTGGCCGTAGTCCTCCAGATAGCGGCCGAACGCCGCGGCGAATTCGGGCTCGTGCTCCTCCAGCCGGGACACCGATTCCCCGGTGGGCGCCTCGAGTTCGGCGCGGACGCCCGGGCGCTCGCGTGCCAGATCGGCGAGCCGCGCCAGGGCCAGGGCGGGTTCGGAGGACTTGCCCGGCAGCCCGGTCAGCAGCGGGAGGACGTCGGAGGCCTCCCACCCGAGGAGGTCGCGGCAGAGGACGCCGAGTTCTCCCCACACGAGGCTGGACGCCCCGCCGACGAGGAAGTGCAGATGCTGGGCGTGGTCGGCCAGGGCGATCCGCTCACCCAGCTCGTCGAGGAGTGCCGGGTCCGGCAGCGCGCCCAGGTCGGTGCCCGTCGCCTCGGCGGTGCGGCGGGCCAGCTGCGGGTGCCACTCTCCGTGCCAGCTCTCGACCAGGGAGAAGGGCTCGTCGGCGCGCACCGCGGTCGCGACGCGCTCCGCGCGTTCCCGCACGGCCGCATCGTCCGGCAGGGGCACGATGCGAAGGTACGACCAGCCGCCGAGGCTGCGCACGTCGATGCGTTCGGCGAACGCGTACCGGAACAGTCCCTCGCTGCCCTTGTTCACGGCACGGATCAAGGTGCTGACGTTCATGGGCGTGAGCGGCTTGAGGGTGTAGCCGCCGCGCAGCCAGCGCCCCGGCGGTATCTCCACGTCGACGGGTATCTGCTCCGGCGCCTTCGGCAGAGCCGTGACCGGGCGGGCCTGGAGGAGGACGGGGGCGCCGTCGGCCCAGGCCCACTCGACGTCCTGGGGGCAGCCCGCCCAGTCGGCCACCTCGCGTGTGAGGAGCGCGACGCGCGCGATCTGGCCGGCGGTGAGGGCGTCCTCCGCCCCCGCCGTGCGCTGCGGGGCCGAACCGCCGCGGACCGACCACTCGTCGGGCGCGGCGTGTCCCGACACCAGCCGTTCGCCCAGACCGCGGACGGCGTTGACGACCGTCTCGTCGCGCGAACCGTCGACGGGGTTCACGCTGAAGGCGACCCCGGCGGCCACGGCCTCGACCATGGGCTGGACCAGGACGGCCAGTCCCGGGTACGTCCCGGACGGATCCTGATAGGCCGTCACCTGCCGGGAGAACGCCGAGGCCAGGCAGGTGCGCACGGCTTCGGCGAGCGCCTCGTGGCCACGGACGCCGAGCACGGTCGTGTACTGGCCGGCGTACGAGCGGTCGGGTGCGTCCTCGGCCACGCCCGACGAGCGCACCGCGAGCTCCGTGTCGGGGAATCGCGCGGCGATGTCCTCGACGGCGTGCAGCACTTCCGGGGGGAGCGGCAGGTCGGCGGCGGCGACTCCCTCGGGTGCACGCGCGGCCCGGCGCAGCTCGTCCAGCACCGCGTCGAACGCCTCGACGGTGAGGACCAAACCGGGCGGCACGGGGAAGCCCTCGCGCCGCAAGGCCCCCAACTGGGCTGCTTTGCGGCCGACGAGGGAGGCGTCGCCCGTGCTCACGGCGTCCAGTGACCGCAGCAGCGGCGAAGCACCACCGGCCGGGTGTCCGGCGTCCTCGGGCTGGGGGATGGGTCGAGCGGCCACTTCGTTCACTTTCTGTGATCCGGCGCGGAGCCGAGGACGTCGAGGACGATCGCGGCGTCGGCGTCACCGGATCCGGCGGCGACGACGGCCTCGAAGCTCTGCGCCGCGGCGGTCAGCACGGGGGTGGGCACGCCTGCGGCCTGTGCCGCGTCCGTGCCCAGGCCGAGATCCTTGGCCATCAGGGACGCCTTGAAAGCCGCCGGGTGGTAGGTGTGCCGGCGCATGAGGTCGGCCCGGAAGGACAGCACCTTGGAGCTGAACCCGCTGGCGCCGATGGCGCTCAGCAGCCGGTCGCGGTCGAGGCCCGCGGCGATGCCGTAGTTGACCGCTTCGGCCAGTGCGGCGAGCTGGCCGCCGAGGAGCAGGTTGAAGACCAGCTTCGTGGTGGTCGCGTTGCCGGTCGGGCCCAGATAGGAGATGTCCCGGCCGATGGCGTCGAGGATGTCGGCGATGCCGTCGACCGTGTGCTTCGGCCCCGCGGTGATCACGCGGAGTTCTCCCGCGCCGGCCTGCTGCGGATTGCCCAGCAGACATGCCTCCACACGGTGCACACCGCGGTCGGCGAGCATCCCGGTGACGCGACGGGAATGCTCCGCGGACACCGTGGAGGTGTCCAGCAGGTGCGCGCCCGGATGCCACGCGCCCTCGGCCTCCGCGAGGACCGCGTCGACCGCGTTCTCGTCGCTCAGGCTCAGCAGCACCCGGTCGGCGCCGTGTACCGCTTCGCGCACGGAACCGGCCACCTTTGCTCCGGCCCGGGCGAGCTCCTCGGCCTTGCTCGCAGTGCGGTTGTGGACCGTGACCTCGAAGCCCGAGGCGAGCAGCCGCGAGGCCATGCCCGCGCCCATCGCCCCGAGTCCGATGACAGTGATTGCCTTGCCGGCCATGCCGGTTTCCCCCTTGCGGTTCCTGGAGACGTCGGGTCAGCCGGCCGCGGCCGGCGCGGGCACGGAGAGCTGGGCGATGCAGCGCATCAGGCTGTTGGCGAAGTGCTGCCGGAAGCGCTCCGGAGTCGCGGTGTCCCGCGGCGAGGCCAGGTAGGGCTTGAGCTTCTCCTCGAGGATGTGCACACCGCGCTGCCGGGACATGTGCCGGCCCACGTCCTTGATGTCGCCCTCGTAGTGGATGACGCGGACGAGCAGCCCGTCCTTGATGAACACGGCGGTGCCCAGCAGCCGGCCCACCTCCTCGCCCGCCTCGTCGGTCAGTACGGGGGTGTCGGCCCGCTTGAAGTTGGCGAAGAGTTCTGCGATCTCCTCGTCGTAACCGGGCTTGACGTCATAGGTGATGGCTGCGTACGGCATGGATGTTTCCTTTTCTTCCTGGTCGTGGGGAGGGGCGTCGGGAACGGCGAGGGCGTGTCACATGCCGCCGTCGACGTTCAGGGTGACGCCGCTGACGTAGCGCGAGAGATCGCCGGCCAGATAGAGCACGGCGCCGGCGACGTCGGCGGGGGTGCCGAGCCGGCCGAGGGCGGTCATCCCCCGGACCTGCTGCTCCACCTGCGGGGGAAGGTCCGCCTCTCCCGCGCTGATGACTCCGGGCGCGACGGTGTTCACACGAATGCCGCGCCGGGGGCCGAGTTCCTTGCACAGGGAGCGGGTCAGACCGATGACGCCGGCCTTGGCCGCCGTGTAGTGCGCCGCGCCCGCGCGTCCGCGCAGGGCGGCGGAGGCACCGATGTTGATGACCGAAGCACTGTCGGCGAGCAGCGGCAGACACGCCTGGGTGACGAGGAACATCGAGGTCAGATCGGTGTCCACCAGGCGTCGCCACTCGGCGAGGTCCAGCGTGCCGAGTGGCGCGTGGCCGTGCACGCCGGCGTTGTTGACGAGGACGTCCAGGCCGCCGAAGGCTTCGCGGCAGGTGCGGGCGAGGCCCGCGACCGCGTCCGTGTCGGTCAGGTCGGCACGCACCATCCGGTGCGGGGTGCCGGTCTCCCGGAGGCGGTCGGCGACGGCCGCCGCGGCCGTGGTGTCGTCGCGGTACGTGACGACCAGGGATGCCCCCGCCTCGGCGAGTGCCAGGGCCGTCGCCCTGCCGATGCCGCGGCTGCCGCCCGTCACCAGGATGCGCTTGCCCTCGAGGCCCAGAGTCATGATTCCTTCGTCCTTGATCATTGGGGGGCGGGCGTCAGCCCGCGAGTACGACGGCTGCCGCGTTCGTGCCGAGCGCGGCCACCGCGCAACCGGTCCGCAACAGGTTCCAGTTGCGCCAGCGCCTGCGCGGATCGGGCCAGCCGTCCGGTACCGCGCCGTCCGGAAGCGACTTGACCGTGCGGTTGATGGGCACGTTCGCGAGGTGCGACACGGCCGATACGCCGAGCAGCAGCCCCGCGGCGATTCCGAACAACACCCTTGGGGTGCCGCGGTGTTCGGCGACGGCGAGGGCGATGTCGATCACCGTGCCGGAGAGCACGGTGATCGGCATCGTCGGGTCGTAGTTGCGACCGATGAGCCGGTGCACCTCGATGTACCGGTGCGGTGGGAGCCGCAGGAACGTCGGCACGACGCTGAGCGCGACGCAGAACAGCACACCGGCCGTGATGCCGCTGCCGAGGAGGACGAGGACTTTCAGGACGGCAACCATGTGTTGCCTCCGGCGTGTTCCACGTGCGTGCTCCTGGTCAGTAGTGTGCGCTGACGGTCAGAACGTCGAACGGACGTCCCTGCGAGGCGTCTTGATAGGGGCGCAGCGGAGCGGTCGTCCCCCGGTGGCCGGGGCCCTGCTCCCAGCGCCGGAAGGCGTCCAGGGACTCCCACTCGCTCATCACGACGAAGCGGCGCGGGTCGAGACGGGAGTGCAGCAGTTCGTTGCCGAGCAGTCCGGGCGTGCCGTGCAGGGCCTCGCTGATGCGGTGGTACGCCTCGGTGACGGCGTCCGGTCCCGGAGCCTCCTCCGGCGTGCGCGCGTAGACCAGGACGCGTACCCGGGGCGAGGTCATGCCCGCGCCGCCGCGCCCGTGAAGTGGTGCACGACGCGCATGGTGGCCATGGTTCCCGCGCTGCGGTAGGGGTGCAGCCGTCCGCGGTGCTCCAGGTGCTCCGCGCTCTGCTCGTACTCCCGGAACCGCTCCTCGTCGGTCCAGTCGCTGACGATGTAGTAGACGTCGTCCTCGTCGAGGCTCTTGGACAGCCACTGACCCAGGTTGGCCGGCTGGCCGGTGATGGTGTCGGCGCTGTCGTGCCAGACCCGCTCGAAATCTGCGCCCTTGCCGGGGTGCACCTGCATGCGCAGGGTCACGCGGAAGATCTGCTGTTCGGACATGGACTCTTCGCTCTCTTCTTCGGCCGGTCCCCGTCCGGGGACCGCGGGTGGGGGTGGGTCAGATGCCGCCGTCGACGTGGAGGGTCTCGCCCGTCATGTACGCGGACATGCTGCTGGCCAGGAACAGCACGGGGCCGGCGATCTCCTCCCCCTGGCCGAGGCGTCCCAGCGCGGTGAGCCGCTCGTAGCGGGCACGGATCTCTTCGGTCAGCGGCTTGTCCGCGGTCTCGATCACGCCGGGTGCCACGACGTTGACGCGGATGCCCTGCGGCCCCAGCTCCTTGGCCAGCGAGCGCGACAGGCCGATCAGCCCCGACTTCGACGCGGTGTAGTGGGCACGCAGCGGGATGCCGACCTGGGCGGACCGGGAACCGACGAAGACGATCGAAGCGCCCTCGGACAGCAGGGGCAGGGCCCGGGAGACCAGCAGGTATGCCGCGGTCAGGTTGGTGTCGATGACCCGCCGCCACTCGTCCAGCGTCAGCTCGGAGAAGGGCACGTGGCTGATGGCGCCGGCGTTGCTGACCAGCACGTCGAGACCGCCCAGCCGGGTGCGGCACTCGTCGACGAGGGTGTCGATCTGCTCCGGTTCGGTGACGTCGGCGTGCAGCACATGGTGGTCGCCGCCGCGTTCCCGGAGTTCCTCGGCCAGGCTCCGGGCGGCCTCCTGGTCGGACCGGCCGCAGGCGACCAGGTTCGCTCCCGCGTCGGCGAAGGCCAGGGACAGGCTGCGCCCGATGCCGCGGGTGCCACCGGTGACCAGGACGCGCTTTCCGTCGAGTCGCATCTCACTTCACTCTCTGCTCGAAAATACGGGGATGGGGGACGGCGCTGCCGCGGCTACAGCAGGCACGCCACGGCGAGGGCGTCCAGGACGAGCGCACCCGTCATCGCCGCCGTGCGTGCCAGGTGCCACCGCCGCCACGGTGTGCGGGGGTCCGTCCGCCGCCAGTCCGCGGGCTCCTCGTCCGGGTCCAGACGCAGCACGAACCTGTTGATGGGCACGGCCTTGGCGACCGACACCGCGATGACGCCCGTTACCAGGACGGCCGCGCAGACCAGCAGCACCGTCACGGTGGGCGAGGGCGCCCATATCGCGGCCAGCACGCCGGACAGCAGCGCCGTCGTGTTGATGACCGGCATGGCCGGGTCGTAACGCGGCTGCAGGAACTGGACGGTCGTCACGTACTGCCGGTAGGTCAGGGAACGCATCAGCGGGGCCAGGCCGACGGCCGTGCAGAACATGTCTCCTGCGGCGACTCCGGTGCACACCAGAAGCACCGTGATCAGTGTCGGGAACATCTCGGCCTCCGTGTCCGCACCTACTCGGGGCTGCCGACGAGGACGCGCGCTTCCTGTGCGGCCTCCTCCAGCAGTCGCTTGATGCGCGCTTGCTGATGACGGGTGTTGCGGTTGATGCGCTCGGCCATGGCCGCGTCGCCCAGGGGGGCCGTCGGCTTCATCTCGAAGTCCTGCACCCAGCGCATGCGGACGCCTTCGCCGTCCGGTACGTACTCCCAGAAGATGCTCATGTACTTGAACGGTCCCGTCTCCACGCGGTGCGAGCGCGTGGTGCGCGTGACCGGGTCCATCGACCGCTGCGAGACCCAGCTCCACACCCGCCCCTCGGCGTCCGGGTGCAGGGCGAGACGGAAGGTGACCGTGTCACCGTCCTGCGAGAGCACGGAGGACTCGGCGTACTCGTCGAAGAGTTCGGTCCACGAGGCGATGTCGTTGGTGCGCTCCCACACCAGCTCCATGGGCGCCTCGACGTAGACACTGTTGTCGGTGTGCATGGCCATGGTCAGGCCGCCCGGTTCTGCTCGCCGGCGCGGGACAGGAGCAGGCGGGGGGTGTGGAGGTCCCCCAACTCGTCCTCGGGGATGCGGTTCTGCGCCTGGTGCTGGACCGCCGTGGTGATCTCCAGGACCGCCAGCGAGTCGTAGCCCAGCTCGGCCCACGTCCGGTCGAGGATGTCGCCGTCCAGGTCGACGCCGTCCTCCACGCCGCACTGGCGCATGATCGTCCTCAACTCGTCGAGCGTCATGATGAGATGGTCCCTTTCCGGAAACGAAGTGCTGTGGGCGTGTGGTGCCCTTGGGTCAGTACGCCCGGGTCAGTACGCCTGGGTCAGTACGACGGCGGAGTTGAATCCGCCCGCGCCCCGGGCCAGCACCAGGGCGGTGCGGATCGCGGCGGTGCGGGGGCGGCCTGTGACGAGGTCGAGCGGGTGCGTGGGAGCCGGCTCCGCGGGCAGCACGGTCGGCGGGATGACGCCGTCGCGCATCGCCAGCACCGCCAGGGCGACGTCCAGCGGTCCGCCGCCGGCATTGAGGCGGCCCGTCATCGTCTTGGGCGCGGTCACCGGTACGCCCCGCGGTCCGAACAGCTCGGTCAGCACGCGGATTTCGGCCTCGTCCTGGCTTCGCACCCCTGCCGCATCGGCGAACACGACGTCGACCCGGGACGGTTCGACCCCCGCGTCCTCCAGCGCGGCGCCGGCTGCGGCCAGCAGCCCGCTGCCGGGGGGTGCCGAGGGCGAGTCGAACGTCGCCGCGTGGCCGGCCAGCCGGCCGTACACGTGCGGCACCGCGCGGCTGCGCGCGGCCGTGGATTCCTCGACGACGAGGATCGCACCGCCCTCGCCGGGCACCCAGCCCGTGGCGCCCTCGTGGAAGGGGAGGTAGGCACGGGCCGGATCGGTCGCGTGGCTGACGGTCCCGTCCGAATCGAGGCAGGTGAGGGCGTACGGCGACAGAGGGGCCTCCATCCCCCCGGTGAGGACCAGCCCCGTGCCGGAGCGCAGCACGCGCCGGGCCTGTGCGAGGGCGTCGAGCCCGCCGGCCTGGTCCGCGACCACGACGCCGCACGGTCCCTGCATCCCGTGCCGGATCGAGAGCTGGCCCGTCGTCGCGGCGTAGAACCATGCGATGGACTGGTAGACCGACACGCGCTGCGGTCCCTCGGTCCACAGGCGGCTCAGCTCTCGCTGCCCGAACTCGTTGCCACCGGAGGAACTGGCCGTGATGACGGCCATGTCGAAGGGGTCGTACGGCCGGGTGCCGGCGTCCGCCAGCCCGGCGTCCTCCAGGGCTGCGTCGGACGCCGCCACGGCCATCTGCGTCCAGCGGTCGGTCTGCGCGCGCAGGCGGCTGGGGACGGCCTGGAGGAACGCGTCGTCCGCGACCTCACCGGCCAGCCGCACCGGTCCCTTGGGCCGGAAGCGGCTGACGGGCCGGATTCCGGTCCGGCCTGCCAGGACGTTCGCCCAGATCTCCTCGGTATGCGCGCCGTTGGGCGCGAGCATGCCGATGCCGGTGATCAGCGCTTCGGCCGCCGGCTGCTCCGGACAACCGCTCCCGGCCTGCACCGTGGACTCGGATACGGTCGTGCTCATGCGGCCCTCCCGGGCTTCGAGAGGACCATGGCGCTCTGGAAGCCGCCGAAACCGCTGCCGAGGGTGAGCACGCCGTCCAGGCGCGCCTCGCGTGCGGTCACCGGCACGTAGTCCAGGTCGCACTCGGGATCGGCCGTCCGCAGGTTCGCCGTGGGCGGCACCACCTGGTGTTCCAGCGCCAGTGCGCAGGCCGCGATCTCCAGTGATCCGATGGCGCCGAGCGAGTGCCCGATCATCGACTTGATGGAGCTCACCGGAACGTCGTAGGCGTGCCGTCCCAGCGCCGCCTTGACCGCGGCGGTCTCGTGCCGGTCGTTCTGCTTGGTTCCCGAGCCGTGGGCGTTGACGTAGTCGACGCCGGTGGCGGCCATGCGGGCGCGGCTCAGCGCCACGCGTGCCGCCTCCGCCAGTTCGCGGCCGTCCGGGCGCAGACCGGTCATGTGGTAGGCGTTGCTGCGGGTGGCGAAGCCGGCGATCTCGCCGTAGATGTGCGCGCCGCGCCGCAGCGCGCTCCCGTACTCCTCCAGCACGAAGACCGCGGCGCCTTCGCCCAGGACGAACCCCTTGCGGTCCCGGTCGAACGGCCGGGAGGCGTGCTCGGGGTCGTCGTTCTCCGGCGTGGTGGCCTTGATGCTGTCGAAGCAGGCCACCGTGATCGGTGTGATCGGTGCGTCGGAGGCACCGGCCAGCATCACGTCGGTGGTGCCCTCCTCGATCAGCGCCACGGCGTGCCCGACGGCGTCGAGCCCCGACGTGCAGCCGGTCGAGACGGTGGCGACCGGGCCCTGCGCGCCGCTGCGCCGCGCCACGTGGGCGGCGAAGCTGCTGGGCACCAGGTGCTCCCGCAGCCGTTCCGCTGCCGGGGCGGAGTCGACCACCCAGTTGCGGCCGTGCTGCGAGAGGGCGAGGTATTCGTTCTCGAGGCCGGTGGAGGCGCCCACGGCGCTGCCGATGGTCACGCCGAAGCGATGCGGACGCACGGTCGTCACGTCGAGGCCGCTGTCGGCCAGCGCCTGGTCGGCGCAGACCGCCGCGAACTGGGCGGCGCGGTCCAGGGTGCGGGCCTCCAGGGCGGTCAGCCCCTCGGCCTCGGCGTCGAAGTCGCACTCGGCTGCGACGCGGGAGCGGAAGTCCGAGGCGTCGAACAGCGATATGGGCCGGGTGGCGGTCCTGCCATCGGTCAGCAGCGACCAGAACGCCTTGGTTCCGATGCCTCCGGGTGCCACGACGCCGATGCCGGTGATGACGGCCCGACGGGCACTCATTCGGCGCCTCCCACCTGCGGCTGGGGCTCCTCCGGCGCGGGCAGCGGCTCGGTGTCCACGTGGCCGAGCTCCGGGCGGGGAGCCAGCGGGCCCAGATGGAAGACCGCCTCGACCGTTTCGGTGCCGTTGTTCTCGACGCGGTGGCGCATCGAGCGAGGCACCAGCAGGCCCTCGCCCGCGGACACGGAGACTTCCTCGCCGTCCAGGCGTGCGGTTGCCGTGCCCCGCACGACGTACAGGAACTCCTCCGAGTAGGGGTGGTAGTGCTCGCTGACGAACTCGCCGGGCTGCAGCGTCAGGACACCCATGAACCCGGTCGTCGCCCCTGCCGTCTTCGGGCCCAGGACGACGCGGAGTTCGCCGCCCCGGCGGCGGTTGGGCTCGACGTCCGCCAAGGCGACTGCACGCGGGGTCTCGGCCATGGTGGCTGCCTTCCTCTGGGGTTCGGGCGTGGGGGTCCGGCCGGCGGTCACTTGGCCCGCCAGCTGTAGAAGCGGGTGGCCATGGCGTCGGCCGGGCCCTGCCAGGTCTGCGGGTCGTACGGCGCGATGTACGGCTCGAGCTTCCTGCTGACGTCCTGGAACAGCGGGTCCGTCTTCTTCGCGTCGATGCGCTCCCGCACGGATGTCTCCGCCTCGATGAGGTGGAAGTACAGGCCGTTGTAGTGGAAGAGCGAGCGTCCGGTCACACCGATGAGCCCGGGCAGTGCCCCCGCGTCCGACTCGGCGAACACCTCGGCCACCGACTGCGCGTCTCCTGGATCCATCCGTGCCACGATGAGCCTGCGTTCCACCGTGCTGTCCCTCCGTTCGCTCGTTTTCCCTCTGCCCGCCGTCGCTGCCGCAACAGGCTGCTCGCCAGGGCCATTTACGGGGCCGGCGAGCGGAAGTTCTCACATCGTTCCGGCCGGCCTTAGAGAACAGATCTAGAAACACTCCACCGCGGTATTCGCCGTCCGTGATCCGACTTCGGCGAGCAGGGATTTCACCCAGCTCAACTCCGCGGAACGAACGGCCTGCAGATAGTGGAGTTCGACCAGGCGGTCCCGGGTCACGTACGGAGCGGCGAGATCGGCCTGCTTCCCGAGGTCGGCGAGGGCGCCCTCCAGCCGTATGCAGCGATCCCGCAGCGCCGGGGCGAGCAGCTCGTCGGGAAGGCTGCCGATCAGCGACAACGTGGCGGCGAAGGACGGGAGTTCACTGTCGGGCGTGGAGGTCCGTGCCGCCAGTTCCGCGACCATGACCTCCCTGCCGTCCTCCGTGATCCGGTACACGGTCCGCTCCGGGCGCCGCCCCGACCGTGTCGTTCCCACCGGCTCGACGAGACCCGCTCCACAGAGTCTCTCGACGGCTCGGTAGATGCTGCGAGGCAGTCCTCTGACCACCTTCTCCTTGTGCCGCTCATGGAGAAGGCGGAGCATCTCGTACGGATGCATGTCCCGTTCACCCAGAAAACACAGGGCGACGAGAGAAGGTGTGTCGCAGGAGAGTTCCAGACGGCTCATCGAAGTTCCCGAATTATTTTCCCGGACAGTATTTCCGGTGTTCTTCCCGGCAATTTCACGAAGGCGGGTCCGAGCGGTCTACCGGCCGGCGGCCGCCTCCGCGGTGACGCGCTCCGCCGCCTCCGGCCGCCCGGCGTCCACCGTGAGCCGGGCGGTCAGTGCGCGGCGTCCCGCCAGCAGGGCCGCGGCCGCACCCGCGCCGACCGCCGAGAGCACCAGGAAATAGACGGACTGCGGCAGCACGTCCACGAGGTGCACCAACTGGCTGCCCACGCCCGCGCCCAGCGCGGAACACATCCAGTACAGGCCCATCGTCCGGCCGGCGAAGGAGCCCGGGGCGATGTCCGCGGAGGCGCTCAGCCCGACCGGTGCCAGGACCACCTCGCCGCACGCCAGCAGGAAGAAGACCGCGACAAGCCACAGAGGCGACACCAGGCTGCCGTCCGAGGCGCAGACGGCGGCCCCGCTCATGACGGCCATGCCGGCCGCTGCCGCGCCGAGCCCGAGCGCCATTTTCACCGGCAGCGACACCCGGTCGCCCGACCTCGTCCACAGCCACGCCGCCACGGGTGCGATCAGCAGCATGAACAGCGGTGTCGCCGACTGGAACCAGCTCGCAGGAAGCTCGAACCCGGCCAGATGCCGGTCGACGGAGCGCTTCGCGAACAGGCCGAGCAAGGAGCTCGCCTGGATCACGTACATCCAGAACAGCGCCGTCGCCGCGAGCACCCAGCCGAAGGCCGTCACCCGTGCGCGATCCGCGGTGCCGAGCGCGGCGTTCCTCCGCAGCCCGAGGAAGCACAACACCGGCGCGACCATGGTGAGCAGACCCATGGCCGCCACCACGTGCATCAGCCCGAACGCGCCGCTCGCCACGTCGGCGCAGACCAGGGCGGCGACGACCAGGACCGCGAGCGCCGTGGCACGAGCCGCCCGGCGCACTTCCGCCGGCGTCGCCCGGTGGCCCGGCTCCCGCCCCACGTCGCCGAAGGAGCGGCTGCCCCAGGCGAATTGGATCACTCCGAAGGTCATGCCGACACCCGCGGCACCGAAGCCCAGGTGCCAGTCGACCGTTTCCCCCAGGAAGCCCGTCACCAACGGAGCGGCCAGGGCGCTGATCTGGATGCTGACGTAGAACACCGACAGTGTGGCTTCCCGTTCGGCGCTCCGGCCCGGGCCGAAGAACCTCCCGAGCAGGGCCAGCATGTTGGGCTTCAACAGGCCCGTGCCACAGGCGATCAGGGCGAGGCCCGCATAGGCTGCGGCCGCCGACGGCAGCAGCATGGTGTAGTGCCCCGTCGCGATCACGACACCGCCGACGAGCGTGGACCGCCGCTCGCCCAGGATCCGGTCGCCCACCCAGCCGCCCGGCATGGCCGCGATGAACACCACGCCCACATAGGCACCGAACAGTGCCAGCGCCTGCGTCCTGGGCAGCCCGAGCCCCCCGTCCTGCGGCGCTGCCACGGCGAACAGCACGAGAATGGCGTGCATCCCGAAGAAGCTGAACCGTTCCCACATGTCCGTGAGGAACAGGGTGACGAACCATCTCGGCTGGCCCAGCACCCCCCGCGGCGTATGGACGGTACCGCCACCCGAACCAGACATCGGCCTCTCCTCTTTCACCTCGACACGGCCTCCGTCCAGCCTCTCCGGCACCCTTCGGGGCCGGTTGGGGTGCAGTTGGGGCGGTGGGATCCGGCACGGTGCGCCGACGCGTCCTGGATCTGTGCTCGAACGCCCGGTGCCAGCGTGTGCCGTGTGATCGGCGTCAACGCCGGGAAAGGGGCTCAGACCACGTGACGCACATTCCACTGACCGCAGAGCCGTCCACGCTGGACGACATCAACCGCATCGGCATCGCCTTCGCCCAGGCGAAAGTGGTCCTCAGTGCCATCGAACTCGACCTGTTCAGCACCCTCGCAGCCGGACCGGCCACCGAGCAGCAGTTGTGCGAGAAGATCGGCCTGCACCCGCGCGGCGCCCGGGACTTCCTGACCGCTCTCGTGTGCTTCGGGCTGCTGCGCAAGGACGGCGACACCTACACCAATGCGCCGGCCGCCGACCGCTTCCTCGACAAGGCGAAGCCGGAGTACTCCGGTGCGTTCCTCGAGCGGGCCAACCGGATGATGTACCCGGCCTGGTCCGGGCTGACCGGCCTGCTGCGCACGGGAGATCCGCAGCTTGCGGGCCGCGAGGACCAGGCGGCCGCCTTCGAGCGCATGATGGCGGACCCCGGCCACCTGCGGAACTTCCTGCGGATGATGGACGCCGTCAGCGGCCCTCTCGGTCCGCACCTCGCCGCTGCCTTCGACTGGAGCGAGCACCGCACGGTTCTCGACGTCGGCGGTGCCCGCGGCAATCTCCTCGCCCAGGTGCTGATGGCACAACCGCACCTCACCGGCGGCGTCTTCGACCTTCCGGCCATTGCGCCGATGTTCGACGAGCACATCGCCGGCTTCGGCCTCACCGACCGGGCGGCCTTCACCGGCGGCGACTTCTTCGTCGACGACCTGCCGAGCGCCGACATCGTCGTCACGGGCCACGTGCTGCACGACTGGACGCCCGACGAACGGGCCCGGCTCGTCAGGAAGATGGCGGACGCCGTGCGCCCGGGCGGTGCGCTCCTCATCTACGACCAGTTGCTCGAGGAGGCCCCGGACGATCCGTGGAACACGCTCATCAGCCTCAACATGCAGCTGATCACCAACGGTGGTTCCGAGTACACCCTGGCCGAGTGCACCGCGTGGCTCGCCGACGCGGGCCTGGAGTCGGTGCAGACCGTGCCGCTCGGCGAACACGACACGCTCGTCATCGCCCGCAAGCCCGCAGAGCCGAAGAAGTCCGCGTGATGCACCGGCCGACCGCGCCGCACAGCGTGTGCCCGCGTCGCCCCGTCGTCCCACCGAAGAGAGCGAAATGACGGAGAAGACCACGGTCGCGGCGACAGCCTCCGCGGCCGCCGACGACACGATCGAGCACGTGCCCGTGCTGGTGGTCGGTGGCGGCCCGGTCGGCCTGTCCACCGCACTGTTCCTCACCCGGCACGGCATCAAGCCCTTGCTGGTCGAGCGCCGCGAGGCCACCTCGCGGCTGCCCCGGGCCCCCGGCATCCAGGCCCGCACCCTGGAGCTGTTCCGCTCCGCCGGGCTGGAGCGCGAGATCCGGGCCCTGGAGATGGGGAACACCCGCCCGTACTTCGAGGGCGGCATTCTGCGCACCCGCACCCTGGCGGAGATCGACCGGGCCGAGGTGGTGGAGGCGCCGTCGCTCGACGGGCCGGACATCAGCCCCGTCACCATCATGGGCTGCGGGCAGGACCGGTACGAGCGCGTCCTCCTGGAGCACGCCCGGGACGCGGGCGCCACCGCCCTGTTCCGCACCGAGCTGGTGGACCTCGAACAGGACGCCGAGGGCGTCACCGCACTGCTGCGCTCGCTCGACGACGGCTCCGAACGCCGCGTCCGCGCCGATTACGTGGTCGCGGCCGACGGCGCGAGCAGCCCCATACGTCGCAGGCTCGGCATCTCCCAGCACGGCCGCGGCACCGTCTTCCATGCGCTGAGCATCTACTTCCGTGCTCCCCGCCTCGAAGAGGTCATGCACGGCCGGAAGTTCATCCTCTGCTACGCCACCGGCGGGCCGACGACGATGACCCTCTCGCGGCTGCACGGGTGCGACCCCTGGGCCGGCGCGGCCCTGTACGACCCGGAGCGGGAGTCGCCGGCCGACTTCACCACGGAACGCTGTGTCCAGGTCGTCAGGGACGCCAGTGGTGTCCCCGACCTGGACGTCGAGATCGTCGCCACCGTTCCGTGGGAAGGCGCTCAGCGGGTTGCCGACACCTTCCGCGTGGGCCGGGTCTTCCTCGCGGGCGACGCGGGCCATGTGCACCCGCCGGCCGGGGGCTTCGGCGCCAACACCGGTATTCACGACGGGCACAACCTGGCCTGGAAGCTGGCGGCCGTTCTCCGGGGCTGGGCCCACGACGGACTGCTCGACAGCTACGACGCGGAACGCCGGCCCCTGGGCTCGGCCATGGCCGAGCAGGCCCTGCTGCGCAACCGCATCCGCCACGGGCTGGCCCCGGACGGCGACCAGGACCGCATGGTCGACGACATCGTCGTGACCCTCGGATACCGCTACACCTCCTCGGCCGTGGCCGGTCCCGCGCATGCGGCGCCCCTGCTGCCGGGCCTCGACCTCTCGGGGGCGCCCGGCACCCGGGCCCCGCACGTGTGGCTGCGCCGGGGGGACGAACGCATCTCGACGCTCGACCTGTTCTCCGACGCCTTCACGCTCCTCACGGCGGACAGGCGCTGGTGCGACGTGGGTGACGCCGTCGCCGCGCGGACGCCCGTCCCGCTGCGGAGCCATCTCGTGGGCCGGGACGGTCTGGTCGAGGACGGTGCCGACTGGGCCGCCTGCTACGGGGTCTCCCGCAAGGGCGCTGTCCTGGTGAGGCCCGACGGCTTCGTCGCCTGGCGTTCGCCCGACGGCGGCGAGGACGACCCGGAGGCGGCTCTCCTGGAGGTGCTGACCCGGCTGGTCTCCTGAACGGGGCGGGAAGAACAGCGGGGCCCGGGCGATCGCCCGGGCCCCACCCGTTTCACGGACCGGTTCACATCGACGGAGCGCGGCACCCCACACGGTCGAGGACTCCGGCCAGGACCTGCGCAGGTTCCTCGGAGGAGCCATGGCAGCGCCAGGCCACGAAGCCGTCCGGCCGCACCAGGACCGCCCCGGACCCGGAGACTCCGTGCAGCTCCGCACCCTCCTCCCCGAGCACGTGCACCAAAAGGTCACGGTCGCCGAGCGTGCGCGCGGCAGCCGCCCAGGCTCCGTCGCCGTCGGGGACCAGCAGCGCGAAACCGCGCCCGAACCAGTCGAGCGAGGACGCCGGCGCGGAGCCCGGAACCGGCACGTGCGGTGCGCGCGTACCGGGCTGCCCCCTCAGCAGGGCCGGCGGGACCGCCCCGGTGTCCTCGTCGTCGCCCTCGTCGGCCACGACGGCGGAGGAACGGTACCGGTGGCCGAAGACCACCGCGTCGTACTCGGCCGGCCGGTGCCCGGAGGGGAGCGGGATGGGCAGTGCCCCCCGCTGGTGCATCAGCAACAGCGCCTGCCCGAGCGTGAAGTCGGCCACGGGCCGGCGCTCGGTGTCGTACGTCTCCAGCAGGTCCTGCCCCGCCCTGCCGCGCAGCACGGCCGCAAGCTTCCAGGCCAGGTTGTGCGCGTCCTGGATACCCGTCCCGGCTCCGAACGCCCCGGTCGGCGGCATCACATGGGCGGCGTCACCGGCGAGGAAGATCCGGCCCGACCGGAACGACCCGGCCACGGCCGCGCCGATCCGGTAGGCCAGCACCTTTGTCCCGTCCGGCAGTTGCGGGACGAGCGTGACCGGAAGGCCGGGCACGCCGATCGCCGCCCGGATGATCCCGGTGCACCGCGCGTCGTCGAAGTCGCCGAGCGTGTCGCCGCGTTCGGGGAACATCGGGGTGTTGAACACCCAGCGGTGCGGTCTGCCGTGCGGGAACAGGACCGTGCCTTCGGCAGGGGTGCTCAGGTGGCACGAGGCGATGAAGGCGCCCTGTCCGGGGTCGTGGCGCCCGCGCAGCGGTCCGGTCAGGTCGGCGTCGAAGACCATGCTGACGATGTGGCTCAGCGCTCCGGGCCCGTGCAGCGGTATGCCGGCGGCCTCCCGGACCCGGCTGGCGTGTCCGTCCGCACCGATCGCGTAGGAGGCACGCAGCTCGTACGGGCGGCCGTCGCCGTCTCGCACCCGGGCCCTGACGCCTGTGGCGTCCTCGTCGAGCGAGACCAGCTCGTGGCCGAAGCGGACCGTCGCGCCGAGGTGTTCGGCGTGCGCGCGGAGCACTCCTTCCAGCCGGTCCTGGTCGATCATGCCCCAGGACGCGGGGCTGACCCGCTGTCCGTCGCGGGCGCCGGCGGGCGGCCGTTGCTCCACCCGGCTCGTCTCGGGCCCGGCCAGCGTCTCCGCGCGCAGCATGTGCACGGAGGGGAGCTGGCTCTCGTACCCGTCTGCGCGGCCCACCACGTCGTCCAGCCCCACCTGGCGCAGGAGCTCGGCCGTACGGGGATTGATGCTGCGTGCGCGAGGGTGCACGAGCGTGCCCGGGTGACGCTCGACCACGGTGACCGCGACCCCGTGCCAGGCGAGGAAGACGGCTGCCGAGAGTCCGGTGAGCCCGCCGCCGGCCACGAGGACTTCCGTTTCGTGCGCGGTGTCCGCGGCTTGTGTCGTGCGAGTGGTCATGCGGCTCTCCTCACGCACGGACGAGCAGGGAGGCGCGGAGGGCGGACAGCTTCTCGGGCGGGATGCCGAGCCCCGAGTCCAGGTACGCGGAGAAGGAGCCGAAATCGCGCTGGATCTGGTCGTACGCCGCGTTCAGGTAGGCGTCGCTGGTGTTGGGCGACAGCAGGTAGTCCTGGCGCACGACGGAGTCGGGGACGCCGAGGGCCTTGAGCAGGACGACCGTCATCCAGCCCGTGCGGTGGTTCCCGCCCGTGCAGTGGAACATCAACGGCCGCTGCCCTCGGTCGGCCGCGCGCAGCAGGCCGTCGGCGAACTGCTTGCGCAGGTTCGGATTGGACACGAAGAGACGGTAGTTGTCGGCGATCGGGTCCCCCGAGGGCGCCGGCGGCGGCTCGACGGCCTGGTCCGGGTCGCCGATCGGGTCCGCGATGCGGGAGACCTCCGGCGGCAGCGGATCGAGACCCTCGCGGGTCGCCTCGGCGGTGCTGCGGAAGTCGACGACCTCACGGAGGCCGAGTGCGGCCAGCTGCTGCTTGCCGGTGTCGGTGGCGGGCGTCAGCCGGGCCGACCGGAAGACGGCTCCCCACCTGATCCGGCGTCCGCCGTCCGCCGGGTAGCCGCCCAGATCACGTGAGTTGGCGACACCGTCCAGGGTCACGGTGCGTGCGGCCGTGGTCTCCGACCGCCCGCCGGAGGCGAGGGTGAAGTACCAGCGGGCAATGGGGTCGAGGCCGCGGACCGTCGCGGACGTCCCCTTCGTCGTCTCCACCAGCCGGCGGTGGGCGGGGCGCGGTGCCGGGTCGGTGGACGCGTACACCCGCGTGACGCGGGACGGGCCGTCGGCGGTCCACGTCAATCGGTAGACGCCGTCCGCGTCACGGACCACCTGGGCATCGGCGATCGCGGTGTGGATCGATGCGTGGGCGAGGGCGGCCCGGGGCTGGGCCACTGCCGGGGCGCCTCCCAGGGCGACTCCGCCGGCAAGCGCGGCGAGGGCGGCTCCGGAGGCGAGGGCGCGCCTCAAGAACGGCACAGTTCTGTTCCTCATGAGGAGGGTGCTTTTCCTTTCCGAACATGTCAGAACACGTGCGGTCCGGCACGGGTGCGCGGCCGCACGGTTGCGGCGATGCCGCGGCGGCGAGAAGGGCGCACAGCGCCCGGGGCAGCATCGCTCCCGCGCTTGGAGGATGGTTCCACGCTCGGTCAAGCCGTCGCCGTCGTCGTCCGCCCGCCGGTGCGAGCGGCCGCGATCGGCATCCGACGCGCACTCGAAGCCCCGGGAGCACGATGTGCGGACGTCGTCGTCGAGTGCCGGGAGCTTCGGTATGCAGATCGGTGTCGGCTTGCCCGCGATGATTCCCGGTGCAGGCCCGGAACACATCCTCGGGTGGGCCATGCAGGCTGAGGAGTCCGGCTTCGCCGGCCTGGGCGTGCTCGACCGGATCGTCTACGGGAACTACGAACCCCTGATCACGCTGGCCTCGGCCGCGGCTGTGACCAGCAGGATCCGGCTGACCACGACCGTCCTGCTGGGGGCCACCCGCGGCAGCGGCGCGGTGCTGGCGAAGCAGGCCGCGACGCTGCAACGGATGGCAGGCGGCCGGCTGACGCTGGGACTCGCCGTGGGCGGACGCGAGGACGACTACACGGCGACCGGCACGTCGTTCCGCTCGCGCGGCCGGGATCTGGACGCGCTCATCGGCTCCCTGCGCGACGTCTGGCAGGGCGGTACGGGCGCCGGGGCCGGACCCATCGGGCCGCCGCTGCCGGACGGTGCACCGCCCTTGCTGATCGGGGGGCATTCCGATGCGGCCATGCGCCGGTCGGCCCGCCATGCCCAGGGCTGGATCTCGGGAAGCGGATCGGCCGAACCGTTCGCCGACCGCCTGGCCCGTCTCCATCATGCCTGGCGCGAGGAGGGGCGTGCCGACCGCCCGCGTGTGGTCGCCCTCGCCTACTTCGCCCTGGGAGCCGGGGCCGTCGCGTCCGTGGAGCGCTATCTCGGTGCCTGCTACAGCGGTACGGGTCCCTATCTGCGCCGTGTCGTCGCCGAGGCCCTGACCACGCCCCAGGCCGTGGCATCCGCCGCGGCCGCGCACGCCGCGGCGGGCTGCGACGAGCTGATCCTCCTGCCCTGCGACGCGGACCTCCGACAGCTGACGCTGCTCACGGAGGCGCTGCGGGACCGCCTGGAGATCCTGTGACGCCGCGTACCGCCCTGGTCACCGGGGCCAACCGCGGTCTCGGGCTTGCCGTCAGCCGCCGGCTGCTGGCGGAGGGGCACACCGTCGTCACGGCCGCGCGCTCGCACGCGGCCGCGGAGGAAACCGCCCGCCGGCTGGGCCCCCGTGCCGTGCCCGTGGTGCTCGACGTCGCCGACGACCGGTCGGTGCGGGCCGCGCACGAGCACATCGGTCCCGTCGACATCCTCGTCAACAACGCAGGCGTCCTCCTCGACGACGGCACCCCGCCGCACCGGGTGCAGCCGCGTCTCGTCGCCGACACCCTGGCCGTCAACACCCTTGGCGCGCTGCGGGTGTCGCAGGCGTTTCTGCCCGGCATGCTCGACCGGGGCTGGGGCCGGATCGTGATGCTCTCCAGCGGTACCGGTGCGTTCAGCCACGGCCTGCACGCCGGCACCCCCGCCTACTCGATCTCCAAAGCCGCGCTGAACGCGGTGACCGTGCTGCTGGCCGCCGCCACGCGCGACAGCGGCGTCCTGGTCAACGCCGTCAACCCCGGGCGGGTCCGCACGCGCATGATGCCCGCCGCGACCACGGACCCCGAGGAAGCCGCCGCCGACATCGTGTGGGCGGCGACCCTGCCGGACTCGGGACCCCACGGCGCCTTCCTGCGCGGACGGCGCCGCGTCGACTGGTGAACGCGCGTCCCCGGCGCGCTTCCGGGCCGGGTGCGGCACCACAGCGGCCCTCCAACGGATCCGGATCGGCCCACCGGACCATGGCGCTCGCCGGGCCGTGACCAGGCCCGCCCAACCCGTTACGGAGGACCCATGGCCGGAGCCGACACCCCCCGCGCGTTCCCCTTCCACGTCGCCACGCCCGGCGAGGCGCTGGAGGTCTACGCGCAGCTGCGATCGGAGGAGCCCGTGGCCCGCGTCCGGCTGCCCGGCGGCCACACGGCCTGGCTGCTCACCCGCTACGAGGACGTGCGCACGGCCCTGACCGACCCCCGGTTCAGCAAGCAGGCCGCCACGGCGCCCGACGCGCCCCGTCTGCTGCCCATCCACCGCGGCTCCAACTCGTTGGTGACCATGGACCCGCCGGACCATACGCGGCTGCGCCGCCTGGTGTCGGGAGAGTTCACCCAGCGCCGTATGGCTCCCCTCCGCCCCCGGGTGCGGGAGATCGCCGCGGAACTCGTCGACGACATGCTGGCGTCCGAGGGCGGGACCGCCGATGCCCTGACCGCGCTCGCCCTGCCGCTGCCCATCCGGGTCATCTGCGAGCTGCTCGGCATTCCGGTCCACGAGCAGGACCGGTTCCGCCGGTGGAGCGACGGCATCCTGCTGGTGGCCGGCGGCGGACCCACGGCCGCCGCGGACGCCGCGGGCGCCCAGGAGGCGGCCCGCAACCTCATGGCGTACCTCGGCAGGCTGATCGCGACGAAGCGGGAGGTCCCCGGCGACGACCTGCTCACCCGTCTCCTCCGTGCCCAGGAGGAGGACGACGCCCTGAGCGTCGAGGAGCTGCTCACGTTCGCCATGACGCTGCTGGTGGCCGGCTACCACACCACGACCGCCGCGATCTCCCACCTGCTCCTGCACCTGCTGGACGACCCGAGCCGCTACGCGGCGCTGCTGGCGGCGCCCGAGGGGATTCCCGCCGCGGTCGAGGAGGCCCTGCGCTACAGCCAAGTCGCCTCGGGATTCGGTTCGTTGCGCATCGCGACCGGCGATGTGAAGCTGGGCGGGGTGACCGTGTCCGCCGGGGAGGCCGTCATCCCCCTGATGAACTCGGCCAACCGGGACGCCTCGGTCTTCCCCGACCCCGACCGTATGCAGCTGGACCGCGAGCACAACCAGCACCTCGCCTTCGGCGCGGGCATCCACTTCTGCCTCGGCGCACCGCTCGCCCGCATCGAACTGCAGGTGCTCCTGGAGGCCCTGGTCCAGCGCGGTGCCGTCCTGCGCCTGGCCGATTCGGCCCAGAACCTCACCTGGCAGCTGGCGACCGCCTTCCCGCGCCCCGAGCGACTGGATGTCCGCTGGTGACGGCGGACGGCATCGGCATCGGCGTGCTCGGCTGCGCCGACATCGCGGCCCGGCGCACGATCCCGGCCATCCTGGGCGCGGGCATGCGTCTGGCCGCCGTGGCGAGCCGCTCCGGCGACAAGGCCCGTGCCTTCGCCGACCGGTTCGGCGGCGTGGCGATCGCCGGCTACCGGCGGCTGCTGGAACGCGACGACGTGGACGCCGTCTACATCCCGTTGCCCATCGGCATGCACGAGGAGTGGGCGGCGGCGGCGCTGGAGGCCGGCAAGCACGTCCTGGTCGAGAAGGCCGCGACGGCGGACCCGCGGGCCGCCCGGCGCCTGGTGGGCCTGGCCGCCGAGCGCGGACTGCTGCTCATGGAGAACTTCACGTTTCTGCAGCACTCCCAGCACGCGGAGGTCGGGCGGCTCGTCGCGGAGGGCGCCATCGGCCGGCCCCGCCTGTTCACGGGGGAGTTCGGGTTCCCGCTCACGGACCGCTCCACCATCCGGCACCACCCGGAACTCGGCGGCGGTTCCCTGCTGGATGCCGGCTGCTATCCCGTTCGAGCGGCCCAGCTCTTCCTCGGCGGCAGCACGAACGTGCTCGGCTCGACACTCGACATCGACGAGTGCGCGCAAGTGGATGTCGCGGGCAGCGCGTTGCTCGGCGATGGGAACGGGATGGCGGCGCAGTGCTCGTTCGGGTTCGTCCACTCCTATCGCAACACCTATGCGATATGGGGTGAAACGGGACGTATTCAGCTGGGCTGGGCCTTCACCCCGCCCGCCACGACGCGTCCCGTCCTCAGGATCGAACGGCAGGACCACGTCGAGGAACGCGTCCTGCCGGCGGACGACCAGTGGGTCAACACGATCAGGAAGTTCGCCGACCTGACGACGCGGCCGGCCGAGCACGAGCGCGAGCACGGCCAACTGGTCCGGCAGGCCGCCCTCATGGAGGCCGTTGCCCGCTGCGCGCGCTGACCGGACGGCGAACAGGGCTGTGCACCATGCCCCGTGGCATGGTGCACAGCCCTTCCTGCGCTACGGCTTGACGACGAACGACATGAAGTGACGGTGGACATCGAGCTCCAGCACGTCGCCGAACACCTCGCGCAGGATCGCGGCGCCCTCCCAGCTCGTGATCAGCTGGGTGCGGTAGGCGCCGGTGCGCAGCTTCCCGCCGGACAGCCGGATGGCCGCGGCCGTGCCGAAGAAGCCGGCCGTGCGAGCGAGGTGGTTGAGCGTTCCGTACCGCCGGCGCTCGAAGTCGTGGAAGTGATCGCCGGTCCACAGGTTGCCGACGAGCACGCCGCCCGGTGCCACGAAGGTCTTCATGCGTTCCAGCACCTGGCGCACGTCGCCGAGGTGGTGGATGGCGTCCACGCACATCACGAGGTCGGCCGTGCCGACCTTGTTCTCCGCCCAGAAATCGCCGTAGACGAGCTCGAGGCCCTCGTGCGTGACGCGCTTGCGGACGATCTCGAGGCCCTGAGCGGAGATGTCCAGCGCCGTGATGGCCTTGGCGGCGGTGTTCTCCGCGGCCAGCCCGGTGAACTCGCCGGTGCCACAGGCGAATTCGAGGACTCTGCCGGTCTCGGTCCCGTAGCGCTTGAGGTAGCCGGCGATCGTGTCCTTCTGCTCCAGGAAGTGATCGCGGAGCAGTGGGTGCTGCTCCGCGGCGGCCCGGTCCCAGAACCGGGCCGCCCAGTAGCGGCGGCCGTCCGGCGGAACGTCCTTGAGCAGCGACTTACCGGACCTGGCGAGCAACTCGGCGAGCATGATCGTCCTCGTTCTGCGAAGTGGAGTGGACTTCTGACACGCCGGGGAGGGCCGCTCGGGGCGTTGCCTCACCGCCAACTGTCATCGCCGCCCATCCTGAGGACCCGGACTCGAAAATCCTTTGGGATTCGATGAGTCGGCCTTTCGCCCGTATACGGGTTTTGCCGCCCCGCGGGGGTCGGGGCGGCAAAACCGGTGAGGGGCCCCGGAGACGGGGGCGTGGTGCCTCAGGAGAAGGTGAGCACCACGCCCGCACCCTGGGCGCCGGGGTGGGACGCGTCGGTGGCGCCGATGTAGCAGTGGCCGGAAGAGCAGTCGACCTTGGACGTGCCGCTGCCGCCGGCCATGTTGCTGCCGGTGAACTGCTTGTGCACGGTGAAGGTCGCCTTTATGCCGCCCTTGGCGTCCGCCGCCGCGGCGACCAGGGCCTGCTTGTCGCAGGCCGTTCCCTGGGGCTTGTCCCCGTCGCACTGGAGAAGCACGATCGTCGAGCCGGGCTTGTAGCCGCTTCCGGAGACGGTGACCGACTGGCCGTCCGACAGCGACGAGTTCGGGCTCACGCTGAGCGAGGGCGCCGCGGAGGCCGAGGTGCTGAGTGCCAGGGCGGCGGCGAATCCGGCGCTCGCCAGGGCGATCCCCTTGCCGACCGTGCGGGCCTTGATGCGGTGCTTCATGTGAAGGACTCCTGTTCTGCGACGGTGCTGCGTTGCGGAACCGAGTCTGTCCCGGGACCGGGAGGCGTCACGAGGTTCCAACGGACGAATTCGCAGGTCCATCGACCGGAGGACGTGGGTGTCCTCCGGTCGGCACGGATTCCCGAGCCCGCACGGCCTGCGAGACGGCGTTTCGAATGGAACTTGAAGTGACCGCACGAACATCGGCTTCGGCGCAGCCCGGTCGGCTCGATGCGGGCGCAACCGGACCCATGGTGAGGACGCGCCCCGTGAAAGGAGCCACATGCTGACGGGCAACCGACCCCTTTCGACGTCCCACGGGCCGCGTGTCGCCTATCCGGACGGCGTCCGTGTCGAGGAGGTCGTCGCACGCCGGGCCGCGGAGCTTCCCCACGCGGTGGCGCTGCGGATGCGCGACACCGACGTCACCTATGCCGAACTCCTCGCCGAGGCCCACACCGTTGCGGCCCGGCTCACGGACCTGGGGGTGGGCGCCGGTGACGTGGTGGCCGTGCGCGCAGCACGCTCTCCGCGCCTGGTGAGCGTGCTGCTCGGCGTCCTCATGACGGGCGCGGCCTACGCATGCGTCCCCGTGGACTGGCCGCAGCGCCGCCACCACGCCCTCCTCCGCCGGACCGGGGCGGTGCTGTGCCTGGCGGACGAGCCGGCGGAGGCGCCGTCCGACGTGCCCGTCGTGGGCATCGCCGGCCTCTTCCTCCCGTCGGCGGAGGACCTCGGGCCGACCGCGCCACGGCGTCGTGCGGAGGGCGACGCGTGCTGTGTGTTCTTCACCTCCGGAACCACGGGCGAGCCCAAGGCCGCCCTCGCCCCGCATCGGGGCATCGTGCGCACCGCACTGGACCCGGCCCACGTCCTGCCCGGGCCCATGGTGTCGCTGCAGATCGCCTCGCCCGCGTGGGACGTCTTCGCCCTGGAACTGTGGGTGCCGCTGCTCGGAGGCGGCACCTGCGTCATCCATGAAGGCAGCCATCTGACCGGCGCCGACCTGCGGGCCCATGTACGGCGCGGGGTCAACACGGTTGCCCTGCCGGCGACGTTGTTCAACGCGCTCGTCGAGGACGACCTCGACGCGTTCACGGGACTCCGGCTGCTGCTGACCGGCGGTGCCCGCGCCTCTGCGGAGCACATCGGACGCTGCCGCGACGCCCACCCCCGGCTGAGGGTGGTCAACGACTACGGACCGGTGGAGAACACCATCAGCACGGCGGCGTGGGTCGCGGAGGGCGACATCCCCGACGAGGTTCCCATCGGCACCCCGGTGGCGAACACGTCCGTCCACCTCCTGGACGAACAGCACGCAGTCGTGCCCCGTGGGGAACGAGGGCAGTTGGCGGTCTCCGGCGACGGGCTGAGCCTCGGCTACCTCGGTGACGACGCGGAGACGCAACGGCGGTTCCCCGTCGTCCCCCTCCCCGGCGGACCCCGACGGGTCTACCTCACCGGTGACATCGCCCGCATGGACGACGACGGCCGGCTGTTCTTCCTCGGCCGCCGCGACCGCCAGTTCAAGGTGCGCGGCCTGCGCATCGAGGCCGAGGAGATCGAGCGGCTGACCGAGGCCGTGCCGGGTGTCGTCCGTGCCTGTGCGCTGGCACTTCCGCTGGACGCTCCTGCGAAGACGCAACTCGCCGTCTTCTACGTCGGCGCACCCGCGGCCGTTCCCGCCGACGACGTGCGCCGTGCACTCCGCATCAGCCTGCCCGCGGCATTCGTGCCGGACCTGCTGATGCCTCTTGCCGAGTTGCCTCTGGGCGTCAACGGCAAGATCGACCAGCGCGCCCTGGAAGCCGTGGCGCAGGGTGCGGGCGGCGGTCAGGGCGACGCGGACGAGCGGGAGTCCGGCGACGGCACGGTGACCGGCGTCGTCCTCGAGACGGTCGCCGAACTCCTCGGCCACCCCGTCTCGCCGTCCACGGACATCTTCCGCTGCGGGGCGACGTCCCTGACCGCCATCCGTCTGGCCACCAGGCTGGGCTCGCGGCTCGCGCGGCGCATCGGAGCGTCCGACGTGCTCACGGCCCGCACGCCGCGGAACATCGCCGACCTGCTCGACACATGCCCGCCGGACACGGCCCGCACGGCGCCCGACGATGCGGAACGGGACGGCCGGCCACGGCGCGTCCCCCTCGTGCAAGGCGGCTTCTGGGCCGCGTCCCGAGACGCCGGGCACCTCGACGAGGACATCATCCCCATGGTCTACCGGCTGTCGGCGGAGGTCGATCCGGCCCTGCTCGGTGCCGCGGTCGACGCGGTCGTCGCACGCCACGAGGCGCTGCGCGCCCGTTTCTCCGACGGGCCGCGACTGCCCGATGTACACATCGTGCCCGCCGACCGGACGGGACCGCTTCTGGACACCCGGCCCGCGGTGGCGACATCGCCGGAGGCGGAGGCCGACGCCCGTGGGTGGGTGCTGCGGCCCTTCGACCTGACGTCGGAACTGCCCGTCAGGGCCGCCCTGTTCCCTGTTGCGAACGGCGAGTCACTGCTGGCGATCGCGGTGCACCACATCGCATTCGACGGATGGTCGTGTGCACTCCTTCTCCGCGACCTGGAACGGGCCTACACGGCACTGGCCGCCGGACTGCCCGCCTTCACCGACACCCCGGCGTCCTACTACCGCGCGGCCGCCGACCAGTGGGACCGCTTCCGGGAGAACTACCCGCAGGCGGTGTGGTCCTGGATGAACCGCGTCCGCGGAGCCGGTGAACTGCGGTTCCCGCTCGGCGCGCAACGGCCGTGGAGCGGTCCCGCGGCGGAACTCCCTCTGAAGATCACCGAGGACCTGCGCGACCGCGTCGACCGGGCGGCCGCCGCCGTCGGCGCCACCGGCATGGCGGTCTACCACGCCGCGTACACACGGCTGTTGCGCTCCTTCACCGGCTCCCCGGAGCCCGTGGTGGCGGTGCCGTCCACCGGTCGCTTCACCGAGGAGACGACAGCCGTGGTGGGCTGCTTCGCCAGTATGCTGCCGCTGCGTGCACCCGGTACGGCGCAATCGGCCCGCGAGCTCGTCCTGAGCGCGGCCGAGCAGCTGCGCGAAGCGATGCACCCACCCTTGGTGCCGCTCGAGGCGATCATGCCCGAGCTGCCCCAGGGCTCCCACCGCCACCCTCTGCTGCAGGCCTACCTGCTGCAGGTCGAACTGCCCTCCCGCCGCCTCGCGTTGGGGAACGGCAGCGCCGACTACCTGTACCTGGCGCCGGAGAGGGCGCTGCCGGAACTCACCGTGGAACTGTGGCTGCCCCCGGCGGACGGCGGAGTCCTCAGGTACCGCACGGACGCCGTCCCCGAGGCAGAGGCGGCCGGACTCGCCGAGCGTCTCCTCGCGGAGGTCCTGAGCATCTGCGAAGAGCTTGAGCGCTCCCCGCAGCACACCGAATCCCGCACATCAGCGGACAACACCCATCTGAAGGAGGAGCGGTGACGGATACGTCGACCGCCGACATCCAGCAACTCATCGCCGGCGCCGGTGACACCCCCCGGGCACTGCGCCGGGCCGTCGACCACGTCGGCCCGGCGCGCGCCGCCGAACTGGCCGTGGAGGAGATCCGGACGCGCATCGACGTGCCGGTCAACCCCCACGAGATCCGCGTCGGACTGCGCATCGAGCACGACGGTTACGACACGGCCACCGACCGCACCCTGACCCTCACCGCAGGCCGCCCCGTGCGCGTGGACGAGGGCATGCAGGAGAGCTGCGAGGTGCGCATCGTCTACCGGCTCAAGGACCTGGTGCGCGAACTGTGGGGTCCGGACCTCGCCCGCACCGCCGGGACCCGGCGCATCGAGCTGGCCACGGCGCATGACACGGACTTCCCGCCCCGCGAACTGCAGCCCTCGATCGCCTCCGCCACGTCGACCGTCATCGACGCCCTGTCACCGCGCACCCCCGACCTCGGCACCCTCGCGCTGCGGCACGGTTCCGACAAGTGGGGCCAGGTGCACTGGTTCACGCCGCACTACGAGCGGCACTTCGCCCCCCTGCGCGACACTCCGGTGCGCATCCTCGAAATAGGCGTCGGCGGCTACGCGGACGAGGAGTCCGGTGGCGGATCGCTGAAGATGTGGCGCCGCTACTTCCGCCGCGGCACGGTCTTCGGACTCGACTACTTCGACAAGTCCGCACTCAACGGGCCGCGCCTCCAGATCCTGCAGGGCGACCAGAACGACCCCGCGGGACTGGACGCGCTGGCCCGGGAGCACGGTCCCTTCGACATCATCATCGACGACGGCAGCCACATCAACGAGCACGTGCGCACCTCGTTCACGGCGCTCTTCCCGCACCTGCGGCCCGGCGGCTTCTACGTCATCGAGGACCTGTGGACGTCGTACCTGCCCGGCTACGGGGGCGACGACCGCGACCTGAACGCTCCCCACACCATGATGGGACTCCTGAAGTCCCTCATCGACGATCTGCACCACGAGGAGCGCGAGAGCGCCCCCGACCGCGCCCTCAGCCAGACCGAGGCGTTCCTGACGGGCATGCACGTCTACCACAACATCGCGTTCCTGGAGAAGGGCGTCAACGCCGAAGGCGGCATCCCACGGTGGATGCCGCGTGCGCCGCACTGGTGATGCGGCGCCGGAACGGGCCGGTCAGGCGGGAACGGGAGAGTCCAGGTAGCGGCTGATGACGTTCTCGAAGTACCGCGGACCGAGCCCGAAGCGCTGCTCTATGCCCGGCAGCAGGCGTGCGAGCTTCGCGATCGACACCGGCGCGGCAGAGCCCTGGCCCGCCGGTGCAACGGTCTCCCGGCGGGCCTTCATCCCCAGCTGCTGCTCGATGTACGCCACGACGTCCTCCACCGGAACGGAGAAACCCGAGGCGAGATTGACGGTCTCCCCGCTGACTCCCGCCTCCAGCAGACCGTCCATGGCCGCGCGGGCGTGAGCGACGTCGAGCAGGTCACGGTGCGCCCCGCTGTGGACGCGCACCCGTCCCGAACGGACCTGGGCGACCAAGGACGGCAGCAGCTGGTGGGGCCTCTGCGACGGACCCACGAGGTTCGTCATCCGGCAGATGAGGAAATCGACGCCGGAACGGGCCACCGCCACTTCCATGGCCAGCTTGTGCCGGCCGTACGGCATCGAGGGGAAGACGGGCCCGTCCTCCACGGCTGCGCCCTCGACCGCTCCGTACATGGCGGACGAGGCGGTCGAGAGGAACACCAGCCGCCGGCCCGAACTCCGGCAGGCGCGAATTGTCTCGTAGAGCTGTTCCGCGTCCCGGCCGAAGTCGGCGGACGAGGTCGCCGTGGTGGACGCGACTCCGGTGGCGTACACCACCACGTCCGGGTGCCGGTGCGCGATGGTGCGAAAGTTCTGGGCGACGAAACCCCGGCCGATGATCTCCATCGATCCGCTCCTCACTGTCAGGTCGGCGTGCCAGGGTGCTTCGGGCGGAAGCCGCCTCCGGGCACCGAGGCGGCCCTGCGGTCGCACGCGCCGCCACCCGGCGGCGCTCGGCAGCATGCTGGCTCCCCGCACTCGAAGCCTTGTCCAAGTCGGTTGGGACGCACCGGACGACCCGCCTGCCCCGCCCCGTGTCCATCGATCGAAGGACACGGGTACTCCTTCGACCGCACGCTGTGCCGAACCGAACCGAAGATTAAGGTCCATTGATGTGTTGACTGACCGAGTGATTCAGGCACGAAACGTGCGAAAGAGCTATGGCGAGCGTGTCGTCCTGGATGTGGACGAACTCAGCGTGGAAAAGGGCGAAATATTCGCGCTGCTCGGCCCCAATGGAGCCGGCAAGACCACGTTCACCGAAATCCTGGAGGGTCTGCGCTCGCACGACAGCGGCGAGCTCAGCGTGCTCGGTGAGGACCCCCGCCGCGCAACGGCGGCCTGGCGCACCCGGGTCGGTGTGGTGCTCCAGGATTCCCAGGACTATGCGCAGTTGACCGTCCGGGAAATTCTGGAGCACTTCGCATCGCTGTATGCGGGAGCCCGTGACGTCGCCGAACTGACGCACGCGGTCGGTCTGCACGAGCAGCGGGATCAGCTCGCCCGTCAGCTCTCCGGCGGTCAGCGCCGCCGCCTCGATGTCGCACTGGGCCTCGTCGGCCGCCCCGAGGTGCTTTTCCTCGACGAACCGACCACCGGTTTCGACCCCGAAGTCCGCCGGCAGTTCTGGGAATTGATCCTGGATCTCCGCCGCGAGGGCACCACCATCGTGCTCACGACCCACTACCTCGACGAGGCCGAGCACCTCGCCGACCGGGTCGCGGTCATCTCCGCCGGGCGCATCGTCGATGTGGACACCCCGCAGCGGCTCGGCGGCCGCCACCTGGCCAAGGCGGTCGTCGGCTGGAACGACGAGCACGGGGCCCACCGGATGGAGACCGAGGACCCCACCGGCGCCGTGCTGGAGCTCGCCGGCCGCTACGGCGGCGACGTTCCCCAGCTCACGGTGACGCGCCCCACCCTGGAAGACATCTACCTGCACATGATCGGAGACAACGCGTGAGCGCGTCCGCGACCAAGGAGAGCATCACGGCCCCGCGGCTTGCGCTGCCGTTGTGGAAGGTGGCCGTCGCACGCAGCACCCTGGAGATCAAACAGTTCTTCCGCGAAAAGGGCCAGGTCGTCTTCACCTTCGGGATGCCCTTGCTCATGCTCGTCCTGCTGGCCTCGATCTTCAAACAGCACATCGCCGACACCGGCGTCGACGCCCAGCAGATCTACGTCACCGGCATGCTGGGCGTCGGCATCATGGCGACCAGCTTCCAGAGCATGGTCCTGCAGGTCGTCGGTGAGCGGGCGAACGGCACCCTCAAGCGTCTGCGCTCCACGCCCATGCCCAAGAGCGCCTACTTCGCGGGCAAGGTCGCGGTGGTGCTGGTCTCCAGCCTGGGACAGGCCGTCATCCTGCTGGGTCTCGGTACCGCGTTCTTCGGCCTGAAACTGCCCACGGATCCCGCCCGTTGGCTGACGTTCGCCTGGGTCTTCGTCCTCGGCATCGTCAGCTGCACCCTGCTCGGTCTCGCCTACAGCAGCTACGTGCGCCCGCAGAGCGCAGGCGCCATGGTCTTCCTGCCGGTCATCGTGCTGCAGTTCATCTCCGGTGTTTTCATCCCCTTCAACCAATTGCCCCACGTCCTGCGCATCATCGCCTCGTTCTTCCCCATGAAGTGGATCTGCCAGGGAATGCGGTCGGTGTTCCTCCCCGACACCTTCCGGCCCTATGAGCCCGGCCACAGCTGGGGGCACGGACAGATCGCATTGGCGCTCGGTGCCTACGCCGTAGTGGGATTGCTCGTATGCCTGAAGACGTTTCGCTGGAAGAGCCGCAACGACGGGTGACCGTCCCCACCGACGCGGAGAACGGGGCCGGCCGGCCGGGCGGCCCCGCTCCCGGAAACCTGCAGCAGCCCCCCACCGCCGCCGCCGAGGAGGACAGCGGCCAGGGGTGGCTGCTGCGCATCATTCTGGGCTGGCACGCTTCCTTCACGTTGATGGGCATCGTCCTGGAGGTGCTGCTGTGGGCCGATGACGCTCCCTGGTTCGCCCACCTGGCCCTGGCCGGCCTCGCCGCCTCGTACATCACGCTGGGCGCCCCGGCCCTCTCGGGCACCCGGCCCCCGTGGTCGGGCCGGGTGTTCCTCGCGATCGCCTATGCGGGAACCCTGTTCCTCACGGCGATCGACGACCGGGCTCCCATCGCCCTCTACCTGGTCCTCCCCATCAGCTTCGCGCTGCTCTCGCCGATCAGCCTCGCTGCTGCCTGTGGCGCGGGCGTGACGCTGCTGAGCGATGCGATCTACCTGCGGCACCATGGCTTCGCCGCGAAGGCGATCGGCGAAACCGCTCTGCAGAACGCCACGACCTGGCTTTTCGCACTGCTCGTCGGATTCTTCGTCACCCAGCTCCTGGTCGAGAACCGCCGCCGTGGCGAGCTGATCGCCCAACTCGAGGAAAGCCGTGCCCTGCTCACCTCCGCCTACCACGAGGCAGGCGTCATGGCCGAGCGACACCGCTTGGCCCAGGAGATCCACGACACCATCGGGCAGGGCCTGACCAGTACCCTCATGCTCATCCGCGCGGCCGACGCCGCCGCGTTCAGCGACCCCGGCAGGGTTCGTGAACGCCTCGCACTCGCCCAGAAGACCGTCAGCGAGAACCTCGCCGAAGCCCGCGCCGTGGTCACCTCCTCCGGCCCGCTGCACCTGCGCAGCGCCCCCCTCGACACCGCGATCAAGAACATCACCGCCCGCCTGGGCGACGAACTCGGCATCGTCGCCGAGGCGCACATCGCCGGCACCCCCCTTCCCCTGGACTCCGCGGTCCAGGTCGTCCTGCTGCGGTGTGCCCAGGAGGCCCTCGCGAACGTGCGCAAGCACGCCGGCGCAGGCGACGTGCGGGTCCGGCTGAGCTACCATCCGAAATCGGTCCTCCTGGAGATCACCGACGACGGCAAGGGCTTCGACCCCGAACAGACCCAGGGGTTCGGCCTGCGGGGCATGCGGTCCCGTGCCGAACAGGTCAACGGGACGGTGAACGTGGAAAGCCGCCTCGGTGAAGGCACACGCGTCACGGTCGAGGTGGCCTGGAAGCAGTGAGCGGGGGACGTCCAGGGAAGAGCGCGAGCGAGGGGGCGTGGCCGTGGCCATCAGGTTGCTGATCGCCGATGACCATCCGGTGGTGAGAGCCGGGCTGGTGGGACTGCTGGCCGGCGAGGACGGCCTGGAGATCGTCGGCGAGGCGGACAGCGGGACGGCCGCGATCCGCCTCGCGGACGAACTGCGCCCGGACGTCGTCCTCATGGACCTGCGGATGCCCGGGCTCGACGGCGTGGCGGCCACCGCGCAGATCTCCGTCCGGTGCCCGGACGTCCGGGTGCTGATCCTGACCACGTACGACACGGACTCCAACATCGTGCGCGCGGTCGAGGCCGGTGCCGCGGGCTACCTGCTCAAGGACGCCACGCCGGACGCCCTGACGGCGGCCATCCGGGCCGCTGCCGAGGGCGACACCGTCCTGCCGCCGCTCATCGCCGCGAAACTCGTCAATCACGTGCGGGCCCCCGTCCAGGAGACGCTGACCGCCCGCGAACTCGACGTCCTGCGGCTGGTGGCGAGAGGCCTGACCAATGCCGCCATCGGCCGGCAGCTGAACATCGGCGAGACGACCGTCAAGACCCATCTCGTGCGCATCTTCGCCAAGCTCGACGTCGGCGACCGCACCGCCGCCGTCACGGTCGCCCTGCAACGCCGCCTGCTCACCGACGTCTTCGAGGCGCGCGGGTAGGCCCGCCTCCCCGGTGGATCGGTTCCCCGCCGCACTTCGAACCGGACGACAGAAGCTGAACCTCCCATGACGATGATGAGAGGTGCAGCAACAGTGGTTCTCCCTCCCGCGGTTCACGAGCCGCTTACCCCCCGGGGCACGGCGGAGCGGTGCCTGGAGTCCGCCCGTACGTCGACCACTCCGGGCACGGGCGGCCTTCCGGAGATACGCCAGTGGCTCGAGGAACGGGCCCGGGTCAATGAATTCACCACGACCCCGGTCCCGTTCGCGCAGCTCGACGGCTGGCGCTTCACGGACGACACCGGCGACCTGGTGCACCGCAGCGGCGGTTTCTTCCGCATCCGCGGTCTCGACGTGTCGGGCGCCGACGGCCCCGTGCCGCACTGGTCCCAGCCGGTCATCGACCAGCCCGAGGTGGGTGTCCTCGGGATGCTCGCCAAGGAGATCGACGGCGTCCTCTGCCTGCTCGTCCAGGCCAAGATGGAACCGGGCAACATCAATGTGCTGCAGCTGTCGCCCACGGTGCAGGCCACGCGCAGCAACTTCCTGCGCCTCCACGGCGGTGCGGCCACCCGGTACCTGGAATATTTCACCGAGCCGGGGCGTGGCCGGGTGCTCGCCGACGTACTGCACTCGGAACAGGGCGGAAGCTTCTACCGCAAGCGCAACCGCAACATCATCGTGGAGACCGACGAGGACGTCGTCGTGCACGACGACTACCGCTGGGTGACGGTCGGACAGCTCCACGCCCTGCTGCGCGAGGACAACATGGTCAACATGGACGCCCGCACCGTGTTGTCCTGCCTGCCCCTGAGCGCGCCCGCGGCGGCCTTCGACGACGCGGCGCAGTCGGAGACCGCCGCCATCCAGAGCTGGCTCAACAACGCCAAGAGCCGCTCGTCACTCGTCTCCCGGCTCGTCCCGCTCGCCTCCGTGGACCGGTGGCGGCGCTCCGAGGACGCCATCAGCCACGAGGAGAACCGCTACTTCCAGGTCATCGGGACCATGGTGCGTGCGTCGAATCGTGAAGTGACGTCCTGGGGACAGCCGTTGATCGCCCCCCGGGGGAGGGGCGTGGTCGCCTTCCTCGTCTGCCGCACCCGCGGAGACGTGGAGGTCCTCGTCCACGCCCGCGCCGAGGGCGGGACTCCGGACGTCGTCGAACTGGGGCCCACCGTCCAGTGCGTGCCGGACAACTTCCACGGCCTGCCGGCGGGTCAGCAGCCCCGCTATCTGGATCTGGTCCGCGAAGCGGCACCCGGGGACATCCTCTACGACACCCTCCTCTCCGAGGAGGGCGGCCGGTTCTACCAGGCGGAGAATCGCTACCTCGCCGTCGGAGTCGATGACGAGGTGCGGTCGTCCACGCCACCGCCCGGATTCCGGTGGATGGCACTGCGCCAGCTGTACGCGCTGGTGCGGCACGGCGGCTACCTCAATGTGGAGGCCCGCAGTCTGCTGGCCTGCCTGCAGCCGATGGTGTAGGCGGGCGGGCCCGGCGCGTCGTACCGAACGCCGGGCGCGCCGGGCCTCACCTGCCGTTCCGCTGCAGCAACGGCTCCCACCAGGCCCGATTGTCCCGGTACCACGCCACGGTCTCGGCGAGGCCGCGTGAGAAGTCGTAGCGCGGTGTGTAACCCAGCTCGCGCCGGGCCTTGCTCCAGTCGACCGAATAGCGGCGGTCATGGCCCTTGCGGTCCGCGACGTACTCGATGCGGTCCGGCCCGGCTCCGCACGCCTCGAGCAGCAACCCGGTCAGCTCCCGGTTCGTGAGCTCCGTACCGCCGCCTATGTTGTAGATCTCGCCGGCCCGTCCGTGCTCGAGGGCGAGCAGGATGCCCCGGCAGTGGTCGTCGACGTGCAGCCAGTCCCGGATGCTGAGCCCGTCTCCGTACAGCGGCACCTTGCGCCCCTGCAGGAGGTTGGTCACGAACAACGGGATGATCTTTTCGGGGTACTGGTGCGTCCCGTAGTTGTTCGAGCAGCGTGTGATCCGCACGTCCAGTCCGTGGGTGCGGTGGTATGCCAGTGCGATCAGGTCACTGGCCGCTTTCGAGGCCGCATAGGGCGAGTTGGGCTCCAGCGGGTGCTCCTCCGGCCAGGAACCGGAAGCGATCGACCCGTAGACCTCGTCCGTCGAGATGTGCAGCACCCGGCCCACTCCGGCGCGCAGCGCCGCGTTCAGAACCGTCTGCGTTCCCAGAACGTTGGTGTGCACGAAGTCCCGTGCCCCGTCGATGGAACGGTCCACATGGGACTCCGCCGCGAAATGCACCACGGCGTCCTGCCCCGCGACGACCCGCTCCATGAGCGCGGCGTCCGTCACGTCCCCGAGCTCGAAGCGGAATCCCTCGCTGTCGCGGACCGCCGCGAGATTCGCCGGATTTCCCGCGTACGAGAGGCTGTCCACGGCGGTGACGAGATGGCTGTCGTCCGTCCGCGTCGGATCGAGCAGCATGCGCACGAAGTGCGAACCTATGAATCCGGCCGCGCCGGTGACGAGAATCTTCATGCGCTGATCCGAGCCGTGCTGTGGTCGCCGAGGACCAGCCGGTGCGCCCGGGGGGTCCAGGGCGCCGACGTCACCTGGGTGTTGCGGCCGATGAGGGAGGCCTCGACGCCGTGGACCCCCTCGATGCGGGAGTCCCGCAGGACGATCGAGTACTCGATCTCGCTGTCGATGATCTGGCAGTCCTCGGCCACCGACGTGAACGGTCCCACCGTCGACCCGTTGATCCGGGCCCCGCTGCCGATCACGACAGGGCCGATGATGCGCGAGTTGCGGATCTCGGCGTTCGGTCCGACGGAAACCCGCCCGAGGATCTCGCTGTTCTCGTCGACGGTCCCCTCATGGCGCGCGGGCAGTCTCTCCAGCACGATCCGGTTCACCTCGAGCAGGTCGTCGACGGTGCCGGTGTCCTTCCAGTACCCGTCGATGAGCGTGGAGCGCACGTCGCGGCCCTGCTCGATCAGCCACTGAATGGCATCGGTGATCTCCAGCTCGCCCCGGCGCGACGGTGTGATGCTCGACACCGCCTCGTGGATCGCCGGTGTGAACAGATAGATCCCGACCAGTGCCAGATCGCTCCGGGGAACCCGGGGCTTCTCCTCCAGCCGCACGACCTTGCCGTCGCCGTCGACCTCGCCCACACCGAACGCCGACGGGTCGGTCACCTTCGTCAGCAGGATCTGGGCATCGGGCCGGGCGCCCGTGAACTCCGCGACGACCGGCTCGATGCCGTCGATGAGGAAGTTGTCGCCGAGGAACATCACGAAGTCGTCCTCGCCGAGCCACTCACGCGCGGTCAGTACCGCGTGCGCCAGACCGAGAGGCTGCTCCTGGCGCAGATACGTCACCGTGATCCCGAAGGCGGAACCGTCTCCGACGGCGGCACGCACCTCCTGATCGGTGTCGCCGGTGATGATGCCCACCTCGGTGATGCCCGCCGCCGCGATCGACTCCAGGCCGTAGAAAAGTACGGGCTTGTTGGCGACGGGCACCAACTGCTTGGCCGACGTGTGCGTGAGGGGGCGCAACCGGGTTCCGGCGCCCCCGGACAGGACGAGTGCCTTCACGGATACTCCTAGAGCGAGAGGGATCGACGTGTGGCACATGCCGGCCATCCCCTCCCTGCACCAGGGTTTCCACCGACGCCGCCACGCCCTGATGCTCCCTGTCGCCCTTCGAGTCCTTCTTGAGAAAAATTGGGACGCCCCGCGGTGGCCTTATCGGAGGCTCACCGCGAGAGCTGCGATGTCGTCGTCGAGCAGGCCGTTGCCGTACTGCAGAAGATCGCGGTGCAGCCGGTCGAGCAGGTCCCGGGGCCCGGGTGCCGTCTGCTGCCGCATCCAGTCCGTCAGCGGGAAGAAGTCGCCGTTCCGGTTGCGGGTCTCGGTGACACCGTCGGTGTAGAGCAGCAGCTGGTCGCCGGGGGTGAAGTCGAACACGTCGACGCTGTACTGCTCGCCGATCAGATCCGCGAGGTTGAGCAGCGGGGACGGCACCTTGGGCGTCAGCACGCGCAGCCCCCCGCGGTTGAGGAGCAGCGGCGGGGGATGCCCGCAGTTGAGGATGCCGATCCGGCCGCCCTCGTGCGGGATCTCGACGAGGAGGGCGGTGATGAAGCGCTCCAGCAGGTCCTCGGGGGCGAACGTGGTGCTGTACCGGGTGCTGCTGGCCTCCAGGCGGCGCGCGATGCCGCTCAGCCCGTCCTCGTCGTAGGCCGCCTCCCGGAACGCGTTGACGACCGCCGCTGCCGCCCCCACCGCGGGCAGCCCCTTGCCGCGCACGTCGCCGATGAGCAGCCGGACCCCGTACGGGGTGTCGGCCGCCTCGTAGAAGTCCCCGCCGATCCGGGCCTCCGCCGCGGCCGCCACGTAGAGCGCCTCGACCCGGATCTCCCGGAAGCAGCGCGGCATCGGGCTGAGGACCACCTTCTGCGCCGCATCGGCGACGAGCCGCACCTGGAGGAGGGACTGCTCCCGCTGGAGCCGGACGTGGCTGCCGTAGGCGGCCGCCACGGTGACCGCGACGATGCCGGCGCCCGTGTACCAGACCCCCAGGTCGGGGAAGACGATGCCGAGCCCGATCATGAGCAGCAGACAGACCGTCCCCAGCAGCACGGTGGGCAGCACCGGCCACATGGCGGCGGCGAGCGCGGGGGCCGCGGGCAGCAGGCGGCTGAAGGCCATGCTCCGGGGCGTGGTGTAGGCCACGCTGGCGATGACCACGGTCAGGAGCACCGGCGACAGCAGCACAGGGGGCCACCGCCCGTGGGGCCGGCGGGGATGCGGCCGTCCAGGCTTGATCACGCTGCATATCATATCGACACAATCCGGACATGGGTCGGTGGCCGGCGCGGTCGCGGGGACCGGGGAACGCCGAAGGGCCCCGCTGCAAGCAGCGGGGCCCTTCGACATCGTGCCCGGTGAGGCACTGGCGGAGGATACGAGATTCGAACTCGTGAGGGGTTGCCCCCAACACGCTTTCCAAGCGTGCGCCCTAGGCCTCTAGGCGAATCCTCCGCGGCAAACAATACAAGACTCGGAGGAGTGCTCGCGAACCCGTTCCCCGAGGAGGCGATCTTCGGGCACGAGGGGTGGTTCCGCACCCCCTGGGATCCGCTAGGGTGGAGGCAAGCCCCTCACGTGGCGCTATCTCACCGAACTCCCCCAGGGCCGGAAGGCAGCAAGGGTAAGTGGGCTCTGGCGGGTGCGTGGGGGGCCCTTGTGTTTCCGGGGGTGCGGACGGGGGCCGCGGGCCGGGAATCTGTGAGGGAGACCACTTGTCGGTGGGGCCCGATATCGTCGTAGGTGTGTCGTCCCTCGCGCTCTACCGCCGCTACCGTCCCGAGTCCTTCGCCGAGGTCATCGGGCAGGAGCATGTCACCACCCCGTTGCAGCAGGCCCTGCGGAACAACCGGGTCAACCACGCGTACCTGTTCAGCGGGCCGCGCGGCTGCGGCAAGACGACCAGTGCGCGCATCCTCGCGCGCTGCCTGAACTGCGAGCAGGGGCCGACGCCCACGCCCTGCGGCGAGTGCCAGTCCTGTCAGGACCTCGCGCGCAACGGGCGCGGGTCGATCGACGTCATCGAGATCGACGCCGCCTCGCACGGTGGCGTGGACGACGCCCGTGAGCTGCGCGAGAAGGCCTTCTTCGGGCCCGCTTCCAGCCGGTACAAGATCTACATCATCGACGAGGCGCACATGGTCACCTCGGCGGGCTTCAACGCCCTGCTGAAGGTGGTCGAGGAGCCGCCGGAGCATCTGAAGTTCATCTTCGCGACGACCGAGCCCGAGAAGGTCATCGGCACCATCCGGTCGCGTACGCACCACTACCCGTTCCGGCTCGTCCCGCCCGGCACGCTGCGCGACTACCTGGCCGAGGTGTGCGGGCGCGAGGCCATCCCCGTCGAGGACGGCGTGCTGCCGCTGGTCGTGCGGGCCGGCGCGGGGTCCGTGCGTGACTCGATGTCCGTCATGGACCAGTTGCTGGCCGGTGCCGCCGAGGACGGTGTGACGTATGCCATGGCGACGTCCCTCCTGGGGTACACGGACGGCTCGCTGCTCGACGCCGTCGTCGAGGCCTTCGCCGCGGGCGACGGCGCCGCGGCCTTCGAGGTCGTCGACCGCGTCGTCGAGGGCGGCAACGACCCGCGGCGCTTCGTCGCCGACCTGCTGGAGCGGCTGCGCGACCTCGTGATCCTCGCCGCCGTGCCGGACGCGGCGGAGAAGGGGCTCATCGACGCCCCCGCGGACGTCGTGGAGCGGATGCAGGCCCAGGCCTCGGTCTTCGGCGCGAGCGAGCTCAGCCGCGCCGCCGACCTGGTCAACCAGGGGCTGACCGAGATGCGCGGCGCCACCTCGCCGCGGCTGCAGCTCGAGCTGATCTGCGCGCGGGTGCTGCTGCCCGCGGCCTTCGACGACGAGCAGTCGGTGCGGGCCCGGCTCGACCGGCTGGAGCGGGGCGCCGGTTCCGGTGCCCTCGCGGGCGGCGGGCCGGCCATGGGGTACGTGCCCGGGCCGCAGGGCCACGAGCCGCAGGCTCCGGCCGGCGGGCTCTCGGGCCCGGCTGCGGCGCGGGCTGCCGTCGCCGGGGGAGCCC
>NZ_JABBXF010000032.1 GCF_013030945.1 Streptomyces morookaense | reverse complement strand
CGGGGCAGCGGGACCCTGCGGGGCACCGGGTGCGCCGGGCGGCGCGGGCGGGTTGCCGCCGGGGCGCGCGGGGGCGCCCGCCATGGCGCTGGGGTCGGCCAGCATCGTGGCGGCGTAGTGCCGGTTCCCTCCGGGGGCATCGGGGCTCTGCGGGGCAGCGGGCGGCTGCGGGGCGCCGGGGGCGGCTGTGGCCTGGGGGGCGTTGGGGTTGCCGGGAATCGGCGGGGGGCCGGGGACGCCGGGGGGTGTCGGGCCACCGGTGCCCTGCGGGGCGTTGGGGGCCGGCGGGTTGCCCGGGACGCCGGGCGGCTGCGGAGGGCTGGGCATGCCGGGGACCGGGGGGTTGCCGACGCCCTGCGCGGTGCCGGGTACGCCGGGGGGCACCGGACCGCCGCTGCTGTGCGGGTTGCCGGGAGCAGCCGGGGTACCGGGCATGTGCGGGGCGTTGGGGGCACCAGGGGCCGCCGGAGCGCCGGGGAAGCCAGGGCCCTGCGGGGTGTTGGGCGCGCCGGAAACCGAGGGACCGCCCATGCTCTGCGGACCACCCGGCATGCCCGGAGCCACCGGGCCGCCGCTCTGCGCGGCACCAGGAGCACCGGGGACCGACGGGTCACCGCTGCCCGGAGAGCCCGCCGAACCGCCCGGCCCCTGCGGGGCACCCGGGGTCAGCGGACCGCCGTTGCCCTGCGGGGCGTTGGCCGCACCAAGGCCTACCGGGGCACCCGGCACGCCGTTGCCCTGCGGGGCGTTGGGGACGCCCGGGGCACCGGCCATGCCAGGGGCCAGGCCGCCCGACGTGCCGGTGGCCCCGGGGCCACCGGGGACCGCCGGAGCACCGGGCATCTGCGAGGCATTGGCCGCCCCACCAGGAACCGACGGATCACCCACGCCCTGCGAGGCGTTGGGCACATCCGGGCCCGACGGGGCGCCCGGCACGCCCGGAATCCCCAGGCCACCGGGGGCACCCGGAACCGCCGGACCGCCAGGCCCCTGCGGGGCACCCGGGGTCAGCGGACCGCCGTTGCCCTGCGGGCCGTTGGCCGCACCAAGACCTGCCGGGCCACCCGGCACGCCGGGAGCAACCGAACCACCGGTGCTCTGCGGGCCACCGGACATGCCGGGAGCCGCCGGGCCACCGAGGCTCTGCGGGCCACCAGAAGCGCCCACGCCCTGCGGGGCACTGGGCATTCCGGACCCCATCGGGTTGCCGGGCGCCTGCAAGCCCCCGGGAACACCAGGAGCCGCCGGGCCACCTGGCATGCCAGGCGTCTGCGGCGCACCGGGCCCACCCGAAGGCGACGGGGTACCGGCACCCCCCGGCACGCCCGCGCTCCCGGAGCCACCGGCCCCACCCGGAACACCAGGGGCCGCCGGGCCACCGGCACCCATGGCCCCCGGAACCTGCGGAGCATCCGGCAGCGCCGGAGCGATTGCCGTGGCCGGCAATGCGCTGCCCCGCGGCATCAGTTCCGTCTTCGCGTCCGGACGGACACCCGGCGGCGGCGTGTCGTCGGCGTCCGAGCCCGACAGCGCCGGTGTCAGCACCGTCGCCGGCAGGCCCACCGAGCGGTCGTCGTCCGCGTCGGCGTCCGCCCAAGCGGCCGTCCCGACAGCGGATTTGTCCACGTCCTCCCAGGACGTGACCACTCCGGCACCGTCACCGTGCCCCGCCGGAGACACCGCAGCACCATCACGGTCCCCCGCCGGAGGCGCCCCGGCACCGTCACCGTCCCCCGCCGGAGGCGCCCCGGCACCGTCACCCGCCGAAGGCACCCCCGCCGGAGGCGAGGAAGTCGTCCTGCGGTCCGGGATGCCCATCGCATCCGCCGCCTCCTGCAGCCACTCCGGCGGCGACAGCAGGAACGACGTCGCCTCCAGGTCCAGCCGGCGCGGCGGTGCCGCGTCCGGGGCCGGTTCGTCCACGGGCACCGTTCCGTACTCCTCCTCGTAGCGGCGGATCACCTCGCCCACCGGCAGTGCCGGCCACAGCGTCGTCTCACCGCTGTCCCGGGCGATCACCAAGCGGGCTCCGCCGCCCGCAGGGCTGTCGGCCCAGGCCACGAAGCCCAGGTCGAATTCCCTCACCTGCACCTCGCGGTGGAGGTATCCGGGCACGTCGCCGTTGACCCAGCGCTCCGCCCGTTCCTGCGCCTGCGCGAACGTCACCATGCGCCGCTCACCCCTCCACCGGCACGGCGTACGCGAAGCCGCCGTCCACCATCAGGTTCGCCACCGTCTCCAGCTCCGGCGGTCCGCCGGCCAGCCGCATCAGGAAGGCGTCGAAGTCCTCGCCGCAGGGCAGGAGGAGCTTCTCCACCCGCTCCTGCACCGTCCAGCCGTCACGGTCCCGGGCGTCGTCGTACGCGCAGAACCACACCGAACCGACCGCCTCGCCCTTCACCTTGACGGTGAGGACGCCGCCCTGGACGAAGGCCACGCCCAGGTAGTCCTTGGTGACGTGGTCCCGCAGGCACTTGTTGATGTAGACGAGGTCGTTGACCGCCGCCTCGTCGCGCACCGTGAAGAACGGCTGGTCGATCAGCAGGCCCAGTTCCGCGTCCAGCGCCGCGCCCACGGGTGCACAGCCGCCCGCCGCCTTGAGGAAGGAGCGGTACGCGTCCGGCAGGCGGTAGCCGAGGTCCTCCTCGACGCCCTGGACCTGTTCCTCCGTCACCGCGAGCTCCCGCTGCGGCAGTGCGAAGTGCACGGGACGGGTCTCCTGCAGCGGGCGGGTGCCGCGCTTGTCCTGGTCCACCCGTGCCGTCGCCAGACCGCCGTGGTGCCGCAGCAGCGCCTTGACCTCCACGGGGACCAGCTCCAGGCGGCGCGTGCCCGCGACGTGGTGCCAGGTCCAGCCGTGCGGCGTGGCCACCGGCGGCAGGCTCGCCCAGAGCTCGTGACCGGCGGCGCAGAGCGCGGCGTTGGCCGACACGTAGTCGGTGAGCCGCAGCTCGTCGACGCCGAAACCCTCCGGCGGCTCCTCGATCTCGGCGGCCGCCCGGGCATACGGGGAGAAGTCCGGAAAACCGTTCTCGTCCACCCGGACGCCCTTGGGATGACGGGCGTGCCGGACCGGGTCCGGGAAGTGCACGACCTGCCCGGCATAGGCCGCGTTCGGTGGCGCGGCCTGCTGCCCGAGCCGACCTGAAGTCATGGCGGAAGCCCCCTACTGACTGCCTTGCTGATTGCCCTGCTGACTGTCTGTGTCCCTGGAGACCCGGCCTCCGGCCGAGCACACCTCGTGACCGACAAGCCTATGCGGTGCCGCAAGACGGGATCGCTCCGCTGTCCCGCACCCGCCCCGCGCCTATGCCGCCGACATCCCACCGGCGCTTGCAACCGCGTACACCGGCGCGGCGTGAATACGGACATGACCCCGTCGCACCCCCGCTCCACGGGCGACAACTCACGTCCCCTCAGCCATCACGCGGCACATCAGACGCACGCAACGCCGACCTGCCTTCCGCACCCGGCATCCCATTTGGCAGTCTGATCCCCGCAACAGGGGGATTGCACGGGAGGGAAGTACCACCATGCACACGACTCAGGACCGCCAGACCGAGGGCGGTACGCCCGGCGACCCCCGGCTCACCTGGAGTTCCACCGAGGACGCGGACAGACCGCCCGCGCTGCTGCACCGCCGTGACGGGATCCTGCCCGCGGTCGCCGCCGCGCTCTCCGTCCGCGGCGAGACCCTCACCTGCACCGGCGGCAAGGGCGACCAGCCGCCCCGGCTGCACCCTCTCGTCCAGGACTTTCTGGACACCCTCACCAGCGACCGCCGCGAGCGTTTCACCGGCCGCTGCCCGGAAGCGGTTCTGCTGACGCGCTTCCTCACCGGCTTCGAGGCCGGCCGCAGCAAACGCGCCTCCCGCAAACCCCTCACCCACGGCGAGGCCCGGCGGGCCCTCAAGCAGGCCAAGCTGACGGCCCGCCACATCCGCGAGGACGGTGACCCGCTGCACGGCGGCTACGTCCCGCCCTGCCGCTCCTGTACCGCGCTGCTGGCCCATTTCGGCGTACGCTCCGTCGATCCGGCCCCCTCGACCCATGGCAGGAACTGACCACCACACCATGCGCGCTTTCGACCGCACCGCCGCCACCCGTTTCCCCGTCGCCGTCGACGCGGCCCTGCGCGAGGCCGGGTGGCAGCCCGGGCGCTGGGACATCAAGGCCGCCGAGCAGTGGGCCGACGCCCTGCGCGCCCATGTCTCGCCCGCCGGGCACCGGCACACCGTCTTCCCCGCCGCCGTCGAGGCGTGGGCGGAGTTCGGCGGACTGCGCATCGCGGCCTCCGGGCCGGGGCGGCACATCGCGCCGACACCGTTCGAGGTCGACCCGATGCACGGGCTGCACCTGGCCCGGACCGTCGCCGACCTGGGCCGGGCACTGGGGGCGGACGTCTGCCCGCTGGGACAGGAGCTGGACGGGCAGGCACTGCTGGCCATCGACACGCATGGGCGCGTGTACGGGCTGGACCATGCCGGTGACTGGTATCTGGGGTCGGACATCGATCACGCGATCGGGACGCTGGTGACGGGGACGCGGCCGTCCCGCCTTTCGGCAGGGGCCCGCCAGGGGTAGCCCTGCGGGTGCGGGCCGGCTGTGGCCGATCGCGCCCACGCGGCGGAGCCGCAAATCGAAACGGCCCCGCGCCCCTTCGGAGCGCACCCCTACCCCGGTATCACCGCCGACACCCGGAAGCCCCCCGCATCCGTCGGGCCCGACACGAAGACGCCCCCCAGCGCCGCCACACGCTCCCGCATGCCGATCAGGCCGTTGCCGCCGCTGGGGAGGCCGGGGCCGGGGCCGTCCGACGGGCCGTTCTCGATCTGGAGGGCGACCTCCGCCTCCCGGTGCGCCACGCGCACCACCGCCTTGGCGCCCGGCGCGTGCTTGTGCACGTTCGTCAGCGCCTCCTGCACCACGCGGTACGCCGTGCTCTCGACCGGTGCCGTGTACGGGCGCTCCTCGCCCTCCAGGGACAGTTCCACGGCCATCCCGGCGGCCCGGGACTGCTCGACGAGGTCGGCGAGCTCCTCCAGCGAGGGGCCTGCCTCCGCGGCCTTGACCCGCGCCGACGCGGCGGCGGCCACGGCGGCCAGCCGTTCCGGTTCCGGAGCCGGTTCCACAGCCGGCGCCGTATCCGAAGCCGTCCGCAGGACACCCAGCATCGAACGCAGTTCCGTCAGCGCCTGCCGCCCCATGTCGCCGACCAGGGCCGCGTTGCGGGAGGCCTTCTCCGGGTCCTTGAGGGCCACCGCCTGCAGGGCCGCCGCGTGCACGACCATGAGCGACACCCGGTGGGCGACCACGTCGTGCATCTCGCGCGCGATGCGGGTGCGCTCCTCGTTGCGGGCCCACTCGGCCCGCTCCTCCGCGCGGTCGGCGAGCAGGGACAGTTCCCGCTCCAGGCCGTCGGCGCGTTCGCGCAGGCTCTCGACGAGGCGGCGGCGGGCACCGACGTACAGGCCCAGGAGCACCGGCGGCGCCGTCAGGCCGAGGGCCATCACCAGGGAGAAGACGAGCGTCACCCAGAAGCCGGGGCGGTAGGCGTCCTCCGGCATGTCGCGGTGGAAGCGCGCGAGGGTGACGATCAGCGTGCCCGCGAAGGAGGCGCCGGACAGGACGACGATGATGCGGCGCGGGACGTCCGAGGCCGCGAGGGTGTAGAGGCCGACGACGCCGAGCAGGAAGCCCATCTCGGCCGGGGTGATCGCGATGGAGACGAGCACCACCGCGACGGGCCAGCGCCGCCGCAGCAGCAGCGTGGCCCCCACGGGTATCCCCGCCAGGCCGACGAGCCCCGCCGGCAGTCCGGCCTCGTGGGCGAAGGAGACACCCTCCAGCATGCATTCGAGCGCCGACACCAGCGCCAGCACCACGTCCAGCGCCAGGCCGCGCCGGCGCTCCCACCACCACGGCCCCGCAGGCGCGCCCCGCGCGCCTGCGTCCGTGATTGCCCCCGTTGTGGTCATACCACCCAGACTACGGGCGGGTGCCACCGGTTTTCCCGGGGTGCGCAGCAGCACAAGCGCACATACCGTCGCGTCGGAGGGCGGCGGTACGGCATAGTGTGGGGTACCCGGCGGACAGGTTCCGACCAATGTCCGATTCGGGTGAGATTGCTATCCCCTGTGGTGTAATTGGCAACACTACGGTTTTTGGTGCCGTCTTTCCAGGTTCGAGTCCTGGCGGGGGAGCTCCCTTTCCGGCCCGTGTACGGGCCCTGACCAGGCAGTCGTTGCCGGGGCGCGTTTCGGCCGCAGGACTCACCGGTATCCTTCGGGTGTCCACCACTCGAAGTCAAAGGACACACCCGTGAGCGCCAACCGCCCGGCAGCCGTCGTCGTCCTCGCAGCGGGTGAGGGCACCCGCATGAAGTCGGCGACCCCCAAGGTCCTGCACACCCTCTGCGGCCGCTCCCTCGTCGGACACGTCGTCTCCGCCTCCCGCGAGCTGGACCCCGAGCACCTGGTCGTCATCGTCGGCCACGCCCGCGAGCAGGTCTCCGCGCACCTGGCCGAGATCGACCCGGGCGTCCGCACCGCCGTGCAGCACGAGCAGAACGGCACCGGCCACGCCGTGCGCATGGGCCTGGAGGAGCTCTCGGACAGCGGGATCGCCCTCGACGGCACCGTGGTCGTGGTCTGCGGCGACACCCCGCTGCTGACCGGGGACACGCTCAAGCGCCTCTCGGACACCCACGCCGCCGACGGCAACGCGGTCACGGTCCTCACGGCCGAGGTCCCCGACTCCACCGGCTACGGCCGCATCGTGCGCGACGCCGCGACCGGCGCCGTCACCGCGATCGTCGAGCACAAGGACGCCACCGACGAGCAGCGCGCCATCCGCGAGATCAACTCCGGTGTCTTCGCCTTCGACGCACAGCTGCTGACGGACGCGCTCGGCAAGGTCCGCACGGACAACAGCCAGGGCGAGGAGTACCTGACCGACGTCCTGGGCATCCTGCGCGAGGCCGGGCACCGGGTGGGCGCGGCCGTGGCCGGCGACCACCGGGAGATCCTGGGCATCAACAACCGCGTCCAGCTGGCCGAGGCCCGCAAGCTGCTCAACGAGCGCCTGCTGCACGCCGCGATGATGAGCGGTGTGACCGTCGTGGACCCGGCGACCACCTGGGTCGACGTCACCGTCACCTTCGAGCCCGACGCGCTCGTGCACCCCGGCACCCAGCTCCTCGGCGCCACCCACCTGGCCGCGGGCAGCGAGGTCGGCCCCAACACCCGCCTGAAGGACACGTCCGTGGGCGCCGGCGCCCGCGTCGACAACACGGTCGCCGACTCGGCGCGGATCGGCGAGGGCGCCTCCGTCGGCCCGTACGCCTACCTCCGCCCCGGAACGAACCTCGGCCCCAAGTCCAAGGCCGGGGCCTACGTCGAGATGAAGAACGCCGAGATCGGCGAGGGCACCAAGGTCCCGCATCTGTCGTACGTCGGCGACGCCACGATCGGCGAGTACACCAACATCGGTGCCGCCAGCGTGTTCGTGAACTACGACGGGGTGAACAAGCACCACACCACGATCGGCTCGCACTGCCGGACCGGATCGGACAACATGTTTGTGGCTCCTGTCACGATCGGGGACGGCGTCTACACGGCCGCCGGCTCGGTCATCACCAAGGACGTGCCCCCGGGCGCCCTGGCCGTCGCCCGCGGCCAGCAGCGCAATATCGAGGGCTGGGTGGCGCGCAAGCGCCCGGGAAGCGCCGCCGCAGACGCCGCTTCCGCCGCTCACCGCAAGACCGGCGGGGAGCAGTGACCGTGACACCGGGACGCCGTGCGGGGCGTACCGTGATAAGCGCACACAAGGCGACATCCAAGGAGATTGTGCTGTGACCGGGATCAAGACGACCGGCGAGAAGAAGCTCATGCTCTTCTCCGGCCGCGCCCACCCCGAGCTTGCCGAGGAGGTCGCGCACCAGCTGGGCGTCGGCCTGGTCCCGACCAAGGCATTCGACTTCGCCAACGGCGAGATCTACGTCCGCTTCCAGGAGTCCGCGCGCGGCGCCGACTGCTTCCTGATGCAGAGCCACACGGCTCCCATCAACAAGTGGGTCATGGAACAGCTGATCATGATCGACGCGCTGAAGCGGGCCTCGGCCCGCTCCATCACGGTGATCGTGCCGTTCTACGGCTACGCCCGGCAGGACAAGAAGCACCGCGGCCGTGAGCCCATCTCCGCCCGCCTGGTCGCCGACCTGTTCAAGACCGCGGGTGCCGACCGGATCCTCACGGTCGACCTGCACACCGACCAGATCCAGGGCTTCTTCGACGGCCCGGTGGACCACCTGTTCGCGCTGCCGATCCTCGCGGACTACGTGGGCGCCAAGGTCGACCGCGACAAGCTCACCGTCGTCTCCCCCGACGCCGGCCGCGTGCGCGTCGCCGACCGCTGGTGCGACCGTCTGGGCGCGCCGCTGGCGATCGTCCACAAGCGCCGCGACAAGGACGTCGCCAACCAGGTCACCGTCCACGAGGTCGTCGGTGACGTCGAGGGCCGCGTCTGCGTGCTCGTCGACGACATGATCGACACCGGTGGCACCATCTGCGCCGCCGCGGACGCCCTGTTCGCCCACGGTGCCGCGGACGTCATCGTCACCGCGACGCACGGCGTGCTCTCCGGCCCGGCCGCGGACCGTCTGAAGAACTCCAAGGTCAGCGAGTTCGTCTTCACCAACACGCTGCCCACGCCGAACGAGCTGGAGCTCGACAAGATCACGGTCCTGTCGATCGCCCCGACGATCGCGCGCGCCGTGCGCGAGGTGTTCGAGGACGGCTCGGTCACCAGCCTCTTCGACGAGCAGGCGTAACCGTTCTGCGCACGCGCTGATCGATTTCCGGGCGGCCTCCCCGCCGGGTACACTCCTCGAGTTGCTCGGCGAGGGAGGCCGCCCCCTTTGGTAAGGGTGTGCGGCGGTCCGTTATCGACGCGCTCTTCGTAGCAGGCCTGTCGTGGGCCGGGTGACCGCCCCGCACAGTTCAAGCCTCCGAGGAGTGCACCATGGCCGAGATCAAGCTCGCCGCCGCCGTCCGCACCGAGTTCGGCAAGGGTTCCGCCCGCCGTGACCGCCGCGCCAACCTGGTTCCCGCCGTCGTCTACGGCCACGGTGCCGAGCCGGTCCACGTCACGCTGCCCGGCCACGACCTGATGATGGCCCTCAAGACCCCGAACGTCCTGCTCTCCCTGGACATCGAGGGCCGCAACGAGCTGGTCATCCCCAAGCAGGTCCAGCGCGACGCGCTCAAGGGCTTCCTGGTCCACGTCGACCTGCTGGTCGTCAAGCGCGGCGAGAAGGTCACCGTCGAGGTTCCGGTCCACACCGAGGGCGAGCTGGCCCCCGGCGGCAACCTGCTCGAGCACACCCTGACCGCCCTGCCGGTCGAGGCCGAGGCCACCCACATCCCCGAGGCCGTCACCGTTTCCATCGCGGGCCTGGACGCCGGCGCCTCCGTCCTGGCCAAGGACATCGCCCTGCCGGCCGGTGTCGAGCTGGCCGTCGAGGCCGACGCCGTCGTGCTGCACGTCGTCGCCGGTAACGCCCCCGCCGCCGAGGCCGAGGGCACCGAGGCCTGAGCCTCGCCCCGATAGCACACCGCTGCCGCCGCCCCGCTCCGCTGGAGCGGGGCGGCGGTTCGCTATGAAGGAGACATGCAGATGACGGACGACTCCAGCGCCCCCTGGCTGATCGTGGGCCTCGGCAACCCCGGCCCCGAGTACGAGGGCAACCGCCACAACGTGGGCTTCATGGTCGCGGACCTGCTCGCGGAGCGGATGGGCGGCAAGTTCAAGGCGCACAAGGCACGGGCCCAGGTGGTCGAGGGCCGGCTCGGCACCCCCGGTGTCTCCAGCCGCCGCGTGGTGGTCGCCAAGCCGATGTCGTTCATGAATCTGTCGGGCGGCCCGACGGCCGCACTGCGCGACTTCTACAAGGTGCCGGTGGGGCATGTGATCGCCGTGCACGACGAACTGGACATCGACTACGGCACGCTGCGCCTGAAGCTGGGCGGCGGCGACAACGGCCACAACGGCCTCAAGTCCATCACCAAGGCCCTGGGCCCGGACTACTGCCGCGTCCGCTTCGGCATCGGCCGCCCGCCGGGCCGGATGCAGGTGGCGGACTTCGTCCTGAAGGACTTCTCGTCGACGGAGCGCAAGGACCTGGCCTACGAGGTGGACCGCGCCGCGGACGCGGTCGAGTCACTGATCGTGGACGGCCTGGAGCGGGCGCAGGGGACGTACAACTCGTAGGGGGCGCGCCCCAGTTGCCCGCACCCCGGCCCCGCGCCCCGTAAGGGGCGCTGGGGGCACCCCCAGCGGTAGCTGGGGGAGGAACTGCACGGGCAACCAGGGACGGCCCGCAGTTTCAGCCGGTGTTGCGCAACCCCGCCGCCACACCGTTGACGGTGAGGAGAAGCGCCCGCGCCAGCAACGGATCCGCCCCCTCGCCCCGCGCAGCGGCCTCCCGCTGCCGGTGCAACAGGCTCACCTGCAGATACGAGATCGGGTCCAGATACGCATCCCGGATGTGGAACGTCTGGCTCAACACCGGGCTCGCGTCGAGCAGTTCCCCCTCGCCCGTGACCCGCAGCACTTCCCTGACCGTCAGCTCGTGCTCCGCCTTGATGGTGTCGAAGACGTGCCGCAGCTCGTCCGGCACCAGCGTGTCCACGTAGTGCTGCGCGATGCGCAGGTCCGTCTTCGCCAGCGTCATCTCCACGTTGGAGAGGAAGTTGCGGAAGAAGTGCCAGTGCTCGTGCATCTCCTCCAGCACCGTGTCCAGCCCGGCCTCGCGGGCCGCCTTGAGGCCCGAGCCGACGCCGTACCAGCCGGGGACGATCTGGCGGGACTGCGTCCAGCCGAAGACCCACGGGATGGCCCGCAGGCCGTCGAGGCCCGCGCCGGAGTCGGGGCGGCGGGACGGGCGGGAGCCCAGGTGCAGTTCCGCGAGCTGGTCGACGGGGGTCGACGCGAAGAAGTACGCGGGCAGGTCCGGGTCCTCGACCAGGCGCCGGTACGCGTCGTGCGCCGCGTCCGAGACGGTGTCCATGGCCGCGTCCCAGCGCGCCAGCGCCTCGTCCGACTGGCGCGGCGCCGTGTGCAGGGCGGAGGCCTGCAGCGTGGCGGCGACGGTGAGTTCGAGGTTCTCCCGGGCCAGCGACGGGATGAGGTACTTGTCGGAGATGACCTCGCCCTGCTCGGTCACCTTGATCTCGCCCTCCAGCGTGCCCCACGGCTGCGCCAGGATCGCGTCGTGGGTGGGGCCGCCGCCGCGGCCGACCGTGCCGCCTCGGCCGTGGAAGAGCCGCAGCCGCACGCCGTAGCGGTGGGCAACGTCGCGGAGCCGGCGCTGGGCGCGGTGGATCTCCCACTGCGAGGTCGTGATGCCGCCGAACTTGGAGGAGTCGGAGTAGCCGAGCATGACCTCCTGGACGTCGCCGCGCAGCGAGACGAGCCGCCGGTAGGAGGGGTCGGCCAGCATCTCGTCCAGCAGCCGGTCGGCCTCCTTGAGCTCGTCCGTGGTCTCCAGCAGCGGCACGATGCCGATCTTCGCCCAGCCGGCGTGCAGGTCGACCAGCCCGGCCTCGCGGGCCAGGACGGCCGCGGCGAAGACGTCGTCGGCGCCCTGGCACATGGAGATGATGTACGACTCCACGACCTCGGGCCCGAAGCGCTCCAGCGCCTCGCGGATGGTGTGGAAGACGCCGAGCGTCTTCTGCCCGTCCGCGTCCAGCGGTGCCGGCATCGGGGCCAGCGGGCGCCGTGAGCGCAGCTCCTTGGCGAGCAGGCGGCGCCGGTAGTCGCGCGGCATGTCGGCGTAGCGCCAGGACTCCTCGCCGAGGCGGTCGAAGAGCTGGCCGAGCGCGTGGTGGTGGGCGTCCGCGTGCTCGCGGACGTCCATGGTGGCCAGGTGCAGCCCGAACGCGGCCAGGGTGCGGATGGCCCGCTCCAGTCGGCCGTCGGCGATCAGCCGGCCGCGGTGGGCGCGCAGCGAGTCCTGGATGAGCTGCAGGTCGGCGAGGAGTTCGCCGGTGCCCAGGTAGTCGCGGCCCTCCTCGTGCGGGGTGTTGCGGGCCAGCCGCTCGCGGGTGTTGACGAGCTTCTGGCGGATGCAGGTGGCCTTGAGCCGGTAGGGCTCCTCGGCGTTGAGCCGCTTGTAGCGGGGGCTGATCTCGGGCAGCAGCTCCAGGTCCCGCTGGAGCGAGGTGAGCAGCTCCTCGGTGGCGCCGCTGTTGCGGATGGAGTTCGACAGCGCGGCGCGCAGGACGTCCACCAGCTCCAGGGCGTCGGTGATGCCGTGCTCGTGCTGCAGTATCAGCACGTCCCAGGTCACCTCGGGGGTGACGTTGGGGTTGCCGTCGCGGTCGCCGCCGATCCAGGTGCCGAAGGTCAGCGAGCGGGTGCCGGCGGGCAGCTGCACGCCCACCCGGTCGAGCTCGGCGGCCAGGTCCTCCAGGACGTCGCCGACCGCGTTGGTGTGCAGCTCGTCCAGGTAGTAGATCGCGTTGCGGGCCTCGTCGGTGGGCTCCGGGCGGGCCACGCGCAGCTCGTCGGTCTGCCAGAGCAGGTCGATGGTCTCGGCCAGCCGCAGGTCCGTACGGCGCTTGTCGCCGGCGCCCGTGGCGGTCGCGTCCAGCAGCTCGGCGATGCGCCGCAGCTTGTTGAGCACGCTGCGGCGGGCGGCCTCGGTGGGGTGGGCGGTGAACACCGGCCGCACCTGCAGGTGCTGCACGGTCTGCGCCAGGTGCTCGGGGTCCGCATCCTTCAGCTGGTCCGCGGTACGGGCCAGGATCGAGCCCTCGGCGTCCCGCCGGGCCCGCAGCTCGCGGCCGCGGTGCACCTGCTCGGTGACATTCGCCAGATGGAAGTACGTGGAGAAGGCCCGCACGAGCCGGGCGGCCGTCTCCAGGTCGGTGGCGCCCAGCAGCTCGGCGGCGGCCTCGCCGTCCGTGCGGGTCAGGGCCCGTACCCGCTCGACCAGGTCGAGGAGTTCTTCACCCTCCTGGCGGACCAGCGTCTCTCCGAGGAGATCACCGAGACGGCGGATATCGGCCCGCAGGGCGGCATTGGTGTGGTCGGCACTGCTCACAGGTGCGGCTCCTTGCGAAGTTCTGAGCATCTGGAGGGGTGGCGGACCGCGCTGTCCGACGCCCCCAGCATAGGTCTCCGCCGGGCCCCCGCCCGACGCGCGGTGCCCCGCAGCCCTCTTGCCCCCGGCTGCCGCCCTGCCATACTTACGATGCCGTAGGTTACGGAACCGTAGCCATGCTCCGACTCCCTGAGGGAACACATGACTGCAAGCCCCGATGTGCTCGAAGACGCGCCGAAGGCCCAGGACACCCCGCTCCCGTCCGCCACTCTGGGCGGCGACAGCAAGCGCTCGGTCGAGCAGATCACCCTTGGGCTGTTCATCGCCGTGCCGTTCCTCGCGCTGGTCGCCGCCGTCCCGCTGACCTGGGGGTGGGGGGTGAGCTGGCTGGATCTGGGCCTGCTGGTGGCCATGTACTACATCGGCTGCCACGGCATCACGATCGGCTTCCACCGCCACTTCACCCACGGCGCCTTCAAGGCGAAGCGCCCGCTGCGGATCGCGCTGGCGATCATGGGCTCGCTCGCGGTCGAGGGGCCGGTGGTGCGCTGGGTCGCCGACCACCGGAAGCACCACAAGTTCTCCGACGCCGAGGGCGACCCGCACTCCCCCTGGCGGTACGGCGAGACGGTGCCCGCGCTCCTCAAGGGCCTGTGGTGGGCCCACGTCGGCTGGATGTTCGACGAGGAGCAGACGCCGCAGCACAAATACGCGCCGGACCTCATCAAGGACCCGGTGATCCGCCGTGTCTCGCGCCAGTTCGTGCTCTGGACGGTCGTCTCGCTGCTGTTCCCGCCGCTGGTGGGTGGCCTGGTCACCTGGTCGTGGCAGGGCGCGCTGACGGCGTTCTTCTGGGGCTCGCTGGTGCGGGTGGCTCTGCTGCACCATGTGACGTGGTCGATCAACTCGATCTGCCACGCCGTCGGCAAGCGCCCGTTCAAGTCGCGCGACCGCTCGGGCAACGTGTGGTGGCTCGCCGTCCTGTCGTGCGGCGAGTCCTGGCACAACCTGCACCACGCCGACCCGACGTCCGCGCGGCACGGTGTGCTGCGGGGCCAGCTCGACTCCAGCGCCCGCCTCATCCGCTGGTTCGAGAAGGCGGGCTGGGCCTACGACGTGCGCTGGCCGAGCGCGGGCCGGATCGACTCTCGCCGGGCGCCCCGGGGAAACCGGGAGGATGAAGGCGCCGCACACCCGGCATGATGGACGGCGTGGCGACGATCGACAGCAATGATTCTTCCTCCAGTCCTTCCCAGAAGGCTCCCGCGCCCCGGCGCTCCCGGCCCCGCCGGGTGCGGATGACCGGCGCGGAGCGCCGGGAACAGCTGCTGGACATCGGTCGCGCCCTGTTCGCCGAGCGCGGTTTCGAGGGCACCTCGGTGGAGGAGATCGCGGCCAAGGCCGGGGTCTCCAAGCCGGTGGTGTACGAGCATTTCGGCGGCAAGGAGGGGCTGTACGCGGTCGTCGTCGACCGGGAGATGCGGCAGCTGCTCGACATGGTGACGGGCGCGCTGACCGCGGGTCACCCGCGGGAGCTGCTGGAGCAGGCGGCGTTCGCCCTCCTCGACTACATCGAGACGTACACGGACGGCTTCCGCATCCTGGTGCGGGATTCGCCGGTGGCGCAGTCGACGGGCACGTTCGCCTCGCTCATCAGCGACATCGCGACGCAGGTCGAGGACATCCTGGGCCTGGAGTTCAAGGCGCGGGGCTTCGACCCGAAGCTGGCCCCGCTGTATGCGCAGGCGCTGGTCGGCATGGTGGCCCTGACGGGCCAGTGGTGGCTGGACGTCCGCAAGCCGAAGAAGGCCGAAGTGGCGGCCCATTTGGTCAACTTGGCGTGGCACGGGCTGGACGGCCTGGAGCCGAAGCCGAGGCTTGTGGGGCACCGGCGCGCCTGACGGCGCGTCGGGGCGCGGGGCGCCCGGGGGTTGCGGCGGGTCCGGCACCGCCGGTCCGCTCCACGGTGGTTGCTCGCCGTTGCGGCGGAGTTGAAGAGGCGGAGCCTCTTCGCTCCGGCCGGGGCCTGGCGGCAAGAGGCGCTTCGCGCCCTTGACCGCAGGCCCGGAGGGCCATGGCCGGGCCAAAGGTGCGCCCGCACTCTTGAATCCGCCGCAACGGCGCTCAGCCCCGTTTCCGGGCCACCACGAAGATCCGCCGGAACGGAAACACCGTTCCCCCCGGCCCCGCCGGATAGGCCTTGCGCAGCAGACCCCGGTACTCCGAAAGGAACGCCTCGCGTTCCTCGGGGGCATCCGCCAGCGCCGTCAGCACGGGCCGCAGGCCCGTCCCCTTCAGCCATTCCAGGACCGGGTCCTCCCCCTCCAGCAGGTGGAGGTACGTCGTCTCCCACGCATCCACCTCGCACCCCAGCGCCGCCAGCCGCTCCAGGTAGTCCGCGGGCTCGCGGACGTCCACCGTGCGGCGCCCGGCGGCGCCCAGCCGGTCCCACCACCGCGGCGAACCGCACAGCTCGCGCAGCAGCGCATGGCTCGGGGCATCCCCGTTCCCCGGTACCTGGAAGGCGAACGTGCCGCCCGGCGCCACATCCGCCAGCAGCGCCGGGAACGCCTCCGCATGGCCCGGCACCCACTGGAACGCCGCGTTCGAGACGATCAGGTCGTACCGCGCCCCCTGCGCGGACCACCGCGTCAGGTCGCCGTACGCGAAGTCGATGCGGCCGCCGCGCAGCGTCTCCCCCGCGTACGCCTGCGCCTCCTCCAGCATCGCGGCCGAGTTGTCGTAGCCCGTGATGTGCGCGTCGGGCCAGCGCTCGGCCAGCAGGGCCGTCGCGTTCCCCGGGCCGCAGCCCAGGTCGGCGATGCGCGCCGGGCTGCCGGGCAGCTCCGGCACGCGGGCGAGCAGATCCTGGAAGGGGCGGGTGCGCGGGCCCGCGTGGCGGAGGTACTGCTGCGGATCCCATACGGGCATGGTGAGCCTCCTGCGAGGAGTGACCTGGGCCTGGCGTGGCCCTTCCAGCATCCCTCCCCAGTTATCTTGACGTCAAGAGACTTCATGTCGACAGACCAACTACACTGATCCCATGGAGGACGAGGTCGATCGGCTGGTCGCGGCGTGGCGTCGAGAGCGCCCCGACCTCGACGTGGAACCACTCGAAGTGCTCAGCCGCGTCAGCAGGCTGGCCCGGCACCTCGACCGGGCGCGGCGGCTCGCCTTCTCCGAGCACCAGCTGGAGCCCTGGGAGTTCGACGTCCTGACCTCGCTGCGGCGCGCGGGCGCGCCCTACCAGCTCTCGCCGGGCCAGCTGCTGACCCAGACCCTGGTCACCTCCGGCACCATGACCAACCGCATCGACCGGCTCGCCAAGAAGGGCCTCGTGCTGCGCGAGCCCGATCCCAGCGACCGGCGCGGCGTGCTCGTCCGCCTCACGGACGAGGGCCGGGACCGCGCCGACCAGGCGCTCGCCGGACTGCTGGCCCAGGAGCGCGCCATCCTCGCCGAGCTCTCCCCGGCCCAGCGGGGCGAACTGGCCCGGCTGCTACGCCAGTTGACCGCCCCGTTCGACAACGTCCCCGGCTAGGTCCACCGGGCCCACGCCGGCCCGCCGGGCCAGCGCCACCGCGGCGAGCGTGGAGTGCACGCCGAGCTTGCCCAGCACGTTCTGCATGTGCGTGCGCACCGTGTGCGGGGACAGATAGAGCCGCTCGGCCACCGCCTTGCGGCCGAGCCCGGCCACCATGCAGCGCAGCACCTCGCGCTCGCGCGGGGTCAGCGACTCGACGAGCCGCTCGCTCTCCGTGCGGTGCTTGCGCGCCGCCGTCAGCTCGCGGAGCACTCCCGTCAGCAGGGCGGGCGGCAGATGCGTCTCGTCCCGCAGGACCCCGCGGATCACCGCGAGCAGGCGGGACAGCGAACAGTCCTTCGCCACCCAGCCGCCGGCCCCGGCCTGCAGCGCGGCGGCCGCCCGGCGCGGGTCGTCCCGCTCGGCCAGCACCACCGTGCGCACGCCCGGGTGGCTCGCGCGCACCCGCGCCACCAGCGAGATGCCGTCCACCGCGCCTTCCGTGACGGCCCCCTGGCCGTCCGGCCCGGGGCCCTGGCCCCGGAGCTGGGGCGGTACGCGCACGCCGTCCGTGCCGACCGCGCCGAGGTCGGCATCGATCAGCAGCACGTCGAAGCGCCGCCCCTCACCTGCCGCGCGCTCCACCGCACGCAGCGCCGCCGGCCCGCTGCCGGCCGCCGAGACGTCCACATCCTGCTCGGCCGCGAGGGCGGCGGCGAGCGACTCGGCGAAGATGCGGTGGTCGTCGACCACCAGTACCCGAATTCGTGCCACAGACACCCCCATCTCCGGACAGACGGAGCAGTGCGGGTACGGCGCCCGAACCCGGGGCCCTACGCCGTGCACGGCCGCCGCCGTGACCTGACACCACCCCGCCCCGGGCGTCGTACCTGCCTGTCTCGCCCCCTGATCAGCGCCGGCCCCCACCGGCACTGTGCATCAGCGTACGGCCGGGGTACGACAACGGAAGCGGATTGGCAAAACTGCCTGGCCCCGGTGTTTATGGTGAGCTTTATGTTCAGTATTGAGGCGGTGAACGACCCGGAACGACGCGATGTTGTCCTTGCACGGTTGCAGACCGTCAACGACGAACGTTCGCCCGCCCTGCGGGCGTTGCGGCGCACGCCGGTGATGGAGGCGCGGCCGCTGGAGGTGTACGCCACGTACGCCTGCGGCGAGCGCGGGGAGCTGGCGGGCGGGCTCGTCGGTCATGTGCAGTGGCAATGGCTGCACGTGGACCTGCTGTGGGTGGACGCGGGGGCCCGCGGGGCGGGGCTGGGCTCGCGGTTGATCGCGCGGGCGGAGGCCCGCGCCCGGGAGGAGTTCGGCTGCATCGGCAGCCAGGTGGAGACCTGGGACTTCCAGGCGCCGGGGTTCTACCAGCGGGTGGGGTATCGCCTCGCGGCGAGCATCCCGGACTATCCGCCCGGGATCACGAGCCACCTGCTGGTGAAGGAGCTTTGAGGCGCCCCGTCAGGGGCGCGGGGCCGTTACTCCGGGGCTGCGCCCCGGACCCCCGGGTGGCGCGTCGACTGCGGGCCGGTGGGGGCTTGTCGCGCAGTTCCCCGCGCCCCTTACGGGGCGCCTGGTCGCGCCCACGCGGCGGAGCCGCATATCGAGCACAGCCCCGCGCCCCTTACGGGGCGCTGCTCTAGGCCACCCGCCGTGCCCCCTCCCCCGCCGCCGTGCCGAACACTCGTGCCGTCCCCAGTGCCTCGGTGACCGCCTTGGTCACCCTTTCCTCATCTGCCCCATCCACCAAGGCGATTGCCGAGCCGCCGAAGCCGCCGCCCGTCATCCGGGCCCCCAGGGCCCCCGCCTTCACCGCCGTCTCCACCACCACGTCCAATTCCGCACAGGACACCCGGAAGTCGTCGCGCAGCGAGGCGTGCCCCTCCGTCAGCAGTGGGCCCACAGCCCTCGCATCCCCCGCGGCCAGCAGGGCCGCGACCCGCTCCACCCGGTCGTTCTCCGTCACCACGTGACGGACCAAGGCGCGCTCCGCGGCAGGCAACTCACCCAGTGCCGCCTGCAGTTCACCGCAGGCGACCTCCCGCAACGCCCGTACCCCCAGCCGCCGCGCAGCGGACTCGCACCCCGCCCGCCGGGCCGCATACGCGCCGTCGCCCAGTTCGTGCTTGACCCGGGTGTCGATCACCAGCAGCCGCAGACCCCACTGCTCCAGTGCCAAAGGGATCTGCCGCATCGAGAGGTCGCGCGTGTCCAGGTGCAGAGCGTGCCCCGCACGGCAACAAGCGGACGCCATCTGATCCATGATTCCGCACGGCACTCCGACGAACGCGTTCTCGGCCCGCTGCGCCAGCCGGGCCAGTTCCGGGCCCGGCAGCCCGGCGTCGTACAGCTCGGTCAGGGCAAGTGCCGTCGCCACCTCCAGGGCTGCCGAAGAGGACAGGCCCGCGCCGACCGGCACATCGCTCTCCACGTACACGTCCGCGCCGCCCACCGGCAGGCCCGCCTCGCGCAGGGCCCACGCCACGCCCGCCGGGTATGCGGCCCAGCCGCGGGGCTCCTCCGTCACGCCGCCCTGCGCATCGCGGGAGTACAGGCGCAGCCGGCCGTCCGTCCGCGGGGCGGCCGCCACCCGGGTGCAGTGCGGGAGCGCGAACGGCATCACGAAGCCGTCGTTGAAGTCGGTGTATTCGCCGATCAGGTTGACGCGGCCGGGGGCGGCCCACACCCCGGCGGGCGGCTTCCCGTACACCGTGCGGAAGTTCTCGGCAGTTGTCGTCATCGGCGTGCGAACTCCCAGGCGTCCTCGACGATTCCGGCCAGGTCGGTGCGGCGCGGGCGCCAGCCCAGCCGTTCCACGGCCCGGTCGGCGGAGGCGACCAGCACGGCCGGGTCGCCGGCGCGGCGCGGGGCGGTGCGCTGCGGGATCGGGTGGCCGGTCACCTTCCGCGCGGTCTCGACGACTTCGTGGACCGAGAAGCCGTTGCCGTTGCCGAGGTTGCAGACCAGGTGTTCGCCCTCGCGCGCGGCATCCAGGGCCAGCAGGTGCGCCTCGGCGAGGTCGGCGACGTGGATGTAGTCGCGGATGCACGTGCCGTCGGGGGTCGGGTAGTCGTCCCCGTAGACCGAGATCTCCTCCCGCTGCCCCAGCGCCACCTGCAGCACCAGCGGAATCAGGTGCGTCTCCGGCGCGTGCCGCTCCCCGTAACGGCCGTACGCGCCCGCCACGTTGAAGTAGCGCAGCGAGACGGCGGCCAGGCCGTGCGCCGCGCACTCGCTCGCGATCATGTGGTCGACGGCGAGCTTGGTGGCCCCGTAGGGGTTGGTGGGCGCCGTCGGGGCGTCCTCGGTGATCGGCACCGCCGACGGCTCTCCGTACGTGGCCGCCGTGGAGGAGAAGACGAGGCGGCGCACGTCCGCGTCCCGCATGGCCGCCAGCAGGTCGGCGGTGCCGCCCACGTTGTTGCGCCAGTACGGCTCGGGGTCGGCGACCGACTGGCCCACCTGGGAGAACGCGGCGAAGTGCAGCACCGCGTCGTACGAGCCGTCGAGCCACCGCGCCGCGTCCTGGATGCGGCCCTCGACGAAGGACGCCCCGTCCGGGACGGCCTCGCGGTGTCCGGTCGAGAGGTCGTCGAGCACGGTCACCGCGTGCCCGGCGGCCAGCAGATGGGCCGCGACGACGCTGCCCACATAGCCCGCACCGCCGGTGACCAGGCACTTGCTCTTGCTCATTCGCTCGCAACCTCTCGGAGTCGGCGGGCCGCGGTCTCGGGCGGCACATCGTTGATGAACACGTTCATGCCGGATTCGGAACCCGCGAGGAACTTCAGCTTGCCGGGGGAGCGGCGGATGGTGAAGAGCTCGAGGTGCAGGGCGAATTCGGTCCTTTCCGGGTGGCGGAACGGCGCCTGGTGCCAGGCCGAGACATAAGGGGTCGGCGGCTGCCCCGGTCCGAAGATCCGGTCGAAGCGCTTCAACAGTTCCAGGTAGACCTGTGGAAACTCTGTGCGCGCGGCGGCGTCCAGCGCGAGCAGGTCCGGGACGCGGCGCCGCGGGTAGAGGTGCACCTCGTACGGCCAGTGGGCCGCGTACGGGACGAAGGCCGTCCAGTGCTCGGCGTCGAGCACGATCCGGCGGCCGTCGGCGTGCTCCTGCGCCACGGTGTCGTCGAAGAGGTTGCGCCCGCCGGTGCGCGCGGCGTGCGCGGCGGCGGAGGCCAGCATGCGCTCGGTGCGCGGGGTGACGAACGGGTAGGCGTAGATCTGGCCGTGCGGGTGAGCGAGGGTGACGCCGATCTCCCGACCTCGGTTCTCGAAGCAGAAGACCTGCTCGACGGCGGGCAGGGCGGCGAGTTCGGCCGTGCGGTCCGTCCAGGCGTCGAGGACCAGGGCGGCCTGCCCCGGGCCGAGGTCCGCGAAGGAGGCGTCGTGGTCGGAGGTGAAGCAGACGACCTCGCAGCGGCCGGAGTCGCCGGCCAGGGAGGGGAAACGGTTCTCGAAGACCACGACCTCGTAGTCCGCGGCGGGGATCTCGGTGAGCCGGCCGTCGTGCGAGGGGCACAGCGGGCACTGGTCCGCGGGCGGCAGATAGGTGCGCTCCTGGCGGTGGGAGGCGATGGCGACGCTGTCGCCGAGCAGCGGATCGCGGCGGATCTCCGAGGCGGTGACGGTCGCACCGAGCGGCCGGCGGTCCACGGCGTCCCGGACTGCGTCGTCACGGGAGTCGTAGTAGAGCAGCTCACGGCCGTCCGCGAGCCGGGTCGCGGTCTTCTTCACGGTGGCTCTCCTCAAACTGGCAGGCCTCAACACCTTCACACACAACCGAACACAAGGAATCATGACCCAACAACTCAGTCAACGTCGAGTGAGGTGATCCGCCCATGCCGCCCATGACGTCCATCGCGTCCATGCCCCTGGCCGACGGGCTCCGACTGCCCGTCAACGGGCTCGACTACGCGATCCTGGCCCTGTACTTCGTGGTCGTCCTGGGCATCGGCTTCGCCGCCCGCCGCTCGGTGCGCACCAGCCTGGACTTCTTCCTCTCCGGGCGCTCGCTGCCCGCCTGGGTGACCGGACTGGCCTTCGTGGCCGCCAACCTCGGCGCCACCGAGATCCTGGGCATGGCCGCCAACGGCGCGCAGTACGGCGCCTACACGGTGCACTGGTACTGGATCGGCGCCATCCCGGCCATGGTCTTCCTGGGCCTGGTGATGATGCCGTTCTACTACGGGTCGAAGGTCAGATCCGTGCCGGAGTTCCTGCTGCACCGCTTCGGGCCGTCCTCGCACCTGCTCAGCTCGGTCATCTTCGCGGTGTCGTCCGTGCTGATCGCGGGCGTCAACCTGTATGCCATGGCCATCGTGCTGCAGGCGCTGCTGGGCTGGCCGCAGTGGGTGGCGATCGTCGTCGCGGGCTTCTTCGTGCTCGCCTACATCACGCTCGGCGGGCTCTCCTCGGCGATCTACAACGAGGTGCTGCAGTTCTTCGTGATCCTCGCGGCGCTGATCCCGCTGACGGTCGTCGGGCTCAAGCGGGTCGGCGGCTGGCACGGGCTGAGCCACTCGCTCACGGCCTCGCACGGCGACAACTTCCTGAGCGCCTGGGGCGGTACGGGCATCGGGCACCCCAACCCGCTGGGCGCCAACTGGCTCACCATCGTGCTCGGCCTCGGCTTCGTGATGTCCTTCGGCTACTGGACCACCAACTTCGCCGAAGTGCAGCGCGCGTTGTCCGCGAAGAACCTCAGCGCCGCCCGGCGCACGCCGCTGATCGCCGCGTTCCCCAAGATGTTCATCCCGATGGTCGTGGTCGTCCCCGGGCTCATCGCGCTCGTCATGGAGCCCTCGCTCGGCAAGGCCGGCGGCGACCTGAGCTACAACGACGCGATCCCCGTGCTGATGCGCGACCTGCTGCCCAACGGTGTGCTCGGCATCGCGGTGACGGGGCTGCTCGCGGCCTTCATGGCGGGCATGGCGGCCAACGTCTCGTCCTTCAACACCGTGTTCACCAACGACATCTGGGCCGCCTACGTGAAGCGCGGCCGCGAGGACGCGTACTACCTGCGGACCGGGCGCGTGGTCACCGCGGTCGGCGTCGTCATCGGGATGGGGACGGCCGTCATCGCGTCGTCCTTCTCCAACATCATGAACTACCTGCAGACGCTCTTCTCGTTCTTCAACGTCCCGCTGTTCTGCGTCTTCATCATCGGCATGTTCTGGAAGCGGGCCACCGCCGCCGCGGGCTTCTGGGGGCTGCTGAGCGGCACGGTGGCCGCGATGGTCAACTACTTCTGGTTCTACAAGCAGGGCGTCATCGGCATCCCGTCCGACCAGGGCGCCAACTTCGTGTCCTCGATCGTCGCGTTCGTCGTCGGCGCGGCCGTGATGCTCGTGGTCTCGCTGTGCACCGCACCCAAACCGGCCGCCTCCCTGGCCGGGCTGGTCTACGGGACCGCCTCGCCCGGCATGGCGGAGCCGGCCGCCGAGGGCGACGACGCCTGGTACCGCCGGCCCGCCCTGCTGGGCTGGGGTGCGGTCGTCCTGGCGGCGGCCTGCTACGTGCCCTTCTCCCTGTAACTGCAGCTGCCGAGGAGCGTGTTGTGAGCGAGTTCGAGTACCAGCAGGACGTCGAGGAACTGGAGCGCAAGTCCGCCACCGCCGCACGTCTCTTCGACGTGCGGCGGATCATCGGGGCACTGTTCACCGTCTACGGGATCATCGTCACCGTCGCCGGGATCACCGCCTCGGACGCGGACATGAAGAAGGCGCAGGGCATCAACATCAACCTGTGGACGGGCCTGGGCATGCTCGCCCTCGGCGCCTTCTTCCTCGTCTGGCTCAGACTCCGCCCGACGCCCCCGCCGCCCCCCGCGGAGCGACAACGGCCGGAGTGACGGCGCCGCCGCTCGTCGCGCGGTCGAGCAGGCCCGTACGGGCGGCGAGGGCGGCGGCCTCCAGCCGGGACCCCACGCCGAGCTTCATCAGCACGCGCTGGACGTGCGTACGGGCCGTGCTCGGGGCTATGCCCATGCCCGCGGCGATCAGCCGGGTGTCCTCGCCCTCGGCGACCCGCACCAGCACCTCCACCTCGCGCGGGGTGAGCAGCTGGAGCAGCCGGGCGCCCTCGTCGTCCGGCTGGGCCGCCGGGTTGAGCAGCTCGGCGAACGCGCCCTGGAGCAGCTGCGGATCGACCGCGGCCTCGCCCGCGCGGGCCTTCATCATGGCCCGCTCGACGCCCTCGATGCGCTCGTTGTGCCGGACGTAGCCGGAGGCGCCCGCGGCGAACGCGGCCGCGATCCCCAGCGGGCTGGGCACCGGGCCCAGCACCACGACGGCGACCTGCGGGCGCTCCCGCTTGATCCGCACCACCGGCTCGAAGGCGCCCGGCTCCGCCGGGGCCGCCGTGCCCAGCAGGCACACTTCGGGCGCGCGGCTCACCACCAGATCGGCCGCTCCCGCGCTCGGCGCGGCCGCGGCCAGCACTCGGTGCCCGCGCAACTTCAACGCCGAGGCGAGCGCCTCGGCCAGCAGACGGTGGTCGTCGACCACCATGAGCCGCACGCCCATGCGCGTCCCCCCTGTCGCCCCGCGTACGTCTCCCCGGCTCCTTCTTTGCCCCGGAAGCTACACGCTTGTTCGACGTTCCGCGCCCCTTACCGGTGAGAAGTCCCCCGGAATGCCGAAATCCCTGCCAATCACGTGTACTTCGAGACTGAAACGGATCGTTCAGGCATGTACGCGCGATGGACAGGGATACGGCAGGGTTTCGACAGGCTTCCACGCATGGGACGCCGTCAAACGATCACCAGGTGATCACCTTGCTCGGCCGCCGGCTCAGCTGCCGCCGAAGACCAGGGCCAGGTAGTCCTTGCCGAGCCCGGCCGGACCGGGCTTGTTGGCAAAGCCGTTGCCCATGTACAGCCGGCCCTGCGACCAGACCACGTCCTGGTAGTTGGGCGAGAGCTTGCGCTCGGCCTCGACCGTGTCGACCGGATTCTTCATCAGCACATCGGTCTTGAACGTCTTGGGATCGATCCGGATCACCATGCCGCCGGCCTTGTACGTCGGGTCCTGGTAGGCGACCAGGTACCCGTCCCGGTCCAGCGACAGCGGGGTGATCGAAGAGCCCGGCGCGCCCGAGACCTTGCCGCGCGACTGGCCGTCGGACAGGCCGAAGCCGACGATGTCCGTGACCCGGCCCACCTCCTGGGAGTTGCCGCTCTGGTGCTCCTGGGTCGGCAGGTAGAGGGTGTCCTTGCTGACGACGACCTTCTTGCAGCCCTCGACGTTGGTCGACTCGCACTTCGGCGTGAACTTGCCGTTCTGCGTGGAGACCTTGCTGCGCAGCGTGCCCTCCTTGGCGCTGTCGTCGATCGCCAGGAAGTCGGATGCGGCGCTGCCCGTGTGATCGCCCGCGTCAACGGCGACCACCAGCGGGTCGGTTGACACCACATGCACGTAGTTCAGCCCCGCGGGGACCTTGTACGTGGACTTGATGCCGCCCGTCGCCGGGTCGAGGGTCTGCACCTGCATCTGCGGGCGCGCGTAGTCGCCGCAACGGCGCACCGCGACCAGCTTGGTGCCGCCGCCGTAGCCGTCGTCGCGGCAGTCGTCGCCGGCCTTGGGCGTCCACAGCTCCTTGCCGTCGCTCAGCGACCACGCGGCACCGCCGCTGGTACCGCCCGCGGCGACGGTGCCGCCGCCGACGGTGACCTCGCCGAACGACACAGGCTGGTCACCGGCCTTGGCGGCCTTCTGCCACAGCTTCTTGCCGTTGTTCAGGTCGAGGGCGACGACCTGGTCGCACGGACCGCCGTACTTCTTGTCCGGCGTCGGCTTGGACTCCTTGACCAGGACCGCGGTCTTGCCGTCGGGCGTCACCTGCTGGGAGGCCCAGCAGATCTCGCCGTCGAGCGGGATCTCGTACTTCTTGCCGCCGGAGAGGCCGTAGCCGACGACCTTGTACACGTCGGACTTGGCGAAGACCTGGTCGGTGACCCAGGTGCCCTTGACGTTGACGAGGTCGTCGACCTGGGGCGAGTCGACGCTGAACAGCATCTTGCCGTTGACGGTCGCGGGGGCGCCCTTGCTGCCGCCGCCGCCCTGCGGGCCGCCGGCCTGGCTGCTGTCGGTCTTGGTGCCGCCGTTGTCCGAACTGCCGCTGGTGGCGTACCAGATGCCGCCGCCGGCGAGCAGGGCGAGCGCGACGGCTCCGCCGATGATGGCCGCCATGGGCGGCTTCTTCTTCGGGCTGCCGGGCGGGGGCGGGAAGGGGCCGGCGGGGCCGGCAGGGTACTGCTGGGGGTAGCCGTAGCCGCCGGGGGCGGCGGGGGGCGGGGCCTGGGGGTATCCGTAACCGGCCGGGGCAGCGGGCGGCGGCGTCTGCGGGTAGCCGTAACCGCCCGGCGCGGGGGGCGGCGGCGTCTGCGGGTAGCCGTAACCGGGCGCGGCGGGCGCGGCTGCCGGCTGCTCCGGAGCGCCGAAGCCGCCCTGGGCGGGCGGGGTCTGGGGGTAGCCGTAGCCCGGCGCGGCGGCGGGCTGCTCCGGAGGGCCGAACCCGCCCGGCGCAGCCGGCGGCGGAGGCGGGGGCGGGGTCTGCGGCGGGGTCTGCGGTGCGCCCGCCGGGGGCGCCGGCGGCTCGACCGCGCCGAAGGCCTGGGTCGGCATGTAGGCCTGCCCACCACCCTGCGCGGGCGGGGGCGGGGTCTGCGGAGCACCCGGCTGGGGCGGCTGTGACATCGGCTTTCCTCGGTGAGCGGCAGGCGAGCGGATGTTCTTTTGTATCACCGTCCGCTTTACGTCAACGGGCCGATTCCAGGCGTATCCACCACCTGAGACCGGCCCGTGACGAGACCGTTGCACCGTCCACCTTCGGGACGCGGAACGCCTAGACGTCCTCGGCCAGTTCGAGCCACCGCATCTCCAGCTCCTCCCGCTCGCCGCTCAGCTCGCGCAGCTCCGCGTCCAGCTTGGCGACCGCCTCGAAGTCCGTCGCCTGTGCGGCGATGCGCTCGTGGAGCTTCGCCTCCTGCTCGCCGATGCGGTCGAGCCGACGCTCGATCTTCTGCAGCTCCTTCTGCGCGGCACGCAGCTCGCCGGCCGACTTCTGCTTCACGTCGGCGGCGGGGGCCGCCGGAGCCGGGGCGGTGGCCACCGCCGCCTCGACGACCTGCTGCCGTCGCTCCAGGTACTCGTCCAGCCCGCGCGGCAGCATCCGCAGCGCGCGGTCGCCGAGCAGGGCGAAGACCCGGTCCGTCGTGCGCTCGACGAAGTACCGGTCGTGGCTGATGACGACCATCGAGCCGGGCCAGCCGTCGAGCAGGTCCTCCAGCTGCGTGAGCGTCTCGATGTCGAGATCGTTCGTCGGCTCGTCGAGGAAGAGCACGTTGGGCTCGTCCATCAGCAGCCGCAGCAGCTGCAGCCGGCGCCGCTCGCCGCCGGACAGGTCACCGACCGGAGTCCACTGCTTCTCCTTGGTGAAGCCGAACTTCTCGCACAGCTGCCCGGCCGTCATCTCCCGGCCCTTGCCGAGGTCGACGCGGTCGCGCACCTGCTGCACGGCCTCCAGCACCCGCTTGGCCGGGTCGAGTTCGGCGACCTCCTGCGAGAGGTACGCCAGCCGGACCGTCCTGCCGACGACGACCTTGCCCTTGGCCGGCTGCTTCTCGCCCTCCGTGCGCGCCGCCTCGGCGAGGACGCGCAGCAGCGAGGTCTTGCCGGCGCCGTTGACGCCGACGAGGCCGATGCGGTCGCCGGGGCCCAGCTGCCAGGTGAGGTGCTCGATGAGCACCTTGGGGCCGGCCTGGACGGTCACGTCCTCCAGGTCGAAGACGGTCCTGCCCAGCCGGGCACTGGCGAACTTCATCAGCTCGGAGCTGTCGCGCGGCGGCGGCACGTCCGCGATGAGCTCGTTGGCCGCCTCGATCCGGAAGCGCGGCTTGCTCGTCCGGGCCGGGGCGCCGCGGCGCAGCCAGGCGAGCTCCTTGCGCATCAGGTTCTGCCGCTTGGCCTCCTCGGTGGCGGCGATGCGCTCGCGCTCGGCGCGGGCGAAGACGTAGTCGCTGTAGCCGCCCTCGTACTCGTGGACGGTGCCGCGCTGCACGTCCCACATGCGCGTGCAGACCTGGTCCAGGAACCAGCGGTCGTGCGTGACGCACACCAGCGCCGAGCGGCGCGCCCGCAGGTGCGCGGCGAGCCAGGAGATGCCCTCGACGTCGAGGTGGTTGGTGGGCTCGTCGAGCACGATCAGGTCCGGCTCGCCGATGAGCAGCTTGGCGAGCGCGATCCGGCGGCGCTCGCCGCCGGACAGCGGGCCGATGACGGTGTCGAGCCCGTCGGCGAAGCCCGGCAGGTCCAGCCCGCCGAAGAGGCCGGTGAGCACGTCGCGGATCTTGGCGTTGCCCGCCCACTCGTGATCGTCCATGTCGCGGATGACCTCGTGCCGGATGGTGGCGGCGGGGTCGAGCGAGTCGTGCTGGGTGAGCACGCCGAGGCTGATGTGGCCGGCGTGGGTGACGCGCCCCTTGTCGGCCTCCTCCAGCTTGGCGAGCACGCGGATGAGGGTGGTCTTGCCGTCGCCGTTGCGGCCGACCACGCCGATCCGGTCGCCCTCGTTGACGCCGAGGGAGACGCCGTCGAGCAGTGCACGGGTGCCGTACACCTTGTCGACGGCTTCCAGATTGACCAGGTTGGCTGCCATTGCGCTCCTCGCTTTGAGTTACGGGTCCAGGATCCCATGGGTTGCGGTGAGCCTGTCGGCGCGGGCTGTTCTCGGCTGATCGCACAGCTCCTCCCCCGGCTACCGGTGGGGGTGCCCCCAGCGCCCCTTACGGGGCCACGCCTCGGCCTTCTTGATCAAGTCGGCGCCGAGGTGGTTCAGGAACTCACTCATCTCCGCCAGCCTGGCCCCGGCGGGGGTGGTGGGGCCGAGGGTCTCGGCGCCCTCCTGGAGGGCGTCCGCCAGCAGGGCGTTCGTGCGGACGCTCGCCAGCAGCGACCGGTACCAGACGTCGTCGCCGACGACGTAGCGCTCGTACCGCTGCCCGGGGTCGCGCTCGCGGCGGACGAGCTCCTGCGCCTCCAGGTAGGCGATCGCGTGGGAGACGGATGCCGGGCTGACCTGCAGGCGCCGCACCAGGTCGGCGGAGGTGAGGCCCCTGGTGTCGGTGCCGCAGAGGCAGGCGAGCACCCTGGCCGTCATCCGGGGCACTCCGGTGCTGATCAGCGCCGCGGTGAGGCGCTCCTCGAAGCCGCCGGAGGCCGTGGCCGCCGCCGGCCGGTCGGCCGGCGGGGCGCCGCGGCGGGCGCGCCGGGCGGTGGCCAGGTGGGCGTGGTCGGCCCGGTAGCCGTCCGGTCCGCCGTTGCGGGACACCTCACGACTGACGGTCGAGGTCGGCCGGCCCAGGCGCCGGGCGATCCCGGCGTAGGTGAGCCCTTCGGCAAGCCCCTCGGCTATGCGCCGCCGGTCGTCGTGGGTGAGCCTGCCTCCCGGCATGTGCGGTCGCCTCCTGTGCGTTCACCGGCATCCCATTGCAACGGCCGGGTGTGCTTATTGCATTCACGTGCAGGCCCATTGCACCAAACCCGGCAAGTGTCCTGCAAATAACCGGATTTGGAGTGCCGGCGGATTGAGGCGACTCTGAACGCAACGTAGCTTTCAAGGAGTTCTGAACGCTTACGAGAAACGGGGCGACCGCCATGCTCGAATCCCTCCCCTACCAGCGCCCTGCGGGCTGTCCCTTCGACCCTCCGGAGGAGCTGGCGCGGCTGCGCGAGAAGGAACCGCTGACCCGGCTGACGTTCCCCGACGGGCACCGGGGCTGGCTGGTGACCGGCCATGCCCTGCTCCGTGCGGTGGTGTCCGACCCGCGGTTCAGCTCGCGGCAGGAGCTCATGCACAACCCGATGCCCGGCACGGACTCCACGGAACCGATGCCGCCGGCCGGGCCCGGGATGTTCATCGGGCACGACGCGCCCGAGCACACCCGCTACCGGCGCCTGCTCATGGGCAGGTTCACGCTGCGCCGGATGCGCCGGCTCACCGAGCGCGTCGAGGAGATCACGGCCGCGCAGCTGGACGCGATGGAGCGGCAGGGCCCGGTGGTGGACCTGGTACGGGCGTACGCGCAGCCCGTTCCCGCACTGCTGATCTGCGAGCTGCTGGGGGTGCCCTACGACGAGCACGAGACCTTCCAGCGCCACACGATGACCGTGAACGACCACCACGCCACCGCGGAGGAACGGGTCGCCGCGATGAACGCGCTGGGGACGATGCTGTACGACCTGGTCGTGGCGAAGCGGGCCGCGCCCACGGACGACGTGCTCGGCGACCTGGCCGCGGGCGACGAGCTCACCGACGAGGAGCTCACGAACATCGCGGTTCTGCTGCTGGGGGCGGGGTTCGACACCACCGCGAACATGATCGCGCTGGGCGTCTTCGCCCTGCTGGAGCACCCCGAGCAGCTGGCGGTCCTGCGCTCCGGCCCGGAAGCCGTGGACCCGGCCGTCGAGGAGCTGCTGCGCTACCTGAGCATCGCACACACCGGGGCGCGGACGGCGCTCGAAGACGTGGAGCTGGACGGCAAGTTGATCAGGGCGGGAGAGACGGTGGCGCTGTCGGTGATGGCGGCCAACCGGGACCCGGAGAAGTTCCCCGCCCCGGACCGCCTGGACATACGCCGCCAGGCCACCGGGCACGTCGCCCTGGGGTACGGCATCCACCAGTGCCTGGGCCAGCAACTGGCCCGGGTGGAGATGCGGGTTGCCCTCCCGGCGCTGTTCGAACGGTTCCCGGGGTTGCGGCTGGCCGTCCCGGCCGGTGAGGTACCGATGCGGACGGCGTCCGACATCTACGGGGTGGACCGGTTGTCGGTGCGGCTGTGGTGAGTGGTGCCAAACCCACGGGGGTCCTTGCGGTGGGCCCTTCCGGCAGCGCAAATCCTCGCTTTGGGCGGCGTGGCGTGAGGATTTGGGCTGGCGGAGCGGGATCGCCCCTGGTCTCCGGGGCTGCCTCGCCGTCGCGGCATGCACGGCAGAGCCCGCCGGCGAGCGCCTCGGGACGGCCGGGGGCGCCGCAACCGGTGCATTCCATGATGCGGAGGGGTGTGGTTGCCGGTACGGGCGCAGGCTCGGGCTCAGGCGGCACCTTGTCGGTGAGCCGCTTACGGGCGAGGGCGCCGGGGGCGTGGACGGTGTCGGGGAGCCGATCGGTGAGCACGTGGACGAGCTGCGGTACGGGCACGCCGCGGGCGAGCCACTCGGCGGCGAGGGGCTCAAGTGCGGTGCATTCGTTGGCGGAGAGGGACATACGGGATTGGCGACGGCGGCAGGTGCACTGCACCTGCATCGAAGGCTGCATCGCCATAAGCACTTCGCGGCTCGAAGCCAGCGGCATCATCAGCGTCAGACGCCCACAAGTAACCCAGCACGCTGTCACCCTTGGCTACCGGTACGTAGTGGACCGACGATTCGGCCTCTTCTGAGTATCTCTCAAGCCCGGGCCGCGCGAGGCTCAGCCCACGACCGTCGCCCCCGCCACCGCCCCCGCGGCGACCCGCACCGCGCGGCACGTGCCGGAGGCGCGCAGCGCATCGGCCACCTTCTCCGCCTCCCCCGCGCTCCCCGCCAGGAACGCCGTCGTCGGCCCCGACCCCGACACCATCGCCGCCAGGGCACCGGCCTCGGTGCCCGCCGCGAGGGTGGCCTCCAGGGACGGGCGCAGCGAAATGGCCGCCGGCTGGAGGTCGTTGGAGACGGCAGCCGCCAGAGCGGCAGGATCGCCCGCGCGCAGCGCATCCAGCAGGGCCTCGGACGCCTCGGGGGCCGGGATCTCCGCCTCGCCCCGCAGGCGGTCGCACTCGCGGTAGACGGCGGGAGTGGACAGGCCGCCGTCCGCCACGGCGAAGACCCAGTCGAAGGTGCCGCCGGTCTCCAGCGGGGTCAGCAGCTCGCCGCGGCCGCGGCCCAGTGCGGCGCCGCCCACCAGACTGAACGGCACGTCGCTGCCCAACTCGGCGCAGATCTCCAGGAGTTCCTCGCGCGAGGCGCCCGTGCCCCACAGCGCGTCGCAGGCCAGCAGGGCGCCCGCGCCGTCCGCGCTGCCGCCGGCCATGCCGCCCGCCACGGGGATGTCCTTGGCGATGTGGATGTGCACGTCCGCGGCGCGCCCGTACCGCGCGGCCAGCGCGAGGGCCGCGCGCGCCGCGAGGTTGGAGGCGTCCAGCGGCACCTGGTCCGCGTCCGGGCCGGAGCACGTGATGCGCAGCGACTCGGCCGGGGTCACCGTGACCTCGTCGTACAGGCCGACGGCGAGGAAGACGTTGGCCAGGTCGTGGAACCCGTCGGGGCGCGGACCGCCCACGGCGAGCTGGACGTTGACCTTGGCGGGGACGCGGACGGTGACGGACTCGGCGGTCATGGGGAGGGCTCCTGTGGTCGTAGGGGGCGGCCGGCAGGCGGCGATGCGGTTCGTCTGCGCCCCGAAGGGGCGCTGGGGGCACCCCCAGCGGTAGCCGGGGGAGGAACTGCGCGACCAGCCACGCCGTACCCGCAGATGACTGGCGGACTTCCGGCAGAGCGTTCAGCGACCCGGCGTCAGCCGGGCCGGTTCTCCGCGATGGCCGCGAACTCGTGCACCGTCAGCGACTCGCCGCGCGCCTGCGGCGAGATGCCGGCCGCGACCAGCGCGGCCTCGGCCGCGGCGGCCGAGCCGGCCCAGCCGGCCAGTGCGGCTCGCAGCGTCTTGCGGCGCTGGGCGAAGGCGGCGTCGACGACGGCGAAGACCTCCTCCTTGGTCGCCGTCGTCTCGACCGGCTTCGCGCGGCGGACCAGCGAGACGAGGCCGGAGTCGACGTTCGGGGCGGGCCAGAAGACGTTGCGGCCGATGGCGCCGGCCCGCTTGACGTCGGCGTACCAGTTGGCCTTCACCGAGGGGACGCCGTACACCTTGTTGCCGGGCACGGCCGCGAGCCGGTCGGCGACCTCGGCCTGGACCATCACCAGGGTGCGCTCGATGCTGGGGAAGCGGTCCAGCATGTGCAGCAGCACCGGGACGGCGACGTTGTAGGGCAGGTTGGCGACGAGCGCGGTGGGCGGCGGGCCCGGCAGCTCCTCGACGTGCATCGCATCGCTGTGGACGAGCGCGAAGCGGTCGGCGCGCGCGGGCAGCCGGGCCGCGATGGTCGACGGGAGGGCGGCGGCCAGCACGTCGTCGATCTCGACCGCGGTGACCCGGTCGGCGGCCTCCAGCAGGGCCAGGGTCAGCGACCCGAGGCCGGGGCCGACCTCGACGACCACGTCGTCGGGCCGCACCTCGGCGGTCCGCACGATGCGCCGGACCGTGTTGGCGTCGATCACGAAGTTCTGGCCGCGCTGCTTCGTCGGGCGGACCCCGAGGGCGGCGGCCAGTTCGCGGATGTCGGCCGGGCCGAGGAGGGCGCCGGATTCGTCAGTGCTGGGGCTGGAGCTCACCCGTGAAGTTTACGGCCGCACACCGGCCACGGGCTCGCCCCCCGGCTGACGTACAGCTTCTTGGCCCGCATGGTCTGCTCCTCGGCCGAGGCGTCCTGCGGTCTGCCGGAGCCGCCGAGGGACTGCCAGGTGCGCACGTCGAACTGGTACAGCCCGCCGTATGTGCCCGACGGGTCCACCGCGGAGGGCCGCCCGCCCGCCTCGCACTGGGCGAGGCCGGACCAGTTCAGGCCCTCCGCGCCCTGCACGGTGGTGGGCCGCGGTTTGGTGCCGACCTTGATGATCTCGGTGCGGGGCTGCCGGACGGTCTCGGAGGAGATCTTCCGGGGCTTCTGCTTCACGCCGTTGACCGTGCGCAGCGCGTACATCACGCGCTCGGCGCCCGGCTCGCCGCGCTGCACGACGGTCTCGGTGCCCTTGTAGAGCGAGGGGTCCTCGTGCCGCTCGGTCTCGAAGGGGATCGGCTCCTCGCGGACCTCCTGGCTGCCGGTGATGCGCATGACGGAGATCGTCTGCCCGTCGCGCGGGAAGCTGCCGGGGTCGACGGAGGTGGTGTCCTGGCCGTGCAGGGCGATCCCGGCCTGGTCGAGGGCCTCGCGGACGGTGGCCGCGTTGGTCCGGATCGTCCGCTCGCGCCCGTCGGCCATGAACGTCACGGACCGCTCGGTGCGTACGTCCAGGTCCAGGCCCTTGCGGCCGATGGCGGTGGAGCGGGAGGCGGAGAGGTACGCGCCCTCGGCGCGCACGCCGAGCTGCTGCAGGGCTCCGTCCACGGTCCGGGCCGTGGTCCACACCTGGCGGCGCTCACCGTCGATGGTGAGGGTGACGGGGCGCCCGTAGCGGACGATCACGCGGTCGCCGGAGGCGAGGTCGTGGTGCGGGCCGGGGGCGACGATGTCGTGCTCGCCGACGTGCATGCCCTGGTCCGCCAGCAGCTCGTTCACGTCGTCCGCGAAGGTGTGCAGCGTGCGGGGTCTGCCGTCGACGCTGAGCTGGACGGCCTTGTCGCTGGCGATGAACGCCGAGGTGCCGCCGGCCAGGAAGGCCACCACGAGGGCCTGCGGGAGCAGGCGGCGCAGCGGCTCGGTGCGGTCGCCGGCCGGTCGCCTGCGGCGCGCGGCCCGGCGGCCCCGCCCGTCGTCCGCCTCCGGATCGTCCACGAGGGCGGGCGCCGTGGCCTGGCGGGGCAGCAGGAGCTGCCCGGCGGGGTCGTCGGGCGGGGGCGGCTGATGCGGCTCGTACGACGGCGACGCCACCGGCAGCGAGGCCGCCGAGGGCGTCTCGTGGGTCCCGAACGACTGCCCGTAGGACTCGTACGGTTCGTACCGCTCGTACTGCTCGTACTGCTCGTACTGCTCGTAGCGCGGATACTCCCCGTACGGCTCGTGGGGCACGTACGGGTCGTAGCGCGGCGCTTCCGTGGTGGCGCGGGGGCTGCCCTGGCTATGACTCACGACACTCCACTGGTCCGGCTGCACACGGCCTGGGCCCGGGACTGTAGCGGAGGCGCGGTCACGGACCAAAGTCGTACCGTCACACGGTGTCGCGGATTTGAGGGTCAGTACCCGAAGGCGCGTGCGGTATTGGCCGCGACAGCCGTGGCCAGGGCGTCCTCGTCGATCCCCTTCACTTCCGCCATCGCACGCAAGGTGACCGGAATGAGGTAGGACGCATTCGGCCGTCCGCGATACGGCATCGGGGTCAGGAAAGGTGCGTCCGTCTCCACGAGCACCCGGTCCAGCGGGGCGACGGCGAGGGCGTCGCGCAGCGGCTGGGCGTTGCGGAAGGTGACGTTCCCCGCGAAGGACAGGTAGTAGCCGGCCTCGGCGCACACCTTGGCCATGGCGGCGTCGCCGGAGAAGCAGTGGAACACCACGGTCTCCGGCGCGCCCTCCTCCGCCAGGACGCGCAGCACGTCGTCGTGCGCCTCGCGGTCGTGGATGACCAGGGCCTTGCCGTGCTGCTTGGCGATGCCGATGTGGCGGCGGAAGGAGTACTCCTGGGCCGCCATGCCCTCGGGGCCGGTGCGGAAGAAGTCGAGGCCGGTCTCGCCGACCCCCTTGACCTGCGGCAGGCCGGCCAGGCGGTCGATCTCGGCGAGGGCGGCATCGAGCGCCGCCCGGCCCCCGGGCTCGCGGGTCCCCTGCCGGGACCAGCCGTCGGGATCGCCGAGCTCGATGCGGGGTGCCTCGTTGGGGTGCAGGGCCACGGTCGCCCAGACCGCCTCGTGCGCCGCCGCAGTGTCGGCCGCCCACCGGGATCCGGCCAGGTCGCAGCCGACCTGGACGACGGTGGTGACGCCGACGGACGCGGCCGCTGCCAAGGCCTCCTCGACCGTCGCGTGTTTCTGCATGTCGAGGTGGGTGTGGGAGTCGGCCACGGGCACCGTCAGCGGCGCCGGGAGGGGCGGGGGGACGTCCTTGTCGTCGTTCTTCTTCCGCTCGCCGCCGGCCGGGCCACTGTTCGATGCCATGCACGCGATTCTAAGGAGCGGCCGAGCTCACTTCCGGTGCAGGTGGAAGGGCTTCAGCAGGTCCGAGAGGTGCCAGTGGTGCTCGGCGTGGTGATGCGGGCGCTCCTCGTGCGAGCCGCCGTTCATCAGCGGCCCCGCCGTCGCGGGGGCGGGCACGGTCGTGCGGGTGGGCAGGTGCAGGGCGTCGGCGATCACGGACACCTGGCCGGAGCGCATGATGCGCACCACATGGTTGCCGCAGTTGACGCAGGTCGGGCGGGTCAGCGGGGAAGGAACGCGCTTCCCGTCCGCGTAGTACGTGACGAACGGCTGGCCCTTGGCGTCGACGTGGTGCTGTATTTCGTACGACTGTTCCCAGCAGTGCCCGCACCGCATGCAGGCAAAGCTGTAGGACTCGTGCGCCGCCTCGAAGGCCGTCGCTTCCTGCCCTGCGGCAGTGTGCGGACGGGTCACGGGGTGGACTCCGCTCGAGGTCTCTGCGGTCTCGCTCATGGCAGCTCCTCTTGTCCGTAGGACAAGCTCTCCGGGATCGGACGTCCCACATCAAGGGAACGCCCTTCCCGTCGGCAGCGCAGCAGCCTGACCCCCGAATTGGGGCAAACTTGGCGGCTCCATGCCCGAAGGCGCTCACAGCCAGGACCAAGCTTTGCTTTTCAGGTTAGCCCTTTACCTTACGGTGAGCCCTGCTGTGCGGCATTTTTTGCCGCTACGACCGCATCGAACACGGCCCGCTTGGGCAGGCCCGTTTCGGCCGCCACGGCAGCGATGGCCTCCTTGCGGCGCTCGCCCGCGTCCTCCCTGATCCGCACCCGGCGGACCAGCTCGGCCTCGTCCAGCTCCTCGGGCCCCGTCTCGGGCGCGCCCTCGACGACGATCGTGATCTCGCCGCGGACACCCTCGGCCGCCCACGCGGCGAGCTCCTTGAGCGGACCGCGCCTGACCTCCTCGTACGTCTTCGTCAGCTCGCGGCAGACGGCCGCCCGGCGGTCCGCGCCGAGCGCCTCGGCCATGGCGGCCAGGGTGTCGTCCAGGCGGTGCGGGGCCTCGAAATAGACCAGGGTGCGCCGCTCGCCGGCCACCTCCCGCAGCCGGGCCAGGCGCTCGCCCGCCTTGCGGGGCAGGAAGCCCTCGAAGCAGAACCGGTCGACCGGGAGGCCGGACACCGCGAGCGCGGTCAGCACGGCCGACGGGCCCGGCACGGCGGTGACCTTGATGCCGCGCTCGACGGCGGCGGCCACCAGCCGGTAGCCGGGGTCCGACACGGACGGCATCCCCGCATCCGTGACCAGCAGCACGCGCGCCCCGCCGGCCAGCGCCTCGACCAGCTCGGGGGTGCGGGCCGCCTCGTTGCCCTCGAAGTAGGACACGACGCGGCCGGTGGTGTGCACCCCCAGCGCCTGCGTCAGGCGGCGCAGCCGCCGGGTGTCCTCGGCGGCGATCACCTCGGCCGCGCCGAGCTCGGCGGCCAGGCGCGGAGGGGCGTCGGCGACGTCGCCGATGGGGGTTCCTGCGAGTACGAGAGTTCCGGTCACCCGACCATTGTCCGTGCCCCGAAGGGGCGCGGGGAACTGCGCGGGCAGCCGGAGCGGGACCACACCCGGAGAACTACCGCCGCAGCAGCATCACGTCCTGCGTGCGCCCCGCGAGAAACGTCGGCAACGGCAATCCCATCGCTCCGCGCCGCATCCGCATCAGCGTGGCCTCCACCTTGGCCCCGCCCGGCTGGATGGCCGGGTCCTCGGGGCGGCCGGTGTTGCGCCAGTGGTGCACCTGGCCGTCGCACACGGCCGTGGTGCCGCCGATGGAGCGCACGTTCTGGCTGGTCTGCCGGATGTTGGTGGCCACGAACACCGGCTCGCCCGCGTTGCCGCCGCTGCACTGGTACGCCCCGGACAGGGTGACGGTGCCATCGGGTGCGACGGAGCCGAGGCGGTCGACGGAGAGCCGGTAGACCGGGGTGCCGATGGCGTGGGCGGCGGGGGCCGGGACGGCGCCCAGCAGGGCGGCGCCGAGGGAGATGACGAGAGCGCGACGGGTGCGCGGCATGGACGGTTCCTCTTCCGTGTCTCTGGCTACGAGCCGCCAGGGATACCCGAATTGTCCGTTCCGGCGCCCGGAGGCGCGCCGTCAGCCGGCATGCAGCATCAGGCCGATGCCGACCACCATCAGGCCTGCGGCCGCCACGCGGGGGCCGCCGAACCGCTCCTTCATGAACAGCGCGCCGATGGCCGCGCCCACGATGATGGACGACTCGCGCAGCGCCGCGATCGGCGCCAGTTCCGCCTGGGTCTGCGCCCACAGCACCAGCCCGTAGGCGAACACCGACAGCAGTCCGCCGAGCAGGCCGCGCACGGCGAACGGGCGGATCTCCGCGAGGAACCGGCCGCGCCGGGAGACCATCGCCCAGGCCGGGATCACCAGGCCCTCCAGGACCATCAGCCAGGCGATGAAGCCGAGGGGGGAGTGCGCGGCGCGCACGCCGAGGCCGTCGATGACGGTGTACGCGGCGATGGCCAGCCCCGTCGCGAGGGCGGCCCCGACCGCGGGCCACTGCGGCCGCCCGCCGGCCCCGCGCCCGCGGATGCCCCACAGGGCGAGCCCGACCAGCCCGGCGGAGGCCACGACGACGCCCGCGAGCTGCCACTGTCCGGGCAGTTCGCCCGCGAAGACGGCGGCGAGGACGGTGACGACGAGCGGTGCGGTGCCACGGGCGATCGGGTACATCTGCCCGAAGTCGCCGAGGCTGAACGACCGCATGAGCAGGGCCTGGTAGACGACGTGCACGACGGCGGAGGCAATGAGACACGGCCAGGCGGGTGCGGCCGGCGCCGCGGCGAACGGGAGCAACGCCAGCCCGCAGAGGGCACCTCCACCACCCACGAGGGTGAACGCGAGGAGCTGATCACGGATGTTGTGGGCTATGGCGTTCCAACTGGCGTGGGCTATCGCCGCGATGAGGACGGCGAGGGCGACGGTGGCAGTCATGGACGCGATCTTGCCGCTACGCCGGACATCGCGCCCCGTAAGGGGCGCGGGGAACTGCGCGAGCAACCACGACGCGCCCGCGGCCGAGGCACCCGGGGCTGCGCCCCGGACCCCTGCGGTGCGTCAACTGCGGGCCGGTGGGGGCTGGTCGCGCCGTTCCTCCCCCAGCTACCGCTGGGGGTACCCCCAGCGCCCCTGACGGGGCACCTGGTCGCGCCCACGCGGCGGAGCCGCATATGTCAACAGCCCCGCGCCCCCTACGGGGCGCCCCGCAGCACCGCCGCCACGATCGGCCCCGCCGAATCCCCGCCGTGCCCGCCCTGCGGAACCACGGCCGCGGCCGCCACATCGCCGCGGTACGCGGTGAACCAGCCGTTCGGCGCCGTCTGGCCGTCCACCTCCGCGGAGCCGGTCTTGGCACCGATGTCCCCGCCGAGGCCGGACATGGCCGTGGCCCCCGTCCCCGCCGTGGCGGTGAGCCGCATCATCGAGCGGAGGTCCGAGGCGACCCCGGACGGCAACGACCGCGGGGCGCGGGCGAGTTCGCGGCCGTCCACCGACGGGTCCACCAGATACGGCTGCTTGAACGACCCGTTGCGGACCGTGGCCGCCACCGAGGCCATCGTCAGCGGGTTCATCTGCACCCGGCCCTGCCCGATCATCGCCGCCGCCTTGCCGGCCCCGGAGTCCGAGGGCACCTTGCCGTCGAACGTGGAGATGCCCGCCTTCCAGTCCAGCCCGATGCCGAAGACGTCGCGCGCCTCGTCCGCGAGCGCGGTGTCGGACAGCTGGCCGGCCAGGGAGATGAACGCCGTGTTGCACGAGGCGGCGAAGTCCTGCGCGAACGTCGCGCCCGGGTTCTCGCTCTTCTCCACGTTGTGGAACTGCATGCCGTACGTCGCGAACTTGGGGCACGGCAGCGGTTTGGACGGTGCCGCCTTGCCCTGCTCCAGCAATGCCGCCGACGTCACGATCTTCATCGTGGAGCCGGGCGCGGTCGTCCCGCCGACCGCCGCGTTGAACCCCGTCTTCTGCGCGTTGGCGATGGCGAGGATCTCGCCCGTGCTCGGTCTGACCGACACCACGGAGGCGTCGGCGTGCCGGGCGACCGCCGCCTCGGCCGCGCGCTGCGCACCCGCGTCGATCGTCGTGCGCAGCGTGCCCGGCTTGCCCTTGGAGACCACGAACAGCGTCTTGCCCGGCGCGCCGCCGGCGCCCTGGCTGCGCACCTCCACGCCCGGCTCCCCGCCCGCCTTCTCGCCGAACCGCTTGCGCAGTTCGGGCAGGAGCGGGGCGAGCGAGGGGTACTCCTTGGGGTCCAGCTCCTTGCCGTCGCGGTCGACGGCGGTGATCTGCGGGGCCTCCGTCGCGGCCGTCTTCAGGGACTCGCCGGCCGCCAACTGCGGGTGCAGGACGGCGGGCTGCCAGTCGACCAGCGGGCGGCCGCTGCCGCGGCCCCGTACGACGGCGAGCGAGGACTCGTACGTCCACGTCGACCGCTGTGCACCCAGGGCCACTTCCGCGGTGACCGTGAAGGGCACCGTGGCGCCCGAAGCAGCTGCCTGACGAAACGTCACTTTCTCGATGCGGGCGGCCTCGCGGTAGCCGGTCAGTGCTGCCGTCGCCGCCTGGACGTTGTCGGTCAGGCCCGCGGCCTTCTCCGTGTCGCCCGCCTCCCATGCCGCGAGGAAGTCCCGTGCGGCGGACTCCACTTCGCGCGCGCTCGGCGGTCCCGTCTCCACCGGTGCCGCCTCGGTGTGCGCGGATCCGCCGTCGCCGCCGATGGCGTCGGCGATGTTCCAGACCCCCAGGCCGGCGGCCCCCACCAGCGCGGCGGCGACCCCGCCGACGGCGTACTTCGCACCCTTGTGCATGCCGATCCCCCTCCTGGCCCCCACGGTTCCCCCCATGGCTCGGACCAGCTTTTAATCAGTCGATTAAGACGTCACGGGGAACTCTACGGGACAGGAGTGACATACGGCGCGAGGGTGGCCGGAACGTTTCTCACAGGGGATCAGATCCAGGTGTCGAACCACATGCGGTTGCGCCACGCGTCGATCGGGATCGCCTGGCCCGTGTAAAGGGGCCAGAAATAGACGAAGTTCCACACGATCAGCAGGACCAGCGTCCCCGCGACGACCGCGCCGGTCACCCGGCGCCGTTCCGAGGAGCCGCGCGGCCCGAGGATCGCGCCGATCATCATGGCCACGGCGAGGCACAGGAACGGCGCGAACACCACGGCGTAGAAGACGAAAATCGTGCGCTCCTGCCACATGAACCACGGCAGGTAACCCGCGGCAACTCCGCACAGCACCGCCCCCGCACGCCAGTCGCGCCGGAACGCCCAGCGGTACAGCAGGTACAGCACCGCGAAGCAGGCCGCCCACCACAGCAGCGGCGTGCCCAGGGCGAGCACTTCGCGCGCGCACTTGTCGACCGCGTCGGTGGGGCAGCCGTCCTGGCCGGGCTTCGGGGACTCGTAGAAGTACGAGACCGGGCGCGCCTGGACCAGCCAGCTCCACGGGTTCGACTGGTACGTGTGCGGCGAGGAGAGCGTGGTGTTGAAGTCCCACACCTGCTGCTCGTAATGCCACAGGCTGCGCAGCGGGTTGAGGATCCCGGCGAGGAAACCGTGCGCGCTGTGCCCGCCTTCGGTCTCGGCGTAGTGCCGGTCGTAGCCGCTGTGCTGCCAGCCCAGCGAGGGGCTGAACGTACCGCTCTTGGCGAACCAGCCCGTCCAGGACGCGACATAGACGCCGAGCGCCACCGGCACCGTCGACAGGAACGCCCACGGCACGTCGCGGCGCAGCGTCGAGCGCCACGGGCGCAGCGCTCCTGCGGTGCGCCGGGAGCCGGCGTCCCAGAGCACGATCATCAGGCCGAACGCGGCCAGGAACACGGCCCCGTTCCACTTCGTGGCGCAGGCCAGGCCCAGCAGCACGCCGGCGGCGAGCCGCCAGGGGCGCAGGCCGAGGCGCAGCCCGTCGCCGACGGCGGGATCCGGATACGCCTCGCCGTCCTCGTCGTCGGGCAGGGCCGCCGCCAGCCGCGCCCGCGCGCGGTCGCGGTCGACGAGGATGCAGCCGAAGGCCCCCAGCACGAAGAACATCAGCACCGTGTCGAGCAGCGCGGTGCGGCTCATCACGAAGTGCAGCCCGTCCACCGCGAGCAGCCCGCCGGCCAGGCAGCCGAGGAAGGTGGAGCGGAAGAGGCGGCGGCCGATGCGGCACAGCATGAGCACGGAGAGCGTGCCCAGCAGCGCGACCATGAAGCGCCAGCCGAAGGGGTGCAGCCCGAAGAGCTGTTCGCCGATGCCGATGACCCACTTGCCGACCGGGGGGTGGACGACGTACGCCGCGGCGTCACCGACGTACGAATGCCCGGCGATGATCTTGTCGTTGGCGTCCTTGGGCCAGTCGACCTCGTAGCCGTACTTCCACAGGGCCCAGGCGTCCTTGGCGTAGTACGTCTCGTCGAATATCACCGCATTCGGGCTGCCCAGGTTCCAGAACCGGGTCAGCCCTGCGAGCAGGGCGACTGCCAGGGGGGCGGCCCAGCCGGTGCTCCGGGCGAGCCGGTGCGCTCGGCGCGGGCCCGCGCCGAGCGCTGCCCATACCCGCGTCCCCGGCTCGGGGTACGGGGGGACGAGGCGCTCCCGGACGCCGGGGTGGCTGCGCCGGCCCGCATAGCCGAAGCGGCGGAGCCGGTGCTGCCACGGGTGCGGGGTCCGTTCCTGGGGCGCGGTGTCAGTGCTCACCGCGCCATCGTATGGAACGGGGCTGTGAGACGTCCGGTCCTGCATGTGCGGGTCGGCTCGGGTGCTCGCGCCCGCGCGGCGGAGCCGCAAACAGATACAGCCTCGCGCCCCTTACGGGGCGCGGCTGACGGGGCGCTTACGGAGTACCCCGCAACGCCGCGCGCAGCCCTACGTTCCCGATCAGGATGCCGCCGTCCACCGGCAGGGTCACCCCCGTGATCCATGCCGCGTCCTCCGACGCCAGGAACGCCACCGCCGCCGCGATGTCCTCCGGGCGTCCCACGCGCCCCAGTGGATACAGGGGCGCCGCCCGTTCCAAGGCGGCTTCCCGGCCTGCCCAGTTGGGCGTGTCCACCGTGCCCGGCGCGACCAGGTTGACCCGGACCCCGCGCGGGGCGGACTGGCCCGCCAGGGTGCGGGTGAGGCTGGCGAGCCCCGCCTTGGCCGCGCTGTAGGCGTGGTTGCCGAAGTCCTGCTCACCGTTGACCGAGCCGATGCCGACCACCGCGCCGCGGCCCCCGGCGGCGGCCAGGTGCGGCATGGCGGCCCGGACGCAGCGGAAGGCGCCGGTCAGCGTGATGTCGAGGTCGCGCTGCCAGGCCTCGTCCGTCTCGTCCTCGACGAGCGCCGGATCCGGATGGCAGGCGAAGGCGTTGTTGACGAGGACGTCCAGCCCGCCGAACCGCGCGACGGCCGTCGCCACCGCCGCCTCGACGGCGGCCCGGTCGCCCACGTCACAGGCGGCCGCCTCGGCCGTGAGGCCCGTCTCGCGGATGCCGGCCGCCGTCTTCTCCGCGCGCTCCCCGTCCAGGTCGGTGACGAGCACCCGCGCGCCCTCGGCGGCGAGGCGCCGCGCGGTGGCGGCACCGATGCCGCGTCCGGCGCCGGTGATCAGGGCCGTCCGGCCGTCGAACCGTCTCAGCACACGGGGTGACTACCCGGCGAGCGACTTCGCAACCGCCCGCACCAGCGCCTGGGCCCGCGGGTCGGCGGTGACGTTCTTCTGCATGCCGTTGGTGACGTAGCCGAAGGAGATGCCGGACTCGGGGTCGGCGAAGGCGAGCGAGCCGCCGCGGCCCGGGTGGCCGAAGGAGCCGGGGCCCAGCAGCGGGCACGCCCCGCCGTGCAGCATGTAGCCCAGTCCGAAGCGGGTGCCCACCATCAGGACCCGGTCCGGGCCCGCCGACTCCTCGGTGCGCGCGAGGGTCAGGGTGGCGGGGGCGAAGAGGCGGTGGCCGCCGTCGACGACGCCGGTCAGCGAGGCGTAGAAGCGGGCCAGCGCGTCGGAGGTGGCGATGCCCGCGGAGGCGGGGAGCTCGCCGGCCCGGTAGGCCGGGTCGTTCTCGTCCGGGTGCGGGTCGATCGCCGCGAAGGCGCGGCGGGTGAGGGACTCCGGGTCGCGGTAGGCGTCGGTGACGGACTGCTTGGCGCGCACGCGCAGTCCGGCCGAGGCGGGCGCGGGCGGGGCCTCGATGTCGGCTATCCGGCCGACGCGGTCGCGCTCGGCGTCCGGCAGGCCTATCCACAGGTCGAGGCCGAGCGGGCCGGCGATCTCCTCGGCGACCCAGGTGCCGAGCGTGCGCCCGGTGACGCGCAGGACCAGCTCGCCGAGCAGCCAGCTGTACGTCTGGGCGTGGTAGCCGTGGTCGGTGCCGGGCTCCCAGGCGGGTGCCTGCGCGGCGAGCGCGCGCGGGCCGCTGACGCCGTCGACGGCCTCGGCCGGGGTGAGCGGGGTGTCGAGCACGGGCAGCCCGGCGCGGTGCGCGAGCAGGTGCCGGACGAGGACGCGCTCCTTGCCGGCGGCCTTGAACTCGGGCCAGTACGTGCCGACGGGCGCGTCCAGGTCGACCTGGCCGCGCTGGTGCAGGAGCAGCAGGACGGCGGCGGCGACGCCCTTGGTGGCGGAGCGGACGATCTGGGCGGTGCCGTGCCGCCAGGGCTCCTCGCCGAGGCCGTCGGCGTCCCGGGTGCCGGCGTACAGGTCGACGACCTTGGTGCCGTCGCGGTAGACGGTGACGGCGGCGCCGCGTTCGCCGCGGAGGGCGAAGTTGTCTGCGAAGGCGGAGCGGACGGGTTCGAACCCGTCCGCCGTCGTGCCGTGGACGTCCACCACTGGTACTGCTCCTGCCGTGCCGATTGTTGCCAAGTCCACCATGGTGCAACGTGTCCGATTCGCGCGTTGCACGGGGGTGGGCGGGGCAGGGGCGCGGATCAGGCCTCGGTGCGGTCGGCCAGGGCGGGGGCGGGGCGGACGTGGGCGGTCCACTTCTCCTCGACGCGGGCGGCCTTCCAGACCACCATCGCGAGCAGCCACGTGACGAAGAACATGCCGACGATGACGAATCCGACCGTGTTCAGGTCGAGTCCGCCGATCCAGTCCCAGAACGGACCGTGCAGGTCCGCCTTGTCGGCGATCAGGCCCAGCAGTTCGACGGTGCCGATGACGAGCGCCACGGCGACGGACAGCCCGGTGATGACGAGGTTGTAGTAGACCTTGCGGACGGGCTTGGAGAAGGCCCAGCCGTAGGCGAAGTTCATGAACGAGCCGTCGATGGTGTCCAGCAGCGACATGCCCGCCGCGAAGAGCACCGGCAGGCACAGGATCGCGTACCAGGGCAGGCCCGAGGCGGCGCCGGAGCCGGCCAGGACGAGCAGGGCCACCTCGGTGGCGGTGTCGAAGCCCAGGCCGAAGAGCAGGCCCAGCGGGTACATCTGCCACGGCTTGCTGATCGACTTCATGACGCGGCCGAGCAGCCGGTTCATGAGCCCGCGGTTGTTGAGCTGCTCCTCCAGCGCCGCCTCGTCGAAGTGGCCGGCGCGCATCTGCCGGAAGACCTTCCAGATCCCGGCCAGGATCACCACGTTGAAGATCGCGATGAGGTAGAGGAAGGCGCCGGAGACGGTGGTGCCGATCCAGCCGGTGATCTGGTGGAGCCCGGAGTTCTCGTCCTGGACGGGTCCGGCCAGGGCCTTGACGCCGAGGGCGAGCAGGAAGGTCAGGCCGAAGACGACGCTGGAGTGGCCGAGCGAGAACCAGAAGCCCACCGACAGCGGCCGCTTGCCCTCGTGCATCAGCTTGCGCGTGGTGTTGTCGATGGCCGCGATGTGGTCGGCGTCGAAGGCATGCCGCATGCCGAGGGTGTAGGCGGTGACGCCTATGCCGACGCCGAAGGTCTTCGTGCCCACCGTGTGGTGCTCGGGGGCCACGACGGCCACCAGCGTGAACCACCCGATGATGTGCAGGGCCAGGATGAAGGCGGCCATGCCGCCCATGCGGCGCCACTCGGCGCCCGTCATCACCGCGGATATGCGGCGCCGGCGGGAGGGAACGGAGCTGGCCACGGCAGGACCTTCCTACGGGTGTGCAAATGACGGCACACCGTAGGCGCGTTCATGCTGTAGCTGCAACCCATGTGCATCTGCACCCGGGTCGTGCGCGCTACTGCGCCGCCCGGCTCCCCGTGTCCACCGGCACCGTCGCCCGTGCCGCGCGGGCCGCGTCCGCGGCGACCTGCTCGGCGGTCAGCACGTAGCCGGTCTCCGCATCGGCCGTGGAACGGGCGAAGACCACGCCGTAGACCTTCCCCGACGGGCTCAGCAGCGGGCCGCCGGAGTTGCCCGGGCGGACCGTGGAGCGTACGGAGAAGACCTCGCGGGTGGTGATGCCGTCGCCGTAGATGTCCTGGCCCTTGGCGCGGAGCTCGTTGGCGACGGTCGCGGCGCGCAGGTCCAGGCCGCCGTTCTCGGGGTAGCCGGCGACGACCGCGGCGTCGCCGCGCTTGGCGCTCTTGTCGAAGGGCAGGACGGGCGCGTCCAGGCCCGGCACGTCCAGGACGGCCACGTCGGTCTTCGGGTCGAAGAGGACGACCTTGGCCCGGTACGTCCGCCCGACACCGCCCACACGGACGGTCGGGTCGGTGACCCCGGCCACCACGTGCGCGTTGGTCATCACGTGCTCGTCGGAGTAGACGAAGCCGCTGCCCTCCTGGCCACGGCGGCCGCTGCCGACGTCCGCGACGCCCTCGATCTTGACGACGCTGTCGCGCGCCGCCTGGGTGGCGGCCGTGGTGACCGCGTCGCCCGAGGGCTTGGGCACGCTGGTGGCCGGCTCGCTCTCGAACGGGTTGAACACCTGCGGGAAGCCGGCGCCCGCCAGGGCGTCCGTGGTGCGGCTGAACCAGGTGGGCGCCTGCTCCGGCATCGCCTTCTGCACGGCGCCGAGCAGCGAGGACTCCCGGATCTCCCGGGTGAGCAGGGTGGAGTTCGCCGAGACCAGCACGCTGGCGGCCACCCAGGCGACCAGGAGGGCGGCCAGCGAGTTCACGGCGGCGCCGCCGGCACCGTCCAGGCCGCGGACCGGGGCCCAGGTGAGACCGCGGCGCAGCCGCCAGGCGAGCCGGCCGGCCAGGCCGTGGCCGATACCGGCCGGGATCAGCACGACGAGCACGGCGACGACGGCGGCCGTCGCGGTGCCGGGTTCGAAGGGGCGCAGAGCGTAGGGGAGCGCCCACACGCCGAGGACGGCTCCGCCGAGGAAGCCGGCGAGCAGGACGGCGCTCGCGACGAGGCCGCGGCGGTAGCCGGAGACGGCGTAGCCGATGACGACCAGCAGCAGGAGCAGATCGAGCAGGTTCACACGCGGGCCCTTTCGTTTTGCGCGCCCCCGATCGCGCCACCCTGGAAAACGTGGATTGCCGCCCCCGCGGTTCCGCGGGGTGGGGTTTGCCACGTTTTCGTTGCGCGGCACCAGGGCGCCCCGTAAGGGGCGCGGGGAACTGCGCGAGCAAGCACGACGCACCCGCAGCCGAGGTACCCGGGGCTGCGCCCCGGACCCCAGGGGTGGTGGTGCGTTCGGCTGCGGGCCGGTGGGGGCTGGTCGCGCAGTTCCCCGCGCCCCTTACGGGGCGCAGGCGGACGCCGACGGCGGCCCGCCCCGTGGGAGAGCCGCCGTCGGGCAGGTGTCTCAGACGCGCGTCAGGCGCGGGTCCTCGTCGGGGTCCGCCAAGGCAACCGGCTTGGCCTCGGCGAGGCCCTCACCCTCTACATCCACGTTGGGCAGCACCTTGCCCAACGTGGCCGGCAGCCACCACGCCGCCTTGCCCAGCAGGGCCAGCACCGCCGGAACGATCGCCATGCGAACGACGAACGCGTCGAAGAAGACCGCGATCGCGAGGCCGAAGCCCATCATCTTGATCATCGATTCGGACGAGCCGATGAAGCCGGCGAAGACGCTGATCATGATGATCGCCGCAGCGGTCACCACCCGCGCCCCGTGCCGGAAGCCCGTCACGACCGCCTCGCCCGGACGCTCGCCGTGCACGAACGCCTCCCGCATACGGGTCACGAGGAACACCTCGTAGTCCATCGCGAGGCCGAACACCACGCCCACCATGAAGATCGGCATCATGCTCATGATCGGGCCGGTCTCCTCGACCCCGAAGACCCCGCTGAGCCAGCCCCACTGGAAGACGGCGACGACGGCGCCCAGCGCGGCGACGACCGAGAGCAGGAAGCCCAGCGCCGCCTTGAGCGGCACCAGCACCGAGCGGAAGACGACCATCAGCAGCAGGAAGGCCAGGCCGACCACCAGCGCCAGGTAGGGCAGCAGCGCGTCGTTCAGCTTCTGCGAGACGTCGATGTTCATCGCCGTCGCGCCCGTGACGAGCACCTGGGCGCCCGTGTCGCCCTTGATGGACGCGCCCTTGTCGCGGATCGCGTGGACGAGGTCCTCGGTCTCCTTGCCGCTGGGCTTGGACTTGGGGATGACCGTGATCGTCGCGGTGTCGCCGTCGTGGTTGAAGCGGGCCGGGGTGACCATGGCGACATCGTCCAGGCCCTTGACCGTCTTCTCGACGGACTCCGCCGCGGCCTTCGGGTTGTCGCTCTTGGCGGCGTCCACGACCAGCATCAGCGGCCCGTTGAAGCCGGGGCCGAAGCCGTCCGACAGCAGGTCGTACGCCTTGCGCTGGGTCGTCTTCACCGGCTGCGAGCCGTCGTCCGGCAGGCCCAGCTCCAGCGAGGCCGCCGGGACGGCGACCGCGCCGAGGCCGATCACACCGGCCAGCAGCACCAGCACCGGGCGGCGCAGCACGAAGCGTGCCCAGCGGGTGCCCATGTTGGGCTTGGCGTCCCCGCCCTCGCCGGCAGCGCCCTTGCGCGCCTTGCGGGAGAGGACCTTGCGGCCCCAGAAGCCCAGCAGTGCCGGGATCAGGGTGAGGGCGATCAGCACCGCGATGGCGACCGTGCCGGCCGCGGCGAGGCCCATCTGGGTCAGGATCGGGATGTTGACGACGGCCAGGCCGGCCAGCGCGATGACGACCGTGAGGCCGGCGAAGACGACGGCGGAGCCGGCCGTGCCGACGGCCCGTCCGGCGGCCTCCTCGCGCTCACGGCCCTCCGCCATCTCGGCCCGGTAGCGGGAGACGATGAAGAGCGCGTAGTCGATGCCGACCGCGAGGCCGATCATCATCGCGAGCGTCGAGGTGTTGCTGGAGAGGCCCAGCGTGGCGGAGAGCGCGGTGATCGAGGAGATGCCGATGCCGACGCCGATGATCGCGGTCAGCAGCGGCAGCCCCGCCGCGACCAGCGAGCCGAAGGTGATCAGCAGCACGAAGGCGGAGATCACCATGCCGAAGACCTCGGTGTTGCCGCCCTCGGGCATGGACTGCAGCGCGCTGCCGCCGGTCTCGACGGTCAGCCCGTCGTCGCGCCCGTGCGCGGCCGCGTCCTTGAGGTTGGTGCGCGAGTCCTCGGTGAGCTCGTTGGACTTCACCTTGTAGGTGACGGACGCGTACGCGGTGGTCCCGTCCCTGCTGACGGCCTTCGCCTGGAACGGGTCGGCGACCGACTCGACCTGAGAGCCCCCGCCCTTCAGCTCGGCGACGACCTTCTCGACCTTGGCCGTGTTCTTCGGGTCGGTGATCTTCTGGCCCTCGGGGGCCTTGAACACCAGGCGCGCGCTCGCGCCGTCGGCACGCTGGCCGGGGTTGCGCTTCTCGAGCAGGTCGAAGGCGTGCTGCGCCTCGGTGCCGGGGATGGAGAAGCTGTCGTTGGTGGCTTTGGAGGCGGTGGCGGCGCCTGTTCCGGCGAGTGCCAGCAGCGTCACCCATATCAGGGCGACGTACCAGCGGCGCCGGAAGGCGAGCCGGCCGAGTTTGTAGAGGAACGTGGCCACGAGGCGTGTGCTCCCGTCGGATCGGTACGGAATTACGGGCGTGGGAGACCAGCCCGACGACGAGAGCGGCGTGTCAGGTGGTTCATATGCGTTGTGGATCTAGAGGCCGAGAGCGGGGAGGATCACGGCGTCGATGTAGCGGCTGAGGTACTCCGAGTCCGCGGTGCGGTCCTCGATCAGCGGACGGGCGATGAAGCCGCCGAGCACCATGTGCCCGACGAACGGCAGCGCCGGATTGCCCGCTTCGATCTCCCCCCGGTCGACGGCCCGCCGGAACATGGCGTCCAGCGCATCCATCTCGGGCTGGATCAGCACCTCGCGCAGCGCCTGTTTCAGGTCCGGATCGCGGTGGATCGCATGCTGGAGCCCCCGCATGAGGGCCGCATCCTTGTCCATCCGGTCCTGGTCGGCGCTGCAGACCATGGACTGGAGGTCACCGCGCACCGTGCCGGTGTCGATGTCCGCCAGACTCATCGGCTTGTTGTGCCGCAGCGCGCTCGCGACCAGCTCGGGCTTGCCCTTCCACTGGCGGTAGAGGGTGGCCTTGCTGGCGCGGGTCCGGGCGGCGACGGCGTCCATCGTGAGGGCGTCGTAACCGACCTCGCGCAGAAGTGCGAGAACCGCCTCGTAGAGTTCGGCCTCGCGTTCGGGCGTCAGCCGGGTGCGGCGCACCGCCGGCTTGGGTGTGTCCGTCGGCATTCCGCCTCCTTCCCGGCCGAAGCTGTCGTACGAAACGGTTTCGTACCGTACGAGCGTAAGCCGGGCAGGGAGCGAAACGGGACCGTTTCGATGGTGTTCTCGGTCACTGCGGGGCACGGACCGAGTTGCCGGGGGCCCCACCGGCCGAAACCATGGTGTCTGTGAGCGACGCAACCGGCTCGTACCTGCGGTTCCCCCATCTCCATGGGGATCGTCTCTGCTTCGTCGCGGAGGACGACCTCTGGCTCGCCCCGCTCGCCCCGGAAGGCGGCCGGGCCTGGCGGCTCACCGTCGACCGCACCCGTTGCGGGCATCCGCGGTTCGCCCCCGACGGGGAGTCGATCGCCTTCACCACCTGGCGCAGCCTCGATCCCGAGATCCATCTCGTGCCCGTCTCCGGCGGGCCCGCCCGCCGGCTCAGCCACTGGGGCAGCAGCGACGCCCGGGTCTGCGGCTGGGCGCCCTCCGACCGCGGCAGCGGGTACGACATCCTCGCCGTCTCCTCGCACGGCCAGCCCTTCTCCTATTTCTCCTGGGCCTACCGGCTGCCCACCGACGGCAGCCCGGGCCTGCGGCTGCCGTGGGGTCCGGTGTCCGACATCGCGATGGCCGACCTGGACGGCGAGCACCGCACCCTGCTGCTCGCGGGCAAGCCGCCGCACGAGCCCGCCTCCTGGAAGCGCTACCGGGGCGGCGCCATGGGCAGGCTGTGGCTGCACGGCAAGCGGCTGGTACCGGATCTGAACGGCCACCTGGACTCGGTGATGTTCGTGGGCGGCCGGATCGCCTTCCTCTCCGACCACGAGGGCACCGGCAACCTCTACTCCGTCCTCCCCGACGGCTCGGACCTGCGCCGGCACACCGACCACGCCGACTTCTACGCGCGGCACGCCTCGACCGACGGCTCGCGCGTGGTCTACCAGTGCGCGGGCGCGCTGTGGCTGGTGGAGGACTTCGGGCCGGACGCCGTCCCCCGCCGGCTGGACGTCCGCCTCGGCGGCCCGCGCGCCGGGCGCCGCACCTACCAGGTGCAGGCCTCGAACCACGTCGACGCCCTGGCCGTGGACACCACCGGCCGGGCCAGCGCCGTCCAGGTGCGCGGCAGCCTCTACTGGCTCACCCACCGCGACGGCCCCGCCCGGGCCATCGCCGACACCCCGGGCGTGCGGGTGCGGCTGCCGGAGATGCTCGGCTCGACCGGCCGTATCGCGTATGTGACGGACGCGGAGGGCGAGGACGCCATCGAGATCGCCCAACTTCCGCGCGCCGCCGGGCCGTCGGCACCGCGCCGGCTGGCGGCCGGGCGGATCGGGCGGGTGCACGAGACGCTCGCCTCGCCGGACGGGGAGCGGCTGGCCGTGGCCGCGCACGACGGGCGGCTGCTGCTGGTGGACACCTCGGCGGAGGGCACGGGCGAGGTCACCGAGCTGGTCCGGTCCGCCAACGGGCCCGTGCGGGACCTGAGTTTCTCCCCCGACTCGGCCTGGCTGACCTGGTCCCACCCCGGCATCGGCCGCTCGCTGCGGCAGATCAGGATCGCCAGACTGACGGACGGGACGGTCGTGGACGTCACCGACGGCCGCTTCGAGGACGAACAGCCGGTGTTCACCCGCGACGGCCGCTACCTCGCCTTCCTCTCCTGGCGCGGCTTCGACCCGGTCTACGACGTGCACACCGGCGACCTGTCCTTCCCGCTGGGCTGCCGCCCCTACCTCGTCCCGCTGTCCTCGGCGACGCCCTCGCCGTTCGCCCTGACCATCGAGGGCCGCCCCGCGGGCGGCGGGCTCGACCAGGAGGACACCGCCGGCGAGGAGGGCGCGACCCTGGTCGAGGCCGAGGGCCTGGCGAGCCGGGTGACCCCCTTCCCCGTCGCCGCCTCCAAGTACTCGCACCTCTTCCCCGTCAGCGGCGGCGGGCTGGTGTGGCTGCGCTGGCCGATCTCCGGCGCGCTCGGCGAGACCTTCGCCAACCCCGCCGACACCTCCGGCCGCCCCACGCTGGAGCACTTCGACCTGGCCAAGGCCAAGCGCTCCGAACTCACCTCGTCCATCGACTGGTTCGCGGTCAGCGGCGACGGAACCCGGCTCGTCGTCAACGACGAGGGCGACCTGCGGGCCGTGCCCGCGACCGAGTCCGGCGACCCCGAGACGACCGTCTACATCGACATGCGCCGCATCCTGCACGAGGTCGACCCGGCCGCGGAGTGGCGGCAGGCGTACGCGGAGGCGGGCAGGATCGTCCGGGCGTACTTCTGGGAGCCGGGCATGTGCGGCATCGACTGGGACGCGGTGCTGGAGCAGTACCGGCCGCTGGTCGAACACGTCGCCACCCCCGACGAGTTCGCCGACCTGCTCCGCGAGGTCCTCGGCGAACTCGGCACCTCGCACGCGTATGTCACCCCCGCCCGCCGCAACGAGGGCCCGCCGCACTACCAGCGCGCGATCGGCCTGCTCGGCGCGAACCTCACGCACCTGAAGGACGGCAGCTGGGCGGTGCGGCGCATCCTGCCCGGCGACTCCTCGGACTCCAAGGCCCGTTCGCCGCTGGCCGGTTCGGGCATCCGCGAGGGCGCGATCCTCACCCACGTCGACGGCCGCCCCGTCGACCCGGTCGCCGGCCCGTACCCGCTGCTGGCGGCGGCCGGCGGCACCACGGTCGAGCTGGCGTTCCACCCGCCCGAGGCGGACGGGCACGTGCGCCGCGTGGCCGTCGTCCCGCTCATCGACGAACGGCCGCTGCGCTACCAGGACTGGGTGGCCAAGCGCCGCGCGGTCGTCCGCGAACTCAGCGGCGGCAAGTGCGGTTACCTGCACATCCCCGACATGGGCGGCTCCGGCTGGGCGCAGTTCAACCGCGACCTGCGGATGGAGATGTCGCTCCCGGCCCTGATCGTCGACGTGCGCGGCAACGCGGGCGGCAACATCAGCGAGCTGGTGGTGGAGAAGCTCACCCGCACCATCATCGGCTGGGACCTCACGCGCGACGCCCAGCCCGTGTCGTACGCGAGCAACGCGCCGCGCGGCCCGGTCGTCGCCATCGCCGACGAAATGACCTCCTCCGACGGCGACATGATCACCGCGGCCTTCAAACTCCAGGGCATCGGCCCGGTGGTGGGCCTGCGCACCTGGGGCGGCGTGGTCGGCATGACCGGCCGGCACCGGCTGGGCGACGGCACCTCGATCACGGTGCCGATGAACGCGGCCTGGTTCGACGCCTATCGGTGGGGCGTGGAGAACCACGGCGTCGAGCCGGACATCGAGGTGGACCGCACGCCGCTGGACTGGGCGGAGGGGCGGCACAAGCAGCTGGACGACGCCGTGGCGCTGGCGCTGGACCTTTTGGAGCGGCACGGTGCCGCCACGCCGCCGGACTATTCCGGGGTGCCGGACCTGCGGCGGCCGGTGCTGCCGCCGCGGGCCTGACGTCGTCTGCGGGTTGTTCTCGGCTGATCGCGCAGTTCCCCGCGCCCCTTTCGGGGCGCGGGGAACTGGTCATGAACCCGCCGGATCAGTCGCCCAGCTCGTCCTGGATGTCGTCCAGGGACTGCTGGCGCCCCTGCTGCTCGCGCTCTTGCTGCTGCTGACGCACCTTGTCCTGGGACTGCTGCCCCTTCTGCTGCGCCTGCTGCTTGGCCTGCTGGGCCTTCTGCCTGGCCTGCTGGGCCTTCTTCTGCATGTCGTCCTTCATGCCCATGCTGTGCTCACTCCTCAGGGGTGATGGTGATCGGGCACGGCCAGCCTCACATGCGGGGACGAATGCCGCATTTCGATCAACTACGCTCTGTGCGGGCCGCGGTGTCCGCCCGGCCGCCTGCGCCCACGAGCCCGCCGGGCAGGGCCGTCAGCCGGGGCTCCGCGCGCCGCATCTCGCGCGGCCCGCCCAGGGCGATCAGCCCCGGCAGCGCCCACCGCACCGGCTGCATCCCGCGCAGCCACCACTGGGCGTACACATGCGCCGAACGGCGCTCGATGCCCGCCACGAGCCGGTCGACGGCGGGGCCGAGCGGATACGTGCGGTTGGCGGGCCACGGCAGCCGCTGCCGCAGCTCCCGCATCACGTCGACCTCGTCGGCGCCGCGCACCATGTCGGTGTCCGTCCAGCTGAGATACGCCACCCCGACCCGTACGCCCTTGTGCCCCACCTCGGCGCGCAGGCAGTGCGCGTACGCCTCCACGCCCGCCTTGGACGCGCAGTACGCGGTCATCATCGGCGCCGGTGCGAGGGCGGCGAACGAGGCGATCTGCAGCAGGTAGCCACGGCTCTCGGCCAGGACGGGCAGGAAGGCCCGCCCGGTGACGGCGCTGCCGACGAGGTTGACCTCGACGACGCGGCGCCACGCCTCCGGGTCGGAGGCGGCCAGCGGACCGCCCGTGGCGACACCGGCGTTGGCGACGACGATGTCCGCCTTGCCGAAGCGGGCCTTGACCTCGCGGGCCACCTGGGACATGGCCGTGTGGTCGGTGACGTCGGCGTGCCAGTGGGCGGAGTCGGTGCGCAACGTCTCGGCGACGCGCCGCAGTTCGGCGGGCTCCAGGCCCACCAGGGCCACGTGCGCCCCGCGCGCGGCCAGCTTGCGGGCGAGCAGCTCCCCCACGCCGCGCGCGGCGCCGGTGACGACGGCGACCTGGCCGGCCAGGCTCGTACGGGCGCTCACCGGGCGGCCTCCGCCGGGACGCGGGCGGCGCGCAGCAGCTGGTACTCGGCGAGGTCGACGCGGCGGGTGACCCGGCGGAACTCGCCCGTACTCCCGGGCCAGACCACGGTGTTGCGGCCCTCCGCGTCGAGGTACCAGCTGTCGCAGCCGCCGGTGTTCCAGACGGTGCGCTGCAGCCGCTGCTGCAGGCGCCGGTTCCAGGCACGGACGGCGGAGGGGCGGGCGTCGAGCGCGGCGCGGCCGCCGAGGGTGCCGAGCTGGCGGAGGAAGTCGGCGAGGTAGTTCAGCTGGGCCTCGATGATGAGGATCATCGAGCTGTTCCCGAGGCCGGTGTTGGGCCCGATGATGGTGAGGAAGTTGGGGAAACCGGCGGCGCTGGTGCCGCGCAGGGCGGCCATGCCGTCCTTCCACTCCTCGGCGAGCGTGGTCCCGGCGGCGCCGGTGACGCGCTCTGCGATGGGCATGGCGGTCACCCGGAATCCGGTGCCGAAGACGATGGCGTCGGCCTCGGCCTCGGTGCCGTCGGCGGCGACGAGCGTGGAACCGCGCACCTCGGCGAGCCCGGAGGCGACGAGGTCGACATTGGGCTGCGCGAGGGCCGGGTAGTAGTCGTTGGACAGCAGTATGCGCTTGCAGCCGATGCGGTAGTCCGGGGTGAGCAGGGCCCGCATCTCCGGATCCTTGATCGCCTTGGCCATATGGGACTTGGCGAGGCCTTCTATCCAGCCCAGCTGGTCGGGGTATTTGGTGAACAGGTTGACCTGAACCTCCCTGATGCCCCAGAGCATTCCGCGCCGCAGGGCGCGGGTGGCGGGCACCCGGGTGTGCAGCCAGCGCTCGGCCGCGGTGATCCGCCGGTCGGCGCGCGGCAGCACCCAGGGCGGGGTGCGCTGGAAGAGCGTGAGCCGCCGGACGTCCGGCTGGATGCCGGGCACGAGCTGGATGGCGGAGGCGCCGGTGCCGATGACGGCGACGCGCTTGTCGCGCAGGTCGTAGGAGTGGTCCCAGCGGGAGGAGTGGAAGACCGCGCCGGAGAACCCGTCGAGCCCCGGCACGTCCGGCACCTTGGGATCGGCGAGCGGCCCGGTGGCGGAGACGACGACGTCGGCGGTGAGGGCACGGTCACCGGCGTCGATCTCCCAGAGGAGCCGGTCCGCGTCCCACCGCATGGCCCTCACCTCGCAGTTGAACCGGATGTGCGGCCGCAGTCCGAAGACATCGGTGACCCGCTCCAGATAGGCACGGATGTGCTCCTGCCCGGAGAAGTTGCGGGGCCACTCGGGGTTGGGGGCGAAGGAGAAGGAATAGAGATGGGAGGGGACGTCGCAGGCGCAGCCCGGATACGTGTTGTCCCGCCAGGTCCCGCCGACGGCTCCGGCGCGCTCCAGGACCACGAAGTCGGTGACCCCTTCCCGCCGCAGCCGCACGGCCGCCCCCAGCCCCCCGAACCCGGCCCCGATCACCGCCACCCGTACGTGCTCGGTCATGTCTGCCGCAGCCTCCCCGGATCGCCTCGAAGGTGCCAGCGATTGCTGGCACAGTCGGGAGCGTAAGCCAGGGGCCGCCGATGGCGATAGAGGCCCGGAGCAAGGGAGTTACCGAGGGTCACGTGGGGTGCGGCGGGCGAATAATCGCGAATCACGCCGGACAGCCGGCCAGGGCCGCCGCCATCCTGGACGCCACCTGCCCGGCGAAAGGGGAAACGGCGATGGCCCGGCGACTGCGCTTCATCGGTACGAACTCCGGAAACAACGGCTGCCCGACGCTGTACGAGGACCTGGACACGGGCGACGTCCTGGTCCAGGGAGAATCGGTGACCGACCCCGAGGACGTGGCCCAACTCCGGAACGTGAAGGACGGGGAAGGGTTCGTGGTGGTCCCCCGCGTACTGCTGGCCGACTTCGCTCCGCGGGATGCCCCCAGGGTCGCCACGATGATTGCTCTCGAAGAGTTCGACGACATGTTCGAGAGCTTCGAGCACACGGCATGGCGCCTCGAGTCCAGGCGCCGCTACCGGTCGGACGAGGAGACGGAGACGTACCGGCGATTCGCGCGCGGCGAGGACGCCGGCTGGGATCCGGACGACCCGTGGTGCGCCTCCCGCCGTGCGCAGGCCGCACTGGGCAAGCGGTTCGAGCGCGTGCGGATCGTGGACAACCCGCCGACCCCCGGCCAGCGTTATCTGCTCGACAACGCACGCCGCAACACCGCCGTCGGCGAGGACATCCGGAACCTCTGGAGGAGCGAGGCCGAGCGACTGAAGCTTCCCGACGACGACTTCTGGCTCTTCGACTCCCGCGTGATCGCCCGTCTCCACTTCGACGACGCCGACGGGATGACGGGAGTCGAACTGATCACGAACCCGGTGGAGGTCGCGCGCGCCTGCCAGATCCGGGACGCGGCCTGGCACCACGCCGTCCCCTACGACATCTTCGCGGCTCGGGTACCGTCCATGGGGTGACCACGGACTTCCAGCAGGCCAGGCTCTCCCTCGGTGCGCGGCTACGCGAGCTGCGCACCGAAGAGGGCCTCACCGGGCGGGAGTTGGCAGCCCGGCTGGGGTGGCCCCAGTCCAAGGTCAGCAAGTTGGAGACCGGCAAGCAGACGGCCACCGCGGACGACCTGCGGGCCTGGGCGGAGGGAACCGGACGGCCCGGAACGGCGGAAGAGCTGACGGCACGCCTCCGCAGCCTGGAGTCGCGTTCCCGGTCCTGGCACAGGCAACTCGCCGCCGGGCACAGGCCCGTACAGGACGCCCTCACCGCCGAATACGAACGGTCCTCCGTGTTCCACGCGTGGGAAGGAGCGATGGTCGTCGGCATGCTCCAGACTGCCGAGTACGCCAGGTACGTGTTTTCGCGGTATGCGGACCTTCACGGATCGGTACGGGACGTCGAGGAAGCCGTGCGCGCGCGTATCAAGCGCCAGGAGCTGCTCTACGTACCGGGGAAGTCCTATCGCATCCTCATGTGGGAAGCCGCTCTGCGCTCCCTCGTCTGCCCGCCCTCGGTGCTTGCCGCACAGCTCGACCGTCTGAACGGCGTCCTCGGGCTGGACACCGTGTCCCTTGGCATCATCCCGTTCGAGGCCTCGCTCGCCATTCCGCCGGCCAACGGGTTCTGGGTGTACGACGAACGGCTGGTGATCGCGGAGGACTGGCACGCGGAGCTGTGGCTCGACGACGCGCAGAGCGTCGGCGTACACCTCCGGGTGTGGCAGGCCTTGTCGGATGCAGCCGCCTACGGGGCGGATGCACATCGCGTCATCACCCGGGCCCGGCGCGCCCTCGGAGTCCCGTGAGCATCATGCAGACATGCCGCTGCCCGGACACGAATATTCGCGAATCGAAGCGGACAGCGCCAACCCGCCATCCCTAACGTGCCGTTCATGGAGAACACCCCCAAGGCGGAGACCGCCACCGAAGCCGCCGGCCTGGCACCCGGCACCCCCGCCCTCGACACCCGCACCGGCCGCCTCGGCATCGTCATGGGCACCGAGGGCCCCTACGTCCAGCTCCGCCCCCAGGGCGGCGGCCGTGAGTGGGACTGTCCGCCCGCCCGTGTCCGGCCCGTCGGGACGACGAAGCGCTGCGTGGAGTGCTCCGCGCTCAAGGCCGAGCACGCGGAAGCCGTTGCCGCAGGCGACTTGAGCAGGGCGACCGACTGCACCGTACTGATGGGGCGTCATCAGCGCGAAGCGCACACGTGAGACGGAACCGCCGCCACCCGTCCGGCCTCGCCGGAGGCGCCCCGGCGCCCCCGGCCCGCCTACGCTCGGCATATGCCCCGCCCTCCGAGCAGCCTGCGCCGCACCGTCCGGCACTGGTGGTTCCCGGCCGTGGCGGCGCTGCTGATCGCGGGGCTGTGTGCGGCCGGAGCCGTGCTGTACGTCAACGAGCGCGACCACCGCGAGCAGGGGATGCAGACCGGCTCCGAGCAGACCCCGGACCGGCTGGACGTCAAGGTCCACCTCCTGCACAGCGACGCCGCGACGCAGAGCGTCACGGCCTGGGTGGACATCGACCCCAAGGGATCCCTGCGGCAGCCCGGAGAACGCGACATGCCGACCAAGGATCTGACGATCGAGACCAGTTCGGGCGAGCGGCCCGTGCTGCACTACCCGGCACACCAGCCGATCCGCACCGAGACCCTGGCCTTCCACCTCCAGAAGGGCACGATCTCCGATTACCCCTTCGACCGCTACATCACCTACGTGGCCTTCGACCCCACGGCCGACGGCAAGGACGTCCCGGTCTCGGTGCGCGTGCTCGACAAGGACCCGTTCTTCGTCGCCCACAAGGACCGGCTCGTCGCCAAGGAGTTGGGGACGGGCCTGCGACTGAGCATCAGGCGCTCGCGCAGCAATTTCCTCCTCGCCTGGTTCATGATGATCGTGATGTGGCTGATGGCCCTGGCGGTGCTGGTGGGCGCCCGGCTGGCCGCCTGGTACCGCCGCGGCATGGCCTGGGCAGCCCTCTCCTGGATGGCGGCCACCCTGTTCGCCCTCGTCGCACTGCGCAAGGCCGCACCCGGCGATCCGCCCATCGGTTCGGCCTTCGACTACGCCGCGTTCTTCTGGGCCAACCTGATCATCGCGGCCAGCGTGGTCTACGTGGTCGTCGTCGGATTCGAGGCCGAACGGGCCAAACTGTTGAAGGATCGACGACCCAGCGCGCCCCGCCGCGGGTAAAAATGCGCCCCCGGAATACGGCATTACTCTGGGAAATGACCCCCTCCTCTGGGAGCTTGGTCCTCACCCTGCACCTCCCCCACCGGATGCAACGGAGTGAAGAGAAATGGCCCGTGCTGCAGGAAAATTCGGCAAGCTGCGCCCGCAATTCCCGGTGGCGCTCAAGGAGTTCACCGCTTATGCCGCGGCGCCGCTGCCCGATCCGCCGCCTGCGGTGGACTGGGCGAAGAACGTCACGAACTGGCCCATGGACGGCAACGACCGCTACGGCGACTGCACCATGGCCGCCGCGGCCCACACGATCCAGTCGTGGAACGCCCAGACCGGGTCCAAGGACTCGGTGCCCACCGAGCAGCAGGTGATCGACCAGTACCTGAAGCTGTCCGGCGGCAAGGACACCGGCCTCGTGGAGTCCCACGTCCTCAAGTCCTGGCAGAACGGCGGCCTCTGGGGCAACAAGGTGGTGGCCTACGCGCCCGTCAACGTCCACGACCTGACCGCGCTCAAGCAGACCATCAGCCTCTTCGGCGGCGTCTACGCCGGCATCCAGGTCCCGTCCAACGCCCAGACCCAGTTCGCCGCGGGCAAGCCGTGGACCCTCGACCCCGGCTGGCAGAACCAGTCGATCGAGGGCGGCCACGCGATACCGCTGCTCGGCTACGACGCGGACTGGCTGTACTGCATCACCTGGGGCGCCGTGCAGCCCATCGCGTGGGACTGGTGGTCCACCTACTCGGACGAGGCGTGGGCGGTGCTCTCGCAGGAGTACAAGGAGGTCGGCAAGGTCAACGGCATCGACCTGGCGACACTGCAGTCGGACCTGCAGCGGGTGTGAGCTCCCCGCAGGGGCCGGCCCGCAGCCGGACTCAGGCCCCGAAGACAGCAGTCACGGGAGCGTGATCGCTCCACCGCTCCGCATGCGAGGCGGCCCGCTCCACACGGGCCTTGAGAGCGCGCGCCGCGAGCCCCGCCGTGGCGGCGAGGTAGTCGATCCGCCAGCCCGAGTCGTTGTCGAAGGCACGCCCGCGGTAGGACCACCAGGAGTAGGGGCCCTCCACCCCCGGGTGGAGGGTCCGCACCACGTCCGTGTACTGCTCGAACACCTCGGACAGCCAGGCCCGTTCCTCCGGGAGGAACCCCGCGCACTTGCGGTTGGCCTTCCAGTTCTTGAGGTCCGCCTCGGTGTGCGCGATGTTCCAGTCGCCGCACACCAGCGCCTCGCGCCCGTCCGCCGCCGACCGGGCGCGCAGCCCGGTCAGATACGGCAGGAACTCCGCCATGAAGCGTTCCTTCTCGTCCTGGCGCTCCGTGCCGACCTCGCCCGAGGGCAGGTAGAGGCTGGCCACCGTCACACCCGGCAGGTCGATCTCCGCATAGCGGCCGCTGCCGTCGAACTCGGCCGAGCCGAAGCCGATGCGCACCGCGTCCGGCTCGCGCCGGGAGTAGACGGAGACGCCGGCGCGGCCCTTGGCCGCCGCCGGGGCGTGCACCACGTGCCAGCCCTCCGGCTCGCGCACCTCGTCGGGCAGCTGGTGCGGCTCGGCCCGCACCTCCTGGAGGCAGACGACGTCCGCCTCGGTCTGTGCCAGCCACTCCACGAAGCCCTTTTTGGCCGCAGCGCGCAGGCCGTTCACGTTCACGGTCGTCACGGTGAGCATTCCGGTACGGTACCCGTTTCCGTACGATCGTCGAATGCGGATCCTGCCCAGGGCGTACGACCATCCCGACGCCGTGAAACTCCAGGAACAGGTCCAACTCGAGTACGTGGAGCGGTACGGCGATCCCGACTTCACGGTCATGGACCCGGCCCAGTTCGCCCCGCCCTGTGGGCTGTATCTCATCGCGTACGAGGACGACGGGACGCCCGTCGCCACCGGCGGCTGGCGCGCGCAGGACCGCAACGGCGAGGGGTACGCGGACGGCGACGCCGAGATCAAGCGGATGTACGTCGTCCCGCACGCGCGCGGGCGCGGGCTGGCCCGCCGGATCCTGGCCGCGCTGGAGGACGACGCCCGGGCGGCGGGCCGGATACGGATGGTGCTGGAGACCGGGATCATGCAGCCGGAGGCGATCGAGCTGTACGCCTCGTCCGGCTACGCACCGGTCCCCGAGCAACTCAAATTCGGCCACTACCGCGCGTACGACAGCAGCCGCTGCTTCACCAAGCCGCTCACGGAGCCGGCTTCGCCCCGCTCGTCCGGCTCGTCCCGCTCGCAGGGCTCGCCTTGATCGCCGCCTCGACCTCCGCCCGGACCTGCTCCGCCGGGTAGCGCCGCACCTCGCCGAACGGTTCCAGCAGCCGGTCCACCGGTTCCGGGCCGTCCTCCTGGATCTCGGCCATCAGCACCGTGGCGCCCGGCGGCACCTCCGCGGCCAGCATCTCCAGGGCCGCGTTCGAGGCCGTGGCCTCCCGGGCGTCGTGCAGCCCGCCGACCAGCCCGCCCGCCCCGAAGCCGATCATGACGCCGAGCGGTCCGCCGAGGATGCCCAGCAGGCCGCCGAGCAGGCCGCCCATGGCGAAGGCGTGGGCGCTGCCGGTGTTGTCGACGGCGTCGGGGAAGTCCAGGGCCCCCTCCGCGTCCCGGGCGATGACGGCGCCCTCGCGCAGGGTGAGGTCGCCGTCGGCGTGCGCCTGGCGCAGGGCCTCCAGAGCGCGGTGCCCGCGCTCTGGGGAGGGCACGGTCATGAAGAGGACGTTGTCGTTCATGGCTCCCACTCTCGGGGCGGGTCCCCGGCGGCGCACGCCAGCGCGCCCCTTACGGGGTGCCCCGCACCGCGTCCCGCAGGTCCAGTACCGCCTCCGCGCCCCCGCCCGAGGGATTGGTGAACGTCAGCCGGGCGCCCAGCACCCGCGCCTGCCCCGCGGCAATGGTCAGGCCCAGGCCGAGCCCGGACCGCGAACCGGTGCGGAAGCGCTGAGGACCGCGCGTGAGCAGGTGTTCCGGGAAGCCGGGCCCCCCGTCCCGGACCCTTATGACGCCACCGTCCACCTCCGCGACGACCGGCGCGGCACCGTGCCGGAAGGCATTGGTGACGAGGTTGGCCAGTATCCGCTCCACCCGCCGCGCATCCGTCTCCACCAGGCACTCGCGCACCACCGTGACCGTGACCTCCTCCTGACCCGGCGCAGCCGCAGCCCGCACCGCCCGCCGGGTCAGCTCGCCCAGCGCCCGCACGTCCGTCTCGGCCTGCTCGGCGTCGCCGTCCAGCCGGGCCACCTCCAGGACGTCCTCCATCAGCGACCGCACCCGCTGCGCCCGTTCCCGGACCAGCTCCGCGGGCCGGCCCGGCGGCAGCAGCCCGGCCGCCGCGACCAGCCCGGCCACCGGGGTCCGCAGCTCGTGGGCGATATTGGCGGTCACCTCGCGCTCGGCCTGCAGCCGGGCGGCCAGCGCGTCGGCCATGGTGTTGACGGAGTGGATGAGCCGGGCGATCTCGTCCTTGCCGCCCCGCGGCTTCAGCCGGGCGGTCAGGTCGCCGTCGGCGATGCGCTCGGCGGTCCGCGCCGAGGCGTTGAGGCGGCGCCCGACGACAGTGGCCAGGGCCACGCCGAAGGCGGCGGCGAGGGCGGTGCCGAGGCCGCCGGCCAGCCAGAGGTCCTCGTCGAGGGAGGCGAGGTTGCGGTCCTGGCGGGTGTAGGCGTGTTTGATGACGATGATGTCGTCGCCGAGCCGGGTCGCGGCCCACAGCGTGGGCTCGGGGCCGCTGCGGTCGAGGTAGGTGGCGCGCTTGCCCTGTTCGACGGCGCGGCGCAGCGGGCCGGGCATCCGGTAGGGGTTGAGGATCGTCCGCGGCCGGTCGAAGCCGGCCGCATGGTCCTCGACGGCGCTCAGCAGCCGCTGGTCGATGTCGCTGCGGGCGGTGTCCAACTGGTTGACGGCGGTGCGGTGATGGACGACGAGCCCGATGAGGACGGCGACCAGGGCCGAGACCGCCGTGATCGCCACGGCGGTCTTGATGCGCAGTCCCATCGGACGACCCCTGTCCCTTCTATCCCTTGGGCACATGGAGCCGCAGGTCGCGCAGCTCCTTCTGCTGCGCGGGCGGCAGCCCGGCGGCTTCGACCACGGCCCGGCTGTAGTAGCCGGTGCCGCCCTGCCGGACCAGGCCGCCCAGGGTGACGCCGACCGGGTAGGGCCTGTCGCGGCAGGCCGGCGCGCACCAGCCGCCCGACACCTCGCCGGTCGCCTCGGCGGTCGGGCCGCCCCAGGACTTCCAGCGCAGCCCGCTCAGCCGGACCGAGTCGCTGATCTCGAAGGACGCCGGACGGCGCACCGGGGGTTGACCCGCCCTCTCGCTGATCCAGACCGGGCCCGCCACGGAGACGGCCGGGCTCGACGCGGGGCCGGTGACCTTCAGCCCGCCGGGGTCGGCACAGCCGCACAGCGTCACGCCGAGCAGCACCGCCGTGAGCGGCACGGCGACGGCGGTCGCGATCAGTGGTCGCACGGGCTTCCTCATGCCGGACGGACGGGACGGACAACAGGACGGTCGACGGGACGGACAACGGGACGGAGACGGGCGTTCGATGGGGCCATTCGTGCCAAATGTAACCGGCGTGGCTGGTTCGACGCCCGCGCCCTTGACCCCTTCCCGGCGTCGGCTCATAGGATCACCGCGCTCACGTGGTCCGGTCCAGAGGCCGTCGCGCCACACGGAGGTCACTCATGCACATCGCCCGCCGCACGCTGCTCGGCGCCGTGGCCGGGTCGGCCGCCCTCGGGGCGGTCGCCGGCGCCTCCCCGGCCTCCGCGAACGCCGCCGGGACCGGGGGCACCCCCAGCGGTAGCTGGGGGAGTGCCGCCGCGGCCGCGCTGGGACGGCTGCTCCCCCGGCACCATCAGCAGGTCGTCTTCCGCACCATGGCCCGGAAGGGCGGGGCGGACGTCTACCGGGTGTCCGGCCGGACCGGCCGGATCACGGTGGAGGGCACCACCCCGGCCGTCCAACTCACCGGATTCCACCGCTACCTGAGACACACGGCGCACGCCCACTTCTCCTGGAACGGCGAGCAGACCGCCCTGCCCGACCGCCTCCCGGCCCCCGCCGCCCCGCTCACCGGCACGGCGAACGCCGTCCACCGGTTCGTGCTCAACGACACCGGCGACGGCTACACCGGCCCGTACCGCGACTGGGCCGCCTGGGAGCGCGAGATCGACATCCTCGCCCTGCACGGTTTCAACGAGGTGCTGGTCTACGCGGGCGCGGACGCCGTCTACCACCGCACCTTCCTCGAACACGGCTACGACGACGCCGAGTTGCGCGGCTGGATCCCGGGGCCCGCGCACCAGCCCTGGTGGCTGCTGCAGAACATGGCCTCGTACGGCGGCCCCGTCTCCCGCGAACTCCTCGCCCGCCGCACGGAGTTGTCGCGGCGCATCGTGCACCGGCTGCGCGAACTGGGCATGACGCCCGTGCTGCCCGGCTGGTTCGGCACCGTGCCCCCGGAGTTCGACCGGCGGAACCCGGGCGCCCGGATCGTCCCGCAGGGCGACTGGGGCGGCTTCCGGCGCCCCGACTGGCTCGACCCGCGCACCCCGCACTTCGCCCGGGTCGCCCGCACCTTCTACCGGGTGCAGGAGGAGCTGCACGGGGCCACGTCGATGTACAAGATGGACCTGCTGCACGAGGGCGGCACCCCCGGCGACGTCCCCGTCGCGGAGGCCGCGCGCGCCGTGGAGGAGGCGCTGCAGTCCGCCCGCCCGGGTGCGGTCTGGGCCATCCTCGGCTGGCAGGAGAACCCTCGGCGCGAGATCCTCGACGCCGTCGACCGCTCGAAGATGCTCGTCCTGGACGGTCTGTCCGACCGCTTCCCCAAGGTCACCGACCGCGAGGCCGACTGGGGCGGCACGCCCTACGCCTTCGGCTCCATCTGGAACTTCGGCGGCCACACCGCGATGGGCGCCAACACCCCCGACTGGGCGGCGCTGTACGACCGTTGGCGGAGGAAGCCGGGCAGCGCCCTGCGCGGCATCGCCCTGATGCCCGAGGCCACGGGCAACAACCCCGCCGCCCTCGCCCTCTTCTCGGACCTGGCCTGGACGGACGGCCCCACGGACCTCGCCGCCTGGTTCGGGCAGTGGTCCGTCGCCCGCTACGGCGCCGCCGACCCGCACGCCGCCCGCGCCTGGGACGTCCTGCGCCGCACGGCCTACGGCACCACCCGCACCGACAGCTGGAGCGAAGCCGCCGACGGCCTCTTCGGCGCCCGCCCGGACCTGGCCGTCACCCACGCGGGCACCTGGTCGCCGCGCCGACTGCGCTACGACGCCACCGAGTTCGAGAAGGCCCTGCCGGCCCTGCTGGCCATCGCGCCCGGCCTCCGCGGCAGTTCCGCCTACCGCTACGACCTGATGGACGTCGCCCGCCAGTGCATCGCCAACCGCAGCCGCCTGCTGCTGCCCCGCATCAAGGCGGCGCACGACGCCGGCGACCGCGCCCGCTTCGGCGACCTCACGCGCCAGTGGCTGGACTGGATGACCCTGCTGGAACAGGTGACGGCCACCGACACCCACCACCTGCTGGGCCGCTGGACCGCCGATGCCCGCGCCTGGGGAGCCACTCCCGCGGAGCGCGACGCCCTGGAGTACGACGCGGTCTCCCTGCTGACGATATGGGGCCCGCGCGCCGCGGCGGACGGCGGAAAACTGCACGACTACGCCAACCGCGAGTGGTCCGGCCTGATCGGCGGCCTCTACCGGCTGCGCTGGACGACGTACTTCACGGAACTGTCCGACGCCCTGGCGGCGGGCCGCAGCCCGAAACCGATCGACTGGTTCGCCCTGGAGGAACGCTGGACACGCGAACGCCCGACGTTCCCGTCGAGCCCGCGGGGCGACATCGTAAGAATCGCAAGAACGGTGGCGTCGAGGCTGTAGGCACCCCGCATGCCCCGCCCCGTAAGGGGCGCGGGGAACTGCGCGACAAGCCACAACGGACCCGCGCATACCCCGCACCCCAACAGCCGCCTCAGCGGCGCACGGCACCCTCGCCGGAGGCGAGCTTCCACTCCCGGTTGAGCGGACCGAGCGGAATGCTCCGCTCGAACACCGGCGTACCGAAGATGTCCAGGTGCGCCCGCAGCGCTCCACCCAGATCGACACCGCCGTACGCGGCCCACTTGCCGACGAGCGACCCGGTGCCGTTGGAGGCCCCGGTGGCCGTGCCCTCCACCTCGGCGCGCAGGTACGGCGCGACATTGCCGGTGACGCCGACACTGCCGTAGAGGCCGACACTGGCCTCCGCGCCGAGCGCGGCCTTCACCTTGCCGGCGGCGGTCGCGGTCGCCGTCACCGGCGTACCGCTCATGTTCGCCTTGGCGACGGGCGTCCAGCCCTTGGCCCTGCTGTACGAGCCGCCGACCTTGAAGTCGCCCTTGACGTCCTGCTTGACGTCGACGCTCACCTTTCCGTCGGCGTCGACCTGGAGGTAGCAGGTGAGGTCGAGGTTGACCACGACCGGCACCGCCCCGACGGTGATGACGGGGTCGGCGTGCAGCTTGGCGAACGGCACCCGCAGCGGCTTGCCGTCCGCCGTGGTGGCGGCCGCCTGGCCCTTGAGCTCCCACTGGGAGCTCCAGTCGCCGGACAGGCTCAGGGAGGCGGTCCCCGGCGTGCCGGTGGCGGTGCCCTTGCCGTCGTAGGCGAAGTCGACCTCGGGGGCGAGCTGGACGAAGCCGTCGGCGGAGGCGTCGACGGACCCCTGGGCGGGGCCGGCCTTGCCCGTCAGCGTGGGCAGCGCCGCGCTGACGTCGACCCGCAGGCTGCCGAGCGGCAACTGCGCGCCCTCGGGCCCGAAGTGCACGCCGCCGGTCTTTGCCCAGGAGACCTTGACCTTCGGTGCGAGCGGCTCGACCTTCACCGAGGACGGGTCGACGGGCACCTGCCCCTTGGCCGTGGAGCCGCCCAGCAGGGCACCCAGCGTGGCCGGGGCGGTCTTGACCTCGGTGCCCTTCTGCGTCGTGCCCACGACCTCGGTCACCTTCGCCAGCACGCCCTGGGGCGCGCCGGGGGCCGGGGCGCTGGCGATGACGTCGCCGACGGCAACGGGGGCCGCGGGCTTGGGCGTTGCGCCGTGGCCCTTGTCCTTGCCGTTGTCCTTCTCCTTGCCGGAGATGACGGCGCGTCCGCTGCCCTTGTCGAACTCGGCGACCTTCAGCGACGACTTGGCCGCGGGCTTCCCGCCCGCCTGCGGCGTCGCCACGGCGCTGGGCGCCCCGCCACCGGCAGGCGCCGCGGCCACCGCGAGCTGCGGGTGCGCGTCAGCGGCGGCCCCGGCAGCGGCCACCGGCTCCGTACGGTCGGTCTTCCCGGCCGCGGAGGTGCCGGACGACCCCGAACACCCGGTGACGACGAGCAGGGAGGCGGCAGTCAGTGCCGGTAAAACGGCATACCTGGTGGTGTTGCGCAAAGTTGGTCCCTCAGGGGCGTGATGTGGGGGCGACCGGAGGAAGTCCTCACTCCGGCCGAGCCGTTACCCACGGGTAACGATTGGCAAGATCGTGCCACGGCCCACACATCCGCAGAACCGATTCGGCCGCCGCATGGAGATGATCTGGATCACACCGGCGGAAAGAGGCGGGAACAACGAAAAGGCCCCGCCCGAGAACTCTCGGACGGGACCTTCCCATGTGCGGTGGACCTGAGGGGATTTGAACCCCTGACCCCCTCGATGCGAACGAGGTGCGCTACCGGACTGCGCCACAGGCCCTTGCAACGAGTGAAACTCTAGCACCCCCACCGGGCTGCCCGGAAATCCGCTCCCCCGCTGGTCAGCAAGCGGGCACCGGAACGCCGGTCACTCGTTGGCCGCGCGCGGCCGGTCCTCGTCGGCGTACTGGTCGAACAGCGGTGTGCGGCCGCGCTCGCGGGGGCGGCGGCGGAGCGGGCGCGAGCCGCGCCGCTCCTCGGCGGCGGGCTTGCGGTCGGGGGCCGGCTCGGCGGTGCTGGAGCGGGCCGAGCTCCAGGTGTCCGGGGCACCCAGGTCGACGGGGCCGCCCGCGCGGGGGGCGACCGGTGCCGAGACATACGTCGGCAGCGGCACCGGCACCGGCTCCCAGCCGTCCCCGGTGTCCCGCTCGCGCTGCTGGTCCACCCACTCGGCGTGGTCGGTCTGCTCGACGAGCGCCCGCCGGTCCGCGCTGCGCGAGGACACCGCGGGCTGCGCGGCCGGGGCCGGTCGGACCACGGTGTCAGCGGCGTCGGATGCGCTGTCCGGCGCCGCCTGCTGAGGGCGCGTGCGGCCCTCGCGCAGCCGCTGGGCGGCCAGTTCGGCCCGGCGGCGGTCCATGGTGAAGGCGAAGCGGCGTCGCTCCTGTGCCCGCAGGTAGAAGATGTACGCGCTCAGCAGGGCCGCCGGCACGGCCGGGGCCCACAGGAACTCGAGGCCGCCCACGCCCGCGACGATCGCGCCGACGGTGAAGGCGAGGAAGAGCAGCACGGTCGTGCGCCGGCGGCGGGCCAGCACCTTGGAGCGGCGGGCCCGCTCGGCGGGCGTCAGCGCCGACGGGCCGGGCGCGGGCACGCCGGAGGGCCGGACGGCGACCGTCTCGGTCACGGCGTCCGGCTCGGGGACGCGCTCCTCCGGCTCCGCGGGGTCCGCCGGGACCGCCGCCGGAGCGGGGGTGCGCCCTTCGAGGTCCTTGGCGTAACGGCGCTCCATGCCCGCCCGTCCGGACAGAAGCCGGATGGCTGTGCTGAAGCGTTCCGTCGGACGGGCTTCATTGAGCTCGTCCTGCCTACGGAGCCACATCGGCACCAAGTAGGCGGCCCAGGCCCCGACGATGACTGCGTAGATCAGGCCGCTGCTGCTCACCCTTCACACGGTAGAGGGGTCCGGACAGCGGATTCCGCCAATTGGCGCGGTGTGTCGCACGATCCGGCTGATATCTCGAACTTTTTTTGTGATTGTTGGCAACGGAAGGCGACGGAAGCCAACGAATACCGTCAATTGACAGTCAATTTCGAACGTTTATTTTATTTCTGTGAGCGGGTGCGGTGCCAGCGGCCCAGCAGTCCGTCCGCCGCCTCGTCGGCGGTCAGCGCATAGACCAGGTGGTCGCGCCACGCGCCGTCGATGTGCAGGTAGCGGGGGCGCAGGCCCTCCTCGCGGAAGCCGAGCTTCTCGACGACGCGGCGGCTGGGCAGGTTCTCGGGACGGATGCACACCTCCAGCCGGTGCAGGCCGAGCGTGCGGAAGCAGTGGTCGGCGACCAGCGCGACGGCGGTCGGCATCACGCCGCGGCCCGCCACGGCCTCGTCCACCCAGTAGCCGACGTGGGCCGAGCACATCGAGCCCCAGGTGATCCCGGCGACCGTCAGCTGGCCGACCAGGCGGCCGCGGTACTCGATCACGAACGGCAGCATCCGCCCGGCGTTCGCCTCGGCACGCAGGTGCCGGACCATCTGCCGGAAGGTGGGTCGGCGGCCGGCCGGGCCGCCGGGCGGAGGCGGCGGGATGGTCGCCTCCCAGGGGCGCAGCCAGTCCCGGTTGCGCTGGTTGACCTCGCGCCAGGCGCGCTGGTCGCGCTGCCGTATGGGGCGCAGGACGACGTCGCCGTCCGCCAGCTCGACCGGCCACATGGCGCTCACCCGGCGGAGCCCTCGGCCGGTCTGGGGTGGTCGCCGCCCCCGATCTGGTCCACGGCGTGCACCAGCAGCCGCTCCAGCACGGCGAGGCCGTCCCGTACACCGCCCGTCGAGCCGGGCAGGTTCACGATCAGCGTGCGCCCGCCGGCGACGCCCGCGAGCCCGCGGGAGAGGGCGGCCGTGGGCACCTTGGCGAGGCCCTGCGCGCGGATGGCCTCGGGGATGCCGGGGATCTCGTGGTCGAGCACGCGGCGGGTGGCCTCGGGGGTGCGGTCGGTGGGCGAGATGCCGGTGCCGCCCGTGGTGACGACCGCGTCGTAGCCGGCCGCGACCGCGTCGCGGAGGGCGGTCTCGACGGGGTCCCCGTCGGGGACGACGAGGGGGCCGTCGACGGTGAAGCCGAGGGATTGCAGCGAGGCCGCGATCAGGGGGCCGCCCTTGTCCTCGTACACGCCTGCGGCGGCGCGGTTGGAGGCCGTGACGACGAGGGCGCGATAAGGCCGGTTCACCGGAGCCAGTCCCCCGACTTGCCGCCCGTCTTCTCCTCCACCCGGATGTCCGTGATCACGGCCGCCTTGTCGACCGCCTTGACCATGTCCACCACCGTCAGCGCCGCCACCGACACCGCCGTCAGGGCCTCCATCTCCACGCCCGTGCGGTCCGTCGTCCTCACGGTCGCGGTGATCTCGACCGCGTCGTCCGCGACCGCCAGGTCGACCTCGACGCCGGAGACGGCGAGCGGGTGGCACAGCGGGACGAGGTCGGGGGTGCGCTTGGCGCCCATGATCCCGGCGATCCGGGCCGTGGCGAGGGCGTCGCCCTTGGGGACGCCCTCGCCGCGCAGGAGTTCCACGACGCGCGGGGAGACCAGCACCCGGCCGCTCGCGCGGGCGGTGCGCGCGGTGACGTCCTTGGCGGAGACGTCGACCATGCGGGCCGCGCCGGCGGCGTCGAGGTGGGTCAGCTGCTCTTGCCGATGGTCCTGGGCGCTGCTCATCGTTCTCCCGGTCCGGGTCCTGTGGGGAGCCACCGTACCGGCAGCGCCGCGGCATCAGTCGAGAAGGATCGCGTCCAGTTCGGCGCCGGGGGCGACGGAGGTCGCGTCCTCGGGGACGACGATCAGCGCATCGGCCCCGGCAAGGGCCTTGACCAGGTGCGATCCGCTCCCGCCGACCAGGGTGACCTCGCCGGTGGCCGGATCGTGGCGGCCGCGCAGGTACTGCCGGCGGCCCTTCGGCGAGGAGGCGACGCCCTCGGGGCACACCGCGCGCACGGTCGTGCGGTCCGCCGGCTCCAGGCCCATCAGGGCGCGCAGGGCGGGGCGTACGAAGAGCTCGAAGGACACGTAGGAGCTGACGGGGTTGCCGGGCAGGGCGAACAGCGGCGTGCGGTCGGGGCCGATCCGGCCGAAGCCCTGCGGCTTGCCGGGCTGCATGGCCAGCCGGCGGAAGTCGACCCTGCCCTCTTCGGCCGGCAGCCCGGAGAGCGCCTCCTTGACCACGTCGTACGCGCCGACGCTGACACCGCCGCTGGTGACCACGGCGTCGGCGCGGACGAGCTGGTCCTCCAGGGCGGCGCGCAGCGTCGCGGGGTCGTCGTCGACGGCGCCGACGCGGTAGGCGAGGGCTCCGGCGGCGCGGGCGCAGGCGGTGAGCATGAAGCTGTTGGAGTCGTGGATCTGCCCGTGCGCGAGGCTCTCGCCGGGCGGGACGAGCTCGCTGCCGGTCGAGACGACGACCACACGGGGGCGCGGGCGCACGGAGACGGTGCCGCGGCCGATCGCCGCCAGCAGGCCGATCTGGGCCGGGCCGAGCAGCGTGCCCGCGGGGAGGACGAGCTCCCCGGCCGTGACGTCGCTGCCGCGGGCGCGGACGTGCGCCCGGGCGTCGACGGAGCGGTGCACCCGGACCTCGGCCGTGCCGCTGCCGGCCATCGTGGTGGCCGGGCCGCCGCCCAGCCCGCCGTCGGTCCACTCGACGGGGACGACGGCCTCGGCGCCGGGCGGCAGCGGTGCCCCGGTCATGATGCGGGCGGCCTCGCCGGGGCCGACGGCGGGCAACTCGCCGCTGCCCGCCGCGACATCACCGACGACGGCGAGCACCGCCGGGAACTCCTCGCTCGCCCCCTCGACATCGGCGATGCGGACCGCGTAGCCGTCCATGGAGCTGTTGTCGAAGGGGGGCAGTGCGGCGGGTGCGGTGACGTCCTCGGTCAGCACGCAGCCCTGGGCGTCCAGGAGTTGGAGTGCAATGGGCTCCAACGGGCGGATTTTTCCCAGGATGTCGGCGAGGTGCTCGTCCACGGACCACACACGGTCCGCTCTGCCCGGTTTCACAGTGCTACATCTCCTCGGTGACGTACCGGCGAAGCCAGGCCCTGAAGTCCGGTCCCAGGTCTTCACGTTCGCATGCCAGTCTGACAATGGCACGCAGATAGTCACCGCGGTCCCCGGTGTCGTAGCGGCGCCCGGTGAACACCACGCCGTGCACCGGCCCGCCGAGACCGGGTGCGGCGGCGAGGGCCTGCAGGGCGTCGGTGAGCTGGATCTCGCCGCCGCGGCCGGGAGGGGTCTCGCGCAGCACGTCGAAGACGGCCGGGTCGAGCACATAGCGGCCGATGACCGCGTAGTTGCTGGGCGCCTCGGCGGCGTCCGGCTTCTCGACGAGGCCGGTGACCTCGACGACGTCCTCGGTGTCGGTGGGCTTGACGGCCGCGCAGCCGTAGAGGTGGATCTGCTCGGGGTCGACCTCCATGAGCGCGATCACGCTGCCGCCGTGCTGGTTCTGGATGTCGACCATGCGCGAGAGAAGCGGATCGCGGGAGTCGATCAGGTCGTCGCCGAGCAGCACGGCGAAGGGCTCGTCGCCCACGTGCGGGGCGGCGCACAGGACGGCGTGGCCCAGGCCCCGGGGATCGCCCTGGCGCACGTAGTGCATGGTGGCCAGGTCGCTGGACTCCTGGACGCGGGCCAGGCGGGACTCGTCGCCCTTGCGCCGCAGGGCCTCTTCGAGCTCGTAATTGCGGTCGAAGTGGTCCTCCAGGGGACGCTTGTTGCGACCCGTGATCATCAGGACGTCCGACAGTCCCGCGGCCACCGCCTCCTCCACCACGTACTGGATGGCCGGCTTGTCGACGACCGGCAGCATCTCCTTCGGCGTGGCCTTGGTGGCCGGAAGGAAACGGGTTCCGAGCCCGGCGGCAGGGATGACAGCCTTGCTGATCCGAGGGCGCGAGAGAGTCATGGGCCGACACTATCCGGTGGGCTTGGGCGAGGATACGACGCAATCGAGTATGACCCTAGCCAGGGAGTTTGTACGAACAATGATCCTGTCCGACAAGGCCGGGCTGCGCCGGTCCCTGCTGGCCGCCCGCGCGGCGCTGACATCCCAGGACATCGAGGGGGCGCAGGCCGTTCTCGGACAGCGGGCGCTGGAGCTGCCCGAGCTCGCGCAGGCGCGCACCGTGGCGGCCTATGTCTCGGTGGGCACCGAGCCGGGCACCCGCGCGCTGCTCGACGCGCTGCGCGCCCGCGGGATCCGGGTCCTGCTGCCGGTGCTGCTGTCCGACAACGATCTCGACTGGGCCCTCTACCGCGGCGCCGCCCACCTCGCCCCCGCCCGCCGGGGCCTGCTGGAGCCGGACGGGGAGCGGCTCGGCCCGGAGGCGGTCGTCCGGGCGGACGCGGTGCTGCTGCCGGGCCTGGCGGTGGACGGCCACGGGACGCGGCTGGGCCGCGGCGGGGGCTCGTACGACCGCGTCCTGTCCCGCCTGGACCGCGCGGGGGCGGCCCCGGCGCGGATCGTGCTCCTCTACGACAACGAGGTGGTCGCCCGGCTCCCGAAGGAACCGCACGACCACCCCGTGGATGCGGTGGTCACCCCGTCGGGGGTGCGCCGTTTCGCCCCGTGAGAGAACCTACGGCTTCAAGGTCAGCTCGTCATCGCCGGCCTTCTTCACCGCATCCGGACTGAACGCCCAGGGAAGAAGCTCCCCCTTGGCCCACTTGTCCGTCTGGTCGTAGTAGTGCGCGTTGTACGCGTGCCCGGACGCACCGGTCAGGTTGATCCACCGTGACTTGTCGAGGTCGTCGAGATTGACGACCATCCGCATCGACGGCACCCAGATCACGTCGTAGCCGCCCGCCGCGTTCCAGCCCGCGGCGTTGACCGCGGCCTCGCCGCCCGCCAGGTTCCACGGGCCGCGGTTGAGCATCCACTGGACGATGCCGGGGCCGTTCTTGCCGAGGGTCTGGTTCTTCAGGTTCAGCTGGTGGAGACGACCCCAGCTCCAGGAGTTGACGTCCTTGCCGAGCTTGGAGGTCAGCTCCCAGCGGGCGTCCTTCATGGCCGTGGCGAGCAGGTCGTCACGGTTGCGGGCGCCGGGGTTGGTGCGGGTGCCGTTGGTCTTCCACCAGTCGTCCTCCGGCTTGTCGAGGATGCCGCGCACGACCTCGGACCAGCGGTCGCCGCCGTCCGGCTGCGCCGCGTCGGGGTCCCGCTCGCCGCACTCCCAGACCAGCCGGGTGTTGCCGTTGAGGTCCTCCTGGGGACCTGCGTCGTTGGCCGGGCGCACCCGCAGGCACTGGCCCTTGACCCGCAGTTCCTTGGGCAGCTTGTTGCCGAAGGCGAGCTTGAGGACGTTGCGCCAGACCGCGTTGAAGTACGCGGCCGCCGGGGAGTCGGCCTCCTGGGAGTAGTCCCAGTCCTTGAGCAGGGCCTGCGCCTCGCGGACGTACTTGGTCTCGCGCTCGTTGGCGCCCTTGACGTTGATCTTGAGCAGGTACGGCGTCAGCAGCTTGGCGATCTCGCTGGTGTTGTCCAGCTGCATCTTCTGCATGTCGTCCGTCGAGATCTTCCCGCCGTCCTTGATCTTGGACTGGATCAGGTCGTTTATCCGCTGGCTGCGGGTGCCGTAGCTCCAGTCCGAGGTCAGCTTCTCCGGGTAGTCCTTGCCGGCGACCGCCTGGTTGGCGGTGACGATGTAACCGCGCTTGGGGTTGTAGTCCCAGGGCAGCTCGGACTGCGGGATCCAGTTCTTCCACTGGTAGGCGGAGTCCCAGCCGGGGGCCGGGTAGCGGCCGTCGCCCTTGCCGCGGACGGGGATGCGGCCGGGGGCCTGGTAGCCGATGTTGTCCTTGGTGTCCGCGTAGATCAGGTTCTGCGACGGCACCTCGAAGTCGGCGGCGGCCTTGCGGAACTCGGTGAAGTCCTTGGCCTGGTTGATCCCGAAGACCGCGTCCATGGTCTTGCCCGGGTCCAGCGCCGTCCAGCGCAGCGCTATGGCGTAGCCCTCGGCGCGGTCGGGGGCGGGGTCCTGTACGGGCGCGTCCTGGCCGACCGTGGCGAGCTCGTCGTTGCGGTCGGAGACGATCGGCCCGCTGTTGGTGGAGCGGACGGTGATCTCACGGTCCTTGCCGCCCGCGACCTTGATGGTCTCCTTGCGGGTGGTGAACGGGACCTGCTTGCCGTCGTAGAGGTAGGTGTCGGAGGTGACCTTCTCCAGGTAGAGGTCGGAGACGTCGGCGCCCATGTTGGTCATGCCCCAGGCGATGTCCTGGTTGTGGCCGATGACGACGCCCGGCATGCCGGAGAAGGTGTAACCCGCCACGTCGAAGGGGCACTCGGCACTCGTCCTGGTGCAGTGCAGGCCCATCTGGTACCAGAGCGAGGGCATCTGGGGTGCCAGGTGCGGGTCGTTGGCCAGAAGCGGCTTGCCGGTGGTCGTGTACTTGCCGGAGACGACCCAGGAGTTGGAGCCGATGCCGTTGCCGCTCGGGCCAAGCAGTGCCGGCACCTTGTCCAGCGAGCTCGACAGCGCGGACAGGCTGGTGCGCAGGCCGTTGGCGGCGGAGCCGCCGGTGGCCGGGTTCGCGGCGCCGTTCTGCGCGCCCGCGGCCGGGGTGGCCTTGGGGTCGAAGGCCTTGGTGGCGGGGTCGACCGCGCCGCCGTCGACGATCGACTGGTTCCGGTCGTACGGGTACGGCGGGTACAGCTCCTCGATCTGCTTCGGGCTCAGGCGGGCCGCGGCGAGCGAGCGGTCGATCTCGTCACGCATGTTGCCGCGCAGGTCCCAGGCCATGGCCTTGAGCCAGGCGACCGAGTCGACCGGGGTCCACTGCTCGGGCTTGTAGTCGTTCTGGAACTCCAGGGCCGCGTACTCGACCGAGAGGTCCTTGCCCTTGTGGTCCTTCAGATAGGCGTTGACGCCGTCGGAGTAGGCCTGGAGGTACTTCTTGGTGGCCGGCGACAGCTTGGTGTCGTACTCCTCCTGCGCCACCTTCCGCCAGCCCATGGTGCGCAGGAAGGCGTCGGACTCGACGGTGGAGTCGCCGAACATCTCGGAGAGCCGGCCGGCCGTCAGATGACGGCGGACGTCCATCTCCCAGAACCGGTCCTGCGCCTGGACGAAGCCCTGGGCGCGGAACAGGTCCTCGGCGTTGTCCGCATAGATCTGCGGAATGCCGTTGCCGTCGCGCACCACCTTGACCTGGCCCGACAGCCCCTTGAGCTGGAGCGTGCCGTTGGTCTTCGGGAACGAGGCGCGCACCGTGCCGATGCTCCAGTACGAGCCGTAGGCGACGCCCGCCACGAGCAGCAGCACGAGGGTGATCACGAGCAGGCGGGCGCGTCGGCCTTTCTTCTTCTTGCCGGAAGGGCCGGTCTTGTTGGCGGGCATCGCTGTCCTTGCTGTCCTTCGCGGGGCAGGGTGGTCCGGGAGTGCTGGAAGCAACCATAGGCGCAGGGCGCCGGGCCACCCGACGCGGAGTCACCACCTGCGCCGGGCGCCCGGGAAGCGACCGTCAACGAAACGCGTTAAGAACCCGTAAAATATTAGATTAGGAAATGAAGCTTCCCGCTTGCTCGTGAAGGGACCGGCCCCTGACTGTCGAACACCTCAACGAACTCCTGCTCATCTGCTCGCTCGTGCTGCTCGTCGCAGTGGCCGCGGTGCGGGTCTCCTCGCGGAGCGGGCTTCCGAGCCTGCTCATCTATCTGGGCATCGGCGTGGCCATCGGCCAGGACGGCATCGGTGTCCACTTCAACGACGTCGGCCTGACCCAGGTCATCGGCTACGCGGCCCTGGTCGTGATCCTCGCCGAGGGCGGTCTCGGCACCAAGTGGCACGAGATAAAACCGTCCTTGCCCGCCGCCGCCGTGCTCTCCACCGTCGGCGTCGCCGTGAGCGTCGGCGTCACCGCCGCGGCCGCGCACTACCTCGCCGGCATGGACTGGCGCCAGTCGCTCATCATCGGCGCGGTCGTCTCGTCGACGGACGCCGCCGCGGTCTTCTCCGTCCTGCGCAACGTCCCGCTCCCCGCCCGGCTCACGGGTGTGCTGGAGGCGGAATCCGGTTTCAACGACGCCCCCGTCGTCATCCTCGTCGTCGCCTTCTCGGCCGCCGGGCCTGTCGACCACTGGTACCTCCTGGTCGGAAAGATCGCCCTGGAGCTGGCCATCGGCGCGGGCGTCGGCATCGCGGTCGGCCTGATCGGCGCGTACACGCTGCGCCGGGTCGCGCTGCCCGCCTCCGGCCTGTACCCGATCGCCGTCATGGCCATCGCCACCGCCGCCTACGCGGGCGGCGCCCTGGCCCACGGGTCCGGCTTCCTCGCGGTCTACCTCGCCGCGCTGATCCTCGGCAACGCCAAGCTGCCGCACCAGCCGGCCACCCGGGGCTTCGCCGAGGGGCTCGGCTGGATCGCCCAGATCGGCATGTTCGTCCTGCTCGGCCTGCTCGTCACGCCGCATGAGCTGGGCGCGGACATCCTGCCCGCGCTCGTCGTCGGGCTGGTGCTGACCATGGTGGCCCGTCCGCTGTCCGTCTTCCTCAGCACGGCGCCCTTCCGCACCCCCTGGCAGGAGAAGGCCCTGCTGTCCTGGGCGGGGCTGCGCGGGGCGGTGCCGATTGTGCTGGCCACCATCCCGATGGTGGCCGAAGTGGCCGACAGCCGACGGGTCTTCAACATCGTCTTCGTGCTGGTGATCGTCTACACCCTGGTCCAGGGCCCGACACTGCCCTGGCTGGCCCGCCGGCTCGAACTGGGTGACACCGAGGCCGAGGACCTGGGCATCGAGTCCGCACCCCTGGAGCGGCTGCGCGGCCATCTGCTGTCGTTCGCGATCCCCGACGGCTCGCGCATGCACGGCGTGGAGGTCTCGGAACTCCGGCTGCCCGCCGGGGCCGCGGTCACCCTCGTCGTGCGGGACGGGGCCAGTTTCGTCCCGGCCCCCTCGACCGTCCTGCGGCACGGGGACGAGCTGCTGGTGGTGGCGACGGACCCGGTGCGCGACGCCGCCGAGAACCGGCTGCGGGCGGTCGCCGAGGGCGGCAAGCTCGCCGGCTGGCTGGGCACGCAGCACACGCCGGGACCCGGCGGCGGCCGCAGGATGTGACCGGGGTCATAGGCACAGGAAAGCGACCCCGTATGATAAAGAGGAAGTAATCAACAACTTCCCCAATCGAACCAACTCTGCCTGATGCAGAGCTGGCGCGACCGCACGGCGGCCGCGGCTGCGCAACCAAGGCGGCCGGAGCGGTATCTACCACGGTCCTGCGCGAGAGGACAGCTCTCGGCGCGCACCGTGCGGTCGCCCGTCCGGTGCGTGCTACCAGGCGGCGGAAAGGCCCGGACCGTGGCTGACACGGTCGACGTGACCGCCGGGGCACGACCCGGATACGGCAGGCTGCTGCGCACGCGCGGCGCCTGGACCTTCCTCCTGCCCGGCTTCTTCGCCCGGCAGCCGTTCGCAATGCTGACCATCGGCATTCTGCTGCTGGTCCAGGACACCACCGGCTCGTACACCACCGCGGGCGCCGTCTCGGCGACCGCGGGGGTCTCGATGGCCCTGTTCGCCCCGCAGAGCGGCAAGCTCGCGGACCGCTTCGGGCAGGGCGCGGTGCTGGTCCCCGGCGTGATCGTGCACGCCGCCGCGATCTCGCTGCTGATCTCCCTCGCCCTGGCGGACGCCCCGCTGTGGGCGCTGTTCGCCGCGGCCGTGCCCGCCGGTGCGTCCACCCCGCAGGTCGGCCCGATGGTGCGGGCCCGCTGGGCGGCCAAGCTGGACGGCTCGCCGCTGATGGCCACATCGGCGGCCTTCGAGTCCGTCACCGACGAGTTCACGTTCGTGATCGGCCCGGTGCTGGCCACCGCGCTGTGCACGGGCATCCACCCGGCGGCCGGCCTGGTCGCCGAGGCGGCACTGACCCTCTTCGGCGGCCTGCTGTTCGCCGCCCAGCGGCGGACGCAGCCGGAACGCTCTCGCGCGGCGGACGGGACCCACGAGAAGAGCCGTTCCGCGCTGTCCGTCGCGGGTGTCCGCGTCCTGGTCGTCCTCTTCCTGGGCATCGGCTCGGTCTTCGGCGGCATGCAGGTCTCACTGGCCGCCTTCACCAAGGACATCGGCGAGCCGGGCCTGAACGGCCTGCTCTACGGCATCTTCGCGGCCGGCAACATGACCGCCGGCATCATCTGCGGAGCCATCGCCTGGCGCAGCAGCCCGCAGCGTCGGCTGCTGATCGCCTACCCGCTGCTGGTGCTGGCCACCAGCCCGCTGTGGGCGGCGCACTCGCTGCCGCTGCTGGGCGGCCTGGGCCTGCTCGTGGGCCTGTGCATCGCACCGTCCCTGATCACCGGCTTCACGCTGGTCGAGAAGCTGGTACCGGCCGGCATGCGCACCGAGGCCTTCACCTGGCTGACCGGCGCGGTCGGTCTCGGGCAGGCGGCCGGTGCGGCCGTCGGCGGCAGGCTGATCGACGCGTACAGCCCGCACGCGGGCTTCCTGGTGCCGCTCGTCGGCACGGCCCTGGCGCTGGCCGTCCTGCTGACGCTGCGCAAGGCACTGGCGGTGCAGCCGGGGTCCGCTTCGCGGGTGGCGGCGAGTGGAGTCGGTCACCGCGAGCCGGTATCGGTGGACTGACGGGCAGGAATACTGCACTATGGATCGTCGTTAGCACTCATCGAGTGAGAGTGCCAGGAGGAGCAAGTGCCGACTTACCAGTACCAGTGCACCGAGTGCGGCGAGGGCCTCGAAGCGGTGCAGAAGTTCACCGACGATGCCCTGACCGTGTGCCCGCAGTGCGAGGGGCGCCTGAAGAAGGTCTTCTCGGCGGTCGGCATCGTCTTCAAGGGCTCCGGCTTCTACCGGAACGACAGCCGCGGCGCGTCGTCCAGCAGCACGCCGGCGTCGTCGACCACCTCGACTGCGTCGAGCACGTCGTCGAGCACGCCGGCGACCACGTCGAGCAGCAGCACCGCGTCCTCCTCGGCCGCCTGATCTTTCTGCGGGACGGAGCCCGTTGCCCCTTCGGGGGTGACGGGCTCCGTTTCGTTGTGCCGCGCCCCGCAATAGGGTGACGGTCATGGTCGACATCGGCACCGCGCAAGCGGACATAGGCGTCATCGGCGGCTCGGGGTTCTACTCCTTCCTGGACGACGTCACCGAGATCCAGGTCAAGACCCCCTACGGCGCCCCCAGCGACTCCCTCTTCCTCGGCGAGCTGGCAGGACGGCGCATCGCCTTCCTGCCCCGGCACGGGCGCACCCACACCGTCCCCCCGCACCGGATCAACTACCGCGCCAACCTCTGGGCCCTGCGCTCCGTCGGCGTGCGGCAGGTGCTGGGGCCCTGCGCCGTGGGCGGGCTGCAGCCCGCGTACGGGCCCGGCACGCTGCTGGTGCCGGACCAGCTCGTGGACCGGACGAAGTCCCGCCCGCAGACGTTCTTCGACGGCGAGCCGCTCCCGGACGGCACCGTCCCCGACGTCGTGCACGCCACCTTCGCCGACCCCTACTGCCCCGCCGGCCGCACGGCGGTCGTGGCGGCGGCGCGCGGGCGCGGCTGGGAGCCGGTGGACGGCGGCACGATGGTCGTGATCGAGGGGCCGCGCTTCTCGACCCGGGCCGAGTCCCGCTGGCACGCGGCGCAGGGCTGGTCCGTGGTCGGCATGACCGGGCACCCCGAGGCCGTCCTGGCCCGTGAGCTGGGCCTGTGCTACACCTCGATCTCCCTGGTCACGGACCTGGACGCGGGCGCGGAGACCGGCGAGGGCGTCTCGCACGACGAGGTGCTGCGGGTGTTCGCGGAGAACGTCGGACGGCTGCGCGAGGTGCTCTTCGACACGGTCAAGGCCCTCCCCGAGCCCGCCGACGCCGACTGCCTGTGCCGGCACGCGTACGACGGGCAGGACCCCGGCATCGCGCTCCCGTAGGCCCCCCGGCTCCCGTTTGCCGATTGGACAGACCGGCCAGAGTCTCTCGTATGTTGTGCAACCGGATCGGAACCTCACATTCCGGTGTGGTGCGTACAGAGAGGCTCTCCGGTGAGCGAGAAGAAGACAGGAGTCCTCGGCGGCTTCAAGGCGTTCCTGATGCGCGGGAACGTCATCGACCTGGCAGTCGCCGTGGTCATCGGCGCAGCGTTCACGAACATCGTGAACTCCGTGGTCAAGGGCGTGATCAACCCGGTCGTCGGGGCCTTCGGGACCAAGGATCTGGAGCGCTACGCGTCCTGCATCAAGGGGCCCTGCGCGCGCAATGCGGCGGGCGAGGTGACCAAGGGCGTCGTCATCCAGTGGGGCTCGGTGCTCAGCGCCTCGCTGACGTTTCTGATCACCGCTGCGGTGGTGTACTTCCTGATGCTGTTGCCGATGAAGCGGTGGCAGGAGCGTAAGCCTCCGGCGGAGGCGGAGAAGCCTGCGACCGAGGTCGAGCTGCTCACCGAGATCCGCGATGCGCTGGTCGCTGCGCGGCGGGGCGAGGATCCGGGGGCGGTTCCGGCTCAGCGTTAGGTGCGGACCGGCTTGGGCTGATCGCGCCCACGCGGCGGAGCCGCACACATCGAAAACAGCCCCGCGCCCCTGACGGGGCGCGGCCTACGCCTAGATGTGGTGCGGCGGCTTTTCGTTCAGGAAGCGGGCCAGGTCGGCGGCAGCCGAAGGGCGCTCGTCGCCCCAGCCGCGGTCCGTGTCGTCGGCCGACGGACGCGACAGCGGGTCGTCGAAGATCAGCGCGGCAGCGGGGGTGGGGGTACCTCCCATGCCGTTCAGGCTATGGGGGAGGGGCTCGGGGGCAGTGCTCATGTCCTCCAGGGTAGGGCCACCCGCTCCGCGCGCGGGCCGGGGCGGCTGCGGTGAGAATCGGCCCATGAGCGTGCTGCGCCCCATGACCGCACGCGGACGCGAGGAGTCGCACCGCGCCGCGACGCCCCTGGAGCTGTTCTTCGACCTGTGCTTCGTCGTCGCGGTCGCCCAGGCGGGCCGGCAGCTGGTGCACGCGCTCGCGGAGGGGCATCCGCAGCACGGCATCCCCGGCTACCTGATGATGTTCTTCGCCGTGTGGTGGGCCTGGATGAACTTCAGTTGGTTCTCCTCGGCCTACGACACGGACGACGCGCTCTACCGTGTCGTCACCCTCGTCCAGATCGCCGGTGTGCTGATCCTCGCCGCCGGCGTGCCCCGCGCCTTCGACCGCGGGGACTTCACGGCGGTCTGGTTCGGCTATCTCGTGATGCGGTTCGCCATGGTCTCGCAGTGGCTGCGGGCCGCGCACGGCGCCGAGGGCGAGGAGCGCACCACGGCCCTGCGCTACGCGGCGGGCATCAGTCTGTGCCAGGTCGGCTGGCTGGGGCTGCTGTTGCTGCCGGGCCACGCCAAGCCATGGGTCTTCCTGGTGATGGCGGTGCTGGAGATGTGCGTACCGCCCATCGCCGAGCACCGGCACCAGACGGGCTGGCACCCGCACCACATCGCCGAGCGCTACGGCCTGTTCACCATCATCGTGCTCGGCGAGACCGTCTCCGCGGCCACGGTCGCCGTGCAGTCGGCGGTGGACGAGCACGGGTCGCTGGGCACCCTGCTGCCGATCGCGGCCGGCGGGCTGCTCATCATCTTCGCCGCGTACTGGATCTACTTCGCCGTGCCCATCCACCTTCATCTCGCCTCCAACAGCCAGGCGTTCCTGTGGGGTTACGGGCACTACCCCGTGTTCGTCTCGGCGGCGGCGGTCGGCGCGGGCATCGAGGTGGCGATCGAGACGGCGACGGGCAAGGCGCACATCCCGACGACCGCCGCCTCCGCGGCGGTCACCGTCCCCACCGCGCTGTTCATGCTCACGGTGTGGCTGATCCACTCACGGCACCAGAAGCGCGGCCCGGCCCAGCAGTTGGTGCTGCCGGTCTCGGCCGTGCTGGTCCTGCTGTGCACGTTCGCGGGGAACAGGGCCGTGCTCGCCGCCGGTCTGGTGGCGGCCGCGACGGTCGTGGTGGGCGTCACTCTGACGGCCAGGAGGGCGGCGCGGGAGCAGGACGCGTGATACGCATGCCGCATGACTGCATTGCTGCGTCCCGGTCCTCGTGATGCCCTGACCGACGTGCCCGGTCTCCGCGTCGGACACGCCGAGTTGACCGGTGAGCGGGCCCTGAGCGGGACCACCGTCGTCCTGACCGAACCGGGCGGCGCGGTGGCCGCCGTGGACGTCCGGGGCGGCGGGCCCGGGACGCGGGAGACGGACGCCCTCGACCCGCGCAACCTCGTCCAGCGCATCGAGGCGGTCGTCCTCACCGGCGGCAGCGCGTTCGGGCTGGAGGCCGCGTCCGGGGTGATGGCCTGGCTGGAGGACGAGCGCCGGGGCGTGCAGGTCGGCCCGGACCCCGCCCAGGTGGTGCCGGTCGTCCCGGCCGCCGCCCTCTTCGACCTGGGCCGCGGCGGCGACTGGCGGGCCCGCCCGGACGCCGCCCTGGGCCGCCGGGCCGTCGAGGCCGCGGCGCGTACGGAGCCGGGGGCGCCGGTGGCGCAGGGCAATGTGGGAGCCGGCACCGGGGCGGTGGCCGGGGGCCTCAAGGGGGGCATCGGCACGGCGAGCGTGGTGCTGCCGTCGGGCGTGACGGTGGCCGCGCTCGCCGCCGTCAACGCGGCCGGTGCGGTGGCCGATCCGCAGACGGGCGTGCTGTACGGGCAGCTGTACGAGGGCGGCCGGGTCCCGTATCCGGAACCGGAGCGGCACACGGCGGCGCAGCGCGCGCTGGACGCGGCGCGACAGGAGTCGGCTCGCCGCTGGGCGGGTTCGGTGCAGCCGCCGCTCAACACCACGATCGCCGTGGTCGCGACGGATGCGGCGCTCACCCGCGCCCAGGCGCAGAAGCTGGCCGGCACGGCACACGACGGCCTGGCGCGGGCGGTACGGCCGGTGCACCTGCTGACGGACGGCGACACCGTGTTCGCTTTGGCGACGGGCGCTCGCCCGTTGGCGGAGGACCAATCGCTGCCCAGCAGCGTGGACTTCACGGCAGGGGCCGTGAACGAGATCCTGGCGGCGGGGGCGGATGTGCTCACGCGGTGCGTGGTGCGCGCCGCGCGGGCCGCCGAGGGCATCAATGGCCCCGGCGGTGTGTTTCCGTCGTACACGGAGCTGTACGGCTGAGCGTTGCGTTCGGCTGCAGGTCGTCTGTGGCCGGTCGCGCAGTTCCCCGCGCCCCTAGTGGTTCCGTGCCCCCGTCAGGGGCGCGGGGAACTGCGCGAGCAACCACAACGGACCCGCACCCGACCTACTCGGCGGCCGCCCCCGCGGAGCGCCGCGGCAACGCGAACATCAGCGCCAGCACAACCCCCAGCACCCCGGCAACCCACCACATGCCATGCCTGAACGCAGTGGCAAAGGCCTCCCCCGTACGCCCAGCGGCCAGCGCCTTCGCGTCCAGGGCGTTGAAGAACACCACCGACACCAGTCCCAGCCCCACCGCATTGCCCAACTGCTGCGTCGTGTTGATGAGTCCGGACGCCGACCCGGAGTGCTCGCGCGGCACCTCGGAGAGGACCGCCTCCGTGAGCGGGGCGACGACGAGGCCCATGCCCAGGCCCATCACGATCAGCGGCGCGGCCATCTGCCACGGCTTGATGCCCGTCCCGTAGTGGCCCGCCTCCCAGATGTAGAGGAGGACGCCGGCCGCCATCGCCAGCGCACCGGCCTGCAGCACCTTGCGGCCGAAGCGCGGCACGAGCTTCTGGACGGACAGGCCGGCCGCGACCGACACGGCGAGCGAGAAGGGGATGCCGGTCAGGCCCGCGCGCAGCGGGCTCCAGCCGAGCCCGATCTGCATGTACAGCGTCCAGATCAGGAAGAAGATGCCGCAGGCCACGCCGAAGGCGATCTCGACGCCGACGCCGGCGGCGAAGCTCTTGACGCGGAACAGCGAGAGCTCGACGAGCGGGGATCCGTCCTTGCGGGCCTTGTACCGCTCGTAGGCGACGAACGCGGCGAAGACGACCGCGCTGCCCGCCATGCAGAGGTAACCCCACAGCGGCCAGCCCAGTTCGCGGCCCTGGGTCAGCGGGTAGAGCAGCATCAGCAGGCCGCCGGAGGCGAGCAGCACGCCCACCAGGTCGAGCTTCAGCGCCTTCGGGGCCCGGGACTCGGAGATGTAGCGACGGCCGAGGAGCAGACCGGCGATGCCGACGGGCAGGTTGACCAGGAAGATCGGCCGCCACTCCAGGCCGAAGAGGTTCCACTGCGTGAGCAGCGCGCCGAGGATCGGGCCGGAGACGGCGCCCAGGCCGACGACGGCGCCGAACATGCCGAAGACCTTGCCGCGTTCGTGCGCGGGGAACGTGGCGTGGACGATGGCCAGCACCTGCGGCACCATCAGCGCCGCCGTCGCACCCTGGAACACCCGTGCCGCGACGAGGAGATGGGGGTCCCCGGCTGTGCCGCACAGCATCGAGGCGAGCGTGAAGCCGGACATGCCGAGGAGGAAGATCCGCCGCCGGCCGTAGATGTCCCCGAGCCGGCCGCCGGTGATCAGGCCGGCGGCGAAGGCGAGCGCGTAGCCCTCGGTGATCCACTGCAGGATGCTGAAGGAGGCGCCGATGTCCTTCTGGATGCTCGGCATGGCGATGTTGACGATGGTGACGTCGACCAGGTCCATGAAGGACGCGGTCATCACGACTGCGAGCGCCAGCCAGCGGCGGCGGTCGGCCGGGGACCGGGGTGCGGCGGGCCCGGAGGCCTCAGTGGCCTCGGCGGCCGGCGGATCGGTGGCGGTGACGGACACGCGTGTTGCCTTTCGTGCTGATTTTCCGGGGGTGACCGAAAACCTAACCCGGCTATAGGTCAGGTCATGTCCTACTTCGCTGGCAGGCTGAGTGACATGACGGACACCCCGGCACGGCTGCTGACCCTGCTCTCGCTGCTCCAGACCCCGCGCGACTGGCCGGGCCGCGAGCTCGCCGAGCGGCTGGGCGTCACCCCGCGCACGATCCGGCGCGACATCGAGCGCCTCCGCGACCTCGGCTATCCCGTCCAGGCGACGATGGGCGCCGACGGCGGGTACCGGCTGGCCGCCGGGGCCGCCATGCCGCCGCTCGTCCTCGACGACGAGGAGGCGGTGGCCATCGCGGTCGGGCTGCGCGCCGGGGCCGGGCACGCCGTCGACGGCATCGAGGAGGCCTCGGTGCGGGCGCTGGCCAAGCTGGAGCAGGTGCTGCCCTCCCGGCTGCGGCACCGGGTCGCCGCACTGCAGGCGGCCACCGTGCCGCTGGTCTGGGGTGCGGGGGACGGGGCGACGATCGATCCCCGGACCCTGACCGTCATGGCGGCGGCCGCGACCGGCCACGAGCGGCTGCGCTTCGGCTACCGCACGGGGGACGGCACCGAGACGAAGCGGCTCGTCGAGCCGCACCGGCTGGTGAGCACGGGGCGCCGGTGGTACCTGGTCGCGTACGACATCGACCGCGAGGACTGGCGCACGTTCCGGGTGGACCGGGTCAGCGAGCCCTTCGCGACGGGCGCGCGGTTCACCCCGCGGGAGCTGCCGGCGGCGGACGCGGCGGAGTTCATGAGCCGCTCGATGTCGCGGAGCCAGCCGGTCTACCGGGTCGTGGCGACCCTGCGCGCTCCGGCGGAGTTCGTGGCCGCCCGGATGCCGCCGTCGGTCGGCACCCCGGTGCCGACGGGCTGCGGCAGCTGCCGGCTGGAGTTCGAGACGTCCGACTCACTGGAGTGGATCGCCATGCGACTGGCCTTGATCGACTGCGAGTTCGAGGTGAGCGAGCCGCAGGCCCTGGTGGACCACCTGCGGGAACTGGGCGCCAGGCTGGGCCGGGCGGCGGGCGCGTAGCCCACGCCCACGAGGGCGGAAAAGGACCCCGACGCAGGGGGGGAGGCGCCGGGGCCCGTCCTTGGGGTCACTTCCAGGCTATGCCGTTCAGGCCGCCGCGTCGAACCCCGTGTCGTGGGCCATCTTCTTCAGCTCCAGCAACGCGTGCTTCTCTATCTGCCGGATGCGCTCGCGCGTGAGGCCGTGCTGCTTGCCGACCTCGGTGAGCGTGCGCTCACGCCCGTCCTCGATGCCGTAGCGCGCCTTGATGATCGACGCGGTGCGGTGGTCGAGGCGGCCGATCAGGCTCTCCAGCTCCTCGCTGCGCAGCAGGGCGATCACCGACTGCTCCGGGGAGACGGCGGAGGTGTCCTCCAGCAGGTCGCCGAACTGGGTCTCGCCCTCGTCGTCCACGGACATGTTCAGGCTGACCGGGTCGCGCGCCCAGTCCAGGACGTCGCCGACGCGCTCGGCCGTGGTGTCCAGCTCGGCGGCGATCTCCCCGTGCTCGGGGTCGCGGCCGTGCTCCCGGTTGAACTCGCGCTGCACCCGGCGGATCCGGCCGAGCTCCTCCACGAGGTGGACGGGGAGCCGGATCGTGCGGGACTGGTCGGCGATGGAGCGGGTGATGGCCTGGCGGATCCACCAGGTCGCATACGTGGAGAACTTGAAGCCCTTGGTGTAGTCGAACTTCTCCACGGCGCGCACCAGGCCCGCGTTGCCCTCCTGGATCAGGTCGAGGAGCGGCAGCCCGCTGCGCGGGTAGCGCCGGGCCACGGCGACGACCAGGCGGAGGTTCGACTTGATGAAGACGTCCTTGGCACGGGCCCCCTCGGCGGCGATGGCTTCGAGCTCCTCGCGCGAGGCGCCTGCGGCCCCGGCTCCGGCTCCGTCCTCCAGGCCGTCGAGGATCTGCCGGGCGTACACGCCCGCCTCGATGGTCTGCGAGAGCTCGACCTCCTTGGCGGCGTCGAGCAGGGGCGTACGCGCGATCTCGTCGAGGTACATGCCGACCAGGTCGCGATCGGCGATCTCCCCGCCCGAGGCGCGAACACTGCTGGCCTCGTCGGCCCCCGGAGAGGCGGTCTTACGACGGGCGACGGCACGGGTTGCCATGCGTACTCCCTTGCGATGAGTGGGTCGCGGGATGGAGACGGTGCCCCTGACGGGTGGCCGTCCGAAGGAAACAACGGCTGGAATCAGGACAGAATTCCCAGGAGCGTCTTCTTTTTTGTGATCATGCAGTACCCTGTCCGGCCGCAAGGGGGGACCGCGGGGTGTGACGGGCGGGGAAACCGCAGGTCGGACGCGGGATCGGCCAGGGGCGGACCGGCGGGCGGCACTGCCCTTCGGCCCTCGGCGGGCTCCGGTTCCTGCCCCCGTAGACGCGGCACAGGGGCCGCCGGTTGCCCGGACCGCACCCCCGGACGGGCGGACGCACCGTGATCGATTTGCCGGGCCGGGGGGACAGGTGTGCGCTGGTGGGACCGGAACCAGCGAAGGGAGCCCGTCATGCCGGCACACGCCGCCCACGAGGGCCCGGGCCCGGTGGCCCGCGGCACGCACCTTCCGCAGACCCGCCGCACCGCGGAGGCCGGTCACGCCCGGTGGGAGTGGGGCGTCCCCGTCACCGGCGGCATCGCCCTGGGCCTGTACGCCGTCTTCATCTCCTCGGAGACCGGGAACTCCGCGGGGCACGCCTGGCTGGTGGGCCTCGTCACCGCGCTGGTGTCCATCGCCGTCGGGCACGTCCTGCTGCGCGAGCGGCACCGGATGGTCGCCGAGGTGCGCGCCGCCGCCTTCGGCGCGTTCTTCGGCATCTGCATGGGCTTCCTGTGCAGCCTGTCCGGGGGGTCCGTGCTCCGGTCGACGGCGATCGGACTCCCGCTGGGGATCGGGATGGGCCTGATCTCGTATTACGTCTTCTACACGCACGAGCACTGAGGCGATCGGCACGCCTCCTGCTCCTGCCCGAACCGGCTCCTACCCGAACTGGACCGACCGCTTCGCGAGTCCGCCCCAGAAGCCGTCGATCACGGTGCGCCCGCTGTCCAGCTCGTCCTCGGCCGCGCCGAGCGTGACGAAGAGCGGGGCGAAGTGTTCGGTGCGCGGGTGCGCGAGCGCGGCGGCGGGGGCGGCGTGCGCGAAGTCGAGCAGGGCGTCGACGTCCTGCGCCTGCAGCGCCTCGTCGCCCCATGCGTCGAACTCCGCCGACCACGCGGGCGGCTGCGGTCCGGCGTGCCGCAGCGCCGCCAGGTTGTGGGTGAAGAAGCCACTGCCGACGATCAGTACGCCCTCGTCGCGCAACGGCGCGAGCCTGCGGCCGAGTTGCAGCAGCCGCTGCGGGTCGAGCGTGGGCATCGAGAGCTGCAGCACGGGGATGTCGGCATCGGGGTACATCTCGACGAGCGGGACGTACGCGCCGTGGTCCAGCCCCCGGTCGGGCAGGTCCTGTACGGGCGTGCCGGCGCCGCGCAGCATCTTGCGGACCCGGTCGGCCAGCGCCGGGGCGCCGGGGGACGCGTACTGCACCCGGTAGTAGTGCTCGGGGAAGCCCCAGAAGTCGTAGACCAGCGGCACGGTCGTGGTCGCGCCCAGCGCGAGCGGGGCCTCCTCCCAGTGCGCGGAGATCATCAGGATGGCGGCGGGCCGGGGCAGGCCTGCGGACCAGTCCGCGAGCTGGCGGGTCCAGAGGGCGTCGTCGGCCAGCGGCGGGGCACCGTGCGAGAGGTAGAGGGCGGGCATCCGCCCGGGGGTCGCTGACATGACACACTCCCGGCTCTCTACTTGAAATCTCAAGCTCTACGAGAGACCTTATCCCTTACTAATTGAAAGTTCAAGGAACAAGGCGGGGTGCAGGAAGTGGAACAGTGGATGCCATGACCAACCGACCCGCATCGGACGACCCCGCGGAGGACCCGCACTGGCTCACCGAGGAAGAGCAGGCCGCCTGGCGCGCGTACATGCACGCGACCCGGCTCCTGGAGGACCACCTCGACCGCCAGCTCCAGCGCGACGCCGAGATGCCGCACGTCTACTACGGGCTGCTCGTCCAGCTCTCCGAGGCCCCGCGCCGCCGGATGCGGATGACCGAACTCGCCCAGCAGGCCAAGATCACCCGCTCCCGGCTCTCGCACGCCGTCGCCCGCCTGGAGAAGAACGGCTGGGTGCGCCGCGAGGAGTGCCCGTCCGACAAGCGCGGCCAGCTGGCGATCCTCACGGACGCGGGCTACACGATGCTGAGCCGCTCGGCGCCGGGCCACGTGGCCGCGGTCCGCGCGGCGGTCTTCGACCGGCTCACGCCGGAACAGGTCAAGCAGTTCGGCGAGGTGTGCCGGACCATCGCGACGGGCCTGGAACCGGAGGGCGCGGACCTGCCCTGGCTGCGCTGACCAGCGCCCCGCTCACGGGGCGCCCCGCAAGGGGCGCTGGGGGTCCCCCCAGCGGTAGCTGGGGGAGGAACTGCGCGAGCAACCAGCAACCGGCCCGCAGTCGACACGCCACCGGGTCCGGGGCGAAGCCCCGGCAAACGGGCAGCCCCTTACACGCCGCGAGGGCCTTTGCAGGAACCGTGGTTCCCGCAAAGGCCCTCGCGCACGTTCAGCCGATCAGTGCGCCATCACCGGCACCGCATCCTCGGCGGCAGCCTCGTCCGCACCGCCGGACGCGGCGGCGGAACCGCCGTTGCCGGGGCGGTGGTTGACGAAGGTCAGCGCGATCAGCGCGGACAGCGTGAGGATGCCGGCCGCCCACCAGATGGCGGTCGTGTAGCCGTGCACCGCCGACTGGAACTGCAGCAGCTTGGGGTTGGCCGCGGCGGCGGGCGTCATATGCGACTTGAGGTAGTCGGTGGTCGCACTGGCGGCGATCGTGTTCAGCAGGGCCGTACCGATCGCGCCGCCCACCTGCTGCGAAGTGTTGACCATCGCGGAGGCGACACCCGCGTCCCGCGGCTGCACGCCGTGCGTGGCCAGGCTCATGGCGGGCATGAAGGCCGTGCCCATGCCGAGGCCCATCATCAGCAGCGAGGGCAGGATGCCGGTGGTGTACGAGGTGTTGAGGTCGATCCGCGTGAGCAGCACCATGCCGAGGGCGGCGAGCAGGAAGCCCGGGCCCATCAGCCAGCGCGGCGGCACACGGGTCATCAGCCGGGCGCCGACCTGGGTCGAGCCGGTGATCATCGTGGCGATCATCGGGAGGAACGACAGACCCGTCTTGACCGGGCTGTACCCCCGGGTGACCTGCAGGTAGTAGGTCAGGAAGAGGAACAGGCCGAACATGCCGATGGCGGCGAGGCCGAGCGCGGCGTAGACCCCGCCACGGTTGCGGTCGGTGACCACGCGCAGCGGCAGCAGCGGCGCCTTCACCCGGGACTCCACGGCCACGAAGGCGGCCAGCAGCACGGCGGCCGCGACGAAGAAGCCGATCGTGGCACCGGCGGTCCAGCCGTCCGTCTCCGCACGGGTGAAGCCGTACACGAGCGAGACGAGACCGAGGGTGGCCAGGATGACGCCCGGGACGTCCAGGCGGGCGGAGTTGCGGCTGCCCGCGGGCTCACGGACGACGGCTATCGCACCCGTCGCCGCGACGATGGCGAAGGGGATGTTCACGAAGAACGTCCAGCGCCAGTTCATGTACTCGGTGAACACGCCGCCGAGGATGAGGCCGACGGCGCCACCGCCACCGGCGATGGCACCGAAGATGCCGAACGCCTTGGCGCGCTCCTTGGCCTCGGTGAACATCACGGCGAGCAGCGACAGGGCGGCCGGCGCCAGCAGCGCACCGAAGACGCCCTGCAGGGCGCGGGCGCCCATCAGCATGGGCGTGTTGACCGCGGCGCCGCCGATCGCCGAGGCGGCGGCGAAGCCTATGAGGCCCGTGACGAACGTGCGCTTGCGGCCCCACATGTCGGACACCCGGCCGCCGAACAGCAGCAGCCCGCCGAAGGCGAGGGCGTAGGCGGTGATGACCCACTGCCGGTTCCCGTCCGAGATGCCGAGGTCGGTCTGGGCGGAGGGCAGGGCGATGTTCACGATGGTCGCGTCGAGGACGACCATCAGCTGGGCGAGGGCGATGAAGACGAGCGCTTTCCAGCGCCGCGGATCTGCGTGGGGGGCGGTGTGTGGCATGGAGGGGCCTATCTGGCGTGGCGGGGGGTGCGAAAAACTGTGGGAACCGGGGCTGTTGAAGGGCTGCTGAAGAACGATGGCACGGGGTACTGACAACGGGCCGGGCAACGGCCCGGCGCGCGGCCTCACTTCTGGCGCAGGTCCTCCAACGTGACGGCGGCTCCGGGGAGCTGGGAGCGGGCGGGGGCCATCAGCCCGTCCAGGAAGATCTGCAGATGCCGGTGCACGAACTGGTCGAAGTTCATGCAGCCGGTCCCCGGCAGGGGCCTGGTGAGCTGGGTGATGGCCACCATCAGGTCGCCGACGGAGATGTCGGCGCGCAGCTGGCCGGCCGCGCGGGCGGCGGCCATGAGCGCCTCGATCCCCTGGTCGAGCCGCTCGCGCGCCGCGATGTGCTCGACGTGGCTCTTGTCGACGCCTTCGGCGAGCAGCGGGCAGAGCGCCCCGATCCGCTCGTCCGCCGCGGCGTGGACGAAGCGCCTCAGCGCCAGGAAGGCATCGGGCTCCTCGGCTCGCGCCACCTCGGCACGGTCCGCGAGGCGGGCCATGACCGAGAGGGTGACGTGGTGGATCAGCTCGCGGCGGTCCGCGAAGTGCCGGTACAGGGTGGCATTGCCGACACCTGCGCGTCGAGCGATTTCGTCGAGCGAGGATTCGGCGCCGTGCTCGACGAGCGCCTCGCGGGCGGCCGAGATGATCCGCTCGCGGTTGCGGAGGGCGTCGGCGCGGAGGCGGGGCTGCGGGGCGGCGGCCACGGCGGCTTCTCCTTGGGTGGGATGAAGATCCGGGGACGAGCTCCCCGTTTGACAGAAACGCTCACTTAAACGGGGAGCAGGTCCCCGGATATTTCGGCGCGGCCGGGTGAGCCGCCTCACACGACGCTCCGTGCCGTCGCCGTCACGCGTCTGCCGCAGTCCGGGGAGCGCACCGGCCCGCCACGGCACAGGGTGAAGAACATGAAGACCCTGGTCGTCGCGGTCCTTGCGGTGACGGTGCTGGCGCTGACGTCCCCCGTGCCGTCCGAGGCGGACCCCTACGCGCCGGACACCGCGGGCGCCCCCGCGGCGGACCGGGCCGGCCGGCGCCCGTCCGGCCCCTGCGCGCTGCGCACGGTCACCCGGAACGTCTCCGAGGGCGCCCGCACCCCGTACGGCTATGCACGCTCCAGCGGGACGGTGCGGGCGGTCACCCTCTTCATCGACTTCCCCGACGCCCGGGCCCGGATCACCCCGAAGGAGCGGTACGCCGAGTTCTTCCCGGCCGTCGCCGACTACTTCCGCCGCAGCTCGTACGGTCGCCTCGACTACCGCTCGACCCCGTTCCTGCACTGGATCCGCATGGCGCACCCGTACCGCTGGTACGGCATCACCCGCGGCTCGGCCTTCGACCCGAACCACGACGACGGCTACCACGCGATCTCCAAGGAGATCCTCGCGGCCGTCGACGACCGGGTCGACTTCTCCCGCTACGACCTGATCAACGTCCTGGCCGCCCCCAACGCCGGGCCGCCCGCCGTGCAGGACGTCCGCTCGGTGACCTTCGCCGGCGCCGCCACGGGCCTGGAGACCTACGACGGCACGCCGTTCCGGAACGTCTCCTTCATCTGGAGCCGGCAGACCGGCGACAGCCCGTACCGCGTCCTCACCCACGAGAACGCCCACAGCTTCGGCCTCCCCGACCTCTACACCGCCGCCCCCAGCCGGGCGATCCGCACGCCTGTGGGCCACTGGGACCCCATGGACGAGGACTGGGGCCCCTCCAACGACTTCCTCGCCTGGCACAAGTGGAAGCTGGGCTGGCTGGCCCCGCGCGAGGTCCACTGCCTCGACCGCCCCGGCACCCGGACCATCACCCTCACCCCGACCTCCCGCCGCGGCGGCGCCAAGCTCGCCGTGATCCCCCTCTCCCCCACCCACGCCCTCACCCTGGAAGCCCGCGCCCCCGGCCCCCTGGACCACGCGGTGTGCCGCCCCGGCGTCCTGGTCACCACGGTGGCCTCGGACCTCCCCTCCGGCACGGGCCCGGTCCGCGCCTCCGACGCCACCCCCGGCAGCGCGGGCTGCTACACGACGGACCCCAACGTGAACGCCCCCCTCTCGGACGCCCCCTACCGCGCGGGCCAGCGCTGCACGGCACCCGGCGTCATGATCGACGTCCTGCGCCAGGAGCGCGACGGGAGCTGGCGGGTGAGGGTGCGGCGGCAGGACTGAGGCGGGCACTGTCGGAACGCCATGTAGGCGGCGGGAGTTGACCCTGACCCTGCGTCAGGGTTGGAGCATGACGCGCATGACGAACGACCATACTTTCCCGAGCACATCCCCAACTCCCCCCGCCCCGCCGGCCGGAGGGTTCCAGGAGGTCGACGGCCGCCGCCTCTTCGTGCACGGGTCGGGCAGCGGCGGTCCGGCCGCGGTGTTCCTGCCGGGCGCCGGCGCGGTCGGCCTGGACTACTTCGGTGTACAGCAAGGGGTTTCGCGGTTCACCACCGCCGTGGTGTACGACCGCGGCGGCACGGGCGCAGGACGAGGATGGACGCGGCCCTGGTGGGATCGGTCTCGCACGGGGAGCAGCGCATCCTCTTCGACACCTTCCACCACCGGCTCTGCTTCGACCGGCCCGATGCCGTGGTCCAGGCGGTCCGTGACGTCGTCGAGCGGGCTCGCCGCTCGAAGAACCCCTGAATGGACTCGGCGGGACCCACGTTGCACGACGACCCCGGGAGAGCGGTGCTCACGATCGGCCGCCTCGCGGCAACCGCCGGCGTGACCGTACGCACCGTTCGCCACTACCACCACATCGGCCTGCTCCCCGAACCCGAGCGCGACGCCTCCGGCTACCGTCGCTACAGCGCACAGGCGGCAGTTGACCTCATCCGGATCAGGACCCTCGCCGAGGCCGGGGTGCCGCTGGCCCGTATCGACGCGCTGCTGCACGCCCGGCCGGCCGAATTCGCCGCAGCCGTCACCGAGATCGACGCCGCATTGCAGCGCAGGATCGACCAGCTCGCGGAACACCGCCGCAGAATCGCCGAACTGGCCGAGGGGGAAAGGCTTTTCCTGCCTCCCGAGGTGGTCGCCCTCCTGGACCGGATGCGCGGCCTCGGCGTCGGCGAACCGAGGGTGCGGCTCGAGCGCGACGCGTGGATCCTGATGCAGGCACTGGACCCGGACGCCGTGCCGCGGCGGATACGGGACAAGAACGCCGCCTTCGACGACCCCGAGACGGCGCGCCTGTATCTCGCCTGTGACCGGTCGGTCGACTGGGACCCGCACGACCCGCGCCTGGACCGGCTCATCGACGACCTGGAAGCGTGGGAGATCGAACACGAAGGGGACGGCACCCCGGCAGGGTCCGCGGAGCTGGTCTCCTCCCGGATCTCCGAGGCATCACCGGCATGGCGCCGCATCGTCGAGACGCTCGCCCACCGGGCCGGACGGCGCCGGGCCTCCGGGCCCGGCAGCTGAAGCCGACGGGCCGCGGACCACGCCCCGGCAGCCGCCCGGCCCGCCGTCGAACACAGGACGGGCAGCCCCTTCCCCAGCCGGCCCCGGAACCCGGTAGGCTGACCCTCGGCCGCCTCCGAGCGGCCCGTAGGGATGCGCCTCCGTAGCTCAGGGGATAGAGCACCGCTCTCCTAAAGCGGGTGTCGGCAGTTCGAATCTGCCCGGGGGCACCACTCGGCCCCGGACTTCCCGTCCGGGGCCGTTTGCGTACGCGGCGCTTCGGCCAGGGCCGCTACGAAAGGTTCCGGTGGGCCCGCGCGTGCAGGGCGATTCCGGCCGACACGGAGACGTTGAGCGACTCGGCCGCGGGGTTCATCGGAATCGACACCGACTCGGCGGAGACGTCCGAGAACTCGCCCGACGGGCCGGTCTTCTCGCTGCCGAACATCAGGACGAGCCGCTCGTCGATACCGGCGAGGTCACCGACGGTGAGATCTCCGTCGGCCTCGAAGACCACCATCCGCGCGCCGCTGTCCCGGAAGTGGCCGAGCGCCTCCTCCCGCGAGGCGAGGACGATCGGCAGGGAGAACACATAGCCCCGGCTCGCCCTGACCAGGCGGCGGTCCGCGATGCTGACGAGGTCGCTGTCCACCAGCACGATGCCCGCGGCACCGAGTGCGAACGCGGTCCGCACGATGGCGCCGATGTTGCCGACGATCTTCACGCCGTCCAGGAGGACGAGGTCACCGGTCGCGTCGGCCAGGTCCGCGAGGCGGGACGGGCGCGGAACGCGGGCGATACCGAACGCCTTGGGCTTCTTCTCGGTCTTGAAAACCTGGTTGGCGATCGGGGATGCGATCAGCCGGACCGGAATTCCGCGCTCTTCGCACGCGGCGAGCAGGTCGCCCGGCAGCGGAGTGGTCTCCAGTCCGTAGACCTCGGTGAACTCCAAACCGGCGCGAATGCTTTGCAGGAGGGGTTCGGGGTCCTCGATCAGCGCCGTCCGGACAACGGATCGCGAATGCTTCGTGACATCGATGATTCGCTGTACGGCGGGATCGGAGCGCTCGGTGATGACGTCAAGGCTGACCACGACGAAGACGTTAACACGAGCACCTTCGCCGCGGATTTCCTCTTCCCCCGAGTCGTCAGCGAAAAGGCTGTTCTGACGGTGCGTCAGGTCAGGCAGGCACCCGGTGGTGCGGAGAAAGCAAATTCGCCCCCTGTATTCAGGAGAGAGGCGGCGACTTGAACATCGCCTCCACCACCACCGTCAGCCGCGGATCCGTCACCGCATAGATCTGGTGCCGGCCCTCGCTGCGGGAGCGGACCGCGCCGGCGAGCTTCAGGCGGGCCAGGTGCTGGCTGACCGCCTGGGGGCGGGCACCCACACGGCGGGCCAGTTGCGTGACATCGCTCTCACGGCGGGCCAGTGCCCATACGATGTGCAGGCGCAGCGGAGAGGACAGCAGGCCGAACTTCAGGGCCGCGGCGTTGAGCGCCTGCCCCGAAGGCTCCCCAGGTGCCGCCATCGGCGTGGCTCCTCCCCCGTATGCGGTTGGGTTCACGGGATTCCCCCCGGACACCCGCACAGCCTAGCCGGAACACTTGCTACATTGCGCAACCATGCAACCCGGAATGCCCACGGCAGGCCAGCGGGCCGCAGCTCCGAGCAGGGCGTCGAGGCCCTCGCCGGACCCGGCCGCCTCCCGTCCCCGCGCGCAAGGATCACGCCGGGTCCCGACCCCACGGGGCCGGTCGGCGGCGGCGCGCGGCGGCAGAAGCGGAAGCGGGAGAACGCGGACGCAGGCGCAGGCGCGCAGAGCGGTGTCGGCCGCTCTGGTGCTGCCGGTGATCGGAGCCTTCGCCGACGAGCTGGTCACGTCCTCGCTGGGCTGGATCTTCGCGCTCACGGCGGTCGCCGGGGCGGTGCCCGCGGCGCTGACCTGCTCGCGGGCCGGTGCCTGGTGGGTCGCGTACGCGCCGCCCCCCGTGGTGCTGCTGATCACCGTGGTCGCCGAGCTGACGGCGGGCCCGAAGGATTCCCAGGCCAAGGGGGCCACGACAGGGGCCGTCCACTGGGCGATCGACGCCTTTCCGGCGATGGCGGCGGCCGAGGTCGCGCTGTTGCTGGTGCTGGCGGTGCGGTGGATGCGGTCGAGGCGCGGCGTGACGCCCGGCCGGGGGACGAGGAAGAGCGGTGCGTACCGTGCGTGAGAAACCGGGCGCCGAGCGGCGCACCAGCGGCGGCAGCAGCAGGCCCGGCAGCCGCCGTACCCCCCGCCGCCGGAGCGGCGGCGCTCCCCGTACGCCCCGCGGGGTGATCGTCGGGCGGACCGTGGCCGGCCTGACCTCGGCCGCCGTGCTGGCGACCTGCGGGGTCTCCTGGGCCGCGTACCACTGGATCACCAGCGGCCTGAACACCTCCGACGCACTCGGCAAGGTGGGCCGCAAGCACCTCGACAACTCGGTCAACCTGCTGCTGATCGGCCTCGATTCGCGCAAGGACATGAACGGCAACGACCTGCCGAAGGAGTTCGTCCAGGACGAACTCCACGCGGGGTCGAGCGATATCGGCTACTACAACACCAACACCCTCATCCTGATGCACATCCCCGCAGACGGCGGGAAGGTCCAGGCGTTCTCCATCCCCCGGGACGACTATGTCCAGACGTTCAACGGGGACGGTTCGACACAGGGGCACTACAAGATCAAGGAGGCGTACTCCAACGCCTACACGGGTGCCCGGGAGCGGCTCTACAAGCAGGGCGTGCGGGGCGCCGACCTGGAGGCGGGCAGCCGGGAGGCGGGCCGCGAGGCCACGCTGGCGACCGTGCAGAACTTCCTCGACGTGCCGATCGACCACTTCGCCGAGGTCAACCTGCTGGGCTTCTACGACATCGCCAAGGTGCTCCAGCCCATCCAGGTGTGTCTCAAGCACCCGGTGAAGGACCGCTATTCGGGCGCCGACTTCCCGGCCGGCCTGCAGGAGGTCAACCCCCGGCAGGCACTGGCCTTCGTCCGCCAGCGGCACGGCCTGGACGGCGGCGACCTGGACCGTACGCACCGCCAGCAGGCGTTCCTCTCCTCGGTCACCCACAAGCTGAAGGGCGAGGGCGTCTTCGACAGCCTGGGCAAGCTGCAGGGCCTGTTCGGCGTGGTGAAGAAGGACCTGGTCATCGACAGCAAGCTGAACGTCATCGACTTCGCCCAGCAGGCCACCAACCTGACCGGCGGCAAGGTCGAGTTCAACACGCTGCCGACGGAGGGCTCGGCCACCCGCAACCACGAGGACGTGCAGCTGGTGAACCCGGAGAAGATCCGGGCGCTGGTACGGGACCGGTTCGGCAGCGCCACGTCGTCCGCGTCCCCGAGCTCGGGCGGATCGTCCAGCGCCCCGGCGAAGCCCGCCCCCGGCACCGTCGACGTGCTGAACGGCTCGGGCCGGACCGGCGCGGCGGCCGAGGAGCTCAAGTCCCTGAAGGAGGCGGGCTATGCGGAGGGCCACGCGTCCAACACGGCGCCCCAGCCCCACACCACCGTCGTCTACGGCAAGGGCGCGGACGAGGCGGGCCGGCAGATCGCGGGCCGGCTCGGCGTGACGGCGGCCCCGCTGGCCAGCCCGACCGTGCCGGCGGGCCATGTGCAGGTGACGCTGGGGCAGGACTTCACGGGGGCGTCGGCCTCCGCCAGTGCCTCGCCGAGCCCTTCGGATTCACCGTCCGATGCGGCGAGTTCGTCGTCCTCGGACGACAAGTTCGCGGGCGAGGCGGTGAAGGAGGGCGGCATCCCCTGCGTCAACTGACGTGACCGGGGAGCCGGGGCCGGGCGGCCCCGGCTCCCCGCACGCGTGCGTGCCGGATCAGAAGTTCCAGTAGTGGTCCGGCCAGTCACCGCACGGCCACTGGATGATCTTCTCGCCCTGCGCCATGCTTGCGCCCGGCACAGCCAGGCACTGGCCGCTGTTCCAGTTCACGAGCCGCATGCCCTTGCTGGTGTAGTCGACGCCCCAGTAGTGGTCCTTGTACTCGCCGCAGGGCCACTGGATGACCTGGACGCCGGCCGTGGTGCTGGCGCCCGGAACGGCCAGGCACTGGCCGCTGTTGAGGTTGCGGATGCGGAAGTAGCTGCGCCCGCCGCTGCTGAAGGCGAACTCGAACTGCCAGAAGTGGTCGCGCCAGGTGCCGCAGCCCCACTGGATCAGACCCATCCCGTTCTGCGTGCTCGCGCCCGGGACGGCCAGGCAGTGGCCGCTGTTGGCGTTGCGGATCCAGCCGTAGTCCTGCGGACCCGCGGGTCTGGACGAACGCTCCGGGCTCTGCGGTGCTGCCGAGGCCTGGGCCGTACCGGCCACTCCGGCGCCGAGCACGAGCGCTGCGGCGGCGGCCAGGATGCCGGGACGGCGATAGTGCGACTTCATGTGTCCTCTTCTCTTCGTGGACCAGGAGCCGTACTGCGCGCGCGGTGCGCAGGCTATAGCCGGATGCCGCGGGAGGGCAGTCACGGCGGGCGCCGTCGCCAAGTTGGCGCGAACACGGCTTCGTTGGCCAACACACCCAACCCGCCGTCTGACGCCTGCTCAGGCGCCTGCGACCGCCCCCTAAAATTGCCCCGTAACCGCTGGTCAAGGGGGAGGGATGGGGCCGCGATGAGCCGACGCTCCAACGGGCTGATGGGGATCTGGGCCGAGACCCAGCGGCAGCAGCAGCGGCAGCAGGAGGCGCGGCAGCGGGCCGCCGTGCAGGCGCAGCGGGAGGCCGAGCGGCAGCAGCGGGCCCTGGAGCGGGAGCGGGCCCGGCTGGACCGGGAGCAGCGGCAGGCGTACCGGCAGAGCCGGGAGGCCGAGGTCCGGCGGCGGAACGAGGAACTGGACGCCCGGGTCGAGGCGCTGGCCTCGCTCCTCGCCACGGGCTGCCGGGCGCCCGCCTTCGGCACCGCCGCCCTGGCCCGTCCCGAGCAGGTGCCGGCCTTCTCCCCCGGGCACCTCGGGCAGCCCGTGGCCATGCCCGACCCCAACCGGTACCGCGGGTTCGGCACCCGGGCCCAGTACGAGCGCGACCGGCAGGCGGCCCAGGCCGCCGAGGCGCAGCGGCAGCAGCAACTCGCCGCCTATCGGCAGCAGTACGAGCAGTGGGCTGCCGCCCAGCTGCAGGAGATCCGGCAGTACAACGCCGGGGTCGGCGAGCTCGTCGCCGCCCTGCGGCAGGGCGATCCGGATGCCGTCGTCGAGTATTTCTCGGCCGCCCTCTACGCCTCCGCCCGGCCCGACGACTTCCCCCACCGGCTCTCCGCCGCCTACGACCCCGGGCCCCGGCAGCTGGTGGTCGACTGGGAGCTGCCCGGCCCCGACGTCGTGCCGGCAGTGAAGTCCGTGCGCTACATGCCCACCGCCGACGAGGAGAAGGAGACCGCCCGGCCCGTCACCCAGCGCCGCGCGATCCACCGGGATCTGCTCGCGCAGTGCGTGCTGCTCGCCGTCCACGAGCTGTTCGCCGCCGACGAGTTCGGGATGCTGGAGTCCGTCGTCCTCAACGGCTTCGTCGACGACCACGACCCCGTCACCGGGCAGCGCGCGCAGATCGTGCTCGCGTCCGTGTCCGTCGCCCGGCCGGTCTTCGCCGGGCTGCGGCTGGCGCAGGTCAGTGCCGTCGACTGTCTCGTCGAGGGGCTCGGCGGGCAACTGTCCGCCCGGCCCGACCAGTTGGCCGCCGTGCGGCCCGTACGGCAGCCCGGCGACGTGGGGCGCGGGGTGGTGTCCCACGGCGGGGACGACGACCCGGACCTCTTCGAGATGGACCCGATCGCCTTCGAGGCGCTCGTCGCCGAGCTCTTCCGGGCCCGCGGCATGCAGGCCGTGATGACCCAGCGGTCGAACGACGGCGGCGTCGACGTCGAGGCCCTCGACCCCGACCCGATCAGCGGCGGACGGATCATCGTGCAGGTCAAGCGGTACCGGAAGACGGTGCCGCCGACCGCCGTCCGCGATCTCTACGGGACGGTGCAGGGCGCCGGTGCCAACAAGGGCGTGCTCGTCACGACCTCCGGGTTCGGTCCCGGGTCGTACGCCTTCGCCAACGGGAAGCCGCTGACGCTCGTCTCCGGCGAGGAGCTGGTGGGGCTGCTGCAGGAGCACGGGCTGCGGGGGCGGCTGGGCCCGGGGAGCGGCGCTCCCGGGCCGGCTCCGGACGGGACCGGGGTGCCGGGCGGGGACGACGGGACGGGGGTGCCCGACGGCCACAACGTTCTGGGCATGTCCTGGTCCGGCCGGGTCGCCCTCGACGTCTGCGCGCTCGTCTGCACCGGCGGCCGGGTCCTCAGCGACGATCACTTCGTCTTCTACAACAATCCGCGCACGCCCGACGGCGCCGTCCGCGCCGTGGCCCCCTCCGCCGCGGACAAGGCCGCCCTGCGCGTCGCCTTCGAGGCGCTGCCCGCGCAGGCGGACCGGCTGGTGCTCGCGGCCGCCATAGACCCGGCCGTGAACCCGGACGCCGATCTTTCGGGGTTCACCGACGCCCGGATCCGGCTCGCGGACGCGGCCGGGAGCGAGCTCGGGCAGCTGGAGGTGTCCGACGGGCGGGCCGGCGAGACCGCGCTCGTCCTCGGGTCCTTCCGGAAGCGGGCGAGCGGCGACTGGGACTTCGTGGTGGGAGGGAAGGGGTACGCGGGAGGGCTGGAGGCGCTTGTTCAGGAGTTCGGTATCGAGGTGGCCTGAGTAATCGCACGATCGTGCGACCCCTGGTTATCCACATCCCCCATTCGTGTAAGCCCTCCCGCCCTACACTTCCGGAATGGACATCACCGACAGCGACGCCCTGCGCTGCCTCCGGCGCGTCTTCGGGTACGACGCCTTCCGCGGCGAGCAGCAGGAGATCATCGAGCACGTCGTCGGCGGCGGGGACGCGCTCGTCCTGATGCCCACCGGCGGCGGCAAGTCGCTGTGCTACCAGATCCCGGCCCTCGTGCGCCCCGGCGTCGGCATCGTCGTGTCCCCGCTGATCGCCCTCATGCAGGACCAGGTCGACGCGCTCCGCGCGCTCGGCGTGCGGGCCGGGTTCCTCAACTCCACTCAGGATCCGGACGAACGGCGCATGGTCGAGGCCGAGTTCCTCGCCGGCGAGCTGGATCTGCTCTACCTCGCCCCGGAGCGGCTGCGCGTCGAGGCCACGCTGCGGCTGCTCGACCGCGGCAAGATCTCCCTCTTCGCCATCGACGAGGCGCACTGCGTGGCCCAGTGGGGCCACGACTTCCGCCCCGACTACCTCGCGCTCTCCATGCTCCACGAGCGCTGGCCCGACGTTCCGCGCATCGCCCTCACCGCGACGGCCACGGAGGCCACGCGCAAGGAGATCGCGGCGCGGCTGCAGCTGGACGGCGCCCGGCACTTCGTCGCCAGTTTCGACCGGCCGAACATCCAGTACCGCATCGTCCCGAAGAACGAGCCCAAGCGTCAGCTCCTGGAGCTGCTGCGCACCGAGCACGCGGGGGACGCGGGCGTCGTCTACTGCCTGTCCCGCAAGGGGGTCGAGGACACCGCCGCGTTCCTGGTGCAGAGCGGCATCGACGCCCTCCCGTACCATGCGGGGCTCGACGCGGCCACGCGCGCCGCCCACCAGTCGCGCTTCCTGCGCGAGGACGGCATCGTCATGGTCGCCACCATCGCCTTCGGCATGGGCATCGACAAGCCGGACGTGCGTTTCGTCGCCCACCTCGACCTGCCGAAGTCCGTCGAGGGCTACTACCAGGAGACCGGCCGCGCCGGGCGCGACGGCCAGCCGTCCACCGCCTGGCTCGCCTACGGCCTGCAGGACGTCGTCCAGCAGCGCAAGCTGATCGACGGCTCGGAGGGCGACGACGCCCACCGCCGCCGGCTCGCCGCACATCTGGAGGCGATGCTGGCCCTGTGCGAGACGGTCGAGTGCCGCCGGGTGCAGCTGCTGGCCTACTTCGGGCAGCCGAGCGGCCCCTGCGGCAACTGCGACACCTGCCTGACCCCGCCGGTCACCTGGGACGGCACGGTCGCCGCGCAGAAGTTCCTGTCGGCGGTCCTCCGGCTGGCCCGGGAGCGGCGGCAGAAGTTCGGGGCGGGGCAGATCATCGACATCCTGCTGGGCAAGAAGACGGCCAAGGTCATCCAGCACGACCACGACGCCCTCACCGTCTTCGGCATCGGCACGGAGCTGGGCACCGCCGAATGGCGGGGCGTCGTACGGCAGTTGCTCGCCCGGGGCCTGCTCGCGGTGGAGGGCGAGTACGGGACGCTGGTGCTCACCGAGGCCAGCGGCGACGTACTCGGCTCGCGCCGCCAGGTGCTGCTGCGGCGGGAGCCGGAGAAGCCGGTTCGCTCCGCGGGGGCCGCGCGGTCGGGCGGTTCGGCGAAGCGCTCGGCCCCTGTCGATCTGCCCGCGGAGGCGGTACCGGTCTTCGAAGCGCTGCGCGCCTGGCGCGCGGCCACGGCCAAGGAGCAGGGCGTGCCCGCCTACGTCGTCTTCCACGATGCGACGCTGCGCGAGATCGCCACTCGGATGCCCACAGGCCTCGACGAGCTTGCGGGCATGAGTGGCGTAGGCGAGAGCAAGCTGGCGAAGTACGGCCAGCCGATCCTCGACGCGCTCGCCGAACTACGAGCGGCCTCCTGATCGCGCCCCGCAGGGGCGCTGGGGGTACCCCCAGCGGTAGCTGGGGGAGGAACTGCGCGGGCAACCACGACGAACCCGCAGCCGACGACGCACCGCACTTCCCGCAGAGCGCTAGGCGGCCCGGCGCAGCCGCCTCGGCTTGATCCGTCCCTGCGCGGCCAGCACCGCCGCCGCGTAACGGGGATCCGGCCGCAGCGCATGCTCGCGCCGGGCCGCCTCGGTGAACTTGATGACGTGCTCGTCGCCGTGCTCCACCGCCCGCGCGACGAGCTCGTCGAACGGCGGCACGTCCGTCTCCGCCGCCACCCGCGCCGCCTCGGCCTCGCCGCCGCGGTGTTCGGTGAAGGTCAGCAGCAGTGTGGCGTGCACGTGCCAGAGCGCGGCCACCGTCGGCCGGTACAAGCTCTCCGGCAGATGCGGCAGGACGAGGCGCACGGCGGCCGGGGCCGTGACGCCGTGGATCAGCGGGACGGGGAAGACCTCGGGGTGGCCCAGATAGACGCCCGCGAACTCGGTGGTCATCTCGGCCAGCAGCCACTGCGGGCGCTCCGCGGCGGCGGGGTCCAGGGCGCCGAGCGCCTCGGTGTATCCGGGCAGCCGGGCGGGGCCGGCCAGCCGCGCGCCCGCGGCGGCGCGGCCGTGCTTGCCCTCGTAGGGCGTCCGGGGCATAGCGGCGATGGCGGCGGCGAGATCGTACGTGCCGGTCATCCGCACCTCGCCCGGGAGGTGGGCGAAGCGGGCGGCCCAGTAGGCCATCCCCCTTGCGAACTCGGTGAGTTGACGGTCCGTCGGCTCCTCGGCCGCCGCGAGGGAGCGGACCGCGTGGGCCGTGCGGATCAGGCCGTGGGTGAGGCCGGCGAGCATGCCCGGCAGCAGCCGGGGCCACCAGCGGACCAGCACCTCGCGCCAGGGCGCCCCGGCCAGTTCGCGCGCGAAGAGCTGTTCCCAGTCGCCCGCGCGGGAGAAGTCGCCGAGCGCGGGGCGCCAGGACGACTCGTCGGCGGGATCGAGGGCGAAGCGCGCTTCCGGCACCTCGTGGTGGGGCATGGCGGTGCGGTATCCCTCGACCCACGCGGCGACCTCGGCACCATGACCGAGGGCGGCGAGGGCCTCGGCGCCCATGGGCCCGTGGTTGGCGAGGTCGGCGCCGGCGCCGCGCTCGTAGCCGAGGTCGTCCAGGCGCTCCAGCGCCTCGCCGAGCGCGTCGCGGTAGGTGACGGCAGGCATGGGTGTCCCCCTTGTCCGGAACGGTTCAGAACAGTTCGGTTTTCCCAACAGTTCGGATATCCGAAGCATCTAGACTCGCAGTATGCCGCACGCCCCCACCCCCGGAAAGCACCGCCTCCCGACCGCCGAGGAGATGGAGGCCATCGGCCTCGTCCCCCTCATCTCCCCCTACATGCGCAACGCGCTCACCGAGATGCCCGACCGCCTGCGTACGGTCTTCGACGTGCACGGCCTCACGCCGCGGCACGGCGCCGTACTGCCGCAGCTGATCGCCGAACAGCCGCTGACCGTGGGCGAACTGGCCCACCGGATGGGGCTGTCGCTGTCGACCGTCAGCGAGCTGGTGAGCGCGCTCAACAAGGCGGGACTGGTGGAACGGCGCGAGGATCCGGAGAACCGGCGGCGGATGCTGGTGCGGATCGACGGCCGCTACCAGGCGCTCGTCGAGTCCTTCATCGCCCGCCGCTCCGCCCCGCTGCTGCGGGCGCTCGACAGCCTGACGCCGGACGAACGGGCGGGCTTCATCGCCGGGCTGGCGGCGTGGGCACGCGAGGCCCGGCCGCCGGCGTCAGGACGCTGACGGCCGCCGCCGGCCCCTCCAACGGCCGGCGCACCGCCGTCAGATGGGCGTACACCACCACGTTGCCCAGATACTCCTCCGTCTCCTGCGAGAAGCCCCCGCCGCATGTGATCAGCCGCAACTCGGCCCGGCCCGTGGCCCCGTAGACCTTCCGGGACGGGAAGTCGGTCCGCTCGTACACCTCGATGGCGTCCGTCGTGAAGACGGCGGTCCGGCCGTCGGCGCGTGCCACTTCGACGATCTGTCCCTTCTTCAGCGCACCGAGGGAGTAGAAGACGGCGGGGCCGGACTCGGTGTCGACGTGGCCGCCGATGACGGCGGTTCCGGTGGCGCCGGGGGCGGTGCCGGCCGCGTACCAGCCGGCGAGGTTCCTGTCGTCCTCCGGCGGGCTGGCGAGGGTCTCGTCCGGGAGCAGACCGAGGGTGGTCAGAGGGGCGTCGACCTGGATGTCGGGTATCCGGATCCGGGTGGGCGGGGCGGGCGGCAGCGGCGGGATCAACTGGTCCGGGCGGATCACCCGGGCGGCTCCCGAGGCGAACGCCTCGGCGGCCGAGGGCTGCGGGGGCGGTATGTGCTCCCGGGCGCCCTCGCTGACCAGTGCGCCGCCCGTGCAGAGCGCGGCACCGAGGACCGTGGCGGCCGTCGCCGTGGTGCGCAGGTCGCGCAGGGCGTCACGGAGGGCCCGGTACGGGAGCCCGGGCGGGCCGTCGCACCAGACGGCCGGCCGGACACGCGAACGGGCGCGCCGTCGGGGGCGGTTCTTGCGCATCGGAGTCCTCCACCACGGGCCGGGAACCGTGGCCCCGGCACCCGGACGCATACGGGGTCCGGGTGCCGGGGCGGTCCGGGCCGGCCGGGGTGCCGGCTTCGCGCGGCCGGCTCAGTACCGGCTGCCGGTGCCGCGGCGGCGCAGGAACCAGACGCCGCCGGCCGCCGCCATCGCCATCAGGGCCGCACCGGCCACGATGTCGGCCGTGCCCGACTCCTCGCTCGTACCGCCGACGCCGGTCTTCATGCCGCCCTTCGGGGGCTTGGCCGCGGACATGCTCGGCATCGGCATCGACGAGGCCGCTGCCGAGGGTGAACCGGAGGGGGCACTGCTGCCCGCGGTGACGACCAGGTCGCCGGTGGCCTCCTTGCCGTTGGCGCACTTGGCACCGATGCCGTACGTGCCGGGCTTGGCGTTCTTCGGCACCATGAACTGCCCGACCACGACCTCCTTGTGGGTGCCCGGCTTGAGGTCGAACGACGCGGGGCCGCCGACGGCGCTGGCGTCGCCCGTGCCCTGCCCCTTCGAACCGCAGGCCGTGGTGTTCACGGTGACCTCGGCACCGGGCTGGACGGTGCCCGGCGTGACCTCGAGCTTCCCGAAGTCGCCCGCGAAGGCGGGAAGGGCGGTTATGGCCAGGGCGGTCCCTGCGGTCCCGGCGAGCACTCGTGCAGTACGCATGCTTCTTCCTCCGTGAGCGCGGATGCGGCACGCGGATGTGCCGCGCGGGGGTGGGGGTTCCGCGCCCCTCCAAGGTCGAGCGAACCGGGGATCCGCGAGGGCCGCACTCCGACCATGGGACCGGGCGGGCCGAACGGGTGAGGAGTCCGGGGCAGGGCCCCGGGAACTCACCGCGCCATGTCGTCCGGGCACCCCGTGCCGCGCGGCAGCTTGTACCGCGCCACGATCCGGTAGCTTCCCGCGTGGGGCGCCCGCAGGACGGTCCAGTCGTCCTCCGGCTCACCGGCCTTCGGCGGGGTCACCTGCTTCGTCAGGCAGCCGTCGACATTGACCGGCGGCTCGCCGCCGGCTCCCGGCTTCGGGGGCTGGACGTCCTTGCCCTGCGCGTCCACCAGACCCAGCCACGGCGAGTACGGCACCCGGATCAGCACCGGGCCCGGCTTCTTCACCGAGATCGTCAGACCGTCGGGGTCCGTGCGCTCCACGACCGCGGGCGGCTCGGCCAGCGGGGTCGGTTCCTTCACCTCGTACAGCCGCCAGTTGTCGTCCGACCACACCTGGCGCAGGTACGGCTGCCCCTGCGCGACCAGCTTGGCCTCCTCCACGGCCGCGTTGTCCGGCTCGTCGGTCGGCAGCACCACATAGGCCACCGCCCAGCGGCTGAGCCAGGCCCGGTAGCTGTCGGGGGTGAGCATGCCCTCCTCGTAGAAGAGCGGGTTCCGCTTGAGGTCGGCCTGCCGGTTCCAGCCGCGGGCCAGATTGACGTACGGGGTCAGGGCCGAGGCCTCGCGGTGGCTGCGGGCGGGGACGACCTCGACACGGCCGCGCGCGGCGTCCACCTTCTGCAGCCGGTCCACCAGCGGGGCCAGCTCACGGGCCCACGAGGCGGCCGGAGTGGTGTGGATTATGTCGCTGATGGAGTTGACGGACTGCCACACGGTGCAGGTCAGCAGGGCGAGCACCGCCACCGTCCACGTGCGGCCCCGCTTCAGCAGCTCGGACCGCGGCGGCACCTTCATCCCCGTCAGCACGGCGACGAGCACCACGCCCCCGAAGACCATGCCGAGCCGGGAGATGTTCGTGCCGATCTGCGAGGGGATCAGCCAGACCAGCAGCACGCCGAGCACGTACAGCCCCGAGACGACCCGCACGGTGCGCCACTCCGCGGGCACCAGGACCATCCCGAACACACCGGCCAGCAGCGGCAGGATCGCCGACGGGAAGGCCATCGGCTGCTGCCCGGAGAACGGGAAGAGCCAGGCCGACAGGGCCACCACGATCACCGGCGTGACGCCCAGCGCATACGCGGCGGGCCGCCGCCGGCCCAGCCAGAGCGCGGCCGCCACGATCCCCACGTACAGACCCGCGACCGGGCTCGACGCCGTCGCCACGCCGGCCAGCAGACCGGCGAGCGCGGCCCGCGGCCAGCGGTACCTGCCGTCCGAGCGCCAGCGCACCGGCCACGCGAAGATCACGGCCACGGCCGCCAGCCCGAACATCATGCCGAGCCCGAACGTCACCCGCCCCGAGATCGCGTTGCAGGTCAGCGCGAACGCACCGTAGAGCGCGGGCCACAGCGGACGGCGCACCGCACGGCTGCGCACCAGGATCAGGGCGATCAGCCCGGCGGAGAGCGTGCCCGCGATCATCATCGTGGTGCGCACGCCCAGCACGGCCATCAGGTACGGCGAGATGACGCTGTACGAGACGGGGTGCATGCCGCCGTACCAGGCGAGGTTGTACGCCGAGGAGGGGTGCTGGAGCGCGAACTCCGCCCAGGCGTCCTGGGCGGCCAGGTCGCCGCCGCTGTTGGCGAAGATCCAGAACCACAGCACATGCAGCACGGCCGCCGTGATCAGGGTGACCGGCACGGTCCGGGTGAGCGCGGCCCGCCAGCCGGTGCGCTGCGGGTCGGGCCGCAACGCCCAGGAGGGCAGGCGACGGGCCGGCCTCTCGCGGACCCGGTCCTCGTCCCTGACGTCACGCCCGGGCTCTCCCGGCGTACCGGCCCGCGCCGGTCCCACGGTGGTCACTGCGGCTCTCCCCGTCTTCCCCGTCTTCCCCCTGAGGTCTTCTCGCCCCATCTTCATGCATGCTCCGGCCCGGCACGGGTGCCCGGCCGCAAACCTCCGCGACGCTAGCACGACGCCGTCACGGCGCCCCGGACCGCCGGAGGCTCCCGGCCCGTACCCACTCGTACGGCCCAGGAGCCGCCCCGGCGGCCCGGGACGGATCAGCCGAGGCGGATCACCTTGGACCCGAACGACGGCTCCGCGAGGTCCTTCTGGAGGGCCACGGGGACCTTCACGGCGCTGTCGCCGCTGCCCACGACCAGCTCGCCGACCTCGGTCCCGGCCTTCGCCGTGTGCGGGATCTTCTTGCCGGCAGTGTCCAGCGCGAACTTGCTGCTGAAGCCCGGCCAGCCGACGGCCGTGACGTCCTTGGTCGCGACGACCGGGGTCCGTCCGCCAAGGCCGTCGTCGACGTAGCCGACAAGGTCGCCCTTCTTCACGACGGTGGCGGTGGTCATGACGTCCTGCAGGGCCGTGATCTGCTTGTAGCTGCGGTCCTTCACCATCGTCAGGCTGTTCTCGGCGTTGGGGTCCAGACCCTTGAAGTGCTGGTCCATCGTCGCGCCGACGATCAGGTACTCCTGCTTGCCGAACGTCTTGCGCGCCGCCCACAGCAGGGCACCGCCCGCGTGGCTGCTGGAGCCGGTCTTCAGACCGAGCACACCGGTGTGCTTCACGAGCAGGGTGTCGTTGTTGTTGTTGATGCGCGCCGGGGAGAGGCCCGGGATGTCGGCGTTGGGCTGCTGGGTGATGTCCCGGATGACCTCGTTCTTGATCGCCGGCTCGCCGAGCTTCACCTGGTCGGCAGCCGTGCTCACGGTCGTCTCGGTCAGGCCGCTCGGGTCGGTGTACGTGGTGTTGGTCATGCCGAGCTCCTTGGCGGCGTCGTTCATCTTCTTGACGAACGCCTCCTCGGAGCCCGCGTCCCAGCGGGCCAGCTGGCGGGCGATGTTGTTGCCGGACGGGATGAGCAGCATCCGGAGCATGTTGAACTCCGAGAACTCCTGACCCTCCTTCACCGGGACGCGCGACTCGTCCTGGGCACCGGCCTCCTTCTCGGACTGGGCGTCGATCTTGATCATCGGGCCCTGCTCCCCCTTCTTGAGGGGGTGGTCCTTGAGGATCACGTACGCCGTCATCACCTTGGCAACGCTCGCCGTCGGCACCGGCTTCTGCTCGCCGGACGTGCCGACATCGCCCGCGCCGACCACCTTCACGGCGGACTGGCCCTGGTCGGGCCAGGGCATGGCGAACTCGCCACCGCCGAAGGTGAACGCTTTTTTCTCACCGAGGGCGAGCTTGGCGTCGGGCAGCGGGCGGAAGGCCTGGACGGCCACAAAGATGATCCCGAGCAGGATCACCAGCGGCGTCCAGATCTTCACGCGTCGCATCACCGTGCGCGTCGGGGTCTCCGGCGGGGGCGGGGTGTTGGTCAGCTGGGCGAGCAGATCCAGCGGAGCCTTGGGCTCTGCCGGTTCCTCGGCCTTCGGGGGCGCCGGCGGCGCCGCCTTGGGCTCGGCCTCGACCTTGGCCTCGGCCTTCGGCTTGGCCTCCGGCTTGGGCGTCTTGAGCGGCTTCGGCGGCGCCGGGGCGTCGTCCTTCTTCAGCGGGACGAACTGGCTGGTGCGCTCGGACTCGGAGTCCGGGTTCGCGGGCGCCTTGATGAGCTCGGTGGGCTGATCGGCCGAGGCCTTGGGGGTCTTGGGCGCGTTGGGCGCCTTGGGGGCCTCGATCAGCTCGGTGGGCTGGTCGGCCGCGGCCGCCGGCTTGGCGTCGGCGGCGTCGTCCTTGTCCTCGGTGTCGGCGACCCAGGCCGCGACGGCGGCCTTGAGCCGGGCGTCCTCCTTGGGCTTGCCGTTGCCGGCGCCCCAGGAGGCGGCCTTGGGCTCGGCCTCGGCGTCGCCCTTGGGGGGCTCGACGGTACCGATCACGGCGGTGGCCTGGTCGGCCTTGGCGTCCTTCGTGTCCTTGGCGGTGCCGGACACGGCAGGGGCCTTCTCGGCGCTACCGGCCGCGTCCGCCTTCGCCGCAGACGCCTCACCGTCCTTGGAGGAGCTGTCGGACGCGGCAGGCGTCTGGCCGTCCTCGGCACCGGACACGGCAGTGGCCTGGCCGGCCTCGACGTCGGCCTTGACGTCGGCATCAGCGCCGGACTCGTCCTCCGCCTCGGCCGTCTTCACCGCACCGAACACCGCAGTCGCCTGATCGGCCTTGCCGCCACCCGCAGCCGCCGTACCGCCCCCGGCCGAACCGGACTTGGCCGTTCCGGTCACCGGAGCCGCCTCGGCGGCCTTGTCGGCCTTGTCGGCCTTACCGCCCTCGTCGGCCTTGCCGCCCTTGCCGCCCCCGGCCGCGCCGTCACGCACAGCCACTCGCGGATCGGGACGGCCGCCGTTCCCGGCCTTCGCCCCGGCGGCAGCCGAAGCGGCACCGGAGCCGTCCGCAGGACTACCGGCCCCGGAACGGGAACCGGCCGCAGGCCGATCCGCGCCCGGATCCCCCGACGACTTCCGCTGCTCCGACATGTCGGGGGACTCGCCCGCCACCGATGCCTCCTCAGAATTCCCGCGCCGTACATCCGGAACCCCCGGGCGCCAACGCGACGCCTCCGGGCCCGGAATTCACTCATCGTCTACCAGTGTCCTCTGTGATCGTCGCGTGCATGCGCACCCGTATCGCCAGAGGGCTTCGCCTGGGTTCACCCACGTGCTAGACGAGACGACATACCTACCGGTTCCCACACGAAGCCACCACGCGCTCTCGACAGACCAATGTGAGAGGGGTCACCCTGTCACTCATCCACGCGGGGAGGCATGGATGGGCAGGAGCCGCAGAACAATTCCGGAGGAGCTTCTGCTGCTCGCCCTGGACCCGGCCACGGGTACCACGGCGCAGCCGCAGTCGCTCGATCTCGGTCTCGCCGGAGCACAGCTAGTGGAGCTGGCTCTGGCCGGACGGATAGCCCCTGACGGGGATCGTATCGCCGTGGTGCACCCACGGCCGACAGGTGATCCGACCCTGGACACCGCGCTCGAACTGCTGCGCCGCCGCGGCAGTCCGGTCCGCGCCGTCCACTGGATCGGCGGGCCCCGGCTGGGGCTGCGCCAGACGTACCTCACGCACCTGGAGCGGTGCGGCATGGTGCATGCCGTGGCGGGCCAGATGTGCGGGGTGCTGCCGACCACGCGCTACCAGGCGACGGACACGGCCATCAGCCGGGAGATCAGGACCCGGCTGGACAGCGCCATCCGCACCGGCGTGCCGCCGGACCCGCGGACGGCGGCGCTCGCCGCGCTCGCGCACGCGGTCGGCCTCGGCAAGCATCTCTACCCGGGCAACGAGGGCCGTTCCTCGCGCTCCCGGTTGCGGGACCTGATCAGACACGACCCGATGGGCGGGCTCGTGGCACACGCCGTGATGGATGTGCAGAACGGCGTCGGCGCACAGCCCCGGCGGTCGGCCGCCGCGGCCGGTGCCGCAGGCGGAGCCGGCGCCCCGGGCCGCAGGGCAGCGGTGCGTTCCAGGGCTGCGGCACCCGCCGAAGCCGCCGCCGCCCAGCCGGTCCGCGAAGGCGTCATGGCCCGTGCGGGCGCCTCGTGAAACGGTTCGGCAGTTCTTCCGTTCACCGATAGCAGCGACAGACGGCACCATCAGCACCACCCTCCGCTCCAACTCGACCGCACCGCTGTCCCCATGGCCCGGTTCGGGAGCCGCATCAGGACGCGGGGCGGCGGGCCGGCCCGTCCCTTACGGTGGCGGCACGGCCCGCCGCCCCGCGTACGCGTCCGTCCGTGCAGGCGGCGGGCGGCTGCAAGCGGACTTTCGGTTCGGCATTTTCCCAGCGCCGCCGAGGCCGGGGGTGGCAGGCTGCGGGGCAGGAGACATCAGCATGACGGAGCCGGAGGTGCGTCCCGTGGCGTCCAGTGTCAACCCCACCGTAAGGCGGCGCCGATTGGGGCAGGAGCTGCGCAAGCTCCGTGAGCTCAAAGGAATGACGGCCGAGGAGGTCGCGGAGCGGCTCCTGGTCTCGCAGTCGAAGATCAGCCGACTGGAGAACGGCCGGCGCAGCATCAGCCAGCGCGACGTCCGCGACCTGTGCAGCGTGTACGGGGTCGACGACCACCGCATCGTCGATTCGCTGATGCAGATGGCCAAGGAGTCACGCCAGCAAGGCTGGTGGCATGCCTTCGGCGACATTCCCTACAGCGTCTACATCGGTCTCGAGACGGACGCGGCCTCGCTGCGCGTGTACGAGGCCTCGTTGGTGCCCGGCCTGTTGCAGACGCCCAACTACGCCAGCGCCGTGACCGAGGGGTCCTGGCCGGAGGCCACCGCGGCGGACGTGGAGCGCCGCGTCCAGGTGCGGATGCGCCGGCAGGAACGCATCACCGACCCCGACAACCCCTTGCGTCTGTGGGCCGTCATCGACGAGTCGGCGCTGCGCCGCATCGTCGGCAACAAGGCCATCATGCGTGAACAGATGGAACATCTTGTGGAGTTCAGCTTGCAGCCGCACATCACGGTGCAGGTGCTTCCCTATGACGTGGGCGCGCATCCGGGCATGTACGGGAAGTTCTCCATCCTCGAATTCCACGACCCGCAGGACGCCAGCACCGTCTATCTCGAAGGCATCACCAGCGACCTCTATCTGGAGAAGCCGAATGATGTGCAGGCGTACAGCGTGATGTACGAGCATTTGCGGATGCAGGCGCTGAATGCGGAGGACTCGCGGCGGTTCATCCTGCGCGTCGCCGAGGACTGGTCGGCCTGACCGACCACCGGCCGCCCGCGCGGCGGCGGAACGGTACACCTCTGCGTGGCCTGCGGGAAGAGTCTCAGGACATAAGCCATCCGGTCGAGTGAACAGCCCATTCGCCACATGATGTTGGCGCGTAACGTCGATCGCACCTCGGGAAACCGGCGTACTGACAGGCATTGCTCACAGGTATCGGAGTAACACCATGGCGATTCAGCAGGGAACGACCACCTGGCGGAAGTCCTCCTACTCGCTGGCCAACGGCGACTGCGTGGAGGTCGCCTCCCCCCTTCCGCAGGCCATCGCGGTCCGTGACTCGAAGAACCCGGAGGGCCCGGCCGTCGCCTTCTCCCCCGAGTCCTGGACGGCGTTCGTGGCCGACGTCAGCGGCTGCTGAAAGGCTTTTCCCTGCGCGCGGACGGCAGGAGCATCACGGAAAAGGGTGGGACCCCGGTCCCACCCTTTTCCGCGCGTCATTCCAGCTGCCGTTCCCCGCGTCAGCCCTTGGTCGGCCGCACGGTTCCCATGATCTTGTCGATCTGCTCGACGCTGAGGGCGTTGGGCACGCCCTGGTCGGCGTAGATCACCCAGCCGTGGAAGGTGCCGTCCGGCAGCTTCTGCGCAATGCTCTTCACGATCGCGGTCGGCGGCACGCACTCACTGGCCCGGTTGGCGACGGTCACCTTGGCCGTGGCCGTGTACCCCTCGATGCCGTTGTGCTTCCACGGCACGGCCTCGCCGACCTCGATCTTGGGCTTGTTCTTCAGCCCGCCGTAGGCCATGACACCCCAGTTGCCCGCCCAGTTGCGGGCGTTCTCCTGCAGCGTGCCGTCCTTGCCGCCGCCGGTCGTGCCGACCGTGGCGAGCTGCCCCTTGCCGGCCTCGCCGAACGCGTCGGGGTTGGGGCTCGACGAGCAGCCGCCCTCGCGGTAGTTGGCGGTGCCCCGCATGGTGACGACCGGCTTGTTGTCCTCGGTGTACGAGATCATCGTGTCGGTCGGGAAGATCTTCCACTGGTCGCCCTTGGGCGGCACGTCGTAGGCGAAGTGGTGGTCGCCGTTCACCTGCGTCTGCCACCCGGCGACCAGCGCCTTGCCGCCCGACGGACCCTGCGGCGCCACGCTGGTGTCCGGCGCGGGCTGGCCGCCCTGCTGCTGCGCAGGCGCGGACGGCGCCTGCGAGGCCGCCGCCGACGACGACGCCTTCTTGTCGTCGTCGTTCTTCCCGCTCGTGAGGACGTACGCCACGCCGCCGCCGATGACGGCCAGCGCCACGACGCCACCGATGGTGGCGAGCAGCGCCCTGCTCTTCGCCGGCTTGGGCTCCGGGCCCGACGGAGGGATCGGGGCCATCGGGGCCGTCGACGACGGGGCCCCGCCGAACGCCCCCGGACCGCCCGGACCGCCCGGACCGGGCGCGGGCGCGGGCGGCGGCGGAACCGACGCCCCGCCGGGCGGCGGCGGAGGCGCCGGCACCGCGGGCTGCCCGATCATGGTCGGCTGCGCATGTCCGGTGCCGTCCGGGCCCCACACGGGAGGCGGCCCGAAGCCGCCCTGCGGAGGCTGAGGGCTCTGCGGCTGCGGCACGGGCTGCTGTTGCGGATCTTGCGGGTTCTGGGGCCAAGACATGCGGGACACCTTATGCAAAGGGTGCCGGCCGGAAGTCGGTGGCCGGCGACAGCTTCGCAACACTTTCGTCTGCAGGCCCCTCGTGGCTGGTCGCGCAGTTCCCCGCGCCCCTACGGGGCGCAGGCCCTCAGTCGTCCCCCAACACGGGCAAAAGCTCCGGCAGATGCCCGTCCGACGCCATAGCTGCCCGCTGCCGCTCCTCCGGCACCGCGCCGTACAACGTCGTACGAGCCCGCGCAGGCCGCCCGGCCGCTTCGGCTATCGCCACCAGATCCCGGATGGAACGGTACGAACCGTACGAAGACCCTGCCATCCGGGAGATGGTCTCCTCCATCAACGTCCCACCCAGGTCGTTGGCGCCCGAGCGCAGCATGTCCGCCGCGCCCTCCGTGCCCAACTTGACCCAGCTCGTCTGGATGTTGGGGATATGCGGGTGCAGCAGCAGCCGCGCCATCGCTGTGACCGCGCGGTTGTCCCGGGTGGTCGGACCCGGGCGGGCGATGCCCGCCAGATACACCGGCGCGTTCGTGTGGATGAACGGCAGAGTGACGAACTCGGTGAAACCGCCCGTCTCCTGCTGGATCTGCGCGAGCAGCCGCAGATGCCCCAGCCAGTGCCGCGGCTGGTCCACGTGCCCGTACATCATGGTCGAGGACGAGCGGATGCCCAGCTCGTGCGCGGTCCTGATGACCTCGACCCATGTCGCCGTCGGCAGCTTGCCCTTGGTGAGGACCCAGCGGACCTCGTCGTCGAGGATCTCGGCGGCGGTGCCGGGGATGGAGTCCAGGCCGGCCGCCTTCGCCTCGGCCAGCCACTCGCGGATGGACATCCCGGTGCGCGTCGCACCGTTGACGACCTCCATCGGGGAGAAGGCGTGCACGTGCATGCCGGGGACGCGCTTCTTCACGGCCCGCGCGATGTCGAAGTAGGCCGTGCCGGGCAGGTCGGGATGGATGCCGCCCTGCATGCAGACCTCGACCGCGCCCACGTCCCACGCCTGCTCGGCCCGGTCGGCGACCTGCTCCAGCGAGAGCGTGAACGCATCGGCGTCCGTGCGGCGTTGGGCGAAGGCGCAGAAACGGCAGCCGGTGTAGCAGACGTTGGTGAAGTTGATGTTGCGCGTGACGATGTAGGTGACATCGTCGCCCACCACATCACGCCGCACGGCGTCGGCGATCCCGCACAGGGCGTCCAGCGCCGGGCCGTCCGCGTGCAGCAGGGCCAGGGCCTGGGGGTCGGTGAGCTTCGTCGGGTCGTCGGCGGCCACGGCCAGGGCCTCGCGCACGTCGGCGTCGATGCGCTCGGGGACCATGCCCGGCGCCGCGGCCTCGCGCAGGGCCTCCCAGTCGCCGTAGACCTCGTCGAAGTCCTGGCGGCGGTCGCCGGTGCGGCCCTCGGTGTCGATGGCGCGGTGCAGATCCGTACGGCCGGACGGGACGAAGACCTCCTCCGGCTCCTGCCACGGCAGGCCCCGGACCTCCACGTCCTCGCGGGCCAGGCCCGTCTCCGGATCGGCCAGCGCGCGCACGTGGGGCAGCAGCCGGGGGTCCAGCCAGGGCTCGCCGCGCTGCACGAACTCCGGGTAGACGGCGAGGCGTTCGCGGAGTACGAAGCCCGCGGCGGCGGACTGCTCGGCGAGCCGGTCGATCTGCGGCCAGGGGCGCTCGGGGTTGACGTGGTCCGGGGTGAGCGGGGAGACGCCGCCCCAGTCGTCGATGCCGGCGCCGATGAGACGCGCGTACTCGCCGTCCACCAGGTTCGGCGGGGCCTGCAGGCAGGCCGAGGGGCCCATGATGTGCCGGGCGACGGCGACGGTGGCGACGAGCTCGTCCAGCTCGGCGTCCGGCATGCCGCGCATCGCCGTGTCCGGCTTGGCGCGGAAGTTCTGCAGGATCAGCTCCTGGATGCCGTGGTACGAGCGGGAGATGCGGCGCAGCGCGAACAGCGACTCCGCGCGCTCCTCGTACGTCTCCCCGATGCCGATCAGCAGCCCGCTGGTGAAGGGGACAGAGCTGCGCCCGGCGTCCTCCAGGACGCGCAGCCGGACGGCCGGTTCCTTGTCGGGCGAGCCGTGGTGCGGGCCGCCCGGCTCGCTCCACAGGCGCTCGGCCGTGGTCTCCAGCATCATGCCCATGGACGGCGCGACGGGCTTGAGCCGCTGGAAGTCCGTCCAGGACATGACGCCGGGGTTGAGGTGGGGCAGCAGCCCCGTCTCCTCCAGGATGCGGATCGCCATCGCGCGCACGTAGGCGATGGTGTCGTCGTACCCCTCGGCCTCCAGCCACTCGCGGGCCTCGGGCCAGCGGTCCTCCGGCTTGTCGCCGAGGGTGATCAGGGCCTCCTTGCAGCCCAGTTCGGCACCGCGGCGGGCGATGGCCAGGACCTCGTCAGGCGACATGAACATCCCGTGCCCGGCGCGGCGCAGCTTGCCGGGCACGGTGGCGAAGGTGCAGTAGTGGCACTTGTCGCGGCAGAGGCGGGTGAGCGGGATGAAGACGCTCTTGGAGTAGGTGATGACGCCGGCCCGGCCGGCGGCTTCCAGGCCAGCGTCGCGCACGCGCGCGGCGGAGGCGCACAGGTCCGTCAGATCCGCGCCGCGGGCCTGCAACAGGACCGCGGCCTCGGCGACATCCAGCGCAACACCGTCCCGTGCGCGTTTGAGCGCGCGGCGCATGGCGTTGGCGGTCGGCTGCTGCCCTGATTCCTGTGCGCTGGAAGTCATTGTCCGAGCATACGAGCGGACACTGACAGTGCCCCGTAGCGGAAGCGGAAGGTCCGTGTGCCTCTCGTCACGTCAGACGGAGGCACCCTCCGGCGAGTTGGGGAAGTGGTCGAGAGGGTACCCGTCACAGGAACTCCGCATGCGCGTCCAGCGCCCGCAGCACCTCCGCCTCGTCGCCCGACGGCAGCCCCACCACCGTCTCCTCGATCCCCATGTCCGCGAGGTGCGCGAGCTTCCCCGCCGAGGGGTGCACCGCGTACGGCACCACCTCCGGCTCGCCGTGCCGCCCCGCCTCCCGCCACACCCGGCGCAGCTCGGGCAGGTCCTCGCGCAGCCCCTTGCCGCCGACGGGCATCCAGCCGTCCGCGTACTCCGCGATCGCCGCGAACAGCCGGGGCCCGGCCCCGCCCCCCAGCAGCGTGCGCGGCCCGATCAGCGGCAGATCGCCCTTCCGCTCCCGCGGCGCCTGCACCGGCTTGGGATGCGCCCAGCTGGCCCGTACGGCCCCGAACTCGCCCACGTACGCCGTCGGCTCCTCCGCCCACAGCGCCCGCATCAGCGCCATCCGGTCCCGCACCAGGCGGCGCCGCGACCGCCACTCCACCCCGTGGTCGGCGGCCTCCTCCACGTTCCACCCGAAGCCGACGCCGAAGGTGAACCGGCCGCCGCTGAGATGGTCGAGCGAGGCCACCTGCTTCGCCAGCACGATCGGGTCGTGCTGGGCGACCAGGCAGACGCCCGTCCCGATCCCGATCCGGTGCGTGACGGCCGCGGCCTGGGCCAGCGCCACGAACGGGTCGTACGCCCGCCCGTACTCCGGCGGAAGCGGCTCGCCCATCGGGGCGGGGGTGTCCCGGCTCGCCGGGATGTGCGTGTGCTGCGGCAGATACAGCCCGGCGAAGCCGCGCTGCTCCAGCTCCCGGGCCAGCCGGACGGGACTGATCGTCTCGTCCGTGAGGAAGATCGTGGTGGCGATCCGCATGGGCACCTCCGTCGCGGGGGGCTGTGTGTGACCCACGGTATGCCCTGACGGGCCGCCACGACCCGACACGACCCGCACGGCGGACGGACACGAGTGCGACGGCGCCTGTTCCGCGAGGCGCCACGCGGGCGTACGACGGTGGGGACACCCATTCCCGGAGGGACGGTCATGCAGCGGCGCAACGTTCTCAAGTTGACGGCTATCGCGGGAGCGACGAGTGTGCTTACGCTCGAAGGCGTGACGTTCGCTCACGCCGACGCCCACGCCGACGGGACCGGCTCGCGGTCCCCCGGCGAAGAGACCCGCAAGGTCACCGGCCGGCTGGCGGCCGGTGCTCCGGACTTCGTCCACCTCCCCGTGGAAGTCCCCGGCGGCGTCCGCGAGATCGCCGTCTCCTACACCTACGACAGACCCTCGGCACCGCCCGGCACCCCGGGCAACGCGCTGGACATCGGCATCTTCGACGAGCGCGGCACCGAGCTCGGCGGCGCGGGCTTCCGTGGCTGGTCGGGCGGTGCGCGCAAGGAATTCGCGATCAGCGCGGAGAAGGCCACTCCCGGGTACCTCGCCGGTCCCGTCAGGCCCGGCACCTGGCATGTCGTCCTGGGCCCGTACACGGTGGCCCCGCAGGGCCTGGCGTACGAGGTCACGGTCACCCTGCGCTACGGGAAGCAGGGCGTCACCCCGCACCCCGTCTACCCGCCCCAGCGGGCGAGGGGCCGGGGGCGCGCCTGGTACCGGGGCGACAACCACCTGCACAGCATCTACTCGGACGGCCTGCGCACCCCCGCCGAGATCGCGGCGGCGGCGCGGGCGGCCGGCCTGGACTGGATCACGACGACCGAGCACAACACGACGTCCTCGCACGGCGCGTGGGAGGGCCTGTGGGGCGACGACCTGCTGATCCTCACCGGCGAGGAGATCACAACCCGCAACGGCCACGTCGTCGCCCTGGGCACCGACCCCGGCGTCTTCCTCGACTGGCGCTACCGCGCCCGCGACCGCGTCTTCCCCCGCGTGGCCCGGCAGATCCACCGGGCGGGCGGCCTGGTCGTCCCGGCGCACCCGCACGCCACGTGCGTCGCCTGCAACTGGAAGTTCGGCTTCGCGGAGGCGGACGCGGTGGAGGTGTGGAACGGCCCGTACACGCCCGACGACGAGGTGACGATCGCGGAGTGGGACAACACGCTGGTCGCCACCGTCCGGGGCGACCGGCGGGGCTGGCTGCCCGCCATGGGCAACAGCGACGCGCACCGCGAACCGCAGGTGGTGGGCCTGCCCCAGACGGTGGTCCTGGCGGACGACCTGTCGCGCCCGGCCCTGCTGGCCGCGATCCGCGCGGGCCGCAGCTGGATCTGCGAGTCGGGGCACGTACAGCTGTCCTTCGGGGCGACGGGCGGCGGCCGCGGCGCCCACGCGGGCATCGGCGAACGGCTGCCGGTCGACCGGGACGCGGAGGTGACCGCGCGCCTGAGGATCTCCGGCGTCCCGTCCGGCTGCACGGCCTCGTTCGTGACGGACCAGGGCACGCTGTTCACGGCCCCGGTGCCGAGCGGGGGCGGAACGGTGGAGTGGCGGACGACGCCGGCGTATGCGGCGTACGTACGGGCGGAGGTCCGGCACCCGGCGGGCTCGGGAAGCGAGCTGCCGGGGGCGATGGCGGCGATGACGAACCCGATTTTCCTGGGACGGGAGTGATCGCGTAGATCCATTATCGGTGTACGGACCAGTGCCTGTCACCATCCCGCTGAACGATCTTGGCGCCGGAATGCGACCGTAGCGTTGCGCCCATGGATGCAGCGGAACCCCGAAATGCCGCACTGGCGGCGGAACTTGTGACCATGGCGGAGGCTGACCGGCGGACGTCGCCGGGCGCGAACAGCGACGACCCGTCCGAGCGGTTGGCGTGGCACCGTCTGACCGCTCAGCACGGCGACCGCCTGGCTCAGATCATGACCGAGCACGGCTGGCCGACCGTGGCACTGGTCGGTGAGGAGGCGGCAACGAGCGCGTGGCTGATCGCTCAGCACGCGGACCGCCAGCTGGACGTGCAGCGGAGGGCGTTGCGTCTGATGGAACAGGACGACGCAACGCCTGCTCGCCAGTTGGCGTTTCTGCGCGACCGAGTGCTGGTGAACGAGGGCCGCAAGCAGGTGTACGGCACTCAGATAGCGGGGGTGGGGAAGGGCGGCGCACCGGTGCCGTGGCCTTGTGAGGAGCCGGAGCGCGTGGACGAGCTGCGGGCGGGGGTGGGGATCGAGCCGTTCGGGGAGTACGTCGCCAGGTTCATGTGACGCCTCAGTCGTCAGCCGGCTCAGTCGTCACCGGCTCAGTCGTCATCCGGCCGGGTAGTGCTCCGCTCGCGCGACGGTGATCAGAGCGGAGACGTCCGCCCAGTCGAGCCCCGCCGCGCGGGCCCGGCGCATCCACTCCGAGAGCTCGCCGCGCAGCGGGGATTCCACGAGGGGGTTCGGGCGCCCCGCCGAGGAACTGACGAAGGTGCCGACGCCGGGGCGGGGCTCGACGAGCCCGAGGTGTTCCAGCTCCCGGTAGGCCTTGAGTGTCGTGTTCGGGTTCAGCCTGGTGTCGCGCGCGACCCGCGCAGCGGTGGGCAGCTGGTCTCCCTCTGTGAGGATGCCCAGCCGCAGCGCCTCCTGGACCTGCTGCACGATCTGCAGGTACGCGGCCATTCCGCTGCGCCGGTCGATCCTGAACTCGATCACCTACGAAGTCCCCTGTTCCCGTTTTCCCGTGTCGCCGCGGTCAGGTCCGTCCTCCGTCCGTGACCCCGGCCCCCGGGATCCTCGCACGGCTCACAGCGTGCGCCGGGCCGCCCACCACAGGGCGGTACCGAGGACCACGGCGGCCACCGCCACGAGGACCGCGGCAGCCGCCCACTGCATGCCGGGCATCTGGTCGAAGCCGAAGTAGTCGATGCGCTTGGCGACGATGCCCGTGTGCGCCCGGCACAGCTCGGGGGTGCGCTCGGCGTAGTGGGAACAGGCGCCGGAGCCGTGCAGCTTGCCGTCCATGTCGACGGTCCACGAGTCGTGGTGCACGGAGCCCTTGGGCCGTTCCGGGAAGGAGCCGCCCAGCGGTGCGGTGACGGTGCGAGGCGTGCCGAACGCCAACCGGTACCTGTCCCACACCAGACCGAGCACGGCGCTGCAGACGAACGTCAGCCCCATCGCCGGGACCGCACGGCGTACGAGCACGCCGATCGCCGTGCCCAGGGCGAGGTGGAACAGCGCCAGCGCGACCGGCATGGGACCGGTCGCGTCGAAGACGGCACCCGAGGCCCAGTTCCCCCCGTTGAAGTAGGCGTGGACCGGCTTCCACCACCAGGTGAACGCGGCGGACATCGGGGCGGTGCACACCACCGTGACCAGCAGCGCCATGGCGGCCTTGGTGACGAGCCAGCGGGTGCGCGTCACGGACTGGGTCGTGACGAGCCGCGCGGTGCCGCGCTCCCGGTCGGCGGCGATCAGCGGGGCGCCGATGAAGACACCCACGAACACGGGCACGAGCCGCAGGATCCGGCTCATGCCGTCGAGGTCCGAGTCGAACCACTCCTGGAAGTCGGTCCCGGACGGATGCCGCAGGAACTCCATCACGTCCGATCGCTGCCAGGCCATGCCCGCGCTCATCACCACGGCCGCGGTCAGGAAGACCAGGAACACGATGCGGTGTTGCCGCCAGACGACCCAGGTCATCCCGCGCAGCAGGCGCCGACCGCGGCGGCCGGGCGCGGGCGCGCTGGTCTTCGGCAGTGCGTCTGCGGTAGCACTCACGCTGCGTCCTCCTCGGCCTCGATGCCGTTCCCGATGCCGGTCTCGGTGCCGTTCCCGATGCCGGTCTCGATGCGGGCGGTAGCCGTGAACAGCGAGGGCACACCGGGCGACCGGAGACACCCCAACAGGATTTCCTCCAGGTCGGGCTCGGCGGCCTGCCAGTCTGCGGGGATCGCGCCCTCGACCCGTATCAGCGCCGTCAACTGCCGCCCGCGCGTGCGGGTTTCGACCACGGTGTGCGCGTCCAGCCACGACGGCGGACCGTCGGCGAGGTGAACGCCGGAGACGATCCGGTGGGCAGAGAGCAGCGCGTCGATCTCCCCGGCGAGCCGGACCCGGCCGTCGGCGAGGGTCACCAGGTAGTCGCACATGGCCGCGACGTCGCCCACCTGGTGGGACGACATCACCACCGTGGTGCCCTGCTCGGCAGCCTCGGCCATCAGCAGGCCGCCGATCTCGTGGGCGGCGAGAGGATCGAGGCTGGCCATGGGCTCGTCCAGGAGCAGCAGGTCCGGCCGCTTGCCGAAGGCCAGCGCGAGTGCGACCCGGGAGCGTTGCCCCTCGGAGAGCAGACCGACGCAGGCCTGCGGGTCGAGCCCGCCGGACCGGACGATCCGTTCGGCGATCCTCTGGTCCCACGCCGGGTTCAGTTCCCGTCCCAGACGTAAGGTCTCCTCGACCGTGAACCGCGGGAACAGCGGTCTGTCCTGCGCGAGATAGGCAATGCGGGCAAGCCCCGACAAGTCCTCCGCGGGCGCTCCGAGCAGCCGCAGACTCCCTGCCGTGGGCCGGCTTATCCGCCCGGCCAGCTGCAGGAGCGTGCTCTTGCCCGCCCCATTGGGGCCCACGAGCCCGCAGACCACGCCGGCCGGGATCCGGAAAGAACAGTCCTGCAGGGCCCAGCGGCGCAGGTAGCGCTTGCCCAGCCCCCGCGCCTCGATCGCTGACGTCATCCCATCCCACCCTGTGCTTGTTAATTCACTAGTCAGCTAGTGGAATGAGGATGATCCACTGTCCGGTGTCCCGTCAACACCCAAGCGCGCGCTGCCGCGCCACTATCGGCTCATGCCGCCGCGTGCCCGCCATCGCGACAGTCACGGCACAGCCCGGCCCGCTCGGCGCGGAAGGCCCGTTCACAGCCGTCACAGGTCTGCAGCGGCAGGGGTCGCTGCTTGGGCGGTTCGGCGGCCGGGACCGGCAGCACGGGCGGCAGCCAGTTGGCGAGCCGGTGGGCCAGGAGCCGGGCGGGCCAGGTGATGGCGCCGACGGGCAGATCCGCACTGAGCGTGCGGACGATCTGCGCGGTGCCGACGCCGCGGTCGAGCCAGGCGCGTACGGCGGGCGAGAGGCGGCGCACGTCCTTGGCGGACAGCAACAGCCGCGGATCGCGCCGCCGCAGCCCGGCGAGCAGTTCGGCCGCGGGCGGGTCGACGGGCGGCAGGGGCTGCTCGGGAGCCCGCTTGGCGGCGGGGGCGGCGGACTTGCGGCTGGTGTTGGTGCCGGTGTCGGTGGCCCCGGGCCGCTCGTACCACCGCGTCACGGTCACGACCCGCCCGCCTTCGGTACGGACGCGCTTGCGCTCCAGGTAGCCGGCTCGCTCCAACTCGCGCAGGGCGCGGGCGATGGTGATCTCGCCTTCGCGGAACCGGCGGGTGAGGTCCTTGATCCCGACGGTGGCGCCGTCGGGCAGCGACTGGATGTAGACAGCGATGCCGATGGCGACGAGGGACAGGTCGGGGTGCTGGGCGAGGTGGTTGCCCACGACGGTGAAGTGGGACTCGTGGCGGTGGCGGATGTGCACCACTCCGGCACGGGGAGGCCCGGTGCGCACGGAGGCGTGCGCGCTAGACTGCGCGTCAGTCATGGGGAAGGCCTTCTCTTCCTTGATGATCAGGCCCTCGTCCGGGATGCCAGTCCCGGCGGGGGCCGTCGTCTTTTTGCGGTTGTCGCGGCGACCGTACCGCGCGCTTTCGCACGCATGCCAGCGCGTCACCTGATGGAGTGACGTGTGCGGGGTTGGGTTGGTATTGGTGCTTCGCCAGTTCTTCAACGGGGCGGCGGGGGCGGGTAGTTCGCGGCGGGCCGGGATGTGGGGACCTCGATGCGGTGCAGCAACAGATCGGATTTTGCGTCCAGTTGCGCGACACCTGCTATGGACAACTGTGATGAAGCACTGGCGCGGCCGCCAGTGTGGGGCGCCCCGCACCAGTTCCCCTTGCAGCCATGCACCCTTGACGCCGCGAGCCCTCGTCGCCAGTCTCATGGACGCCCGTAGAACCCGGCACGCCGACGGAGGCTGTCATGGCGCTACTGTTCATCGCGAAGGACCCGAACACGAACGGTACCCAGTGCCCCACGGCTTGGGTGGACGACGAAGCACAGGAGATCGTCGTCCAGGGCTGGAAGGCCGGGGAATCCCTGCTGGCCCGCTGCCGGGAGACCGGCCCCGTACCCGAGAGCGAAGCGGTGGTGAGGCTGCCGATCCGCATGGTGCCCGCCATCAGGGAGGCATGTGATGTCGCAGACCGACTTGGCATTCGCTGACCTATTGGCGGACACCAAGCACTCTGCCGTGCACCTCGAGATGCGCGATTCCTACGGCATCGGCGAGGAAGCGACCGAGTTCAAAGCCTGGCTTGCGGGCTGGCGTCCGTCCCCCGAACCCGACACATGGTGGAACGAGTTCCACACCATGGTGCGCGATGCAGTGGCACGCGGAGTCGAATTCCGGCGCGCCCGAATCGTGTCGGAGCCGGTGAGCGACTACATCAGGTACGAGCACAGCTGCACCTACCAGAACATTGCCGCGGGGGAATCGGTGCGCTGGTTGCCCCGCCGCAAAGCGTCCGATCTCGCACTGCCGGGAAACGACTACTGGCTCTTCGACCAACAGGTCGTCATGTGGAACCACTTCACCGGCGACGGCGAGTCCGCCGGACCGGAGGTCGACAGGCGGGAGACCGTGGCAATGCTCTGCACAACGGCCTTCGAGGCCGTGTGGAACCGCGCGACGCCACACGAGGAGTACCCGATCCACCCGGCTTAGTCACCCATGCCCACACCCCCGTCATCCAGCGTTCAAGCCGCCAGGAAGGCCGTCGCCGATCGGTTGCGGGACCTGCGCCGGGACGCAGGCCTGACAGCCAAAGAGGTTGCCGGGCGCGCCGGCTGGTATCCGTCAAAGGCCTCACGCCTGGAAAACGCGGTGACTCCCCCGTCCGACGCGGACATCCACGCGTGGTGCGCCGCATGTGGAGCAGCCGACGCAGCCGCCGATCTCATTGCTGCTTCGCGTTCCGCCGACAACATGTACGTTGAGTGGAGACGGGTTCAACGCACCGGACTGCGCCGACTCCAAGAGTCATTCGTGCCGCTGTTCCAGAGAACCCGGGTGTTCCGGATCTACTGCTCGAATGTCATGCCAGGAGTCCTCCAGACCCATGCCTACGCGACGGCCCTACTGGAGGCGATCACCGACTTTCACGCCATCCCGAACGACGTTGCGGACGCTGTCGAAGCCCGGCTGACGCGATCGCATGTCGTACGTGAAGGCGACCATCGCTTCGCCTTGCTGGTGGAGGAGTCGGTGCTGCGGCACCGAGTGGGCGACGCCGCCACGATGGCAGGCCAACTGGGCCATCTCCTTTCGGTCATGGCGTACCCCTCTGTCTCCTTGGGCGTGATTCCGTTCTCCGCCACACGCCGGATGTGGATGATCGAGACGTTCAGCATCTATGACGAGGCCCTGGCACAAGTCGAGTTGCTGACCGCACAGGTGAACGTGACGGCACCGACCGAAGTGGCCCAGTACCTCAAGGCGTTCAAGGAGTTCGCAGACCTCGCCGTGTACGGGGCCAAGGCACGTGCCCTCATCACGGCAGCCGTGAACGAGCTCGGGTGACCGTCGTGGAACTTCGTAGAACTTCGTTGAGTGCCGGGCACTGGCCTTCCTAGCGTGTTGGGCATGACGACCCCCACCCCCGCACCCCTCGACCTCACCCCCATCCGCGCAACCGTGCGCCGCGCCCTGCAGGAGCACCCCCGCCCGCCCCGTAACAGCGAAGTCCGCCAGATCACGGCCGAATTGCGCGGCCACCTCCAGCGCATGGTCCGCGAAGCACAGCGGCGCGCCGACGGGATCGAGCGCGGCACCGAAGCCTGGATCCGGTGGTCCGCGCTGATCATGCGTGCCGAGGACGATCTCTACCGGGTCGGCGAAGTCGGCACCCACGCGGCGGCGACCCGCATGAACGACCTCGGCCGCACCTGCCGACGGCTCGCGGACTGCCTCGACGAGTGGTAGCGAGCAGTAAGCCGGGCCGGGCGGGCAAGCCGGGCCCGTAGGGGACGGTTCAGGGCCGCATCAGGGTCTTCCCGAAGAGCCGCCACCGCCCGCCGTCCGTAGCATCGTTCGCATGATGGCTGACATCCCCGTACCGGCGCCCTGGGGCGAGCAACGCGCCTCGCACGCCGACCGCGAGGCCGTGGTGGCGCGGCTGCAGCAGGCGGCGGCCGACGGTCGCGTCGACTTCGCCGAGCTGGACGCGCGGCTGGAGCTGGCGCTGAGCGCCAAGACCCGTGCCGAACTGGCTCGGCTCACGGCCGACTTGTGGCTGCCTGGCGAGCCGGATCCCGACCGGCCGCTGATCCTCAAGGGCGGCGTGCACGGCGCGGTGCGCAAGGGGCGCTGGCAGGTGCCCTCTCGCGTGACCGCCTACGGCGGCCTCGGGGGCGTGATACTCGACTTCACGCAGGTAGACCGCGAAGGGATATACGAGGTCGAGGTGGAGGCGCACGGCCAGATGGGGGGCGTCGTCATCATCGTCCCCGACGGTTGGGCCGCACAGACCGACGACGTGGACCCCGCTCTCGGCGGCGTCAAGAACGGCACCGCCCCGGACCCCCTCCCGGGCACACCCCTCATACGTCTCACCGGCAACGGCGGAATGGGAGGCGTGGTCGTCCGCCACCCGAAGCGGCGGGAGCGCCGCAAGCTGAAGCGGGCCGCCCTCACTGCGGCCTGAGCCACTCCCGCACACCGGAGCCCGGCCCCCTCCGTCCAGGAGGCCAAGGCTCCGTCATGACTGCGGTTCGAGGCCGAGCCGCAGGCCGATGCCGTCGAGGACGCAGTCGAGCCCCGTCTCGAACTGCCAGGTGGCGTCGTCCTTGCGGCCCGCCCCGAGGGCGTAGCGCCGATAGGCCGGGTAACGGCCGGTTTCCATCAGGTACATCATCTGCGGCGCGAGTCCGCGGCGCGTCTCGTCGCCGCTGGTCCAGCCGTTGTCCTCCATGTACTGGCGCAGCGCCACCTCCGACTGGCCGACACCGTGCACATAGGCGCCGACGGTACGGAACGCCGTCATGATCGTGTCGGCGTCGAGGCCGTGGTTCTCCAGGGCGGCCAACTGCCGTTCGGCCATGGCCATCCGGTTCGGCGTCAGCGCGAAGTGCGGCGTGGGGAGCTGGGCGAGCCAGGGATGATCCAGCATCAGCCGGCGGCTGCCGATGGCGTACGCGCGCAGCACCTCGCGCCAGCCGGTCACGTCCTCGGGAACGACGACCTCGGCCGTGACCCGGTCGACCATCAGCGCCCACAGGTCGTCCTTGCCGGAGACATGGCGGTACGCGGCCATGGGCGCGACGCCCAGCTCGGTGGCGAGGCGGCGCATGGTGACGGCCGAGACGCCTTCGGCGTCGGCGACCTTCACCGCGATCGCCGCGATCTTCTGCGGCGTCAGCGCGGCACGCTGCGCGGCTGCCGGGCGCTCCATGCGTTCCCAGAGCGAGACCTCGGGCTCGCCCTTCTTCTGTGTGGCCATGCGTACACCGTATCCCTTGTAGACGACGTACACATCGGTGTGTACGTTGTACGCCAGAGATACGCCGTACACATCCAGTCGCACACGCCCCAGGGGGCACCCATGTCCAAGACCCCGCTGCCCACCGTCGTCCCGGCCATCGACCAGTCGGCCGCGCCCGGCACGGCCGAAGCCCTCGCCCTGGCCCCACCGCGCCTCCCCGCAGCCGACGCGTTCGTCTTCGTCACGCCGGAGTGCCACGCCCTGCGGGACGCCGAGGCCGTCCGCCCGTACGCCGCCTGACGCCACGACACCGCACTGGGGGAAGCCATGAATCAGCGCGCGAAAGAATCCGCTCCGCCCTCCACGATCACGGAGTCCGCAGCCACAGAGACGGCACCGCCCTCCCGCCTCGTCATCCTCGGCCTGCTGCTCGGCATCATCCTGGCGACGCTCGACGGCACGATCGTCGGCACCGCGCTCCCGACCATCGTCGGCGACCTCGGCGGTCTCGACCACTTCTCCTGGGTGGTGACGGCCTATCTCCTGACCACCGCCGTCTCCACCCCGATCTGGGGCAAGGCCGGGGACCTGTACGGCCGCAAGGGCAGCTACCTGGCCTCGATCACGGTCTTCCTCGCCGGGTCCGTGCTCTGCGGAATCGCCCAGGACATGGGGCAGTTGATCGCCTTCCGCGCGCTCCAGGGCGTCGGCGCGGGCGGCCTCTTCGTGGGTGCGATATCCGTCCTCGGGACGCTGCTCCCGCCCGCGCAGGCGGGCCGATCACAGTCGATGATCGGCGTGATGCTGCCCGTCGCCATGATCGGCGGACCGCTGCTCGGCGGCTTCCTCACCGACCAGCTCGACTGGCGCTGGGTGTTCTACGTCAATGTGCCCGTCGGCGCCGCGGCCCTGCTGATCGTCGGCCTCCTCGTCAGGCTGCGCACCGAGCGCAGCACGGCCCGCATCGACTACGCGGGCGCCGGGCTCCTCACCACGGGCATTCTGGCGCTCACGCTGCTCGGAACCTGGGGTGGCACGACGTACGACTGGGTCTCCCCGCAGATCGCGGGCCTGGCACTACTCGCCGCGGCCGCGCTTGCCGCCTTCGTCCGCGTGGAACGGCGCGCAGCCGAACCCGTCATCCCGCCGCGCCTGTTCCGCGACCGAAACTTCACGCTCGCCCAGGTGCTCACGTTCCTCGCGGGCGCGGCGATGACGGGGGCGGCGAGCTATCTGCCGCAGTACATGCAGTTCGTCCGCGGCATGTCGTCCACGGAAAGCGGTCTCCTGCTGCTGCCGCTGATGCTCGGCATGATGGGCGCGCAGCTCTCCATCGGCCGGGCGGTCGGCAAGGGCCGCAGGTACCGCGCGTACCCGATCATCGGCGGTGCGGTCGCCACGGCGGGCGCCCTCGCCCTGCTCATGGTCGAAGCGGACACCGCCACGGCCGTGGCCTCCGCGCTGACGTTCGTGCTCGGCGCCGGTCTCGGCTGCCTGCTGCAGCCGGCCCTGCTGCTCACCATGAACAGCGCGGAGCCCCGCGACATGGGCGCCGCGAGCGGCACCACCACGCTGCTGCGCACCATCGGCAGCTCGCTCGGCGTCGCCGCGCTCGGCTCCGTCTACACCGGCCGCATGACCGACACCCTCGCGGGCCGGCTCGGCAGGGAAGGGGAACGCCTGGCAGGCGGCCACGCATTGACGCCCGCGATGCTGCGCGGGCTGCCCGAGCCGGTGCGGGACGCGTTCCGGACAGGGGTCACCAGCGGGCTGCACGGCGTCATGCTCGGCACGGCCGCACTGTGCGCCGTGACTTTCACGATCGCCTGGCTGATCCGCGAGGTGCCGCTGCGGTCGAACACCGGGGCGGCCCCCGCGGAATGACCCGCCGGACAGACCCTGGCCCACCCCGCTTCTCCTCACTCCTCCACCACCAGCACCGGCGTCCCCGCCGTCAGCGTCTCCCCCCGGAAGAACCCCGGGCTGCGCCGCCGCATCGCCAGCATCAGCACCGCTCCCAGTACCAGCAGCCCCACCCCGATGACGAACACCGACCCGACCCCGAACACCGAACTCCCGGTTCCATAGGCCGGGTTCCACATGTCGTACAGCGTCTTGCAGAAGACGGCGGCCAGCAGCAGCCCGCCCAGTACCGGGAAGACGCCCTTGAGGAAGGCGTCCCGCGCCGACCTCCGGAGCTGCTCGCGGAAGAACCAGGCGCAGGCGAACGCCGTGATCGAGTAGTAGAAGCAGATCATCAAGCCGAGTGCGTAGATGGTGTCCACCAGCACGTTCCGGCTCAGGAAACTCATCACCGCATAGAAGGTGCCCGTGGCCGCCCCGGCCCAGATCGTCGCCCTGCCCGGCGACTTGAAGCGCGGGTGCACCCGCGCGAAGGAGGAGGGCAATGCCTCGTACGTGCTCATCGCCAGTACCGTCCGCGCCGCCGGCAGGAACGTCGTCTGAAGGCTGGCCGCCGCGGAGGCCAATACCGCCACGAGCAGCAGCACCCCGAGCCCCTTGCCCATGACCGGTGTTGCCAGCGCAGCGAAGACGTTGTCCGCCGTACGCGGGTCGCCCAGCCGCTTCCCCGCGAACATCTGGGCCGCAATGGCCGTCATGAGATACGAGCCGATCAGCACCGCCATCGCCAGGATCGCGGCGCGCCCCGGCGTCTTGTCGCTGCCGGCCGTCTCCTCGTTGACGGTCAGGCACGCGTCCCAGCCCCAGAAGATGAAGATGGACAGCGACAGGCCTGCGGTGAACGCGCTCAGCGACTCGACGCCGAAGGGGTTCAGCCAGGTGAAGGAGAAGTCCAGCGAGTCGGGAATGCCTCCTGCCCGCGCCTTTGTGATCGCCATCGCCACGAATACGGCCAGGACGGCCAGTTGGAGGCCGACCAGCGCGTACTGCACACCCTTCGTCGCGGTCATTCCGCGATAACTGACCGCCGTTGCCACGGCAATGAACACCAGGCAGGTCAGGACGTGCACGAGACGGTCGCCGTCGAGGGACGCCACCGCATCGCTGCCCGTGAGGTCGCCCAGCAGCAGATAGAAGAAGGAGGTCGCCACACCGGCCAGGTTCGACAGCACGATGATCGTGGCGATCACCAGGCCCCAGCCGCACATCCAGCCGATGCGCGGACCGAAGGCCCGTACCGACCAGGTGAAGGAGGTGCCGCAGTCGGGGAGCGCCTTGTTGAGCTCGCGGTAGGCGAAGGCGACGAGCAGCATCGGGAGGAAGCCCGCCAGGAAGACGGCCGGGGTGCGCACTCCCACCTGGCCGACGGTCGGGCCGAGGGTGGAGGTCAGGCAGTAGACGGGCGCGACGGTGGAGATCCCGATGACGGCGCTGCCCAGCAGGCCCACCGAGTTGCCGCCGAGGCCCTTGGCGCGCACCTCTTCGCCGGCGCGGGCCGTCACGCTCACTGCCGTGTCTCCGGCCTGGGGCCGTGGGGATGCCTGAACCATGGGCAGGACGGTAGGTGCTGCTGTTTCCGTATGCGGGGGTTCAGGGTCCGTTTCCAGCTCCTTCAACACAGGCCGTCACCGCACCAATTGGCCTTGCATTGCAAGGCTTCCGCGGCGTTACGTCGGGTAACAAGCAGGCTCGCCACACCCGCGCCCTCGCCGCGATATCCGCACCCCCACCCTATTTGTCCCGATTCAAAAATTTCCCGTCCGGCCGCCTCACGCCCCCGTCCCCACCGTCTCCGTATCCCTCCCCGACCGCAGCACCTTCCCCGGCACCGCCCCCGTCACCACGTCGTGCCGTACCGTCTCCACACCGTTGACCCGCACGCTCACCACCCCCAACGCCCGTGCGTCCAGGCGGGGTCCGTCCCCCGGGAGGTCGTGCACCAGGGTCGCCGCCCCCGCGTCCACCCGCTCCGGATCGAAGAGCACCAGGTCCGCCCACCAGCCCTCGGCGATGCGGCCCCGGCCGCGCAGGCCGAACAGCCGCGCCGGCTCGTCCGTCAGCATCCGTACCGCCCGCTCCAGCGGCACCAGCTTCCGGCCCCGCAGGCAGTCGCCGAGGAAGCGCGTCGGGTACGGCGCCCCGCACATGCGGTCCAGGTGGGCGCCCGCGTCGGAACCGCCGAGGAGGACGTCCTCGTGGTCCCAGGTCCGGCGGCGCAGTCCCCAGCTGGCGTCGTCGTTGTCCGTGGGCATCGGCCACAGGACCGTGCGGAGCTCGTCGGCCGCGCAGATCTCCACGAGGCAGGCGAAGGGGTCCATGCCGCGTTCGGCGGCGATGTCGCGGACCACGCGTCCGCTCAGGCCGTCGTTCTCCTTGGCGTAGGTGTCGCCGATGACGTAACGGTCGAAGTCGGCGAGCCGCCGGAAGACGCCGGCCTCCTCGCTCCGCGCCCGGCGCAGGAGTTCCGTCCGGACCGCGGGATCCCGCAGCCGGTCGATGCGCTGCGGCACGGGCAGGGTCAGGACGTCGCCCCAGCCGGGCAGCAGGTTCAGGGCGCAGAAGGTGCGCAGCGACATGTTCATGGGGGCGAGCACGGGCATGGTCAGCGCGACGATGCGGCCGCCCGCCGCTCGGGCGCGCTCGCTCGCGGCGAGCTGGCGGGGGACGCGGTCGGGGACGGCCGCGTCGATGGTCAGGACGTTCCAGTTGAGGGGGCGGCCGGCGGCCGTCGTCATGTCGACGAGGAGCTCGATCTCCTCGTCGGCGAAGCGGTCGAGGCAGCCGTCGACGATGGCCTCCAGCTGGGTGCCCTCGTGCTCCCCCACGGCACGGGCCAGCGCGTGCAGCTCCCCGGGCCGCGCCCAGCGGGAGGCGACGGGCCGGCCGTCGCCGTCCGCATGGGTCGCGGAGCGGGTGGTGGACAGGCCCAGGGCGCCCGCGTCCAGCGCCTCGTGCAGCTGCGCGGTCATCCGCCGCAGCCCCTCGGCACCGGGGTCGGCGGTGCCCACGGCCTCCGCGCCCATCACCCGGCGGCGCAGGGCGCAGTGGCCGGCCATGAAGCCGGCGTTGACGGCGATGCGCCCCTCCAGCGCGTCGAGGTAGTCGCCGAAGGACGACCAGGTCCAGGGCGCGCCCTCCTCCAGCGCGGCCAGCGACATCCCTTCGACCCTGCTCATCATCCGCCGCGTGTAGTCCGCGTCCCCGGGGCGGCCGGGGTGCAGCGGGGCCAGCGAGAAACCGCAGTTGCCGCCGACGACGGTCGTGACGCCGTGGCCGAGGGACGGGGTGGCGTACGGGTCCCAGAAGAGCTGGGCGTCGTAGTGGGTGTGCGGGTCGACGAAGCCGGGCGCGAGGACGAGCCCGTGCGCGTCCTCCTCGGTGCGGGCCCGCTCGCCGGTCCGCCCGGCCCCCATGACCCTGGCGGATCCGCTCGTCCTGTCGATCACCGCGATCCGGCCGGCCCGTATGCCGACATCCGCCACGTAGGCCGCGGCTCCGGTGCCGTCGACGACGGTGACGCGGCGGTAGAGGTGGTCGAGCATGGGCGGCTTCCTCTCACTCGACGGGACAGGCGTCCGTACAGGTGGCAGGCGGAAGCCGGGGCGGCGACCCGGGAGGCGCCGCCCCGGCGCACTGGGGGTGCGGGGCGCTCAGCGGCGGCCCGCGGCCCGGCGGAAGCGGGTGGTGCGGTGCACCGGATCCGTGTCGATCTTCGGGATGACGTGCTCGCCGATGAGCCGGATCGTCTGCATCGTGTCCTCGTACGGCACCCCGACCGGCAGCCCGAAGACGAGCTGGTCGGCGCCCGCCTGCTCCCACCGTTTGCACTGGCGCAGGACCTCGTCCGGGTCGCCGCAGATCATCAGCTCCTCGGCGACGAGCAGTTCGACGATCTCCTCGGTGTACTCGGGCAGCAGCTCGGGCCACCGCGGGATGCCCTCGGGGCGGGGGAAGGTGTCGTGGTAGCGGAAGAGCAGCGACTGGAGGTAGTTGAGGCCACCGGCGGCGGCGATCCGCCGTGCCTCCTGCGAGGTCTCGGCACAGATGGCCGTGGACGTCACCATCACGTTGTCGTTGACGAACGCGCCGACCGGCTCCGCGTCCTTGACCGCGGTCTTGTACGAGTCGACGACCCACTCCATGTCGCCGACCTTCTGCACACTGAACCCCAGCACCCCCAGCCCCTTGCGGGCCGCCATGGCGTACGAGGACGGCGACCCGGCGGCGTACCACATGGGCGGGTGGGCCGGACCGTACGGCTTGGGCAGCACCTTGCGGGGCGGCAGGGACCAGTGGCGGCCGTGGAAGCCGGGGTACTCCTCGTGGAGCCACATCCTGGGGAACTCGGCGATCGTCTCCTCCCAGATCTCCCTGGTGACGTCCATGTCGGAGATACCGGGCAGGAAACCGAGGATCTCGTGACTGCCCGCGCCGCGCCCGGTGCCGAACTCGAAGCGCCCGCCGGAGAGATGGTCGAGCATGGCGGCCTTCTCGGCGACCTTGACCGGGTGGTTGACCTGCGGAAGCGGGTTGAAGATGCCGGAGCCGAGGTGGATGCGGTCGGTCGCGTGGGCGAGATACCCGAGGAAGACGTCGTTGGCGGAGAGATGGGAGTACTCGTCGAGGAAGTGGTGCTCGGTGGCCCAGGCGTACTTGAAGCCGGAGCGGTCGGCCTGGACGACGTACTCGGCCTCCTCCAGCAGCGCGTGGTGTTCGGCGTGGGGATCGGCCCGCCGCCTGCTCGCCGGTACGTAGCCCTGCACGAAGATGCCGAATTCCACGGGGTCACCATCCCTGTTTCTGACGCTCCGTCAGATCGAGCTGGTGCGACTCTGGCACCGGCGCCATCGGACGTCAATAAGCGGGGCGTTCACGTGGGCATGCGACCTGCCGACAGCCAGCCGCCGTCCACGACGAGGGTCTGTCCGGTGACGTACGAGGACTCGTCCGAGCTGAGGAACAGCACGAGCTGTGCCACCTCCGGCGGCCGGCCCATCCGCCCCAGCGGCACCAGCGTGCGGAACATCTCCTCCATGGCCGCACCGGTCTTCTGCGGCCGCGGATTGATCATCGGGGTGTCGATGCCGCCGGGGCACACGGCGTTGACGCGGATCCCCTGCGCCGCCAGCTCCAGCGCCGCGACCCGCGTCATGCCGAGCACGGCGGCCTTGGACGCCGCGTAGGAGGTGAGCAGTGGCAGGCCCGAAAGGCCCGCGTACGACGAGATGTTGACGACCGTCCCGCCACCGGCCGCCGCGAGCAAGGGCGCTGCGGCGCGCATGCCCAGGAACGTACCGGTCTGGTTGACGCGGACGACCTCGTGGTACTCGTCGAGCGAGGTGTCGACGAGGGCGGTGTTCCGCAGGATGCCGGCGTTGTTGACGAGCCCGTCGAGACGCCCGAAGGCCGCGGCGGCGGCTGCGACGGCTGCGTCCCAGTCGTCTTCCTCGCCGACGTCGAGATGGACGTAACGGGCGACGTCCTCGCCGAGTTCGGCGGCGAGGACGGCGCCCTCCTTGTCCAGGACGTCCGCCAGGACGACGTGCGCACCCTCGGCGGCGAAGAGGCGTGCTTCCTCGGCTCCTTGGCCACGCGATGCGCCCGTGATGAGGATGACGCGCCCGTCGAGCCTGCCCATCGGCTTCTCCTTCCTCGGCCCTTCACCTTGGCGCCCGTAGGGGCGCGGGGAACTGCGCGAGCAACCACGAACGGCCCGCACCCGACCGACCAGGAGCACCGCCCCGTAAGGGGCGCGGGGAACTGCGCGACCGGCCCCCACCGGCCCGCAACCGGACGACTGCCCCAGGGGTCCGGGGCGAAGCCCCGAGAACCTCGACCGCGGGCGCGTCGTGGCTGATCGCGCAGTTCCCCGCGCCCCTTACGGGGCGCCGCGGCCCTACCCGTTGAGCAAAGGTGCAACCGCCCCGGCAAAGGCCTCCATCTGTCCCACCAGTTCCGCCACTCCGCGGCAGCGGAACCGCACCTGGATCTGGTCCGCACCCATCGCGCGGTACGCCCGCAGCGACTCCGCGAGTTCCTCCGGCCCGCCGGCCAGCACCCCTCCCCCGGAGAACGGCGACCGCCCCGAACGTCCCACGTACAGCGGCTCCGTGATCGCCCCGATCGCGAACGGCCCCGTCCGCCCCGCCTCCTCCCGCAGCCGCCGCAGCTCCGCCACCCGGTCCGGCAGCCGCTCCCGCGGGTCGCCCTGCGAGAGCCAGCCGTCGCCGCGCAGCGCGGCCCGGCGCAGCGCCGCCGGCGAGGAACCGCCGACCCACACCGGCGGCCTCGGCACCCGTACGGGCCGGGGCGCCAGCCCGAGCCCCGCGAACCGGAAGAACCGCCCCCGGAACTCCGGGAACTCCTCGGGCCCGAGCGCAGCGGTCAGCGCGTCGACGGTCTCGTCGAGAATCTCCCCGCGCCGCCGGAAGTCCACGCCCAGCGCCTCGAATTCCTCCCGCACGTGCCCGGCGCCGACGCCGAGGACGAGCCGCCCGCCGGACAGCCGGTCCACGGTCGCGTACTGCTTCGCGGTGACGAGCGGGTGCCGCAGCGCCGCGACGGCGACGTGGCTGAGCAGCAGCACGCGTTCCGTGACGGCGGCCACGTGGGCGAGAGTCGCGACAGGGTCGTACCAGACGGTGCCCATGGCGGCGGCGAGCCGTGCGGGAACCGCGACGTGGTCGCACGTGGCGACGTACGCGAAGCCCAGCCGGTCCGCGGCGCGGGCCACCTCGCGCAGCTCGGCGGGTCCCGCCGTCACCTCCCACGGTTCGGCGTAGAGCGTGCTCAGCGACTGCACGGGCAGCTGCATCCCGTACGACAGCCGGCCCTCGGGCAGGACGCGCAGCCCCGTGGCCTCAGCCACGCGCCGGGGCCCCCGCCCAGAGTCCGTCCGGTGTCAGTCCCAGCAGCTCGATCGCGTTGCCGCGCACGATGCGCTCCACCACATCCGGCGTCAGGTGCCCCATCTGTTCCTCGGCCACCTCCCGCGAGCGCGGCCAGGTGGAGTCGCTGTGCGGGTAGTCGGTCTCGTAGAGGACGTTGCCGACACCGATCGCGTCGAGGTTGCGCAGCCCGAAGGCGTCGTCGAAGAAGCAGCCGTGGATGTGCTGCGCGAAGAGCTCCGAGGGGGGTTCGAGCACCTTGTCGCCGATGCCTCCCCATTTACGGTTGTTCTCCCATACCGTGTCGGCCCGTTCGAGGATGTACGGGATCCAGCCGATCTGCCCCTCGGCGTACATGAGGCGGAGGTCCGGGAAGCGGGTGAAGGCTCCCGACATCAGCCAGTCGGCCATCGAGAAGCAGCAGTTGGCGAAGGTGAGGGCCGAACTCACGGCGGGTGGTGCGTCCTCGGAGGTGGACGGCATGCGGGAGGACGAGCCGATGTGCATGGCGACGACCGTGCCGGTCTCGTCGCATGCGCGCAGGAAAGGGTCCCAGGCGTCGGTGTGGACCGAGGGGAGGCCGAGATACGGCGGTATCTCGGAGAAGCACACGGCCCGCACGCCCCGCGCCGCGTTGCGCCGCACCTCCTGCGCCGCCAGTGCCGCGTCCCACAGCGGCACGATCGCCAGCGGGATCAGGCGGCCGCGGGCTGCAGGACCGCACCACTCCTCGGTCATCCAGTCGTTGTAGGCCCGTACGCACAGCAGGGCCAGTTCGCGGTCTGCGGCCTCGGTGAAGGTCTGGCCGCAAAAGCGCGGAAAGGTGGGGAAACAGAGCGCGGACTGCACGTGGTTGGCGTCCATGTCGGCGAGCCGCTCGGGGACGCTGAACGAGCCCGGCCGCATCTCTTCGTAGGTGATCCCTTCCAGCCCGATGTCGTCCCTGGAGTATCCGACGGCGGTATCCAGCCGGGTGAGAGGACGGTGCAAATCCTCATAGACCCACCAGTCCGCCACCGGACCCGCATCGCCGGGGGCTCCCATCACCGGCGCGAAACGGCCGCCCAGGAAGGTCATCTCCTTGATCGGAGCCCGCACGATCCGCGGCCCGGCGTCGCGGAATTTCGCCGGAAGACGGTCCCGCCAGACGTCGGGGGGCTCGACCGTGTGGTCGTCCACCGAGATTATCGTCGGGAAGCTCTCCATGGCCGTCACGGTAGCGCCGATCTGACGGTACGTCAGGAGAGCGGGGGGCGACCGGTCATCCGGTCGGTGAGATGTTCCTTGGCAGGCCTTGTGGAGAGGCCGGACCACTGCTGACGTAAACGGCTAGGACAAGGCAGACTGGCCGGTGCGACCGAGCAGGACAGGCAGGGGGTCACGATGGCCGGCGATTCAGGGCACGGGCAGGCACTGCGCTTCACCGTGCTCGGTCCCGTCCGCGCCTGGCGCGGAGAGGAACTGCTCAACACCGGTTCACCCCAGCAGCGGGCACTGCTCGCAGCCCTGCTGCTGCGCGGCGGGCGCACCGCCACCGCCCCGGAGCTGGTCGACGCGCTGTGGGGCGAGGAGCCCCCGCACGCGGCCCTGGCCGCTCTGCGCACGTACGCCTCACGGCTGCGCAAGGCCTTCGGGCCGGATGCCGACACGCTCGTCAGCGAGTCCGGCGGATATGCGATCCAAGTGACGCCCGGCGGGCTGGACATCGACACGGCCGAGCGGCTGGCCGGTGAGGCGGACAAGGCGCGGGCTGCGGGCAACCGGCTGCGCGCGCGTGAACTGATCGCCGATTCCCTGGCCGTATGGGACGGCGAACCGCTCGCCGGCCTGCCCGGCCCCTACGCCGAGACCCAGCGCACCCGGCTGGCGGAATGGCGCCTGAGCCTGCTGGAGACCCGGCTCGACCTCGATCTGGAGGTCGGCTGCCACGCCGAGGCCGTCTCCGAACTCACCGCCCTGACCGCCGCCCACCCGCTGCGCGAGCGGCTGCGCGAGCTCCTCATGCTCGCCCTCTACCGCAGCGGACGCCAGGCCGAGGCCCTGGCCGTCTACGCCGACACCCGCCGCCTCCTCGCCGACGAACTCGGCGTCGACCCCTGCCCCGAACTCTCCGAACTCCAGCAACGCATCCTCCAGGCGGACGCCGACCTCAACCTCCACATGGCCGGCGGCGACCGCAACTCCGCGGGCCCCGCCTTCGTCCGCCCCGCCCAGCTCCCCGCCACCGTCCCGGACTTCACCGGGCGCGCCGACATGGTGCACGAGCTGAGCGACCAGCTGGCCACCGCCGAGGGCCGTGTGATGGCCGTGTCGGCGGTCGCGGGCATCGGCGGTGTCGGCAAGACGACGCTCGCCGTGCACGTCGCCCACGCCGCACGGCACCACTTCCCCGACGGCCAGCTCTACGTGGACCTCCAGGGCACGGGCCCGGCCGTCGCCGAGCCCGAGGCCGTCCTGGGCTCCTTCCTGCGGGCCCTCGGCGTCCCCGACCCGGCCATCCCGGACGGGGTCGAGGAGCGCGCCGCCCTCTTCCGCTCCACGCTCGACGGCCGCCGCGTCCTGGCCCTCCTCGACAACGCCCGCGACGCCGCCCAGATCCGCCCGCTGCTGCCCGGCAACGAGGGCTGCGCCGCCCTCGTCACCAGCCGCATCCGCATGGTCGACCTCGCCGGGGCACACCTCGTGGATCTGGATGTGATGAGTCCCGAGGAGGCGCTCGTCCTCTTCACCCGCATCGTGGGCGAGGAGCGGGTGGGGGCGGAGCGTGATGCGGCGATGGATGTGGTGGCTGCATGTGGTTTCCTGCCGTTGGCGATCCGTATCGCCGCGTCCCGGCTGGCGTCGCGGCGGACGTGGACGGTGTCGGTGCTGGCACGCAAGCTGGCCGACGAGCGGCGCCGGCTGGACGAGCTGCGGGCCGGTGACCTGGCGGTGACGGCGACGTTCGAGCTCGGCTACGGGCAGCTGACCGCCGAACAGGCCCGTGCCTTCCGCCTGCTGGGCCTGGCCGACGGGCCGGACATCTCGCTCGCCGCCGCGGCCGCCGTCCTGGACATGGACGCCGACCACGCCGAGGACGTCCTGGAGTCCCTGGTCGACACCTCGCTCCTGGAGTCAGCGGCACCCGGCCGCTACCGCTATCACGACCTCGTACGCCTCTACGCGCGTTCCTGCGCCGAACGCGACGAACACTCCCCGGACGAACGGGAAACCGCCCTCTCCCGCCTGCTGGACTTCTACCTGGCCACGGCGGCGGGCGTGTACGTGCTGGAACGGCCCGGCGACCCGCTGCGCGCCCACCTGGCACCCACCGCCCACCCCGGACTGGCCTTCACCGACCCCGCAGCCGCCGGCAACTGGCTCTTCTCCGAGGCCGGATGCCTGCTCGCCTGCGTGCGCCAGCACGCCGACTCCACCGGCGACACCCTGCGCCGCGCCGTCGACCTGCTCCTCGCCGCCAAGGACCTGGCCGAATCCGGCGCCGACTCCCGCCAGTACGAACAGGCCGCCATCACCCTGCTCGCCTCCAGCCAGGCGAGCGGCGACACCCGCGCCGAAGGCCGCGCCAGGACCGTCCTCACGCACGTCTACCACTTCGCCGGACGCTTCGAACTCGCCGAAGACCACGCCAGCGCCGCAGTCGACCTCGGACGCCTCACCCAGGACGCCATCCCGCTGTGCTACGCCTCCAACAACCGCGGGATCATCGCCAATTACCAGCACCGCTACGAGGACGGCGAGATCTACGGCGAACAGGCCCTCGCCGCCTTCCGCGCCGACGGCAACCGCCCCGGCGAGGCCAGCGCCCTCTGCAATCTCTCCCGCGTCCATCTGTCCACCGGCCGCGTCGAATCCGCACTCGCCCTCGCCGAACAGGCCATCCACCTCTACCGCGAGGTCAACGTCTCCTGGCGCCATGCCAACGCCCTCTACGCCTACGCCCTCGCCCTCACCGCGGCAGGACGCCACGAAGAGGCCATGACCAGCCTCCTGGAGGCCATGCCCGTCTTCCGCGAGAACCGCCAGCGGATGTGGGAAGGCATGACGCTCTTCCGCATGGCCGAACTCCACCTCGCCACCGGACAACTCGCCCAGGCCGCGGCCCACGCCGAACAAGCACTGGCCGTGCTGCGCACCCTCGGCGGCGACTGGCGCCGGGCCAACGTGCTGACCGTGCTCGGGCGCAGCCTCGACGCCCTCGGCCAGACGGGACGCGCACACGCCTGCTGGACCGAAGCCCTGTCCCTTTTCGACCAGTTGGGCTCGTCGGAGGCGGCGGAGGTCCGCGGTCTACTGGCTCCGGTCCAAGCGGCTTAGACGGACGTGATGAGAGGGGTGGATTCCGGGGCCCGTTTCCCGCTGCGGCCCCGGTAAAAACCCGTTCCACGTGCCCGTTCATCGATCGTTTATCGCGAGGGTCCAGTCTGAGGTTCGTCGATCCGCTGCATCGGGGGGCAGGCGGGTCGTAGGTGAGGCCTCACCTTTAGGGTGAACAGCCCTGGAAGGGCACCCGTCCGGCGGTTCTCGGGGGAGTCGCCGGGCGGGTCGCACACTCCCCAGACCACCAACGACTCGCACTGAACAGACGGAGTTGACGACAATGCGCGACGAGAGCCAGGTCAGTCCTGCGGCATCGCCTCTGGACGACCACGGCACGGGGACGCACGACCTCGCCGCACGACTGGCACCGGCCGACGACCACGGCACCGGCACGAAGGGGCTCACCGCGAACGCGGCCGCCCGCGGGAAGTCTCCTGCGGACGACCACGGGACCGGTCCGGAGCGGGTCATGATGGACGATCACATGACCGAGGCTCCCGTCTTCACGATGGAAGACGCCGAGAAGCCCTACTAGGCCGGCAGGCCTGCCGCCGGCAACCGGGCGGAGCCCGGGCCCATCGGGCCAGGGCTCCGCTCCCCGGGGGGATACGACGGGGGACAGCACGGGGGAGGAGGAACGGGGGGAAGAGGAACCGGGGGGCCGACGATCCGGGGGGATCGACGGGGGATCGACGGGGGAACTGTAGGACAGGCGCGGAGAGGCTCGGAGAGGGACGGGGGAACGGGGGACGTTCTCTCCTCGGGGGAAGCCTCCAGGGCTGGGGAGCAACGGGGGAAACGGGACAACTCCCCAGCCGAATCGGCAAGCAGCACCACCGGCAAGTCCAGCACCACCCAGCACCACATCGCACATACCCGGCACCCGTTCCTCCGGGCCACAACGGCCCACCGGAGAACGGGGTGGCCGCAACGGGGGATCGACAGGGGCCGGCACCGACGGCGCGGAGGGGGAGCCGTCGATGCCGGTCCCTGCGGCTGTTCACACACCGCAGGGGCGACTGCCCACGACGTGGAACCGTCAACACCGGGTCAAGGAAGGCCTCGGTGCTACAGCGGAGGCTCCCGCACCCGGGTTCACTCGAACCGGACACCGGCACCTGTCATCCATATCCACCGCACAGCACTGCACTTGCGGCCCCACCACGGCCGCCGGAACACCCCACCGTCACATCGGTGCCCCGCCCCGCCGGGACACCGCACCCCCGATTCGGAGGAGTCACGATGAACGGCACGAAGTCCATAGCCAAGGCCGCCACGAAGGCCTGCGCCATACTCGCGCTCACTGGTGCGGCAGCCTTCCTGAGCACGGCACAGGCCTCGGCCGACGACCACAGCATGGCCCAGCCCCTCGCCCACCACGCAGGCCCCGCCTTCGGGTCGGACGACCACATGCAGGGCGACACAGGAGGCTTCGTGGGCTTCGGTGCCGACGACCACGGCATGGGCGACCGCTGACGTCTGACGTCGTCGCCGGCGCGCCGACATCGGTGCGGCTCGCCGGCGGACGGCCCAGTGCGCGGCCCGGCGGTCTGCGGGGGTCTGCCCGGTGGACGGGCGGACAGGCGGGCGGACAGACGGCTCGGCCCGACGCCCCCCCAGGTCCGCCGACAGCCGCCCCGGGGTCGGCCATGAGCGCGAAGCACCCGGCCTCGGCAGCCGGCACTTCGCCTTGCGGAGGCGCGGGCCGGTGATCACCATCACGTCCCCGTCCGGACGTCAGCCGTACCGGATGGCGACGATCACCGTCCCGCGCCCCGCCTCCCGCTCCCGCTCCCGCGTCCCAGAGCCGTCAGCGGCATGAACACCTCCGCCGCAGCGCCCCCTTGAGCACCTTCCCCGCCGCATTGCGCGGCAGCTCCGCCACGAACTCCACCTCGCGCGGCACCTTGTAGTTGGCCATCTCCCTCCTCGCCCACCCGATCAGCCCCTCGGCCGTCAGCCCGGCCGCCGCGGCGCCCGCACTCCGCACCACGAAGGCCCTGCCGACCTCACCCAGCCTCGCGTCCGGCACTCCGACGACCGCGGCCTCGGCAACGCCCGGGTGCCGGGCCAGGAGCTGCTCGATCTCGGCGGGGAAGGCGTTGAACCCGCCCACGATGAACATGTCCTTGAGCCGGTCGGTGATCCGCAGGTTGCCCTCACCGTCCAGGACGCCGACGTCGCCGGTGTGCAGCCAGCCGCCGGAGTCGACGGCCCGCGCCGTGGCAGCGGGGTCCTCGAAGTAGCCGGACATCACCTGGTGGCCCCGCACCAGCACCTCGCCGGGCTCCCCCGCCGGCCGCGCCGCACCGTCGGCACCGACCACCTTGACCTCGGTACCGGGAACAGCCCGTCCCGACGTCCCCGCCACGACCTCCGCGGAGTCCCCGCGCCGGCACATCGTCACCAGCCCGGTGGCCTCGCTCATGCCGTAGGCGGTCAGCACGACCGGTATCCCCAGCTCGTCGCGCAGCCGCTCGACCAGCCGCCGGGGCACCGTGGCCGCACCGGTCACCACGACCCGCAGCGACGACAGGTCGTACGCCCCCCGCAACGGGTGTTCCAGCAGCGCCTGGTGGAGTGTGGGCGGCCCGGGCAACACCGTGATCCGCTCGGCGGCGATCAGGGCGAGCGCCGCTTCCGGGGTGAAGACGGGCAGCGGGACCATCGTCGCGCCGCGCATGAGGGCGGCGACGATGCCGGCCTTGTAGCCGAAGGTGTGGAAGAAGGGGTTGACGATCAGATAGCGGTCTCCTTCCCGCAGTCCGGCCAGCTCGCTCCAGGTGCCGAACGCCCGCAACGTCTGTGCGTGGGTGATGACGGCCCCCTTGGGCTCGCCGGTGGTGCCCGAGGTGAAGAGAATGTCGGAGGGCGCATCGGCCCGGACGGCATCGGCGCGTGCCCGGACCTCCCGGGGGGAGACGGTCTCCCCCGCTGCGAGGAACTCCTTCCAGGTGAGAAAGCCGGCCGATGCGGGTGCGGCATCGGCGAGGACCACCGCGCGGCGCAGGTGAGGCAGCCCGGGCAGGGGGCCGGCGCCAGGGCCGGTTCCCCCATTGGTGCCCGCCGCCCGGCGGAGCGTGGCGACGTAGGACGTGCCGAGGAAGGTGCCGGTGACGAACAGCAGCTTCGCCCGGGTGCGCGCCAGCACATGGGCCGCTTCGGCGCCCTTGAAGCGGGTGTTGACGGGAACCAGCACGGCTCCGGCCGTGACCGCGCCGAGGGCGCAGACGATCCAGTCCGCCGTGTTGGGCGCCCAGACCGCGACCCGGTCACCGGGCTCGACGCCGGCGGCGAGGCACGCGGCGGCGGCTCGTTCGACGCGCTCGCCGAGCTGCCGGTAGCCGGTCCGGGACCGGCCCTCGACGACGGCCTCGCGGTCGCCGTACCGCTCGGCGGCGGTGCGGACGAGACGGGGTATCGATCCGAACTCCAGGTCACCGTACATCGGACACCCTCGCCATCCTCGGCCGCCCGCCGAACTAGCTGACGGCACGTCAGATTAGCGATAGCCTTCCGCGCTGTCAGCAGCACAGCTTGCAGCAACACGGCATGCAGCAGCACGGGCGACAGTGCCGGCACGACCGGCGCCGACACCACCGAGGCGGCGATGGCGATGAGGACGACGGCGGCACCGCTCAAGGACGCGACGGCGATCGTCGGCATTGGTCAGACTCCTTTCGCGAAACAACTCCCCGAATCCGAAAAGACCTTGGCGTGCCGCGCCATCCTGGCGGCGCTGGACGACGCCGGCATCGCCCCGTCCGAGGTCGACGCCTTCGCCTCGTACACCATGGAGGAGACCGACGAGGTCGAGGTCGCCAAGTCCATCGGCGCCGGCGACGTGACCTTCTTCTCCCGGGTCGGCTACGGAGGCGGCGGCTCCTGTGCGACCGTGGCCCACCTGGCGGCGGCCATCACCACGGGACAGGCGACCGTCGGCGTGGCCTGGCGCTCACGCAAGCGCGGCTCGGGCCCCCGCCCCTGGCGGAACACGCAGGCCCAGCTCCCCACGCCCGCGCAGTGGACCCGTCCGTATGGACTCCTGCGCCCGGTCGACGAGATAGCCATGCTGGCCCGGCGCTACATGCACGAATACGGCGCCACCCGCGACCACTTCTTCAACGTCGCTCTCGCCTGCCGCAACCGCGCCAACCAGAACCCCGCCGCGATCATGTACGACCGCCCGCTGACGCGCGAGATGTACATGACCTCGCGCTGGATCAGCGAACCGCTCTGCCTCTTCGACAACTGTCTGGAGACGGACGGCGCGCTGGCCTGCGTCGTCGTCCCCGCTGAGCGGGCCCGGGACTGCCGGGCCGCCCCCGTCTACATCCACTCCGTCGCCCAGGCCCTGCCGGCCCAGCACCACGGCATGGTCAACTACTGGACGGAATCCCCCCTGACCGGCCCCTCCTGGACCGCCGCCCGACACCTCTGGAAGCACGCGGACTTCGGCCCGTGCGACGTCCATGTCGCCCAGATCTACGACGCGTTCACCCCGCTCATCCCCCTTTCCCTGGAGGGCTACGGCTTCTGCGGACGCGGCGAGGGCGCGGCCTTCACCGAGGGCGGCGCGCTGGAGCTCGGCGGCCGGCTCCCGCTCAACACCGGCGGGGGCGGCCTCAGCGAGGCGTACGTCCACGGCTTCAACCTCATCAACGAGGGAGTCAGGCAGCTCCGCGGCAGCTCGACCGCGCAGGTCCCCGGCGCCGCGACGTGCCTGGTCACGGCGGGCGAGGGAGTCCCCACATCGGCGCTTCTGCTGAGGAGTTGAACTCATGTCCCCCATGATGAGGGCCACCACTGACAACGGCCTCCTGGCACCGGTCCCGGACGCGGACGGCGCCCCTTTCTGGGACTTCGCAGCACGGGGCGAACTGCGCATACAGATCTGCTCCGACTGCCGCGAACCCCGCTTCCCGCCCCGCCCCTGCTGCCCGAAGTGCCATTCCTTCACCAGTAGTTGGCGCCTGACGAGCGGAACCGGTCACATCTGGTCATACGTCCGGCCCCACCCGCCCCTGCTGCCCGGCTACGCCGCACACGCCCCGTACAACGTGGTCCTCGTCGAGCTCGCCGACGCACCCGGCATCCGTCTGGTGGGCAACCTGGTCGCCTCCCCGGACGCGGAGATCGACTCCGCGGCCCCGGAGGACCTGCGCATCGGCGCGGCCGTACGGGCCGTCTTCCCACGGGTCCAGGGGATGGCACTCCCCCGCTGGACGCCGGAGCGGTCATGACCACGACCGTGGAGAGCGGCGCGGACGGCGTCGCACTGGTGGCCCTGAACCGCCCGGACCGCCTCAACGCCATCGACGCCGCCACCGCCGCCGAACTGACCGCGCTGTGGCGCGAGTTCCGCGGCGACACCGCGATCCGCTGCATCGTCCTCACCGGAACAGGCGACCGCGCTTTCTGCACGGGCCTCGACCGCACCACGGAGACGCCGCAGCCCGCGTCGCCGTACTCCCTGGACGACCCGCTGCTCACGATCGGCCCCAAAGCCTCGGACCTGTGGAAGCCCGTGATCGCCGCGGTGAACGGCATGGCCTGCGGCGGCGCCTTCTACCTGCTGGGCGAATCCGAGTTCGTGGTCGCCTCCCGGAACGCCACCTTCTTCGACCCGCACACCACGTACGGCATGGTCAGCGCGTACGAGTCCCTGTACATGGCCGGGCGCATGCCGTTCGGTGAAGCCGCGCGGACGGCACTGATGGGCACGGCCGAGCGCCTCTCGGCGCAACGCGCGTACGAGATCGGCCTGGTGTCCGAACTGACCCCGCCCGGCGGCGCCGTGGAGGCTGCCCTGCGCGCCGCGGCCGTCATCGCGGCGCAGCCGACGGAGGCCGTGCAGGGCACCGTGCGGGCCCTCTGGGCGGCCAAGGAGCAGGCCCGCTCCCATGCACTGGCCCTGGCGCCGCACCTCGTCACGCTCGGCAATCTGCCGCCGGCACACCAGGCGGACCTCTTCACGGCGCGCTCCCGCGAATACCGGTTGCGCTGAGGCGGGCACCGACCGATGCCCGACCCGTCAACGCCGGGTGTGGACCGTCTCCGGCGCCCGCACGGTCAACGCCGCGTGTGGCCGGTTCCCTTGGCGGCGTCGAGCGCGTACACGCAGCGGTCCTTGCTGCAGGCGTAGACGACACCGCCCTTGGCCACGGGTGAGCCGGTGATCTCGCCGCCCGTGGCCAGCTTCCAGCGGAGCTGGCCACCTGCCGCGTCGACCGTGTAGAGGCAGTGGTCGGCGGAACCGAAGTGCACCCGGCCGTCGGCGGCCACCGGGGCACCCACGATGTCGCCGCCCGCCGCGAACCGCCACTTCGGCGTGCCCGTCACCGCGTCCAGGGTGTAGAGCGCGCCGCCGCTGCCCAGGTGGACGGAACCGTCCGCCACGAGCACCGGCTCCGTCGACTGCCGTGCCTCCGTCGCTATGCGCCACCGGTCACGGCCCGTGGCCGCTTCCAGCGCGTAGACGGTGCCGAGGTAGTCCGCGATGTAGACGCCGCCGCCCGAGACGACGGGGCCGGGCGCGAAGGCGGGCGGGCACAGGAAGACCGCCGGGGCCTCGAACCGCCAGCGCACGTCGCCGCGCGCCACGTCGACGGCGAGCAGGCGCGTACCGGCGGCGACGTACGCCATGCCGTCCGGAGCGGCCAGCAGCCGCACCGGGACACCGCCGCACGAGGCCGCGTCGCCCACCGGATACGACCACCGCTCGACTCCCGTGCGGGCCTCCAGGGCGCGCAGCCGCGCGTCGGCCCAGACGTAGACCACGCCGTCGTGGAGGGCCGGCCCGCAGTCCGGGGTCTCGAAGTCGGTCTGGGCGCCGCCCGTCTCCCACAGCAGCTCGCCGGTCGATGCCTCCCATGCCTGGACGCCTCCGCCGCGGGTGCCCGTGACGACCGTGCCGCCTTCGGCCCGCAGGGAGTACACCCAGCCGTCGGTGGAGAGCCGCCAGCGCTCCGCGCCGTCCGCCGCGTCGAGCGCGTACAGCGTGGGCCCGTCCGAGGCGTGTATGCGTCCGTCGGCCACGGCCATGGCCCAGGCAACGTCCCGGGTCTTGAACTGCCGCCGCCCGCTGGCGACATCGAGCGCGTGGACCTCGAACGAGGTGACGTACAGCAGGTCCCCGGCGACGGTGGGCGTGCCCCACACGTCGTTCGACATGCGGAACCGCCACGGGCGCCAACGCCCCTGGTCGGCCTGGACATTGGTGCTGCCCGCATCGGGCGACGCGACGGGGGCGGGCGGCGCGGCCGGTGCACCCGCCTGGCCCGGCAGAGCGGCGGAGGCCTCGGACGGGGGCCGGACCCAGCCGGCCGTGGGACCGGCGGCCGGGTGCGCCTGGGCGTCCGCGACCCGGGGGCCGGGGCCGATCGGCACCTGCGAGCCGGCGAGCCGGACCGTTCCCTCGGGCGGAGCGGCGACGGGGGCGGCGGCATGCCGGCCCTGCGGCCCGGTCAGCCCGCCCCGGGGGTCGGGCGCTCCGACGACGGACCGTGCGGGGCTCGCGGGGCCCGCA
>NZ_JABBXF010000031.1 GCF_013030945.1 Streptomyces morookaense | reverse complement strand
GGCGGCACCCACGACGGGTGCCGCCGCCCTTCCGTATCGCCAGGGGCGCTCCGGCTTGCAGGCCATGAGATACGCCTGCCGTACCCGCTCGCCGCCCTCGGGCTCGCGCAGCGTCGTGGCGTGCAGGGTGAAACCGGCCTCGCGCAGCAGGGCCGTGATGCGGTCCGGCGACAGCCGGTTGAAGTCCAGCGACACTGCGTGGCCGAACGGCCCGGGGATGTGCAGGGGTTCGTCGCCCGCCTGGAAGGCGACCAGCAGATGGCCGCCGGGGGCCAGCACCCGGTGGAACTCGGCGAACACCGCCGGCAGCTCTTCCTGCGGCGTGTGGATCAGCGAGTACCAGGCGACGATGCCGCCGAGGGTGCCGTCCGCCGGCTCCAGGGCGGTCAGCGAGCCCTCGTCGAACCGCAGGCCCGGGTGCTCCCGGCGGGCCAGGGCGACCATCGCGGGGGACAGGTCGACACCGAAGACATCCAGCCCGAGCGTGTGCAGGTGTGCCGTGACGCGGCCCGGACCGCACCCGAGGTCCGCGACCGGCCCGGCGGCCCGGCCCCGTGCCCGCTCGGCGAACGCGGCGAGGACGGCACGGTCCAGCGGATTGCCGGCCAGTTCGTTCTTGTAGCGCTCGGCGTATTCGGTGGCTATGGCGTCGTAGAAGGCCTGCGTGGTCTGCAGGTGGGAGGGCGCGGTCACGGGGGAGCACCTTGGCGCCCGGCGGAACTGTGCTGTCGCACGGGGTGATTCGCCGGTTTTCCGGACGGGCCGGGTCCGGGTGCGGCAGATTCGGTGCATGAGTGGCTACGAGGACAGGGTCCCCTCCTATCTGATGTTCCGGGTGGCCCCACAGGAAGGGCCGATTGCGGCTTTTGTCGAGCAGGAGGCCTGGCAGGCCCGGAAGTTGTACCCGGACCTGATGGGCGTGGGTGTCGCCGAGTTCTTCTCCGCACGCGAATGCGAGACCGGCGGCTGGGAGTTGTCCGCATACGGCTGCGACACCCCGCAACAGGCCCGCGACACGCTCGGATCGCAGTTCCGCATGCGTGCCAAGGAGGCCGGGGACGCGGGCGACGGGAAAGCCGCGAAGACCTGGATGGACGCGGCGCTGCGGATGGACCGCGAAGTCGTCGACGAGGTGCGCGTGCTCGGGCACCGGTTCAGGATCGTGCGTGCCTCGCACTTCATCCGCATGGGCAGCAGCGGCCCCGAGCCGCCCCGCCCCTCCGACCCCGACCCCGGGGAGGTCGGCGAGGCGTACCGACTGCCGTCGCGCACCGAGGGGTTCGTCATGGACCCGGCCGCCGGCACGGGTCTGTCGGACGGCATCCTCAAGCTGGACCTCGTCCAGTTCGTCGCGGCGCGCGGCGTGCCGCCCGAGGTGGCCGAGGACGCGCGGCGGGCCGCCGGGCGGTATCCCGGCGGGGTGCTGCTGCCGGCCGCGTTCATGATCTCCGAGCGGGTGGACGGCCGGTGGCGGGCGCACCGGCCCGGCGCGACCTCCTCCACGCCGCAGGGCGCGCGGGACGTACTGGCCACCTGGCTGCGGGTGATGGCGCCGTTCACCATGGAACTGGACGAGGCGGAACGCGCGATCCATGCACAGGCCGCCGACCGGCTCGACGACACCCGCGGCAACGTGGTGAACGTCGCCGGGACCCGCTTCCGGGTGACGCGGGTCGAACGGCTCGTCCGCGTCGGCCCGGACGGCCCCGAGGGCCCGCGGCCCTCCGATTTCGACCCCGAGCCGCCCGTCGAGGTCTCGGTGCAGCAGCTCAAGGACCGGGGGGAGTGGAAGGAGGAGGACGAGCCGATCGAACTCGACGAACAGACGCTCCGGCTCAAGGAGCTGTGGGAGCAGGAGGAGGCCCGTCGTGCTGCGGTGAGGGGGCGCAGGAAACGCGCGGACGGAGTGTGAGAAGAATGGCGATGATGAAGGAGGCAAGGGCGCAACCTTTTACGAGTCCTGAACCTCCTTCAGTTGGGCGTTCGGCCGTGTTGCCGCACGCCGGCGCAGAATTCGCCGGAAAACGGCTCGTAAGGGAACCGAGGGATACATGGGCTTGGGAGGAAGGGCTGCGGCCCGGATGGCACGGACAACCGTGGGGAGAGGCCGTAATGCCGAGCTGTTGATGCTCGGCTTCGCGGTGCTCCTCACGCTGTTCGGCTACGCCTCCGTGGGGATGGCCGTCGACGGGAAGGTGCCGGGCTCGCTGTTCGGCTACGCCCTCGGGTTTTCGGCGGTCGCCGCCGCCGCGCACGGGGTGATGCGCAGATTCGCCCCGAACGCCGATCCGTTGATCCTGCCGCTCGCCGTCGGGCTGAGCGGCCTCGGACTCGTGCTGATCCACCGGCTGGACATTTCGTACAAGATCCGCTGGCACTCCGCCCCGGGCGAGACCAACCAGCTGATGTGGAGCGGCATCGGCATCGCCGTGTGCCTGGCCATCGTGGTGCTCCTCAAGGACCACCGCCTGCTCCAGCGCTACCAGTACGTCATGGTGTTCACCGCCCTCGTGCTGCTGATCGCCCCGGCGTTCTTCGGCGCCGACACCTACGGCGCGAAGCGGTGGATCGTGCTGGGACCGCTGTCGTTCCAGCCCGGCGAGTTCGTCAAGACCGCCATCGCGGTGTTCTTCGCGGGCTACCTCACGCTCTACAAGGACGCACTGGCGCTGGCCAGCCGGCGGATCATGGGCTTCTACCTGCCGCGCGGGCGGCAGTTCGGCCCGATCGCCGCGGTGTGGGTGCTGAGCCTGGTGGTGCTCATCTTCGAGCGCGACCTC
>NZ_JABBXF010000030.1 GCF_013030945.1 Streptomyces morookaense | reverse complement strand
CGCCGCGGTGTGGGTGCTGAGCCTGGTGGTGCTCATCTTCGAGCGCGACCTCGGCACCTCGCTGATCTTCTTCGGCCTGTTCGTGATCATGCTGTACGTGGCCACCGAGCGCACCAGCTGGGTGGCGACGGGCCTGCTGATGTTCTCCGTCGGCGCCGTCGTGGTCGCCTCGTTCGAGCCCCACGTGCACGGCCGTGTCGCCGCCTGGCTGCACCCGATGGACTACTACAAGGTGCCCCGGCCCGCCGAGATCGTCTCCGACCAGGCCGCGCAGGCGCTGTTCAGCTTCGGCAGCGGCGGCGTCATGGGCACCGGCCTCGGCAAGGGCCACTCCGACCTCATCAAGTTCGCCGGCCGCAGCGACTTCATCCTGACCACCGTCGGCGAGGAGCTCGGCCTCGCCGGCACGATGGCGGTCTTCGTGCTGTTCGCCCTGCTCGTCCAGCGGGGTCTGCGGGCCGCGCTCGACGCCCGCGACCCGTTCGGCAAGCTGCTGGCGACGGGCCTGGCCAGCGCTCTCGCGCTGCAGGTCTTCGTGGTCTGCGGCGGCGTCATGGGCCTGATCCCGCTGACCGGCAAGGCGCTGCCGTTCCTCGCCTCCGGCGGTTCGTCCCAAGTGGCCACATGGGTGCTCATCGCGCTGCTGATCAAGATCAGTGACGCGGCACGGAGGCCCGATCCGGAGCCGGCGCCCGACGAGGACGACCAGGCGACGCAACTGATCAGACACTGAGCGCATCGAGTGCGCGGAGGCCGGGCCCGTAAGGGTCCGGCCTCCGGTGTTTCCACGTGCTCACGTCCGTGCGCTCATGTCCGCTTGTGGTGCCGCACATACGCCCCGGCGCGGGCGGCGGCCGCGGCGGCCTCCGCGGCCCGGTCGGCGGCGGCCCGGTCGAGCGGGACGTCGCTGGTCAGCAGGCGGTAGTAAAGAGGGGCGGAGACCGCGCGGATCACCTCGTGCGCGTCGGTGTCCTCGGGGACCTCGCCCCGGTCGGCGGCCTGCCGGACGCACGGTGCCCACTCGGCGACGCGGGTGTCGTAGAAGCGGTGCAGGGCCTCGGCGGTCCGGGCGTCCCAGGTGGCGGCCGCGATCACCGCCTTGAACAGCGGCCCCTGGCGTGCGTCGGTGAGCGTGCGCTGCACCAGGCGGGCGTTGGCCCTGAGGTCGCCGAGCAGGGAGCCGGTCTCGGTGCGGGGCAGGGACTGCTCGGCCATGTCCTGCAGCAGGTCGGCCACGAGGGCGGTCACCGTTCCCCAGCGGCGGTAGACGGTCGTCCTGCCCACCTGGGCGCGGCGTGCGACGTCGCCGAGGTCGAGGTGGGCGAAGCCCTGCTCGGCCAGTACGTCCCCGGCGGCCTGCAGGACCGCCGCGCGCACCCGGGCGGTGCGCCCGCCGGGGCGCACCGTTCCCGGCTCCGGCCCCTGCTCGGGCTCCGGCTCTCCGGCACTCATAACGGGACTCCAGTTCCTTTAATGGCTCGCGCCTGGTACGGTCGTCTCATCTTAACGGGATCGCAGAACCGTTTACATGGTTCAGTCGTCAGTGGGAGGGGAGCTGTCATGGAACAGCGACAGTTGGGAACGTCCGGCCTGAACGTCCCGGTGCTGAGCTTCGGCGCGGGCACCTTCGGCGGCCGCGGAGAACTGTTCGGGGCCTGGGGCACCACGGACGCCCGCGAGGCGCGCCGCCTGGTGGACATCTGCCTCGATGCCGGGGTCACCATGTTCGACACCGCCGACGTCTATTCCGGCGGCGCCTCCGAAGAAGTGCTCGGCCAGGCCGTCAAGGGCCGCCGCGACCAGGTGCTCCTGTCCACCAAGACCGGCCTGCCCATGGGCGACGGACCCGACGATGCCGGCACCTCCCGCACCCGTCTGATCCGCGCCTGCGAGGACGCCCTGCGCCGGCTCGGCACCGACCACATCGACCTCTTCCAGCTCCACGCCTTCGACGCGGCCACGCCCGTCGAAGACGTTCTGGACGCACTCGATCACCTCGTACAGGCCGGCAAGGTCCGCCACACCGGCGTCTCCAACTTCTCCGGCTGGCAGCTGATGAAGTCCCTCGCCGCCGCGGAACAGCACGGCCGCCCCCGCTACGCCGCGCACCAGGTCTACTACTCGCTCGTCGGCCGCGACTACGAGTGGGAACTGATGCCGCTCGCCGCCGACCAGGGCGTCGGCGCCGTCGTCTGGAGCCCGCTCGGATGGGGCCGGCTCACCGGCAAGGTGCGCCGCGGCCAGCCGCTCCCGGAACACAGCCGCCTGCACCGCACGGCCGACTACGGCCCGCCGGTCGCGGACGAGGACCTCTACCGCGTGGTCGACGCCCTCGACGAAATCGCCCAGGAGACCGGAAAATCCGTACCCCAGATCGCCATCAACTGGCTGCTGCAGCGGCCGACCGTCTCCTCCGTCATCATCGGCGCCCGCAACGAGGAACAACTGAGGCAGAACCTCGGTTCCGTCGGCTGGACGCTCACCCCCGACCAGACCGCCAGGCTCGACGCGGCGAGCGCCGTACCCGCCCCGTACCCGTACTACCCCTACCACCGGCAGGAAGGCTTCGCCCGCCTCTCGCCGCCCCTCGTCAAGTAGGCGCCGTGGACCTCCTGTCACTGAGGTACTTCCAGGCCGTCGCCCGCCACGAACACATCAGCCGCGCCGCGGACGAACTGCGCGTCGCCCAGCCCTCGGTGAGCCGCACCATCGCCCGCCTCGAAACCGAACTCGGCGTCCCCCTCTTCGACCGCCAGGGCCGCCGCATCCGCCTCAACCGTTACGGCACCGCCTTCCTGCGCCGCGTAGACCGCGCGCTGGCCGAACTCGACGACGCCCGCCGCGAACTCGCCGACGCGGCAGGGCCGGAACTGGGCAGTGTCGCCGTCGGTGCCGAGACCATGCTCACCCTCGCCGGCCTGCTGGCCGCCTTCCGGGAGCGGCACCCCGGCGTCACCGTCCGCCTCTTCCAGTCCCACGCCCAGGAGATGGAACGCCGCCTCCGCGACCGCGAAGTGGACTTCTGCGTCGCCTCGCAGCCGCTCGCCGGCCCCTCGCTCACCTCGCTCGAACTCCTCCGCGAGGAGGTGCTGCTCGCCGTCCCGCCCGGCCACCGGCTGGCCGGGCGGGAGCGCGTCGGCATCGCCGAGCTCGCGGACGAGACCTTCGTCAGCACCCGCCCAGGACACTGGCAACGCGCCCTGCTGGACCGGCTCTTCGCCGAGGCGGGCCTGGTGCCCGCCATCACCTGCGAGGGCATCGAGCCCGGCGCCACCCAGGAACTGGTCAGCGCGGGACTCGGCATCGGCCTCATCCCCGCGATGTCCTGCCGCGCCGCGGGCGTCGCCCCCGTCGCCTGGGTACGGCTCGACGCGCCCGGCTGCCACCGCACCCTCACGCTCGTACACCGGCAGGACGCCTATGTGTCGGCTGCCGCCCGGCACTTCCGGGAGCTCGCGGTCGAGCACTTCGGCGGGATGCCATCATGCTCGTAACGGCATGAACATATGGCAGAACTGGTCGTGGAAGGCATGAGAGTTCGTCTCTACGGTCGGGAGTGAGCACTTCACCGCCAAGGAGGTACGGCCCATGGCCAACCGCTTCACCGACCCCGCCGCGTCCGACGGGTCAGACGGGTCAGACGTGTACGCCACCGTCTCATCGTCCTCGTCACCCGGAGAATTCGTCACGTATGCCGACGCGATCCTCGCCGCTCTCGCCGCCGGGGACGACCCCGGGCGCACGGTGCTGACCGCCTCCGACGGACGCCGCATCGCCGCCGGGGAGTTCCGCGAGGGCGTGCTGCGCATGGCGTGGGACCTGACCGGCCGGGGCGTCGGCCGCGGCACGGTCGTGGGCCTGCTCACCGGCAACACCGCCGAGGCTCTCGCCGGCCGCTACGCGGCGAACCTCACCGGCGCCTGTGTGACCAGCCTGTACGAGGGCATGGCCCCTGTCACCCTGGCCCGCATCGTCGAGAGCGTCGAAGCCGCCGTGCTGCTCGTCGACGCCACCCGGTACGAGGACGCGAAGGAACTGCTGCCGCTCATCCCGGGCCTCACGGTGCTCACCCTCGGGCCCGGCCCCTTCGGCGAGGACCTGCAGGCGAGCTCCGCACGGTACGAGCCGCGGCCGTTCGTGTGCCCGGCCGGTCCGGAGGACATCTGGAGCATCCGCCACACCGGCGGAACCACCGGGATTCCCAAGGGGATTCCCATGGCCCACGGCCCCTACGCCGCCTCCCTCGGCCGCCCCGTCGGCGACGCCGGTGCCTCCGACGAACCGCACCGTTACCTCGCCTGCACACCGCTCGCCCATCTCGCGGGCGTCTTCACCGACATAACCCTCCGCCACGGCGGATCAGTCGTCCTGCAGCACTCCTTCGACCCGGGCGACGTCCTCGCCGCGATCGAGCGGGAGCACATCACGGACGTGTTCGTCCTGCCGCCCCTGCTCCACCAGTTGCTCGACCACCCGAACCTCGCCGCCACCGACCACTCCGGCCTCCGCCGCATCGCCTACGGCGGCTGCGCCGCCTCGCCCGCCCGACTGCGCCAGGCCACCGAGGTGTTCGGGCCGGTGCTCTACGGCGCCTACGGACAGTCGGAGGCCCTCACCATCACCGTGGCGACACCGGACGACCACGCGGTGACCGGACGCGACGGCCGCATCACCACAGGCCGCCCGCTGCCGGGTGTAGAACTCGCCATCCGCGACGCCGCGGGCCGCACCCTGCCGCCGGGGGAGGAGGGCGAGATCCACGTACGGTCCGCGGGCATGATGCGCGGCTACTGGAAGCAGCCCGAGCTGACGGCCGAGATGTTCCGGGACGGCTGGCTGCGCACCGGGGACGTGGGCTATCTCGACGAGAACGGTTACCTGTTCATCGTCGACCGCATCAAGGACATGATCATCGTAGTCGGCGGGCACGTCTACCCGGCCGAGTTGGAGGAGGTCATCCTCGAACACCCCGACGTCGCCCGGTGCGCGGTCTTCGGCATCCGCGACGACGACGCGGACGAACAGGTCCACGTCGCCGTCGTCCCCGTGGCGGGCCGCCGCCCCGGCACGGACGGGCTGCGGGAGTTCGTCACGGCCCGCAAGGGCCCGATGTACGCACCGAAGGCCGTGCACCTGGTCCCGGAGATCCCGCTCACGTCCGTGGGCAAGCCGGACAGGAAACGGCTGCAGGCCACGTTCAGCGGTTCTGCCGACTGATCCGGTGACTGATCAGGCCTCGGGCCGGCGGCCGAAGTGCACGGTCTTGGCGGTCAGCAGGAACAGGTCCGCCCGGTGGTCGACGCCCGCCGGGTCGGTGGGGTCGAGCAGCCGGTCCAGGGTCGCCGTGTCGTCGGCGTCCAGGAACTCGCCGAGCATCGAGCGCATCCGCTCCAGCCACAGGCGCACCGACCGCCGCGCCCTGTCGTCGAGGGGAGCGGGACGGTCCACGAGGAAGGACTTGCTGCGGACGTCGGTGAGACCGGCGGCCCGCAGCATGCCGGGCCAGTCCTCGACCACCGCGACGGTGCCGGGCAGTTCGTCGCGCATCCGGTTGTAGTTCAGGGCGCGCGCCGCATCCAGCCGCTCCTGCAGGCCGGGGCGCCCGAAGCCGAGGTCGCGCGGCAGCCAGCGGACCGGCAGCCCGCCCTCGACGATGGCCAGGGTGCCGCCGGGCTCCAGCAGCCGGGCCAGCCGGTCCAACGCGTCCTGCTGGTCGCCGACATGGTGCACGACCTGCGCCGACCACACCAGGTCGGCCGGCTCCAGGTCCGCGAGCCCCTCCGGGAACGCGGCCTCCTGTGTCCGCAGCCGCACCCCGAGCCGCCCGGCCCGCTCCCGGGCCCGGGCCAGCAGCTCCGGTGCCCCGTCCACCGCGGTGACCTCTGCCTTCGGGAACGTCTCCGCCAGCCGGCAGGCCGCGACGCCGGGCCCGCTGCCGATGTCCAGGATCCGCCGCGGACTCAGATGCGCCAGCTCCTCCAGGGCCTGGCGCACGTAGGGGCTGTGCGCCTCGCCCTCCAGCTCCAGCAGATCGGCCATGGCGGCCCAGTCGAAGTCGTCGTCGGTGTGGGTGTGCTTGTGCATGTTCTTTCCCCTTCCCTCTGCGCGTCGTTCCCGACCCTGCTGCCGTCCGCCGCGGATTGACAAACCTTGTTGCCGTTTCTGCAATAGAGGGATGGAAGACGTGCTCGCCGCCGTGGGGCCGAGACTCAAGCACATCCGGCGGCAGCGCGGATGCACGCTCGCGGCGCTCTCGAAGACCACCGGCATCTCGGTCAGCACGCTGTCCCGGCTGGAGTCCGGTCAGCGCAGACCGAGCCTGGAACTGCTGCTCCCGATCGCCCAGGCCCACCAGGTCCCGCTCGACGAGTTGGTCGGCGCCCCGCCGGTCGGCGACCCACGGGTCCGGCTGAAGCCCATCCGGCGCGGGGATGCCACGATGGTGCCGCTGACCCGCCAGCCCGGCGGGCTGCAGGCGTTCAAGATGGTGATGGGCACCGCCCGCAGCACCCCCGAACCGCGCACGCACGAGGGCTACGAGTGGCTGTACGTGCTCGCCGGACGACTGCGGCTGGTCCTCGCCGAGCACGACGTGGTGCTCGGGGCGGGGGAGGCCGCCGAGTTCGACACCCGGCTGCCGCACTGGTTCGGCAGCACGGGGGAGGCACCGGTCGAAGTCCTCAGCTTGTTCGGCCCGCAGGGCGAGCGCATGCATGTCCGGGCGAGGCCGGAGGGGCGGGCGCGCGGATGAGGACGTGTCCGATGAACCGGGCTGAACTGCGCGTTGGGGTCGCTCTGTTGTACGCGGCCTACGGCCGTCGCACCTCGAACTGGAAGCAGCCGTACTCCAGGGCCCGCACGTGCACCAGCGCCACCTCCGGCTCGGCAAACGCTTCCTCGAAGGCCCGGTCAAACCCGGTCTCGGCATCGTCAGGTACTTCGAAGAAGCGCCCTCCGACGATATGTCCGTCGGCGTTGTAGCGGCGGATGGCACGGAGCGCCCCGGGACGTGCGAACGGGTAGTCCTGGGCGCCTCGTGCTCCTGCGCACTCGTCAGCGTGGATGAACACCGGCCCGGCTTCGTCGTAGGCTCCGGGCTCGGCACCGGTTTCCCTCGCCCAGCGGCGCAGCGGGGCGTAGGAGACGAGTGCGACCCGTTCGCCGGGCTCGATGGCCCGCAGGCAACACCGCAGGGGACTGCCCACACAGGCGATGGGAACGCCATCCTCGCGAGCGGTGTACGGCCGCAGTGGCTGCCCGGCGTCATCGAGATGGCGAAGTTCCTTGAGCGCGGTGGGAGAGATGGGGAGGGCCATGTACGTCGTCATGCGATCAGCGTCGGTGGTTCGCTCTTGGCGCGCTGGCGGGATTCGGACGCGAAAGTCGGGGCGGTGGGCGCCCCCACCTCCCCATACCCGCCGCCGGGCGTCGGCGGCGTCACCGTCGGATGATCGTCGCCTCTGCAGTACGGATACGCCGGCGTTCCCCTGAGCGGTTCGCAGGGATCGGACGTGCTGGGCGGGCCGGAGCTCCCGGGGTCGGGGGGCGACGCAGGGCCGGGCGTCGGCGTCGGGGGTACGCCGCTGTGGCGACAGTAGCCACCGGCCGGGCCTGTGGTTGGGCAGGGGAGGGATGGCCGGGTCGGCACGTCGTGGCCGGCAGGAGCGGCAACGGCTGTTCCGGCGCTGCATACGAGGAGCGCTGAGGTGACAACGGCTGCTGCACGTCGGGTGATTCGTGTGCGCATATGGACCTCCCGGGTTCGGTGGGCGGTGTTGGTCACGATGTGCGTGTGGCGGCGAGACCAGCCAGTGGGAACGGGCGAGGGGCTTGCCAGGGTCGGCATCGGGTGTTTCCGGTGGAAGGCCGGCCACGCCGCGGATGTCGAAGGCTGAGCTGTACGAGGCGATCCGGCAGGACCACAGAGTCGGTATATCAGTCGGACAGCGCGACCGGGGACCGCATGCCGAGCCACTGCTCGGCGCCCCATGCCTCGTACCGCTCCACCTCGGTGAACCCCAGCTTCGTCGCGAGGCGCATCGAGCCGACGTTGGCGGTCTGGGTGGTGAGCACCACCGGCTCGCCGGGAAGCGCGTCAGCGAGCCAGGCGAGAGCCGCCGCACACGCCTCGGCGGCGTACCCGCATCCCCACACCCGTGGCAGGAACAGGTAGCCGAGATCGACCTTCCCCACAGCAGCCGGGCGACGGTGCGCGGTGGCTCTCCTGAGCAGGATCTGACCGATCATTGCCCCGTCGAGATCAACGACGAAACTCCCGGGCCATCGCTCGGGCACCTCAGGCATATCGCGCTCAAGCTCGTCACGCGGGCAGGGGCTGCCGAGGTAGGCGTGCACCTCTGGCGAGGCGAGGATCCCGAGTTGCTGGAACTGATCACCGCGCGGCGCGCGAAACTGGACTAACTCGAAGAGCAACTGACCAAGCAGCTGGCGGAAGTACGGGCCGAGCGGGATGATCTCGCCGTCGCCGAACGGGTCCTTGAGCGAGTGAGCGGACAGATCGCTGACGAGCGGGCCTCGGCCGCGCCGATGCCCGGGCAGGTGGGCGGCCAGGCGGTGATGCTGATCCCGCACCGCACACCGGACGTGGAGGAGACCATGCTCCCGCCGGTCTCGACGCCCTCGAGGACCTCGGCTTTCGCGGCCTGGACAACGACGTCCGCGACCCTGTGGCCGTCACCGGCTTCCACGCCGGCCGCACCCACAAGTTCAGCCCTGGCCAGAAGACCGCCGACCGGGTCCTCGCCGTTGGGCGAGCACCCGTCGAGCACGGCTTCGCCCGCCTCAACAGCCGGCGGGCCCTTGCCAAGCTCCGCACCGACCCCGCCCGCGCCACCCGCCTCCTGCGCGCCCTGCTCGTCCTGACGAAACCTCGAAGTCAACCGTTGACTGTCCTCGACGGGTAGGGAGATCCCCACCCGGGAAGTGGGGTCAGCCCCACCGTCGTTACACGCGCCAGCCAGATTCATCGCTGCTGTGCTGATCCGTAGCGTCCACGTCATGACGTTCTCAACGGGGGCCTTACCGCTCGTCAACCGGCGACGCGGCCTGTTCATCTTTCTCGGTGTCGCCTACATCGGCATGTGGGCGGCCATGTCACCGCTCCTGGCAAGTGGTTACCGGCGCAGCGACGCACGCGAGGAGACCGGTGCGCTGGAGCAGGTGTGTATCGCGGCCGCGATGCTGGCGCCCGCTCTCGCCGCGATCCTCGTCGTCCGCTGTGTCGAGCACAGCGGCCAATTGCGGGATACTCTCGCCCTGCGCTGGACGAAGCCGTGGGGGCGTACTGCACGGGCGTGCCTGATGGCGTTCACCGTCCCCGCCGGCCTCACCACGACTGCTCTTGTCATCGGCACCTTCGCCGGCCGCTACCCGTTCGGTGGGGTGCACTGGAACGGGCTCGGCGTGTGGGCGGCCGGAGCTGTGCTGAACATGCTGGTGTCGCTTCCGCTGTTCTTCGGTGAGGAACTGGGCTGGCAGGGCTACCTTTTCCCCCGCCTCGCAGGGGACGGTGACCGCCGGAGCCTGATACGGGCCTACGTGGTCACCGGCGCGGCCTTCGCCTTGTGGCACCTGCCCACGCTGCTGATGGGCGGCCAGTACCCGGGGCGGCCCTGGTATGTGTCGGTACCTGCCATGCTGGTGAGCTGCGTCCTCATCCTGCCGGTCTTCACATGGCTGCGCCTGCGCTCCGGTTCGGTCGTGCCCGCTGTCATCGGTCATGCCTTCGTGAGTTCGGTGAGCGTCGGTATGGTCAAGGAGTTCGCCGATTCCACCGCGGCACTGGATCCCTTGCACATGGGCATGGCCGGATGGCCTGGCTGGATCGTCAACGGTGCGTTCGTCGCCTTCCTGGCGCTGACCGGCCGACTCCGGCCGTCGTTCTACACAGCCCGAACCGTCCCTCACCTCGCATCGACCCGCGCACGGTAAATGCGTGTTCGGCGGGGGCGACCAGGGCCGGCCCCGCCAGGGCCTGGCAAGGCGGTGCAAACTGAAAGCCCGCGATCAGACGCTCCGCAGACTGCTGCCGACCATCAGCATGAGCGCCCCTCCATGGGGAACCGTGCCCTCCGCCCGGCAGGTGATTGACTGCACCGCATGGATCTGGAGCGAGGCAATACGCCCCCATTCGACCCCGAACTGAGCACGGCGCTGGCCGCTTTGGGTGACGAGGCGAGGGAGCCGTTCACCCTGGAGAACCTTGCGGCCCGGCAGGAGAAGGACGCTGCGGCCCGGCCCAGGCCGACGGTCGCGGAGCTGCAGGCCGATGGCCGCTTCGAGGTGGAGGAGCTGCGCGTGCCGGGGGAGTCCGGCGCGCCGGACGTCACGCTCGTGAGCGCACGGCCCGCCGGGATCGCCGGGCCGCTGCCGTTGCTGTACTACATGCACGGCGGCGGAATGATCATGGGTAATGCGTGGTCCGTACTCCCGCGCCTGCTGCACGAGTGGGCTCTCGAGCTGGAGTTGGCCGTCGTCTCCGTCGAGTACCGGCTGGCACCGCAGGCGCAGTACCCCGGGCCGCTGGAGGACTGTTACGCCGGATTCGTCTGGGCGGCCGAGCACGCGGACCGACTGGGCATCGACGCGGAGCGCATCGTCATCGGAGGAAAGAGCGCCGGCGGCGGGCTTGCCGCGGCACTCGCCCTGCTCACCCGTGACCGAGGCGGGCCGGTCCCGATCGGGCAATTGCTCCTGTGCCCGATGCTCGACGACCGCAACAACACATACTCCAGTCACCAGATGGCCGGCGTCGACGCGTGGGACCGCATCTCCAACGCCACTGCGTGGCAGGCCCTGTTGGGTGATCTGTACGGTGCTGCGGACCTGCCGTCGTACGCGGCTCCGGCCCGCGCCACGGATCTGTCCGGGCTGCCTCCGGCCTATATCGACGTCGGGTCGGCGGAGACTTTCCGGGACGAGGGCGTGGCCTACGCCAATTCCATCTGGCAGGCCGGCGGCCAAGCCGAATTGCACGTATGGCCCGGGGCATTCCACGGCTTCGACACCTTCGCCCCGCGGGCCGCCCTCAGCCAGGACGCCCGGAATGCCCGTACGCGCTGGCTCCGGCGCATTCTTGCGCAGTCCGGCGGCACGTTGCGGGCAGCCGCTACCGAAGACCGCCGCTCTGGGCAACGACAGCGACGTTGAGGTTCCCGTCCCCTTCTCCTGTCCACCCCATGAACAGGCGGTCCGCCTGCGGGGCGAGTGCCGGGGCGTGCGGGCTGGTGTCGTCGAAGACCGTCTTGCCCTCGAATGTCGCTCCGTTGTCCTGCGAGAACATCAGGTTCAGCTGGGTGTTTCCCGACCCCCTCCAGCCCAGGAACAACACGCCGTCGAAGGAGGCCAGCGCAGGCCCCTCGTCACTGGTGTCCCCGAGCACCACTTTGTTCTCAAGGCCCTGAATGCCGAACCCTCCCTGGGTATCGGCGAAGAAGGCGACCTGGGCGATGTTGAGATTTCCGCCCCCTTCACCCGTCCATGCCATGAAGAGCTCGTCCCCGTGCGCGACGAGTGCGGGGGCGTGCGGGCTGGTGTCGTCGAAGACCGTCTTGCCCTGGAACGTCGCGCCGTTGTCCAGGGAGAACATGAGGTTCAGCTGGGTGTTCCCCGATCCCCTCCAGGCCAGGTACAACGTGCCGTTGAGGGAGACCAGTGCAGGTCCCGCATCGCTGGTGTCTCCCAGCACGACCTTGTTCTCCAGGCCCTCGATGCCGAATCCGCCCTGGGAGTCGGCGAACAGCGCGACCTGGGCGACGTTGAGGTTCCCGTCCCCCTCGCCCGTCCACCCCAGGAACAGGCCGTCCGTCTGCGAGGCAAGAGAAGGGCCGTGCGGGCTGGTGTCGCCGAAGACCACCTTTCCCTGGAACGTTGCTCCGTCGTCGTCCGAGAACATCAGGTTCAGCTGCGGATTTCCCGACCCCTTCCAGGACAGGAAAAGCCGGCCGTCATGGGATACCAGGGCAGGCGCTTCATCGCTGGTATCACCCAGCACCACCTTGTCCGTGAGGTCCGGGGACAGGGAAAACCGGGACATAATGCCTCCAGGGGTGCCCTTTATGAAATTTTTCTCCGGAATGGAAAGGTACGTCGCGGCGGGCATGGCCGTAATCACTCACAGGAGTGGATGCCGGTTCATTGCCGCAGGCGTTGCGCCTCCTGGAAGAGGCGGTCCGTGCAGTCCGCCAGTACACCGCCCAGGAGCAGTTCCGGGGTGTAGAAGGAGCGTGCGGAGTCGGCGACTTCCCGCGCGGACAGGGCGATTTGACCGAGACCGGTGCGGCGGAGCTCGTCGATCGAGCTTCCCCAGACGACGCGGCGCAGATTGGCCCAGGCCATCGCGCTCATGCACATCGAGCAGGGCTCGCCGGTGGTGTAGAGGGTGGTGTCGGCCCAGCCGTGGTTGCCGTGCCGGCGCACGTAGTCGTTCATGGCGGCCATCTCGCCGTGCAGGACAGGGTTGTCCTTCGAACCGTTGACGCCGCTCGCCAGCACCTCGCCGCTCACGGTGTCGACGATCACCGCGCCGAACGGGTAGGCGGGGTTGGTCTCGGCCTGCTCGACGGCCAAGTGCATGAACCGCTCGTGGGCAGGACTCTGCCGGGGGACGTGCCGAGGGCGGATGCTCGGAGGCGCGGCTCCCGTCACCACCGCTCCGGCCATCCCGCCGAGGAACCGGCGTCTGTCGAAGTCCACTCGTTTCCCCTCGCCGGAGGCCGATGTTGCGGCGACACCGCGGCAGGATAGCCGACCCCTTCCTGCACAGGACGCTTACCCGGCTGAGCCGTAACGCGCAGGTCACCGCGCCGCGCCAGCGCAGGTTCAGGCGTCCGACTGAAGTCGGGGGCGAGCAGATGCCGGATGACGCCGTTCTTCTGATCCCTTCCGCAAGGCGGACCGGCCTGCCTATTGGTAGGCGATGCGCTCGACTTCCATCAGCTGGGCCGCACCGATCCGCTCGTCTCCCAAGGACAGCAGCCAGGGCAGCAGTTCCGGCGTGGCGTGCAGCTCGCCGTAGAAGCCGAGACGGAGGTCGGCGAGCTCGTCCCGCATAAGCCACTCGTCGAGCGCGTCGCTCAGGTGCAGATCCGATGCCTCGGTGGGGAGTTCGGCCCACGTGGTCAGCCAGGGGGTGAGAGTGCCCGTGGTGGCCGCGAGTGCTTCCAGTATGTCGGTGATGCGTCCGGTGCACGGGTAGGTGCCCAGGGCGGATCGCCACCAGGCGTGCCAGACCTCTTCCAGGGCCGAGCGCTCGGCCAGGGGCCAGTCCCGCCAGCCGGCGGCGAGCAATCGCGAGGCGAACATCCCGTGGTCGAGCTGGTCGTCGATCAGCAGACGCACGATCCGGGGCGTCAACCGGCGATACAGAGCGGGGAAGTCGTCCCAGTGGTCGGGCGTCGTGCACGCGACGGAGAAGACGAGCTGCTCCGGCACCAGGTGGGTGGGGCCGGCCAGGACTTCGAGGTCGGATTCGGTATGGCAGTAGGTGCAGCCGCCCTCGGGAAACGTTGTCCGGGAGAGCGGCGCGAAGGCGGTGTCCAGGGCGTCGAGTGCGTCCTGAAGCCGCTGGCGCGGGTCGTTCATGTGGTGCCTGACGGGACTTCGTCCGGACGTTCCGGAGAAGAGACCGAATTTACCATCGGGCCGTCCTCCTCGTACCGGGCGAGCATCCCGGCGAGGGTCCGCCGCATCGTCTCCCGCAGCTCCGGCGGTCCCATCACTTGCGCCTCCGCGCCGAGCGACAGCAGTGCGGGCAGGGCTCGTTCGGCGGATTCGACGGGCAAGGTCACCTGCGTCCAGCCGTCCGTGTCGGGCGGCTCTGCCGACTCCTCGGCGGCTCGGGCTGCGGTCGGTTCGAGGAACTGCCCGAGGTCTGTGAGGGCCGTCGGCGACAGGCGGAGCACAGCGTGGCCGAGGTGCCTACGGGCGTCGAAGGTGGCAAGGTAGTCGCGCCAGTGCTCCGCCAGGTCGAATCCGGCAGGTCGCTCGAACGTCTCGGTCAGTGGCTCCAGTTCGGTGATCCTGGACACCCGGTAGGTACGGATACCCCGCGCGGATCCGGCCACCAGGTACCAGCGGCCGGCTTTGAGGACCACTCCGTAGGGGTCCACGGTCCTGAGCACTTCGTGCGGGGTGGCCCAGCGTTCGTACCGGATCCTCACCTGTTGCTGCGTCCACACCGCCTGGGCCACCGCAGTCAGTTGGGGCGTCTCGTCGGAGTCCTGGTACCAGCCGGGGATGTCGATGTAGATCCGCTGCCGGGACTGTTCGGCGCGCTCGCGCATCTCCGGTGGCAGAGCGGCGCTCAGCTTCAGCTGTGCGCCTGCCGCCACGGCGCCGAGCCCGAGGTCCTCCGCCGCCGCGGGCAGCCCGGTCAGGAACAGGGCCCGGGCCTCGTCGGCGGTGAGCCCGGTGAGCCGGGTCCGGTAGCCCTCGAGCAGGCGGTACCCGCCGTCCGGGCCGGACTCGCCGTACAGCGGGACGCCGGAGGCACCCAGCGATTCCATGTCCCGGTAGACGGTACGCACCGACACCTCGAGGGTGTCCGCCAGTTCCTGCGCGGTCATCCGGCCGCGTGTCTGCAGGAGCAACAGGATGCTGACCAATCGACTAGCCCGCATGCATGAAGAGTATGGGAGGTCACTGACAGTTGGTGTCAGTGATCCGGTCCTAGCCTCGTAGCCGTTCACTCAACGAAGGACGGAAGACCACGTCATGACCAGTCCGCAGACTGCCGACCGCGCAGCCGACCGCCCCTCATGGGCCCCCTTAGCCGTGGTCCTGATCGGCGGTTTCATCGCCTTTCTGGACTTCTTCATCGTCAACGTCGCCATTCCCTCCATCCAGGGCGACCTGGATGCCAGCGCGCCGGAGACACAGCTCGTCATGGTGGGATACGGCGCGGCCCTGAGCGTCGGGCTCATCGCCGGCGGGCGGTTGGGCGACCTCTTCGGCCCCCGCCGGATTTTCCTCACCGGCCTCGTGCTCTTCACCCTCTCGTCGGCGGCCTGCGGCTTCGCGCCCTCCATCTGGTTCCTGGCCGTCGCCCGCGTCGTCCAGGGGCTGTCCTCGGCACTGCTGACCCCGCAGGTGCTCGCCATCGTCAGCCACGTCTACACCGGTGCGGCCTGGGGACGCGCCTTCAGCGCCTACGGGCTCATGCTGGGCCTGTCCGGGCTGTGCGGGCAGCTCATCGGCGGTGTGCTGATCGCCCTCGACGTGGCCGGGATCGGCTGGCGTACCGTCTTCCTGATCAACATCCCGATCGGCCTGGTGATCCTGGCCCTGACACCGCGGGTCATCCCCGAGTTCCGCACCGGATCCGCCGCCCGGCTGGACCTGGCGGGCGCGGCCCTGGCCACCGTGAGCCTCGCCGCGGTCGTATTGCCGCTGCTCGAAGGGCGGGACCAGGGCTGGCCGCTGTGGGCGTGGGCGTCGCTGATCGCCGCGGTGCCGCTCTTCGCCCTCTTCGTTACTCATCAGCGGCGGCTGGCCGCACGGAACGGGGCGCCGCTGATCGAGCCCGGACTGTTCCGCAAGCGGGCCTTCACCGTCGGCATCACCGCCTACTTCGTCTACTTCATGTCGATGGGCTCCTTCTTCCTGCTGTTCGCCATCTACATGCAGGAAGGCAGGGGCTGGGACCCGCTCCCGTCGGGCCTGCTCTTCACCGCAATGAGCGCCGGCTTCTTCGGCTCGTCGTATCTTGCCGGGAGGATCGGTGCCCGCATCGGCAACCAGGTCATCGCTCTGGGAGCCGGGCTGGTCGCCGCAGGCTACGCGGTGGTCGGCGTGATCGTCGCCGAGCTCGGCGTGGACGGAACAGCCGGCTGGCTGGCACCGGGCCTGCTGGTCGCCGGTTTCGGCATGGGTCTGGTCGCTGCGCCGCTGCCCGCCGCGGCTATGACGGACGTCGACCCGCAGCACGCCTCCGCCGCCTCCGGCGTGCTCTCCACCGCAATGGAAGGCGGCGCAGCGCTCGGCGTCTCGCTCGTCGGGCTGGTCTTCTTCGGCACCCTCGGGCACTCACCCGCACGGGACGCCTACCCCCGAGCGTTCTCCCTCGGAATCGCGCTCATCGTGGTGTTCCCGGTCATCGTCATCCTGCTTGCCCAGGCACTGCCCAGGCCGGGGGCGGGTGCCACTGACCGCCCGTCGCGCATGCATGCTCCCGAGCCGGGACTGTCCGTGTCAGGGGAGCTATGACACGGCCTCGAGAGCGTCGCCGATCAGCGTCAGCCATGGCGGAGTGCCGCCCGTGCCGAAGGCGGCTGCACGGGCGGCCCTGCTCGTCGCGTGCGTCCTCCAGCTCGTCGGCGAACGCCGGCGCGCTCGCGCGTTCCGGCTGCGCCGCGTCACCGACCACGCCGTCCCGCAAGTGAACAGACCCGGGAGTGTCCGATGACCGTCGCCTGATCAACAGCCACGGCCGCGAGGCATGCCCCAAGGGCTCCTACGCCCTGTACGCGAACGTCGACTTCAATGGAGCCGGCAACGCGCGGATCGTCCTTGCCGACCAGCAGATCGATTCGCTCAACGGGTACCACTCCTCCGCAGACATCACCAGCTCAGTGGTCAACAACACCGACCATGTCCTGGAGCTGTTCATCGATGCCGACCAGAGGGGCAGGCCCGTCACCGTGGCCCCGGGACAGGCCCTGACCAACATGCCCCAGGGCTTCAACGACACGGTCTCTTCCACCCGGCTCAGGCCCGCCACGACCGACACGGGCAACGGCAAGAGCACCAGCAACAAGGCCGGCGGGGTACGCGACGCCGCGTACACCGCCACCGGCGCCACGGTCGACCGTGGCAAGTCTGCCGCCAGCCCGAAGACGCGGTCCGAGTGGAGCCACTGGACCGGCGTGAACGGCCCCTGCCCCGCAGGCAGAAGCCGTCCGACACCGCACTCGCCGGGATACGGGCGCCGGTCGAGCACGGCTTCGCCAATCTGAAGAACTGGAGGGTGCCCGGCAAAGTCCGCACCAACCCGAAGCGGGGCGACTGCTCCGGCCAGGGCTCCTGCTGGTGGCGGTGCCGGTCAGGCCGTGGGCGGTGGGCCCTTGTGCGACGGAGCCACCGCGGTTGCCACGAGCCGGCGCGCGTAGGAGGCGTCGAGCCCATCCGGGCGGAAGAGGATGCGGTACATCAGGGGGGCGACGACGTGGTCGATGACCGCCTCGGTGTCGGGTGCGTTCTCGCCGCGTTCGGTTGCGCGGGTGAGGATGACGTCGATCTGCTCGGCGGCGTAGGCGGAACACTGGCCGGCGTTGCTGCCGTCCGGGTCGCCGAGCAGGGCGTCGCGGATGTAAGCGCGGCCTGCGGGGGAAGCCATCTCGTCGAAGAACTGCTCGGCCCAGGCGGTCAGGTCGGACACCAGGTCACCGAGGTCCTTGGGCGCCGTGTCGGGGCGCAGGCGCTCGACCGCCACGTCCGACATCAGCTCCTGCAGATCTCCCCAACGGCGGTAGATCGTCGACGGAGTTACGCCCGCGCGCTGAGCGATCATCGGTACGGTCAGGGCGTCCCGACCCACCTCCGAGGTGAGCTCGCGGACGGCGGCGTGCACGGATGCCTGCACTCGGGCGCTGCGCCCGCCGGGGCGTGCCATCTGGCGACTCATGACACCAGCTTAAAGCAAAGTTATTGCGTCTAGTCGACGCTCCGGGGTATGGCCTCAGACAGATCAGACAGGGTGGCCGGACGGCCGTTGATGCCGGGCGCTCATGGCGTGGAAGACCTTCTTCGGCTCCCAGCAAGTCTCGTCGACCAGGCGTACGACCCCGTAGGAGGCGATATCGCGGTCGCCGGACTTGTCGTAGTTGGCGAAGGAGAACCACAGCGCGGTGTCGACCCCTTCCTCCTCGAAGATGTCGAGGAGCTCGTTGAGGTAGCGCACCTGCTCGGCCTCGTCGGGAATCGCTCCGTGCGGCGGCTGCCAGGCCATGCCGCCCAGATCGCCCGCGCCGCGATAGGCGCAGGTGCCGTACTCGGTCACGACGACGGGCTTGCCGTGGGCGAAGGACTCGCGCAGGTCGGCACGGAAGGTGTCGGCGTTCTGCGCGGATCGGTAGGCGTCGATGCCCACCAGGTCGAAGGGGTCCCAGTCGACGGGCTCCCAGGGGCCGGAGGCGTAGGTGACCTTGCCGCCGAAGTGGCCGCGGACGGCAGTCGCGGCCTCGGCGAGGAAGGCATTGAGCCGTTCGGGGACCGGTCCGAGGGACAGCCACCACTGGAGGTCGGCGGTGGCCATGGCGTGGAGACGGTCGAGGTGGGTGTCCCCGGGGAGAAATCCGTGGGCGAAGGCACTGAGCTCGCAGCCAGTGACGAGAACCACTTGCGCGCCGCCTCGCCGCAGCGCTTCGGCGTGCTGTGCGCACTCGACGAGGAACGGAAGGATCTGCTCCGGAGATTGGTCGACCGGAAACGGCGAGAGCCACACCTCGAGTCCGGCTTCGGCTGCGTGCCGGGCGGCGATGCCCATCCGTTCGCTGTCGCGACCGGTGATGCGCACGACGTCGCAGTGCAGGTCGTCGGCGATCACGGTCATGTCGTGCCGGACCTGGGCGGAGTCGAAGGTCTTTCGGGTGAGCCGGTGGCCGGGGAAGGTGCCGGTGTCGTAATTGATGCCTCGCGCGCGCACGTCAGCGCCCTTCTGTGTGGTCGAGTCCGTGTTCCAGCAGGTCGAAGGCCAGCTCGACGTCCTGTGCCAGAGCGCGGCCGGCCTCCTCGGCAGAGGCACCGCCCAGCAGACGCTGGAAGTACGTTTCCTGGAGGGTGAGCAGGGAGGCGGCGACCTGAGCGGCCATCAGGGCGGCCGCCGTCGGGCCGTACTCGTCGGTCAGGACCTGCGCCAGTGCCTCGCGCTGCTGGTAGAGGAGCCCGTTGGCCGCGTTCTGCAGCGTCGGGCTGTTCCGGATCACGCGCACGCGAGCGAGCAGTGCGTCAAGGTCCGCCTCCGGCAGCTGTCCGGCGGCGAACGCGCGATGGTGTGCTCGCAGCGCCGTCAGGAACGTCTGGCCCGCCGGCCGCCGGGCGACGATCCCGGCCAGGTCGTCGTCACCCACGCCGTGGAGGGCGAGTGATTCCTTGGTCGGGAAGTACGCGAAGAGGGTCGCCTTGGCCACTTCGGCGGCCTCGGCGATCTCGTTGACGGTCACTGCGTCGAAACCGCGCTCGGTGAACATCCGCCACGCCACCGCGGCGATCCGCTGCCTGGTCTGTTCCTTCTTGCGCTCGCGAAGTCCTGCCATGCAGCCACGATATCCATACTCGGTTCAAAAACAAACTCGGTCTGGTTATTGAGGGCCCGGCCTCATGGAGGGCGGCTTCGACTCCCTCCACCCGGAGTACGCGGGCGGCGGCCGAGAACCTTCACCCTGCCTGAGCGGCGAGAGGCCAGGAAGATCGCCAAGTCCGGACGGTAAACGGCGGTTCCTGGGGCGGCGCTTCGCAGCCGCCGCCCCAGGCGACCGCCTGGGTGCGCGACCACGCCGACGAGTTCGACGCCGCCCCGTCACGCCCGGTCGTCGCCCGTCAGCGGGCTCCCGAACGTCGGGTGCCGTCACGGAAAGTGGGCGCGGGGCCGCCGGGGCCGGCCGGCCTGTCCGCGCGCGTCTCGCCCACCGAGAGGCCGGACGAGGCCCCCGCCCTGCCTGACGGCCAGTCACATACGTCCCAGAGCAAGCCTGTTACGCGGCACGGTGCCGACTCCCGCGCACGGAGGCCATCGGCCCCCCGGACTACCTCACCCCTCCCCAACCGTCAGACAAACCGATCATCTTCCCTCGATCGCGTGGATCACCGTGGCCTCTCTCGCGGAGGCGCGTTCACCAGGAGGCGTACGCGATCGATCGAGACAGCAGACGAGACAGCAGAGGTGAAGGGTGTCCCCTGGCACGGCGGAAAGCGTCCTGCGGGAGTTGGAACCATCTGTCGAGCGGTTGCTGAACCAGCATCTGGCGGTTGCACGTGACTGGTTGCCCCACCAGTACGTGCCGTGGAGTGCGGCGAGCGACTTCGACGGGCCGCTGGAAGGCTCGGGCTGGGATCCGGGGCAGTCGGCACTGCCGCATGCGGTCCAGGACGCCCTGGTCATCAATCTGCTGACCGAGGACAACCTGCCCAGCTACCACTTCGAGATCGCCTCACGGCTCGGCCGTGACGGTGCCTGGGGCACGTGGGTCCACCGGTGGACGGCGGAAGAGGACAGGCACTCGTCCGTCCTGCGCGCCTACCTCCACGCCCGGCGGGGCGTGGACCCCGTCGCCCTCGAGGACCTGCGGATGCGGCACGTGGGCAACGGATACCGCAACGACCTGCCGACTCCGCTGCATCTCCTGGCCTACGTCACGGTGCAGGAACTGGCGACCCGGCAGGCGCACCGCAACACCGGCGCGGCCTGCGGGGACCACGTCGGCGAGGTGCTCATGGCCAGGATCTCGGCCGACGAGAACCTGCACATGCTCTTCTACCGGGGCCTGTACGAGGACGCGATCCGGGCGTTCCCCGACGACGCCCTCGTCGCCCTCGCCGACGTGATCCGCGGCTTCCGGATGCCCGGCACCGAGATCCCCGGCTTCCGGGCGCGCGCCGCGCGCGTGGCCGCGGCGGGCATCTTCAACCTGGACGTCCATCTCGAGCACGTGCTCCAGCCGCTGGTGCGGGCGCTCGGCGTGATGACCACGACCGGGCTGGGGCCGACCGGGCGGGAGGCGCAGGAGCACATCGGCCGGCAGATGGAACAGCTCAAGGCACAGGCATCCCGCGCGCGTGACATCTACGCCCGCCTCAACGCATGCAGGGCGTCCGGCCCGGCAACCGAAGAACAGGAGATCCCGGCATGACACAGTCACCGGACCAGGCGGAGCAGTCGGACCGGGCGGAGCAGTCGGCGCTCCCCGAGAACCTGCTGGCCTTGCTGACCGACCACCTGGGCGCGCATGCGCACCCCGAGAACCTCTCCGCCGGGATGACGTTCGAAAGCCTCGGCATGGATTCGCTGTCGCTGATGGAACTCGTGGTCGCCGCGGAGGAGAAGTTCGCCGTCGTCCTGCCCGAGGACGCACTGGACCTCGCTCCCTCCTCGACCCTCGCCGAGGCGGCTCGCGCCTTCCGGAACGCGCGTGCGGTCTGAGGTAGCCGTCACCGGCATCGGCCTGGTGACCCCCGCGGGGCACACGGCGTCGGCGAACTGGGAGGCCCTGTGCCGGGGCCGTTCGCTCGCCGCGACCGACCCCGAACTGACGGGCCTTCCCGTCGACTTCTCCTGTCAGGTCCGCGACCTGGACGTCGACGGGGAGCTCGGCCGGCCCCGTGCCCGCCGAACGGACCGTTTCATCCAGTTCGCCCTGATCGCCGCACGCCGGGCCGTCGCCGACGCCGGGCTCGATCCGTCGTCCTGGCAGGGAGAGCGGATCGGAGTGATTCTCGGCGTCGGGTCGAACAGCCTGAGTTCCTACGTCGACGAGTTCTGCCGCCTCGGCGCCGGAAAGCCGGAGCGCGTCTCGCCGCTCGCCCTGCCGCGCAGTGTGCCCAACATGGCCGCGAGCGAGGTCGCGATCGATCTCGGTGTCCACGGCCCCAACTTCACCACCTCCAGTGCCTGCGCCTCGGGTGCGACCGCCATCGGGGTCGCACGCGACCTGCTGCGCTCGGGGACCTGCGACATCGTCCTCGCCGGCGGCAGTGAGTCGGCCCGCTCCCGTATGGCGACGACGTGCTTCACCCGGATGCGGGCCCTCTCCCGGCGGCGCGAGCAGCCGGCTCTCGCCTGTCGTCCGTTCGACGCCGAACGGGACGGAATGGTCCTGGGCGAGGGCGCCGCCGTCCTCGTCCTGGAGCGGCCCGCCACCGCGCGCGCCCGTCGGGCACGGGTCCTCGCCCTGCTGCGCGGCTACGGTGCCGGATCCGACGCGTACCATCCCGTGGCTCCCCACCCCGGAGGGGAAGGGGCGGCCCGGGCCATCTCCGCCGCCTTGGCGGACGCGGGGTGCGGCCCCCGTGAGATCGGGCTGGTCAACGCGCACGGCACCGCCACCGTCCTCAGTGACGCCTCCGAGGCGGCGGCCCTCACGCGTGTCTTCGGAGCCGACGCACCACCGGTGACCGCGTCCAAAGGCGTCATCGGCCACACCCTCGGGGCGGCCGGGGCGGTCCAGGCGGCCTACACGGTCCTCGCACTGCGGCACGGAGCCGTCCCGCCGGTGGCGAACTTCGCGCACCAGGAAGGGGACCACAAGCTCGACATCGTGGCCGGGCACCCTCGCGCGACGGCCGCGGAGGCCGGAATCAGCTGCTCCTTCGGATTCGGCGGCCAGAACGCGGTCCTGCTCTTCACGGCTCCCTGAGCGGATCCGACGACGGTACGGGCCCGGCGGGCGGGAGGGATACACGGGTGGATGCGGTACGGCGGCGGGCGTGGCTCGTGGTGGTGTGCGCCGTGCTCGCCGCGGTGTGCGCCTGGGCACTGGCCCCGGTCGCGCTTTCGGCGCTGGGCACAGGCGGCGCGGTCGCCACGGGAACCGAGGCCGGGCGAGCCGGGCGGCAGGCCGAGCGGCTGGGCGTGCCCTCGCCCGATCTGCTGCTCACCGTGTCCCGGCCCGGCGAGGGGGGCGGGACGGGGACGGTCCGGGAAGACGCCGGTGCCGTGGTGAAGACCCTCTCCCGGCATCCGGCCGTACGGGCGGTGTGGTCGGCCCGGACGACCGGCAACACCTGGCTGCGGTCGAAGGACGGCCGGTCCCTGCTCATCGGCGTGCGGCTGAGAGGGACGGACAGGGAACGCAAGACCGCGGCCCCCGATGTCGTGGCCGCCGCACGGTCCGCCGCTTCGGGGGCCCGCGTGGAGCCGAGCGGTGAGGTCTGGACCAACCGGGAGATCGACGAGACGATCGAACACGACCTGCGCCGGGCCGAGTTGATCGCGGCGCCGGTGCTCTTCCTCCTCCTGGTCCTCGCCTATGGATCGGTCGTTGCCGCCTTGCTGCCGGTCCTCGTGGCCGTGACGGCCGTCGGCTGCACGCTTCCGGTCCTGGGCGTGCTGGCCCAGTGGACCAATGTGTCACGGGTCGCGGTGAGCGCCGCCTCCGCCGTCGGGCTCGGCATGGCCGTCGACTACAGCCTCTTCCTGCTGGCCCGGGTACGCGAGGAGATGGCACGGGGCGTGGACCGGGAAACGGCGCTGACCGCCGCTCTCCGCTCCAGCGGCCGTTCGGTCGCCTTCTCCGCGGCCGCCGTCACCACCTGTCTGGCCACCGCCATGGTGGTTCCCGTTCCTCTGCTGCGCGGACTCTCCCTGGCAGGGATGGTCGTCACCGTGCTGTCCGCGCTCGTCGCCCTGCTGGTGCTGCCGTCCTGCCTTCGGCTGCTCGGCCCGCGCGTCCAGGCGTGGGATCCGCTGGCACGGTGGCGGCGTACGGACACCGGGGACGAGAGCCGCTTCTGGCGGAGGACGACACGCACGGTCACCGCGCGGCCTCTCCTCGCCGGCGGCCTCGCGGTCCTCGCCCTGGTCCTGATGGCGGTCCCGTTCACCCACGCCAGGCTGGGCCTTGTGGACGAGCGCACCCTGCCCTCGTCCGCGTCGGCGGCCTCCGCCGCCGCCCGCGTGGGCCATGAGTTCGCCGTCCCGCCCGAGCGCGTCCTGTCCGTGGTCGTGACCGGCCCCGGGGCACCGGACGCCGCACCGGCCTACGCCGCACGCCTCAACGGTCTTCCGGGCGTGGCGGGCGTACGCGTGGAACGCACCGTCCGGTCCGCCGCGGCAGGGAGGGGGCAGGCCGCCGTGCTGTTGGTCGCCTCTGCCGCGCCACCCGGCACATCCGAGGCGGAGACGCTGGTGCGGAGGGTGCGGGAGGAACCCGCGCCGGGAGCCGTGGCGGTCGCCGGGCGGGCCGCGGAGGTCGCGGACAGCTCGACCGCGGTGTGCGGGGCCCTGCCGACGTGCGGGCTGCTCCTGGTGGTGGGACTCATGGTGCTCCTCGGGGTGTTCACCCGCTCTCCCGTCGCCCCTCTCAAGGCCGTGGCCGTGGCGGCCGTCAGCCTCGGGGCCGGTCTGGGGGCGATGGTCCTCCTCTTCCAGGACGGCCACGGCCGTGCCGTGCTCGGTGATTTCACCGCACCGGGTGCGCTGGACGCCTCCACGTTGCTGTTCGTCCTCTTCATCACGCTCGCCCTGTCGGTGGATTACGAGGTCTTCCTGCTCGGCCGCATCCGCGAGGAGTACGAACGCAGCCATGACAACCGCGGCTCGATCGTCGACGGGATCGCGCGCACGGGCCGGCTGATGACCTCGGCAGCCGCGGCCGTGGCGGTCTCGACCGCCGCCATGGGCATGTCCCATGTCGCGCTCCTCAAGCTCATCGGCATCGGTATCGCTCTCGGTGCCCTCGTGGACGCCGTACTGGTACGCGGTGTCCTGGTCCCCGCTGTCATGGCGGCCCTGGGGCCGGCCAACTGGTGGACACCACAAGGCAGTCGGATCGCACGGCGGACGGCCGTACGCGGGATGACCGCATACGCGAAGGAAGGAGAAGGCTGAGTCAATGAGTCGGTTCACGGAGGGCTTCGCCTGGGGGCCGGACGAACCCTTGCCCCGGGTGACTGCGATCGAGACGGCCGTACCACCCCATCGGTATCGCCAGGAGGACATCATGGCCGCCCTGGCGCGCACCACACTGATGGAATCCCGAACGGGGATCCTGATGCTGCGCAAGATCCAGGCCAACGCCGGGGTGGCCACACGGCACTTCGCCCTGCCGCTGGAGCGGCTCATCGAGCTCGACGACTTCACCGAGAACAACCGCTTGTGGCACGACGCCGCCCTGGAACTCGGGGAACGCGCGCTCACCGGGGCCCTGCGGGCGGCGGGGGTGGAGCCGGGCGAGGTCGACGCGGTGATCAGCACCACCGTGACGGGCCTCGCCGTGCCTTCGCTGGAGGCCCGCCTGGCCCACCGGGTGGGCCTGCGGCCGGACGTCACGCGCATTCCCCTGTTCGGGTACGGCTGCGCGGGAGGAGCCGCCGGACTCGCCCGGCTGAACGACTACCTCCGGGCCCACCCGGACCGTGTGGCCGTCCTCCTGGCGGTGGAACTGTGCTCGCTGGCGTATCAGATGCAGGACACCTCGATGGCGAACATCGTCGCCGGCAGCCTCTTCGGGGACGGTGCGGCCGCGGTCGTGGCCGTCGGCGGACACCGGGGCGCCGAAGCCGTGGCGGCGGGCCCTCAACTCGTGGATTCCCGCAGTCGGCTGGTCCCCGACAGCGAGGAAGTACTCGGCTGGGACATCGGATCCCACGGCTTCAGGATCCTGCTCGCCCCCGAGGTGCCCACGCTCACCGAGGAGCATCTGCCCAAGGCCGTCCATGACTTCCTCGGCACGTACGATCTGCTGCCGGGCCAGGTCGGAAGCTGGATCGTCCACGGTGGCGGCCCCAAGGTCCTCACCGCCGTGGAGAGGTCCTTCGATCTGCCGCCCGCGGCTCTGGAGCCCACGCGCCGGTCCCTGTCGGAACGGGGCAACCTCTCGTCCGTCTCCGTCCTGGACGTCCTGCACACGACGATGCGGACACCTCCACGGCCCGGTACGCCGGGGCTCGTCGCGGCCATGGGCCCGGGGTTCGCCATCGAACTCGCCCTGGTCCGCTGGTGAACCGTGACTGCCCCGCCCCCTCCCGACGCAAGGAATCGAAAGGAATGGCATCGTGACGGTCCTGGGATCGGGCCAGCTCCCCGCCGGGTTGCTGGCACTCATCGCCTTGATCACCGTGGAGCGCGGCTTCGAACTCCTCGTGGCACAGCGGCACGCGCGCTGGGCCGCCGCCAACGGCGGGGTGGAGTACGGCCGCCGGCACTATCCGGCCATGGTCGTCCTCCACGTCGGCCTGCTCGTCGGCATCCTGGCCGAGGTCGCGGCGGCCCACCGGCAGTTCGTACCGGCGGTCGGCTGGCCGGCCCTGGCCGTCACCTCCCTGGTCCAGGTGGCCCGGTGGTGGTGCGTGCGGTCGCTCGGCCCACGCTGGAACACGCGCGTGATCGTCGTCCCGGGCATGCCCCTGGAGACCCGCGGCCCCTACCGCTGGCTCCGGCACCCGAACTACGTCATCGTCGTGACCGAGGGCTTGGCCCTGCCCCTGGTCTACAACGCCTGGCTGACCGCCCTCCTCTTCACCACCGCCAACGCAGTGCTGCTGGCCGTACGGCTGCAGGTGGAGAACAGGGCGCTGGGGCTCGCGTCCTAGGGCGCGTATTCGGTTGCGATCCGCGGCCGGCCACCGGTACCGGACGGACGCGCGGTGGGCGCGGATCGAGCCGTTGCTGCCGGAGCGGCGCCGCGGCTGAGACAGCAGCGGCACCGCCGTCAGGTCCCCGATCGGCCAGACCACCTCATGCAGAACAGGGCCGGGGAGGGGGCCCGGTGGAGCGGATCGCTCCGCCCGGGCCTGCGCTCCTGCTCAGGCCACCGGTGCGAGTTCGCGGACCGGCTGGGTCTGCTCGTAGGCGTGACCGACCCGCAGCAGCACGCCTTCCTCGAGAGGACGGCCGAGCAGTTGCATGCCTATCGGCAGGCCCGCCGCATCGAGGCCGACCGGGACGGACAGGGACGGTACGCCGGTGATGTTGGCCGGGGCCGAGAGGCGTACGAAGGCGTCGGAGACGCTCTCGACCGTGCCGTCGGGCCAGGTGATCGTCTCCTCGTCGGCTGCCACCGCGGTGGCCGGGACCGTGGGGGCGGCGATGACGTCGACGTCGTCCAGCAGGCGGGCCCAGGCTTGCTGCATGAGGGTGCGGGCGCGCTGGGCGTGCAAGTAGTCTCCGGCGGGCATGAGTTGACCGGCCTCGAGGAGGATGCGGACGTCCGCCTGGTACAGCTCGGGAGCCGTGCGCAGGGTCTGCTCGTGGTAGGCGGTGGCCTCCGGCACCATCAGGCCCCACTGGGTGGCCTGGATGTAGCGCGTCATCGGAATCTCCACCTCGACGAGCTGCGCGCCGAGGGCCTGAAGCTGGTCGATCGCGTGCCGCACGGCGGCTTCCACCTCTGCGTCGACGTGGTCGAAGTAGTAGTTGCGCGGCACGCCGACGCGCAGCCCGGCCAGATCCGCACCCGCACCCGCCACCCCCGGCCGGTAGTCCGCCCGGGGCGCGGCCGGCGAGGCGGGATCGCGGGGGTCGTGACCGGCGAGGACGGACAGGACCAGGGCCGCGTCCTCCACGGTCCGGGTGATCGGGCCGACATGGTCCAGCGACCAGGACAGCGACGTGATGCCCGTGCGGGGGACGAGGCCGTAGGTCGGCTTGAGGCCGACGACCCCGTTGAGCGCAGCGGGCACTCGGATGGATCCGCCGGTGTCGGTGCCCAGGGCGAAGGTCGCGGTGCCCGCGGCGACGGCGACGGCGGACCCGCCGCTGGAGCCGCCCGCGATCCGGTCGCGGTTCCAGGCGTTGTTGGTCTGCGGGGTGGTCAGACCGTAGGCGAACTCATGGGTGTGGGTCTTGCCCAACAGGACCGCACCGGCTGTCGACAGGCGCGCGGCGACGGTGCTGTCGGCCTCCGCGCGGTGGCCCGCGCGAACCCTGGAGCTGGCCGACGTCGTCGCACCGGCGACGTCGATCAAGTCCTTCAGCCCCATGGGGATGCCGTGCAGCGGGCTCCGGAGGCGGCCGGCCGCGGCATCGTTCGCGGCCTCGAGGGCTGCCCGGCGGGCCTGCTCGGCCGTGACGGTGACGTAGGCGTGAAGGTGCGGTTCCACCTTCTCGATGCGGTCGAGGACGGAGTCCACCAGCTCGACGGGGGACAGCTGCCGTGCCCGGATCGCGTCAGCGGCTGCGGTCAGAGACAGTTCGAACGGCTGCATGGTGCTTCTCCTCTCCCGCGTGGTAGGCGAAGGCGGGCGGGGTGTCCCCGAAGTCGAGCTCTCGCAGGACGGCGACGACGGAATGGATGTGGTTGGCGGTGGCCGCGACCGCGTCGTGGCGGTCGGCCGGCAACGGGAGTCCGGTGCGGGCGGCCCAGCGGGCCGCCTGCGCCGGAGTGAGTTCATCGGCGGACACTGATCTGTCTCCTGGTCAGTTGGGGTGACGGAAGCATTCGAACGCCAAAAGCTAAGGGTTTGCTTTAGGTGACCATAGGGCCTATGATCACCTAAAGCAAATGAATTGCGTTTAGCGCCAAGGGGGCACCACCGCTCTGACAGCGCTGGGAGGGCCGACACAGAAGGCGCTTCCCGCCAGGGCTGCGCGACCGCCGCCGACCAGAACGACGACCAGCCCCAACAGGGCGACCCCTGAAGGAGAGAAGAAGACCATGCAGACCCCGCCACCCCCCGCCGCTCCCTCCTGGACCGTGGGCGACATCACCGTCCACCGCATCGACGAGATCCCGCTGCCGCCTGCGACCGGACCCTGGCTGCTGCCCGGCGCCACCACGGACGTGGTTTCCCAACACGATTGGCTGCGCCCCGACTTCGCCGACCACGACGGCACCCTGCGCCTCGACAGCCACAGCTTCGCGTTCGTCGTGGGCGGGCTGCGCGTCCTCGTCGACACCGGCATCGGCAACGGCAAGGAGCGGGCCAACCCCGCCTGGCACAACCTGCGGACGGACTTCCTCGAACGCCTTGCCGCCGCCGGTTACTCCCCGGACTCCGTCGACCTGGTGATCCTCACCCACCTGCACGCCGACCACGTGGGCTGGAACACCCGGGAGGCGAACGGCGAGTGGGTCCCCACCTTCCCCAACGCCCGCTACCTCACCTCCCGCGCCGAGCGGGAGTTCTGGGCCACGTACGACATGGACGAGCCGCGCCGGCAGATGTTCCGCGACTCCGTGATCCCGGTCGAGGAAGCGGGGCTGCTCGACCTCGTCGACGTTCCGGAAGGGGGCGTCGAGATCGCCCCGGGCCTACGCCTGATCTCCACGCCCGGCCACACCCCCGGCCACATCGCCGTCGAGCTGACCAGCCGGGGCGAGACGGCACTCATCACCGGCGACTGCATCCACCACCCGGTCCAGCTCGCCCGGCCCGCGATCGGCGCCTGCGTCGACATCGACCCGGCGCGGTCGGAGGCTTCGCGCCGCAAGCTGCTCGACTCCCTGGCCGGTACGGACACCCTCCTGCTCGGTACCCACTTCGCACCGCCCACCGCCGGCCGCGTCATGGCCCAAGGGGACGCCTACCGGCTTTCGCCGGTCCCCGCCGCATCACGCTGACCTCACCGTGGATCCCAACTGGTGGCGGCTACGCGAAGCGTCGGCCTGCCACGGACTGAGTGACGACCTTGGCCTACCGCTCGCCTTCTGGCAGCACCTCGACCGGGCAGTTCGTGAGATGCGGCTCTGCAACGGGAATGACCCGCTACTGATGCAGGGCGACCGCAAGCGCCTCGGCCAGGGTCATGGGCGGACGGCCGATCAGACGGCGCAAGTCCCCGGAATCGGTGTACATCTCGCCGCGGTTCATGCCGCGGTCGGCGTCGGCGAGGACCTCCGCCAGCTCGGCGGGCAGGCCCGCGGCGGCCAGTACCTGGGCGAAGTCGGTCACCGGGAGGTCGGCGTAGGCAACCTGCTTTCCGGCCGCAGCGGAGATCGCGGCGGCGAGCTCGGTCAGGGTGAAGGACTCGTCGCCGCCGAGCTCGTACACGGCGCCGGCGTGGCCTTCGGTGGTGAGGACGACCGCTGCGGCCTCGGCGTAGTCGGCGCGGGACGCGGCGCTGATCCGTCCCTCGCCTGCGGCGCCGACGACGGCGCCGTTCTGCAGGATCTGCGGCAGTTGGCCGGTGTAGTTCTCCAGGTACCAGCCGTTGCGCAGCACCACGCCGGGGATTCCGCGGTCCCGCAGATACTTCTCGGTCTCGCCGTGCGTGGCACCGATGACGGTGCCGGCCGTGTCCGCGTGCGTCGTGCTCGTGTACACCACCAGCGACACACCTGCGGACACTGCGGCGTCGATCACGCGGCGGTGGTTGGCGACCCGCTCGCCCACGGGGACCGAGGCCGAGATCAGCAGCAGCCTGTCCGCCCCCGCGAAGGCCTCGGCCAGGCTGTCGGCGTCCGCGAAGTCGGCGCGGCGTACCGTGATGCCCCGGTCGGCCAGGTCCTTGATCCTGGCGATGTCCCGGCCGGTCGCGATGATGTCCGCGGCCGGTATCCCGCGCCGCAGCAGTGCCTCGACGGTGAGCCTGCCCAGTTGGCCGGTGGCTCCGGTGACGACGATCGGCATGATGGTCATTCCTTCCTTCCGCGCGTGCCTCGCACGCCTGCCGCGGTCCGTCCGCAGCGGGATGGAATAGAGAATGAACTGGACACTCTCTGTTGGGGAGTAGCCACTTCTCGGTAGGGTACTTACCTGAGCGAAAGCATTGAGGTGAGCCGCATGGCTGCTGTCGAGAACGTGACCGGGCCCATACCGTCGTTCGATCCGTACGAGCGCGGGTGCCCGTCGCGGGACCTGCTCGACCAGATCGGCAGCAAGTGGGCGGTCCTCGTGATGGGCGAACTCGCCCGGAACGGGACCTCCCGGTTCAGCCGGCTCCGGCAGGCGCTGGCGGGCGTGAGCGAGAAGATGCTCACCCAGACGCTGCGCACTCTCGAACGCGACGGTCTGGTCAGCCGGACCGTCTACCCGGAGGTGCCGCCGCACGTGGAGTACGAACTGACCGCGCTAGGCCAGACGTTGCGGGAACCGCTGAAGGCGCTCACGGAGTGGTCCGTGCTGCACATCGAAGAAGTCATCGCCGCCCGCGAAGAGTACGACGGCCGCACTGAGCGCACCCGGTAACGAATGCGGGCCCGGGCAAGGTACTGGACATCCTCGTCAACAACGCCGGTATCTCCTCGACCGCGCCTGTCTCCGAGGTCGGCGAGGCGGACTACGACGGAGTGATGGCGGTCAACGCCAAAGGTCCGTTCTTCGTTCTCCAGCACGCCGCGACGAGGATGCGCACCGGTGGCACGGTCATCAACGTGTCGACGCTGGGAACCGTCTGGCCGAGTCCAGGCGAGGCACTGTACGCGGCGAGCAAGGCGGCGCTCGAGCAGTTGACCCGCATCGCCTCCAGGGAACTCGGGCACCCCCCAAAGGAGCCGCACCCCAAGGGAGATGACTGCTCAGGCCCTCGGCGCCTCTGGTCGCGGGATCGAGGCTCACGGCTGTCTCACACGAGAGCATCGAGGATCCCGGCCACCTCCCGGGGGCGGAGCTGGATGCCCATGTGGCCCGTGTCCACGGTGTGGATCTGGAAGGGGTTCTCCGGGGTCAGCGCATCCGCCTCGGCGATCATCCGGTCCTGCACGGCGAGAGGGATCGCCCGGTCCCGGGAGAAGCGGATGCAGGTGCGGGGGATCCGTCCCCACGTATCCGCCCGGCCGCGGGCATCGGCGGTCAGGTCGGGTCGAGCGGCGTGGGGCCGGGTTCCTCGGCACCGGTTGACCGCGACTCGATACGCGCTCCCTATGGGACGTGCGGTGGCGGAGAGCCCCCGCGTGCGGTGTCCTGATGACCAGGGGGACACCCCGATCCCGTACCCCTGACCTCTGGAGACACCGTGGGCATCGCTCCCGACAAGCTGACCGATCCGGCCGTGCGGGCCTTCGTTGCCGCGCTCAACGCGGGCGACCGCGACGCCTTCGCAGCCGCCCTCACACCCGGGGCCACCATGTCCGACGACGGCAGCGACCGCGACGTCGCCGACTGGACCGAGCGGGAGATCTTCTCCTCGGGCGGTCACATGGACGTCGTGTCGCAGACCGGCGACGGGCTCGGTCTGGTGGCGGACTACCGCAACGACACCTGGGGCGAGATGCGTACCGCCTGGCGCTTCACCGTGGACGGCGGAAAGGTCAGCCGGTTCGAGACCGGGCAGGCCTAGGGCGTGTGTCGAAAGTGGATCTTGAGTGTCTTGAGGCGTGAATGATCCTGGTTCATGGCGCGGGGAGATCTCACGGGCGATCAGCGGGCGGCGCTGAAGCCGTTGTTGCCAAAGGGCGTGAAGGCAGGGCAGCGTGGAGACTCGCCGCAGTTCGAACCGGTGCTGGAGAAGATTCGTGTGCCCCGCGTCGGGCCGGGCCGACAAGGCGTGCGCCTCCTGCAGGATCCGCGCCTACCTGGGCCGACGTGGCATTCGCTGCACCATCCCGGACAAGGCGGACCAGGCTCGCAACCGCAAGAGACTCGGCGCTCGCGGTCCGCTATGAGACGACCGTCCTCGTCGCGGCCATCAACGAGTGGCTGTGACCACACACGCGCACCGCCTTTCGATAACCCGTTGCCCAGGGGGCAATCGGCGGGCTAGGTTCACCCAGCCGCCCGCATCGGTGCAGGCCGGCGCTGTCGACCAGGAGGTGTGGAGCACATGCGCAGGAGTGCCCAGGAGTTGAGCTCGCGTACCGACCCTTGCCACCTCCTCCCGACGGAGACACCTTGTCCCTTCGCATCACCCCACTGACCGACCCCGCTCACGGGCCGCACGGCCGGCGTCTCGCCTGGCTGGCGTCGGACGCGGACTCCATCCCTGCCGGGGCCGCCTTCCTGCGCCTGCTCGACGGCGGACAGGAGCACCTCGCCGAGCTGGACCTCCGCGTTCATCCTGCGGAGCGCCGCAAGGGCGTCGGCTCCCGGCTCCTCGACACCGCCGTGGTCACCGCCCGGGACAACGCCCGACGCCGCGTCGTCGCGCAGGCAGAAGCCGGATCGCCCGGCGACCACTTCCTGGCAGCGCGCGGCTTCCGGAAGGTTCTGACCTTCAGATACACCCGCCTGGCAATGGCCGACGTGGACACCACCGTCCTCGCCGGAATCGTCGAGCGTCCGCACCCCGGCTACCGGCTGACGTCATGGCAGGGAACCGTCCCCGACGACCTCGCCCGGACGTTCGCCGCCTCACGCCGCGCCATGGACGACATGCCCATGGACGACGCCGAGTACGGCACCGTGGCCTGGGACGTGGACCGCGTACGGGCCGCGGCGAAGGCCGTCGAACAGCGCGGCGACCATTTGCACACCGTCGTCGCCGTCGACGCCTCCAACGGCTCGATCGCCGGGTTCACCGAACTCGTCATCCCCGGCAACGGCACAGGCGACGGCCAGCACTACGGCACCGGAGTGCTGCCCGAGCACCGCGGACACGGCCTCGGCCGATGGATGAAGGCCGAGTCGATCCGACAGGCCCACAGGGACTATCCGGACCTCGGTGGCCTCCTGACCGACACCGCCGAAAGCAACACGCACATGAGACAGATCAACGACGGTCTCGGCTACACACCCACGCACACCACACACCAGCATCAGCTCGACCTCTAGCAGAGAGCGGACAGGCCGGACCGAGGCATCACCCCGCCCGGCCTGTCCGCGCTTTCGATACACGCCCTAGAGCGTCCGGCGCTCCGGCGGCGGCTGCCGGTGCGTCGGGGCACTCCGATGGCCTCGGTCACGTACCCGCCCTGCCGCTCCCCCCGACGGGACGCGGCAGGCACCACCGCCCGGTTCAGCGAAGCTGGACCACCTCCTTGAACATGGTCCGATCGGCCCGCTGCACCCACACCAGCAGCTGGTTGCGGTCGTTGACGGCATCGATGCTCGACAACGTGTCGCCCTTTGCCGGCCTTTCCGGGGTGAGCAATTCATCGAGCCGGTGCAGCCCGCCGTGGGGATCCCATACCACCGGAACCTGATCGCCCCGGACTGTCGTCGAGGCATAACCGGCGATCCAGCCACGGTTGTTGATGTGCGTGGCAATTCCGCCGAACCCGAGGTCCGGCAGTTCCTGCGGATCAGCGGGGTCGTCCCAACGCATCGGTATGTTCCTGCCACTTCGGCACTGCCCCGCGCCCACGACGACCTCCTCGTCGTTGACAGCGCTGGCCCACGACCGGCTGTGCCCCGGGAAGTTGGCGTAGATCTCCGGGTTGCCCTGCGGGCGCCAGGCCACGGCCGCGCTTCCCGTGCCCCCGACGATCAGACCGTCGTGGCTGATGCCGACGGCGGACCACCCGTCGTTCGGCTGGGTGAGCCGCTCGAATCCCGTCCCCGGCTGCCACCGGTAGGAGGTGGTGACGAGCCTCGGGTGGTTGAGGCCGGCGCCTACCGGAATGATCCAGTGCTGACCCTGGAGCACCACTGTCCCGTCCTCGGCCATCTGTGCCGGATGGATGGACATTTCGCCTGCGAGGGCATCGGGCCGGGACACCTTTCCGTCGGTGTCCCAGAGCACCAGTGTGTTGCCCTGAGCGCCTACGACCCGGCCGTCGTCCGTGATGTCGAAGGGGACGGCGCCCTGCGCTCCTTCGAGGGCGCGGCGCTCTCCCGTGTTCGCGTTCCAGACCATGGCCTCGCCCTTCTCGGTCCGGAAGGGCACGTCTCCGTGTCTGTTCAGGCTGGATGCGGCGTAGCCGTCCTCCAACGTGCCGACCACGTGCGCGTGCAGGTCCCGCCACCCGGCCCGGGCGGCTCCCCGCTGATCGCCTCCGTCACACGAAGTTGTCCCGGCGGTTCCGGAATGCGCCTTCCCGGCTTGCGCGGAAGCGGTTCCGATCGACAGTGGAAGGCCCGCCAGCACCGCCAACGCTGCCGTGGCGATCGCGGTACGACGCCAACTCGACATGTTTCCCCCTTCTTCGACCTCTGGAGAGTCACAGTGTGGGGGCGGTGAACGGGCTCGGCGGCCGGAACGGGGTAGTCCTGCAGACCTGGAAGACCGACGTCCGTTCCCGCACCGCGTTCACCTGTCTCCACCGTTTCCGGGCCGGCCCCCTGTCCGGCCCGGTGGCCGCGCTAGAGTCCCTCGCCTCGGCGAACGCATGTCCAAGGGGGAGGGGCGGGAGTTGTGGCCAGTGAGTTCAGCGCGCTGTTACGGCAACTGCGGCACAGCGCGGGAATGACTCAGGAGATCCTGGCAGAGCGCGCGGGAGTGGGCGTGCGTACCGTCCGGGGGCTGGAGACGGGGGAGCGTGCCGACCCCAGGGTGACCACGGTGCGGCTGCTTGCCGATGCGCTCGGACTGGGGCCGGCGGAACGCGAGGAGCTGCTGGCGGCTGCCGTCCGCCGGACCGGGCACCGGAACCGGCCCGACGGTTCGACCGACCACGTCGAACCCACTACCGGGCAGCCGGCTCCGGCGTTGTACGAGCCCCTGGCCGAGGTCGCCGAGCTGCTTGCGCAGTCGGTGGCTGCCCGCTGGCAGCGCGAGGAGGAGCAGCGGCAGGTCCACGATCCGTATCCGCTGCCGGTGCGATGGCGGCCGGTTCCCGAGAAGTTGATCGATCACTGGGTCAACGTCCGCCGCCTGCCTGCAGGAGGCACGCACGCCCCGCTCGATGTGAGCGGGCAACTGGACGAGATCGTGGACGTGTACCGGCGGATCCCGTCCGGACGGCTGGCGGTGCTGGGCCGGGCCGGCTCGGGGAAGACCATCCTCACCGTGCGGTTCGTCCTCGACCGTCTGAAGTCCAGGGCCCGTACCGAGCCCGTCCCGGTGATCTTCGGCGTCGGCGCGTGGGACCCCACCGCCATCGCCCTCCGGGACTGGCTCGCCGCGCAACTGACGCGCGATCACCCGGGTCTCACCGCTCCCGGTCCCGGCGGGTCCACTCTGGCCGTCGCGCTGGTGGAGTCCGGATGGGTGCTCCCCGTGCTGGACGGTTTCGACGAGATCGCCGGCGGGCTGCGCCGCCCCGCGCTGGAGGCGCTCAACTCCACCACCCTGCCCCTGCTGCTCACGAGCCGGCCCGCGGAGTATGCCGCCGCCGTGGCGGAGACCGATGTGCTCACCTCCGCCGCCGCGGTGGAGCTCACCGACCTCACCCTGGACGACCTGGCCGACTACCTGCCGCGCACCACGCGCAAGTCCTGCGGCGGGGACCTCGCGGGAACCGCCTGGGACCCTGTCCTGACCGCACTGCGCGAACAGCCGGACGACCGTGCCTGCGCCGACCTCGCCACCGTGCTGACCACGCCACTGATGGTCACGCTCGCCCGCGCCGTCTACAGCGACACTCCCGGCCACGACCCGGCCTCGCTCCTGGACCCCCGGCGGTTCGGCGGCCCCGAGCAGCTGGAGGAGCACCTCCTCGACAACTTCGTCACCGCCGCCTACCGGCCTCGGCCGGAGCATCTGCCGCGCAGCGGCCCGCGTCCGGACGTCGACCCGGAACGCGCCCGGTACTGGCTCGGCTACCTCGCCGATCACCTGAGCCGGCTCGGCACCCCCAACCTGGAGTGGTGGCGCCTCGGTTCGGGGTTGCGGCGCCGGACGCGCGCGCTGGTGACCGCACTGGTGACCGCGACGGCGGTCTCTCTGACCATGGGGCTGCTCTTCTGGACGGTCGGCACCGTCGTCGGCTCCTGGCCCAACGTCGTGATCCAGTTCGTGAATGCTGCGGCCGCAGGGCTCTTCACAGGGCTCGCCATGGGGACCACGTACTGGTTCATGTTCGCGGCCAAGGACACGGCCGTGCCGCCCTCCGGCATGCGCGTGAAGGTGTTCGGCGGAGCCCGCAAGGCCGGGCGGAGCGTGTGGTTCCGGCTGCTGATCGGGCTGGCTTGCGGGGTCTCCTACGGCTTCGGCTACGGCTTCGTCTGGGGATTGCTCAATTGCGTCCTCTTGCACACCGGTTTCCCGGAATCGCTGAACATCAGCCTCAAGGACGGCATCCTCTTCGGAGTCGTCTTCGCCCTGGGAACCGGCCCTGCCTTCGGCCTTCAGGCCCTCCTCGAATCCCCGCTCGACATCCGGTCAGCCGTCAATCCGATGGGCCTGCTGCGCACAAACCGCCGGACGGGCATCGCCCAGTTCCTCCTCTGGGCCCCCGGGTTGGGGCTCCTGGTCGGCTCCGGGGCCTCGGCGATGATGCGCCCCATGACTGCGCTCCTGGGACCGATCGGCTGGAACCTTGCGTCCTCGGTCCAGGTCGGTGTCACCACCGGTCTCGGCGGCGTCCTCAGTTATGGATTCACCTGCACGGCCTTCGGCCAGTGGGTGGTCTTCTCCCGGATCTGGCTGCCGCTGACCGGCCGACTGCCCTGGCCCGTCGTCGCCTTCCTCGAAGATGCCTACCAGCGGGGCGTGCTCCGCCAGGCCGGAGCGGTCTACCAGTTCCGTCACGCCCGCCTCCAGGATCACCTGGCCCGCAGGTATCGGGCACTGCGCGGGCTTTAGCAGCGCGGCGCCGGCTGTTCTGGAGAGCGCCCGGCAGTAGACGTGCTGGGCGGTCTTAATCGAGTGCGAGAGTTCCGGTCCGGGTGATACAAGGTCTGCGTGCCTGATCATTTCGACTTCCCCACCCTGCTGCGGATGATTGACGAGCGTTCCGCCGCGTTCCGCGCCGCCGTCGCCGCGGCCCCCAGCCTCGAGGCCGATGTCCCGTCCTGCCCGGGCTGGACGCTGTACGACCTGGCGAACCACCTCAGTGAGGGGGACCGCTTCTGGGCCTGCATCGTGCTGAACACCGCGCCGGGCGACGAACGGCCGAGCAAGGACGGGCTGGTGGCGCCCAGGGAGCGCGAGGCCCTCATGACCTGGCTGGCCGACTCGACGGAGCAGCTGCTCACTGCTCTGCGCGAGGCCGGCCCGGACCGGGGCTGCTGGGCCTGGTGGGAGCCGCTGGCCTCGCCGCGCACGGTGGCCGCCGTGGCCCGGCGCCGCGTCCCGGAGTCGATGATCCACACCTACGACGCCCAGCTGGCCTCCGGCACCCCGCAGGAGCTGCCGACGACCGAGGCGGTCGACGCCATCGAGGAGTTCCTCGCCACCGTCTGCACCGGCACGGTCCCGTGGCCGGGCGAGCCCGCCACCATGGACTACCACGCAGCCGAGGCCGGCTCCTGGCGCCAGACGGTGGACGCCGCCGGTTCCCGCTTCACCCGCCTCACCGCGGCGGAGGCCGCCGAGAGCAAGCCCACCGCCGCCATCCACGGCACGGCGAGCGAGATGGCCCTGCTCATGTACATGCGCATCCCGGCCGGCTCGCTGCGGATGGAGGGCGACGCCGACCTGCTCCAGCAGCTGCAGGACTGGGGCTGAGGCCGAACGGCAGATGGATCGCTTGAGGCATCGGGTGGTGGGGCGGCCGTCCCAGCGGTAGCACCGGGGTCGCGCGGCGGATGAGCATACGCAGCGTGACGAGCGCTGCGGACAGGTAGAGGTGGAAGTCCACGACGTGGCTGCGCTTCCCGGTACGGCGCCGCAACTTGCCGAAGCCGTTCATCCATGCGTGGCTCCGCTCCACCCCCCCCACCTCTTGCCGACCTGGATCGGGGCGGGGACGCCCTTGCGGGCGATCTCACCAGTGAAGCCCAACTCCCCAAGCGTAGAACGGGACTTCTTGCTGCCATAGCCGCGGTCCAGGTTCACGTTGACCCGGTCGTGCAGCTCGCCGACCTGTTCCTCGGCGACCTTCAGGGTGGGCACGAGCAGCGGGGAATCGTGCCGGTTGGCCCCGGCCGGGACGATGCCGCGCGGGACGCCGGTGGCTTCGGTGGCCACCGAACGCTTCAGGCCCTGTTTGCCTCGGTCCACCGGGGAGCGGCCGGCGCTCTCCCCGCCGCCAGGTGCCCTGGTGATGCAGCCATCCCCTCGTAGCCAGAGCCGTGGACCAGTGCAGCGATCACATGCTCGAAGACGGTCCGGTCCGGGATGCGCGGATTGTGGCAGCCAAGCGGGTGCGCGTCGACGTGTTCGGGCAGCAGAGCCACGAACCGGTCCCACAGGGGTCCGAGCAGGCATGATGGCAGGACGCTCTCGGGCAGGGCGCCGCCCGCGTGAGTCCGGACCAACCCCGCAAGGTGAGGGTGCCTCTGCCGCCCCCCGTCGGCAGAGGCACCACGGACCGGTGGTCAGCTCGGCGAGGTCCGTCGCAGTGCTGATCACCGGCCGGGTCCGACCTGGTGAAGATCTCGGGCAGCCCCACATGTGATGCGTGGGAGAAGCCGTGGTGGACGAGACCCGTGAGGCCGGACGGCCGGTCCCGCGGGATCTGCCGGTGGACGTGCCCGTCGTGGCGGACGGCTGCCGACATCACTGCACCGGCAGCTTCGTGGGCCCGGCCGTGTCATGCGCCGCCTGCCGGGACGGCCGCCGGCCGGACGCCGAACAGCAGTGCATACGCCGCAGCGGACGACCAGTTCGGGCACGTTGACCGGACCCCCTTCCATGAGGGACGTTGACGCAATGACGTTCACCGTAGCGTTGCCGGTGACGGGCCGGCGACGCGTGTTCCGCTGAGCGGACCGGCCAACTGTCAGTACACTGCATCCAGTTGGCATTCAGGAGCCGTTTATTGCTGTGCTGTTGGCTGCATTCCGAAGAGCTGCATTCCGATGCCGGAAAAGGGGTGCGTCCATGCCCGGGTCCGCAGCCAGAGCCTCCGATGGGCGATCCGCTCCGGGGCGGAGTGTGTTGGACGGGGCGTTCGCCCTGCTGGAAGCGGTGCAGGAGGCCCAGGAGGCCGGACTCACTGCGCTGGCGGCGGCCGGCGGGCTGCCGAAGACGACGGCGTACCGGCTGCTGGAGCAACTGGTCGAGCTGGGTGCCGTCGAGCGCCACGGTGTCAACTACCGTATGGGCTCACGGATGTTCCGGCTGGGCCGGGAATGGCAGCCGCATCCGGGACTGCGGGCCGCCGCCACGGGCCCGATGCAGCAGCTGGCCGCCGCCACAGGCGCCACGGTCGTCCTGTGCGTGCTGCGGGAGGGCCGGACCCTGGCCGTCTCCGGGGTGCCCGGCATGGTGGACGACGTAGCCCTGGTGCAGCCCGGGGCCACTTGGCCGTGGACCACTGCCGCCGGAAAGGCGCTGGTGGCCGTGACACCGTCTCCCGCGCCTCTGGGCCCCTTGCCGGGCTCCTGGCGGCAGGAGGCCTCGGTGATCCGCGACAGCGGGATGGCCCTGGACCGGGAGGCCCTGATACCGGGCGTGTGCTGCGCGGCCGTGCCGGTGACCATCGGTCGCGGCAGGGCCGTTGGCGCGCTGTGCGCGATGGTGGACCCCTCCCGCGACGTACGACGCCTGGCCCACGCCGTCGAGCGCGCCGGCCGGGCCGTCGACGCGCGGCTGCGGGCGGGGTGACTCGTATGTCCTGATCGCTTTGTCATGGTGTCCGGGCTTTCGGTGCCTGCCGGTTCCCCCGACTGCAGAGCTGAGTCCACGGAGGAGGGCCCGTGGGTAGCAGCGGCAGGAACTCGTCTGCACGGTTGAAGCCCTCGTAACGGGCAAGACGGCGTCCCCGGCTCCCCGGCCGGCGCGGAGTCACCGTCATCACCCAACCCCCGCCACCGACCACCGGACCGCCCGCAGTGCCCTTTCGGTTTCTCGATGGTCAGGCCGATGCCGTGGTCGGAGGCACGGGTGAACCCGAACCGGGGGTAGTAGTCCGGATGTCCCAGGACGACCACGTGGCGCTCGCCCAGGGAACTTGCTGCTGCGTCGGTGGCGCGCTGGATCCACGGCGCCCGCCCCCGCCCGCCCGTTCCCCAGTACCTTCTCGAAGTCCTCGAACGGCGCCTGGGCCGGCCCGTCACCGCACAGGAGGCCGGACTGAGCCGGGCCCCCGCGACCGCACTGGACGCCTCCTGGGACACCGACCCGCTGCGCAACCTCACCCACCTCGCCCACAGTGAACTCGCCCCCTACCACGGGGGTTACACGCTGCGGGCGCCTGTCGCCCGGCCGTCCTCACCATGCCGGGCTGGGACCAGCTGGTGCCCCCGCCACCGAGAACGTCCACCGCCGGCTCCTGACCGCCGGCGCCCAACTGGCCATCCTGCTCGGCGACATGTGCGCCGACGACAGTCGCGACGCGCTCGCCCAGCACTACCACCGCACCGCCGCCCACCTGGCCGCCGACGCCCACGACACGGCCACCTACGCCATCGCCTTGCACGCCATGTCCACCCACGCCCACGAACTCGGCCACCCTCCCGCCGCCCGCGCCCTCGCCCAGCAAGCCGCCGATGCCGCCCGCCACCAATGCAGGCCGGCCGTGGTCCGTCCAGCACCGGGCCGGTGTCCCGGACCTCCTCGGCAGAGTGGACAGTTCCAGTCGGTCACCCCGCAGTGTCGCCCAGTGCCGTCAGGATGTCGTCGAGGGTGTGCTCGAAGAGCGGTTCCGGGTCGGTGAGGGCGAAGTCGAGGTGGCCGAAGGCTTCGACGGCCACCGTTCCGTACAGGCGGGTCCAGCAGGCGACGAAGACGTAGATGACCTCCAGCGGCACGGGTTCGCCGGAGAGGTGCTCGCGGACCTCCTCCAACTGCGTTGTCCACGCGGGGTCGAGGCCGGCAGGCGGGTGGATCGTGCTGCGGCGCCAGAGCTGGACCATGAGGTCGAGTACGACGCCGCCGAAACGCCAGCCGGAGTCGTGGGCGGCGGTTCCGGGTGTGGTGTCGGCGTCGGTGACCGGCTTGGCGAACAGCAGCGCGAACTCGTTGGGGTGGGCGAGCGCCCAGCGGCGCAGTTCGCGGCATGCGTCGCGCAGTTGCCGCCCCGGTTCGTCTGCCGGGTGGCGGTCGCGGGCCGTGGCCAGGGCGGTGGCCAACTCGTCGTAGAGGGACGAGGCCAGTGCCTGGATCAGGTCGCGGTGGCTGCCGTAGTAGCGGTAGAGGCCCGGCGCGGTCATGCCCATCTCGCGGGCGATGGCGCGCAGCGTGACGGCGGCCGGGCCCTCCTCGACCAGCAGCCGTCGGCCGGTGCGCAGGATCTCGGCCAGCGCCTCTTCGCGGACGCGGTGGCGGCGCCCGCCCGTCGAGGATCGCGGAGTGTTCGGCACAGCGGACCACCGCCTTCCGGCTTGACAAAGTTAACGGCTGTAACTTTACCTTCTTCTCGAAAGTTAACAGTGTTAGCAAGCAACTGTTCCGGGGGAGTTCCAATGAAGTACGGCATCGTCCTCACCTACACGGTCACCCCGCGGTGGCTGGCGCTGGCGAGGGAAGAGCGCAACGCGATGCGGTCGGCGCATCTGGAGCCGGCCTTCGCCGCCTACGCGGACCGCGTGACGGCCCGCTTCTTCGACGCCGAGGCGTTCAACGGGCGGTTCTCGGACTTCGTCGTCTTGGAGACCGAGGACCTGGGCGCCTATTACTTCCTCGTCGAGGCCCTGCGCGACACGCCCGTCATCAGCGAGGGCTATCTCGCCTTCGGCGAGATCTTCCTGGGCGTCGAGGACGGCTTCCAGGCGTACGAGCGGGCCCGGGGCAACGGGACGGGCTCCCGGTGAGCGCGCAGGCGGGGCACGGGCCCAGCTGGTTGCTGCCGCTGCTGCGCGCCACTGCCGTGCTCGTGCTTCTGGACACGCTCGTCCAGGCGGCCCTGGCCGGTCTGTTCGTCACGGGGGATCTCGACCTGCTGGCCTGGCATGCGGCCAACGCCGGTGTGCTGAGCGCACTCACCGTCGTCCAGGCCGTGGTCGCGGTGGTGGTGTGGCGCCGGCTGTGCGGTCCTGGTTGGGTCGCTGCCGCCGGTGCGGTGCTCGTCGGACTGGTCGGTGTGCAGCGGGCGTTGGGCGAGGCGCGGGTGCTGGCCGGCCACATGCCGCTGGGGATGGCCGTCTTCGGCTGCGCAACAGCCTTGGCCTACTGGGCGTTCACCTACCGCACCGGTGCCACGCGGCAGGCGGGCCGGCCGGTGGAGGTGGCCGAGTGAGGCGCCTGACCCGGCGCGGGTTCCTGGGGATGACGGCCGGTTCCGGTGCGGCGGTGACGGTGGGCGCGGCCGGCTGGTCCCGTCTCGCAGGCGCCTCGACCGGGCGGGTGCTGGCCAGTGCGGGGCCGCTGCCCGAGCCGTTCGGTGTCCCCCTGCCGGTGCCGCCGGTGGCCCGGCCGGCGCGCAGGGAACGGGGCGCGGACGTCGCGGACGTCTACGAAGTCGAGCAGCGCGAGGGGCAGATGGAGATCCTGCCCGGACGAAGGACCACGGTGTGGGGGTACGACGGGATCTTCCCGGGCCCGACCTTCGCCGCCCGCTCGGGGCGCAGGACGGTGCTCCAGGTGCGCAACAGCCTGACCGTCCCGACGGTGACGCACCTGCACGGCGGGGTCACCCCGCCGGAGTCCGACGGCTACCCGACCGACCTGCTCCTGCCCGCCCGTTGCTCACCCGGCCAGATGCACGAGGGCCACGGCGGCCGGACGGCCGTCGGCTACCGCAGCTACGAGTACCCGCTGCCGCAGCGGGCCGCGACGCTCTGGTACCACGACCACCGCATGGACGTCAGCGCCCCGCAGGTCTGGCGCGGCCTCGCCGGGTTCTTCCTCGTCGGTGACGAGGAAGAGGACCGGCTCCCGCTGCCGGGCGGCGAGCGCGACATCCCGCTGATGCTGTGCGACCGCTCCTTCGAGGAAGACGGCTCCTTCCGCTACCCCGCCCACGGCCACGACGCCTTCCCCGACGGTGTGCTCGGCGACGTCCAGCTCGTCAACGGTGCGCCGTGGCCCGTCCTGGAGGTGACCGCCGCCCGCTACCGCTTCCGACTCCTCAACGCCTCCAACGCCCGCCGCTACCGGCTCCGACTGGTGGCCGACGGAGGCCGGCGCGGGCGGTTCGTCCGGATCGGCAGCGACGGCGGACTGCTGGCCGCACCCCGGTCGCTCGGCTCGGTCGACATGGCACCGGGTGAACGGTGCGATGTCGTCGTCGACTTCGCCGACTTTCCCGTCGGCAGCCGGATCACGCTGGGCAACGCGGCAGCCGGGGGCGGGATGCGCGATGTCATGCGGTTCCACGTCGTCCGCAAGGGAAGGGACGACAGCCGCATACCTGCCTGCCTCGCCGCCTCCTTCGAGAGGCTCGTGCCGAACAGGACGATGCCGGTGCGGGCCTTCGACTTCCGCCGGACCCACACCGGCGAGGACCGGCAGATGTGGACCATCAACGGCCGGCCGTTCAGCGCCGATACCGTGCTGGCGTCCCCGCGGCTGGGCAGTGTGGAACGGTGGCGCTTCAGCAGCGACTTCCACCATCCCGTCCACGTGCATCTGGCCCAGTTCCAGGTCGTTGCCCGGGGCGGCAGAGCACCTGATGCCGGGGACGCAGGCTGGAAGGACACCGTGGACGTCCGCCCCTATGAAGTGGTCGAGGTCCTCGCGCGGTTCGCCGGGTACAAGGGGCGGTACATGCTGCACTGCCACAACCTTGAGCACGAGGACATGGCCATGATGGCCAACTTCCAGGTCGTTTAGTGTGTGCCCGGCCGGCGAGCGCGCGGTTTCAGAACCAGTGCAGGCAGTGCGGGGTGCGGTCGGTGCGGAAGAGGCTGTCGGCGAGGGCTGCCGCGCCCGGGTGGTGGGCCCGGATGTGCGCGGCGCGCACGAGTGTGCTCGGGGCGGTGCCGCCGAGGTAGACCGAGGCCAGGTCGCTCACGTCCATGGACAGGTCCGGCTCCCGGTCCGTCGGGACGCAGTCGGCCTTGCCTTCTCGGACGGTCAGCAGGTAGCGGCTGTGCTCGCCGAGGAACGGGTCGTCGACGTCGAGGACGAGCTCGCCGTCCGTGAACCAGCCGCGTGCGGTCAGCGCAGCAGGGACGTCCAGCAGCCGCACCCAGAGCCAGTCGGTGTCGTCGCTCACCTGGCCGGCGCGGAAGTCCGCGAGCTGCCAGCGCAGCGGGTGATCGGGCGGGAGGTGCTTGAACACGACCTCGGTGACCAGGTCGTGTCCGAGTACGAACCGGGCCAGGGCCGTGAAGGCGGCGTCGTCGGTGGCGATGGTCTCGTCGACCGTCAGGGTGCCGGTGTCGACGGAGTAGCTGGCGTACCCGTCCGGGATGCCGTCGGCGTCACGGTGGACGGCGACGTGGCGCGGTGCCGGCGAGACCGGGGGCTGCCCCGCGCCCAAGGTCCACCAGCGGTGCGGCCGGGACAGTGCGCCGGGCTGGGCACGGCGGTACCGGTCGTAGACGTCTTCCAGGATCTCGCCGCACTCGGCACGCCGCAGCAACTCGACCGAGCCCGTGTCTCGTTCGGCCGTCGGCCCGCCGGCCGTGCCGTGCGCCCGGGGGAGGGCGAAGGCGGCCTGGTGGCGCGGCACGGTCAGCCGTTGCGTGTAGGTCGCCGGTCCGTAACCGAATCTGCCGTAGATCGGGGCCTCGGAGGCCAGCAGCACGGAGAGGAACTCCCCGCGGGCCCGCAGCTCGGCGAGCTGCTGCCGCATCAACGCGCTGAGCACGCCCTGACGTCGGTGCGAGGGCAGGACACCGACATGGGTCACCCCTGCGGCCGGGACGATGACCTCGCCGGGCAGGGTGAGTTCGAAGGAGTACGCGCCGGCGGTGCCGACGGGCCGCCCGTCCGCCGCCAGCGCGAGCAGGCTGCGGTCGATTTCGAGCGCCGACCACCAGAGCCCGCCGCCACCTTCGGCGGGGGTTTCCGGGAAGCGCCCGAACGCGGCATGAAGTGTGTCGACGAAGACGTCGAGATCCTTGTCGGTGGCGGGACGGATCTCCATTGCTGCCGCTGCCTCCTTGGTAGGACGGCGCCACCGCGCGTGGTGCCTCGCCACAGTGCAGCGTTGACCGGTGGACCGGTCAAACGAATTACGGCTCAGCCGGCGGCCGGTCACGGCACGGCCCAGGCCTCCATCAGCCGCCGTCACTCTTCAGCGGCAATGCGCAGCCGAAGACGGTTGATGTCGCCGGAATGCTCCGCTGCGACCGTGGCGACAACACCGTCTGCAGTACGGAGCGTGAAAACGGGATCGGCATCGAGGAGTAGCTGCACTTCCTCTTGGGCTTCGCCCTCAACTACCGGCGAAATGATGGCGTCCCAAGCCGTGTCATCAGCGGCAGCGGCTACCCGGACAGGGATACGCATCAGACAGGTGGAGAGATTGGCCCACCATTCGAGGTGGGCCACGCCGTCGCAATGATCCATCCCCTCAGGATATGCACCCGGACTGAGGGCGCTGCCGAGGGCGTGCGGTCAGCCCGCGCTGACCGGACGACCAGCCTCGACAGGCCACCCCGGGCGCCACCGGGCCAGCCACTCGGTGAAGCCCTCCCGCCGAAACCGTGGGTCCACAGGCTTTCCACAGGCTTCAACCGAATCTGAGGCCGCCCCTCCCAGGCCGGTCGGCCTCGTTGCCCGCAGACAACGCGCCGGCATTCGCACCCCGAGTCGAGCGGAGCCCTGCGCCGCTTGGCCGAGCCGGGCAGGCAGTTCGGCGTCGATCTCGTTCATATCCCGGCCGGCGACCGCGTCGACATCCGCATCGACAACCCACGTCGGGAGCTGGGCCTCGACATCCATCGCCGCCGGCCCGGAGCGCGGATCCATGATCCGCGCTCCATCCGCGCACCATAAACCGTTTGGACAGTTCTCAGTCGCGCAGCGCGTGGTTGTTCCACGTCCCGGCGTGGATCTCGTTCCACATGTCCGTCCACCACTGCCGGCCGGACTTGCCCGTGATCTCCCTGAGGATGTCGTCCGGGGACGTGGAACCGTTCTGGTGGATGCGGTTGTTGAGCCGCATGATGATGCCCTCGCCCGTCTGCTGCCGGTTGACGATGTAGTTCAGCATGTACGCGGTCGGGTTGTAGCCGCCGTTGTAGTCCGCCCCGTACGGGGTGCCCGGCTTTTCGTGGACGTTGTAGACGTACTTGCGGTAGTAGTCGGCGATGCCCTCCAGCAGCCACGCCTCGCGCACGTTCGCGTCCTGCACCTGGTGCGCCAGTTCGTGGACCAACAGGCCTATGTCGCCGGGGTTGTTGATGACCTGGCTGGGGCGGATGACGATGGTCTTCTTGTTGTCCCACTCGGGACGGGGGTTCGGGTCCCACACCGCCGCAGCACCCGAGCCGGGTGTGAAGTACGAGGCGTCGAAGACGACGTTGATGTACGGCTTGACCGCGTAGGCGCCGCCGGTCAGGACCTGCTGGATCTTCGGGTACTGGTCCAGCAGCAGGCCCTTGTTCGCCTCGTACCAGGCCATCAGGCGGGCCGGGTCGTAGCCGCCCGCGTCGATGACCTTGCCGCGGATGTCCACCTGGCTAGCGGGCGGGGCGGTGGCCTCGTCGAGGTTCCACAGCTGCCGTGCGTCGTTCGCGTCGCAGGGGCGGGCCTCGATGCCCTGGTCGCCGTTGCGGTCGCCGATGCGGGCGAGGCAGCGGTCGCCGCCCTCGGAGTTGTGGAGCAGCCATGCCCGGGAGCCTGCGACGGCCTGCAGCCACCACTGCTGGTTGGGCCGGCCCACGTTGTTCCACAGCGCGACGCTGTTCGCGCGCAGGTCGCGGTCCACCACGTTGTTCGTGCCGGGAACCGTGATCGACCAGTTGCCGTTGTTGTCGTTGAGCTGCCAGATCTGCTCGCTGCGGTGCTCGTCCCAGTCCCTCGCGTGCACTCCGGCGCCGTTGGCCGTGGAGTCCCACTGGAGGGCTCCGCCTGCGTGGTTCGAGATGCGGTACTGGTGACCGGAGGTGGGGAGCCGGTGGTCCTCGGCGTGGGCGGCCGTCGCGGTGAGTCCCGCCAGCAGGGGAGCGGCGGTGGCGATGACGGCGGCGGCGGACGCGGCGGTGCGGCCGCGGTGGTGGGTTCTGTGCACGGTTGACGCTCTCTTCCAGCTTCCGGAGGTGATCGCGGGCCCGGTCGTGGGCTGCGGACATCACCGTCCGGCAAGGGGTTCAACAATGGGTCAACGTGCACGGCGGGCGTGCCGATGAGGCGCATGTTCCGTAAGTGGTGACAGTTTGTCTATGCCGGGCCCGCAGGATCCCTTCCGTGCCGCACCGCCCCCACCGGCGTCGGCACGGTACTTGCTCGCCCACCACATGGAGGACACGCCCACCATGAAGTTGCTCGGTGCAACCCTGAAGGGTGCCGGGGCCGCGCTTGCGGCAGCCGCCCTGTTCGCCTCGTCACCCGGCACGGCCGCGGCCGCGACGACCGAGGTGGTGAACCACACCGCCACCGGCGCCGGCTCGCGGACGTTCGCCCTCACCATCGACGACGGCCCCAGCCCCACCTGGACGAACCAGGTCCTCGACCTGTTGAAGGACCGTCAGGTCACCGCCACCTTCTGCATCATCGGCGACCACGCCCGGCAGTACCCCGACCTCGTCAAGAGGATCGTCGACGAGGGCCACCGCCTCTGCAACCACTCGATGCACCACGTGAACCCCACCCGGCAGAGCCCCGACCAGGCGCGCGCCGACCTCCAGGCGGCCTCGGACGCGATACACGCCGCCGCGCCCGGCGCCCGGATCGACTACTACCGTGCGCCGGAAGGCGGTTGGACGCAGGACATCCAGCAGTACGCCGCGAGCCAGGGCATGCAGCCGCTCGGCTGGTCCGTCGACACCCGTGACTGGGAGACGCCGGGCGTGGACGCGATCTTCCAGAACTACAAGCGGGAGTTCCAGGGCGGCGGAGTGATCCTCATGCACGACGGCTCCCAGGAGAACGACCGCAGCCAGAGCGTCGAGGCCATGGGCGCCATCCTGTCCGACCTGGCCGACAACGGCTACACCGACGACCTGTCGGCCGTCATCGGCTGATCCGGACGACCCGTATGACCCGTGTGACCCGGCTGACCCAGGAGAATTCGTGAAGACCGTCAAGAAGATCAGCGCTGCCCTGGCCACTGCGGCCCTGACCGCGGGCCTGGCCACGGCCGTTGCCGTCCCCGCCCACGCCGACGGCGGGGTGCAGACGTGCACCGCCTCGTGGTACGGCGCACCCGGCGAGATAGCGCCCGGCTCGACCACCGCCAACGGCGAGGTGTTCGACGCCGAGGCGATGGCCGCCGCCAGCCCCGACCTGCCTTTCGGTACGCAGGTACGCGTGACCAACACCGACAACGGGCAGTCGGTCACCGTTCGCATCAACGACCGCGGCCCGACGGACCCGAGCCGCTGTATCGACCTCACCAGAGGCGCGTTCAGCCGCATCGCGGACACGGACAAGGGGCTGACGGAGGTGACGCTGGAGGTCGTGGACAACTGACCTCCGGGGAACGTGGCACGGCCGGTTTCGGGGTTCTGCGGAACCCGGGAACCGGCCGTTTCCCGATGCGTGAGGGAATCGTGCGCTGCTCCGGTCGGGTGGCTTCGCGCGGCCAAGCGCATGGCAAGGAGCTTCTTCGGGCCACCGGCCTCGTTGGGCGCAAGGGGTCTTGTTCAGCCGGAACGCCGTGGTGCGGCGTGAATGAAGAGGAGAATTCCCGTGCGTCGGATGAGTATTGTCCTGGCGGTCGCCCTTGCGGCCGGTGGAATGGGCGCGTCGGCGGCCGCCGCCCAGGCAGCACCCGCTGCCCCTGCCGCGGTGCTGGTGCCCGGTGAACAGCCGCCGTGGCCCTACGCGGACTGCCTCGATGCTGCCAAGCAGCACAAGGAGAGCCCCGAGTACGCCAAGTGGCACTGCGACGAGCTGGTGAAGAAGGGCTGGATCAAGCCGCCGAACCCCGGGGCCCAGTCCAAGGCGAAGCCGAAGAAGAAGCCGGCACCGCAGCCGAAGGCGTCCAAGCTTGCCAAGGCCGCGAAGCCGGCAAAGCCGGCCAAGCCTGCGAAGCCGGCCAAGCCCGCCAAGGGGAAGGCTCAGCCGGCCCCGCAGGCGAAGAAGAGGGCCGGGGACAAGGCCGGGGCTAAGGGACGCTGATCCGGTAGGCGAGGGCCGTCACGCTCAGGACGCCGTTGGTCACCCGCTCCTCGAACGGGATGGTGAGGTGGTCGGCGGAGGCCGGCGGCGTTATCTCCAGGTAGGAGGCGCGCAGGTCGCGCGTGCCGTCGGCGACGGCCCACACCAGATCGGCCTCGGCCGACCGGCCGGGCTGGAGGAAGAGGGTCTGCTTGCCCGGATCCTGGACGAAGTAGGTGCTGCCCCACCGGGTGTCGGCCCCCAGCGGCCGGTGCCCGGCGTCCTCCAGCTCCAGCCCCGGGTAGCCGCGCAGCGCGCAGGTGCGGTCCGAGGTGTTCGTCAGCCGGAGCAGCTTGCCCCGGTGGGACATGCCGATCTGGTCGGGGTCGGTGGCGGTGAGTTCGGCCCGCAGGCCGGACGTCTGGCAGGTGGCGGTCGTTTCGCCGGTGGCTGCGGTGGCAGTCGATGCGCCGGTGACGACGGTGCCTGCCGCGAGCGCAGCGGTCGCGACGGCCGCTGCGGCCGCCTTCCGGAGAGTGTCGCGCATGATGGAGTGTCCCCTTCTGTGTGACATGTCCACCCAGTTGATCATTTGGTCGCTGCACTGAACACCTCCTCTTCGAGCCATTTCCTCCGGCATTACGCTGCAGAGGACGGCCTGCCGCGGGCGGTGCCGCACTGTGCCGAGGATGTGAGTGAGCTGTTCATCAAGATCTGCGGGCTGCGGACCGCCGAGGACGTGGACGCGGCCGTGGCCGCCGGTGCCGACGCCGTCGGATTCGTCTTCGCCCACAGCCCGCGCCGCGTCGACGCCGCGACGGCAAGGGAGTTGGCGGCACGCGCCGGGGACCGGGTCCTCACCGTCGGAGTCTTCCGCGGCCAGCCGCTGGAAGAGGTGCGGGAGCTGGCGGCCGCTTCCGGGATCCGGGCCGTGCAGCTGCACGGGGACGAGGGCGCCGAGTACTACGAGGCCCTGCGCCCGGAGGGATACACGCTGGTACGGGCCACCGCGCCCGCACCGGAGCAGCCGGAGTCGTGCGGTGCGCTGGGGGAGGACCTGTTGCTGCTCGACGCCCCGGCACCCGGGGCCGGGAAGCCGTGGGACTGGAGCGACCCCCGCTTCGTGCCGCCCGCCGGGCGGTGGGTGCTCGCCGGCGGACTGGACGCGGGCAACGTCGGCCGGGCCGTGCGCACGCTCGCGCCCTGGGGCGTGGACGTCTCCAGCGGGGTCGAGGTACGCCGCGGCGTGAAGGACCCGGCGATGATCACCGAGTTCGTGCGAGCGGCCAGGGAGGCCTCGGCCGCGAGCGCGTGATCAGGCTCGGCCGTTCGGTAATTCGGCCATTCGGCCGGAAAGTGTTCTCCAATGGCGACTGGTCCGGCTCCGTTCGGCGTCCGTAGTTTTCCCATGTGAACACCCCCGCGACCGAACAACCCGGACCCGTGCTGGCCGCAGAGGACATCGACTGCTACTTCGTCTCGCCCGAGGGAGAAGTGCTCCAAGCCCTCGACCAGGTCTCCTTGGCCGTGGAGGACGGGGAGTTCGTCTGCGTCGTCGGCCCTTCCGGCTGCGGCAAGTCCACGCTGCTGCGCGTACTCGGCGGTCTCGACGCGCCCTCGGGCGGCAGCGTCCGGCTGCGGCCGGGGCTGTCGGTCGTCCCTCCGGTGGCCTTCGTCTTCCAGGACTTCGGCGTCCTGCCCTGGCTCACCGTCCGGGCGAATGCGGCGTTCGGCCTGCGCATGGCGGGCGTCGGACGGCGGCTGTCCGACCGCGTCGCCGACCGGTGGCTGGGCCGCGTCGGCCTGTCAGAGTTCGCCGACGCCTACCCCGGCCGGCTCTCCGGCGGCATGCGCCAACGCCTCGCGCTGGCCCGGGCGTTCGCCTCCGGCAGCCCGGTGCTGCTGATGGACGAGCCGCTGGGCGCCCTGGACCCGCAGACCCGGGTGCAGATGCAGGAACACCTGCTGGAGCTGTGGCAGCAGGAGCACAAGACCGTGGTCATGGTGACGCACTCCATCGACGAGGCGCTCCTGCTCGGCGACCGGGTCCTGGTGATGTCCGACCGTCCGGGCACGGTCACGGACACCATCACGGTGCCTTTCCCGCGCCCGCGCACCGCGGGGATCCAGGACACACCGGCCTTCGCCCGCCTGCGCGTCCGCGTCCGGCAGGCGCTCCGCGGCTCCCGCCCCGGCATCCCGGCACAGCGCACGGACGGCGCGGACGCCCGCACCGACGGAGGCACGGAATGAGCATCCGCCCGCAGACCGGCGGAGAAGAGGCCGTCCACAGGGCCGTTCGCGGGGCGCGCCGGGACGCCGCCCGTGCCGCCGTCCTCGGCCTCGCCGTGCCCCTGCTGCTGCTCTCCGGCTGGGAGGCCGCCGCACGTACCGGCGTCGTCGACGCGCTGCTCTTCCCGCCGCCCTCGCGCATCGCCGCGCAGCTGGCCGCCATGACGGCCGACGGCGAACTCGGCGGCCATCTCGCGGCCACGCTCGGGCGGTTGCTGCCCGGTTACGTGCTCGGCGCGCTCGCCGGGGCGCTGACCGGCTTCGCGATGGGCGTGTCCGTCACGCTGCGCGCCGCGCTCGGGCCGCTGTTCGCCGCGCTCTACTGCCTGCCGAAGATCGCCACACTGCCGCTGCTGCTGCTCGTCTTCGGACTGGGCGAGACGCCCAAGGTGCTCGCCGTGGCGATCACCGTTTTCTTCGTGACGCAGATCAACACCCTTGCCGGCGTACGGCGGATCGACACGCGCGTCCTGGAGACCGCACGGTCCTACGGGGCGTCCGGCCCCCGCCTCCTGCGGTTCGTCCTGCTGCCAGGGGCCGCCCCGGCGATCCTCACCGGGCTGCGGACCGCGGTCGGGCTGGCCGTCGTGGTCGTCGTCGCGGTGGAGTTCGTGGCCTCCGACAACGGTCTGGGCTTTCTGATCTGGAACTCCTGGACCCTCTTCCGGCCCGACCGTATGTATGTGGGGCTGGTCACCGTCGCCGTGCTGGGAGCGGTGCTGTCCGCGGCCCTGGCCGTGGCCGAGCGGTGGCTGCTGCCGTGGCAGGCCGCCCGGCCGCCGCTGTTCGCCCCGTGGCGGACCCTGCTGCGGGCGCGTACGCCGCGGTCCTGACCGCGCCCGCTCGACCTTTTCCACTCGTCACCTTCCCCTCGTCACCCGGCTCCCGAAAGGAACCGTCCTGTGCGCCGCCGCCGTAGACCGTCCGTTCTCGCCCTGTTGCCCGCGCTCGCTCTCCTCGCCGCCTGCCAGAGCGGCGGCGGAGAAGCCTCTGGACCCACCCGTGTGACGGTGGCCCATGTGCCGTCCACGCTCTTCGCCCCGCTCTATCTCGCCCAGGCGAAGGGCTACTTCAAGGAGCAGGGACTCGATGTCGACCTGCGCAAGGTGCAGGCCGGACAGGACGCGGTCCCGCTGGCCGGCACCGGGAAGGTGGACGCCGTCGTCGCCGGGTTCTCCGCCGGCCTGTTCAACGCCATGGACCAGGGCCTGAAGGTGAAGGTCGCCGCCTCGATGGGCGCCTCCACCGGAGCCCGGCCCTCGCCCACCGCCCTCGAAGTCGCACAGCGCGTACTGGACTCCGGAGAGGTCAAGGACGCCGCGGACCTCAAGGGCCGGAAGGTGGCGGTGGCCGGCGGGGCGGGGGCCGCCGGCGGATACCAGCTGGCCGCGACCCTGCGCGGGGCGGGCCTGACGCTCAAGGACGTCACCGTCGTCAACGTCGCCATCCCCGACATGCGCAGCGCCCTCGCCGACGGCGGCGTCGACGCGGCCCTCGCCCCCGCGCCGTTCACCACGGCCATGGAGGAGGCCGGTGTGGCCCGGCCGCTGGCTGTGCCGCCGCGTGGCACGTCCGCCACCGGCGTCGTCTTCGGCACGGCCTTCGCCGACAAGCCGGCCGCCGAGAAGTTCCTCACGGCGCTGCGCAAGGGCGCCGCCGATCTGCAGGGTGCGGGTGCGACGTCGGAGGAAACCTTGGGCGTTCTCGCCGAGGCGACTGGTCAGAAGGTTGAGGTGTTGCGCAAGACGCCGTCTTATCAGTGGGATCCCCGATTGGCGCCGGATGCGCAGCAGTTGGCGGCCCAGAAGCGGGCGTACCGCGATGCGGACCTGCTCCGCTGAGGGGGCTGCTCTTCGGCTGCGGGGCCGGTTGTGGCTGGGCGCGCAGTTCCCCGCGCCCCTTCCGGGGCGCTCGTAGATCCGTGCTGAGAGGAGTACCCGTGCCGATCAGGTTTTCCTTGGCATCGCACCGTCGAGGGCGGCGCCGCTGGATCCCCTACGCCGCGGGCGGGGCCACGCTGCTGGCGGCTCTGGGTGTCACCGCGCTCAACAGCGTGGGCGGCGGTTCGGGCGCGGCCGTGAGCCTGCCCGATGCAGGCGGCGCAGCGGACGGGCTCGGGCGGCGAAGCAACGCCACGACTCCTGCGGGGAGTTCGTCCGTCGCTGCTGTCCCCGGACATTCCGACGGGGCGACCGCCGAGTCGCCGCGGCCGTCCAGGGCGTCGGCCACGAAACCGTCCGGCCGCGGCACAGCGAGTACGTCCGCTGAGCCCTCCCGCACCCCGACCACCACCGCGCCCACCACCACCGCCACCCTGCGCCGCGGTGACTCCGGCGCGGCCGTCAGCGATCTGCAGCACACGCTGTGGCGCCTCGGCCTCTATCGCGGGCGGCAGTACGGCTCGTACGACGCGGACACCGCCGAATCCGTCCGGAAGTTCCAGGAGTGGGACGGGGTGCACGGTGACGTGGCGGGGGAGTACGGGCCGAACACCCGCCGTGCGCTGCAGGCTTGGGCCTCCCGGCTCTGACGTCATCTCGTCAGCGCGGCCGCGGTCGGCGTGACACCGAAGCGGGCCCGCAGGACGAAATGGTCCGTGCGGGCCCATCCTGCTGTGAGGGTTCCGCCGGCTCCGGTCACGGCCTCGTGCAGGGCGGCCAGTCCGGCGGGGACGAAGTCCTCGTGGATGCGGGGGCCTTCGGCGCGCCCGTTCGTCACCTCCAGCTCCACCGCGTCCGCGGTGAACGCCAACCGGGCCGTGACGGGCGCGCCCGGTGCGTGCTTGGCCGCGTTGGCGAGTGCTTCGAGTGCCGCCCGGTACACCATCCGCTCGATGCGCACGGGGAGTTCACGGGGCGTCCCGGTCGTCTCGAACGCGAGCTCCACGCCGATGGTCTCCATGTTCCGCGCCAGCCCGGCCATCAACTCCGTGTAGGAGATCAGGGAGGCCGTGCTGTGGTCCAGCGCCTCCCGTCGGCCCTGCAGCACTTTCGCGGACTCCCTGAGGTCGGCCATCACCCGGCGCGCCCCGGCCTCCACGGCCAGGGCGGTCGGGCGGGCCGTCTCGGGGAGTCCGGGCGTGCGCAGCAGGTGGCCGGCCTGCAGGACGAGTGCGGTCACTTCGTGGCCCATGTCCTCGTGCAGGCCGGCGACGATCCGGCTGCGCTCTTCGAGCAGGGTGTGCCGGGCGGCCTGTTCCACGGACAGTTCCACCTGGGCGATGCGCCGCCGCAGCTGCGCGATCGCCGCGTTGCGGCGGCGCATGAGTTCACCGATGACCGCGGGGACGGCGATCGCCGTCAGGCTCCGGACGTCGGTGACGGCGGCGGCCGGAGCCAGGGTCTGGGTCCAGATGCGGCCCACCTGGTAGGTGAGCGCCATGCCCGCGCACAGGCCGTAGCGGGAGCGGCCGCCGTACTGGGCGAGTGCGTAGGCCGCGAAGACCATCAGAGTGCGGTCGTCGGTGACGAGCGTGGCGCCGACGGCGGCCACCGCGCACAGGGCGGGCCGGCGGCGCCGGGCCAGGAAGGTCAGCGAGGCGCCGAGCCCGACGGCGAGCGAGAGCCCGTAGTCGTCGACGAGGCCTGTGCCGAGGGTCTTGTCGTCCAGGACCAGGACGGACAGCAGCCCGGCCAGGGCGACCGTGCCGATGTCGGACAGTTCGCCGTACCGGCACGAACTCCTTGTCGGGTGCCGCCCCGTTGCCGTTGCCCACATACGCATTCCGCTTCGACTCGGTATCCACTCGGGTCCATTCGGACAAGAACGGCCACGTTGTCATACCGAACGGTCGGGTGCGTCGGGCAAAGGGTGAAAGGAAAGGCGAAGAATTCAACCAGTCGGGGACTGCGCCCGCGGGGCGAGGCCCATCTCGTAGGCGATGATGGCCGCTTGGGTGCGGTTGTCCAGCCCGAGCTTGGCCAGGGTCCGGGAGACGTACGTCTTCACGCTGGCTCCCGACAGATGCAGGGTCCGGGCTATTTCGGCGTTCGTCATTCCCGCTGCCACCAGGGCCAGCACCCGGCGTTCGCCCTGGCTGAGCAGGGACAGCTTCTCCCCGGCCCCGTTCACCCGGATCGGCGTGTGATCGGCGGCCCGGCGCACCAGGCTCGTCAGCACCTCCGGTGCCACCACCCGGCACCCCGAGGCGACCGTGTGCAGCGCCGCGAACAGCTCCTCCGGCCGCAGGTCCTTCAGCAGGAAGCCGCACGCCCCCGCCTCCAGCGCTTCGAGCACCCGCGCGTCCGCGTCGAACACGCTCAGGACCAGCACCATCGGCGGCTCGGGCAGCCGCATCAGGCGGCGGGTGGCCTCGACGCCGTCGACGCGAGGCATGTTCAGGTCCATCAGGACCACGTCCGGCCGGTGGGCCGCCACCTGGCTCAGCGCCTCGGCCCCGTCGCCCGCCTCGGCGACCACCTCGAAGTCGTCCGAGGAATCCACCAGCATGGTCAGGCCCATGCGGATGATGGCCTGATCGTCCACGATCATGACGCGGATGGACATGAGTCCCCTTCGGTCTCGGTTCTCATAAGTGAGGGTCGCGCAGGGCGCGTTCACGGCGCGGGCGGCTCCGCGGGTACGGGCAGCTCGGCCCGTACCCGGAAGCCCCCGTCGCGCAGCGGTTCCGCGCTCAGCGCGCCGCCCGCCTCCGCAGTCCGCAGCCGCAGTCCCGTCAGGCCCATCCGGCCCGAGCTGCGCAGCGAAACGGTCCCGGACGGCGGCCCGTTGCGCACCTCCAGCACGACCTGCTCGTCCAGGAAGGAGAGTTCGGCCGCAACCGCCGCACCGGGCGCGTACTTGGCCGCGTTGGTGAAGCTCTCCCGGCAGATCCGGTACAGCAGCCGCTCGGTCTCCGCGGGCAGCGGCCGCGCGGTGCCGTGCAGCCGGTACTCCGCGGCCATGCCCACGGCGGACATGTTGCGCACCAGCCCGCCCAGGAACTCCGCACAGCTGGTGGGGCCGGTCAGTGCCGCCCGCCGTCCGTCGCCGTCGCGCAGCACCTCCAGCATCTGCCGCAGGTCGGCCATCACCCGATGTGCCGCCTCCCGCACGGCGACCGCCCCCTGCCGGGCCTCGCCGGGCAGGCCCGGCACCCGTTCGAGCGCGCCGGCCCGCAGTGCCAGGAAGGTGGCCTGGTGGCCGATGTGGTCGTGGATGTCGAAGGCGAGCCGGGTGCGTTCCTCCAGCAGCGCGAACCGGGTCGCACTCTCGACCGCGCTCCCGGACCGCTCAAGCCGTTCCTTCAGCAGCTCGCGCACCGAGCGCTGGTGCCGGACGAGCCCGCCGAACACGGCCGGGAAGGCGATCTCGACGACGACCCCGTAGTACAGCTGCGCGGCGGTGGCATCGGCCATGCCGATGGAGTGCCGGGTGACGAGGTAGATGACGGCCACGACGGTCACGAGCACGAACCGTGACCGTCGACCGTAGTGCGCGACGGCGTACGAGGCGGCGAACAGCGGGGTCCGCTCGTCCGAGGCGAAGCTGGCGGCCAGCCCGGCGAGCAGGCAGAGTTCGGGCGCGCGGCGGCGCAGGACGAGCGTGGCCGCGGCGGCGACGGCGATCGCCGAGGAGAGACAGTAGCCGTGCACCAGGCCGGTCGCGCTCAGGGAGTGCAGCTGCAGGCACGACGCGGCGGCGACGAGGAGCGCGATCCCGGCGTCGCAGAGCAGGTGCCGGCGCGGACCGTCGAGGACGGCCGGGAGCGGCGGGCGCCGCCACGCGGAGCGTACGGCCGCGGTCAGGGATGCGAGACGTCGTCGCGTGCGCGGGGGGTCCGGGACCGGGGGACGGAGCGGCCACGGTCTGCTGCCGGTGCAGCTGTCGGTGCGGCTGCCGGTGCGGAGGGAATGTTCTGCGGTCATGAGCCTGCCCTTGTGCACCGGAGGGCGGTCACGGACATGACGGCTCATCAGGTGTCAACGCGCGGGCGGTGGGCGGCCGTTCCCTGGGCGGGGCCGGCCGGACCTCCAGGAGGGGAGCGGTCTGCGAGCGGTGGTGGGGAGTGACGCGGGGGACCATGGAGCTGCTTTCGGCGTCTCGGAAGCCGGACGGTGCACGCACGTCCATGTGGCTCCGGCCGGCATCGGATTTCCCACTCTAACCCACGAAATCGATCGAAAAGCAAAGCGTTTCTCCAGGTGGACGCCCGTATGAAACCACGTCAGTTACGGGATTACCGGTAAGTAATTGAAGGGTGATCGGAGGTGTTCCGCCCCGCGTGCCGCGGGACTTTCGGCAGGGACGGACTCGGGACTTAGGTCCCTTATGGTGCTCTTGCTGCACATGACAGGGTCGGAAAGATCAACGCCGAGAACACGAGAACAGTGAAGGAGCGCGTGTGACCGTGACCGCGTCCGTGTTGGTGGCCGACGACCAGGCGCTGATCCGCTCCGGCATGCGCCTGCTGCTCGATTCCGCGCCGGAGTTCGACGTGGTGGCGGAGGCGGAGGACGGCGCCGACGCCCTCGTCAAGGCCCGCACCCACCGCCCCGACGTCGTCCTCATGGACGTCCGCATGCCGCGCGTGGACGGGGTCGCCGCGACGGAACAGCTGATGCGCTTCACACGGCCGCCCAAGGTGCTGATGCTCACCAACTTCGACGTCGACGACCGCGTCCTCGACGCCCTGGAGGCCGGAGCCGCCGGATTCCTGCTCAAGGACCTGTGCCCCCGGCGGCTCGCCTCCGCACTGCGCACCGTCCTCGCCGGCGGCCGGGTCGTCTCCCCCGAGGTCCTCGACAGCCTGGTGCGCCGCGCTTCGACCACCGAGCGGGCGGGCGGCGAGGGAACGGAACAGCGGCTGGCCCAACTCAGCGGCAGCGAACGGCGCGTGCTGGAGCTCGTCGGCATGGGGCTGACGAACGCTCAGATCGCGGGAAGGCTGTACCTGTCGCAGGCGAGCGTGAAGACCTACGTCTCCCGGATGCTCGCCAAACTCGGCCTGGACAACCGTACGCAGGCGGCGATCCTGGCGTACGAGGCCGGGCTGACGGACAGCGGGCGGTAGACACGCCCGTTGCCGACGGGCCGCCGGCCGCCTGCCGGGTTCGGTGCCCCTGTCCGCGTACGATCGGGACTCCGCGACGGGGAATCGAGGATTCCCGCCCCGGCACAAGGAGACGTCGAGTGCCGTACAGCGACATCGGCGAAGCCGAGGTACCGGTGCTGATCGTCGGCGGCGGGCCGGTCGGGCTCACCGCCCGGGCGCTGCTGGAGCGCTGGGGCGTGCGGACGCTGCTGGTCGAGAAGCACCGGGAGCTGTCGCCCTTTCCCCGGGCCCGGCTGGTCAACGTGCGTTCGATGGAGATCTTCCGCAGCCTGGGACTCGCCGAAAGGATCACCGCCGGAGCGTTCGCGCCGGAGTACGGCCGCATCCGCTTCCGCGACACCCTGTGCGGCCCCGAATTCGCCACGGCGGCGATGGCCGGGATCAACGCACCGGTTCCGGAGAGCCCCGTGCGGGGCGTGGTCACCTCGCAGGACCGGCTGGAGCCCGTCCTGCTGGCGGCGGCGGATGCGCCCGTACGGTTCGGCGTCGAGCTCGTCGGCCTGACCGAGGAAGCCGACGGCGTCACGGCCGTACTCGCCGATCATCGGCGCGGTGAAGAGGCTCGGGTGCGTGCCCGCTACGTCCTCGCCGCCGACGGTGCGAACTCCACCGTCCGGCAGCGGCTCGGCATCGGCACCAGCGGTCCCGGGGCGATGGGAGACTTCACCACCGTCGTGTTCGACGCCGACCTCGGCCGTTGGTGCGACCGGCAGCCCGCCGGCCTCTACTTCACCGTGCGCGGACTGTTCGCCCCGCTCTACCCCGAAGGCGGCTGGGCCTGGTTCGTCCCCACCCCCGATGATGCCGCCCACGCCGACTGGCCCGGCCTCGTCTCGCGTGCCCTGGGCGGCGGAGCCGGCGTACGGGGTGACGTACGGGTCGACGTGCTGCGGGTGCAGCACTGGGTGATGAATGCGTTCGTCGCCGAACGCTTCCGCCACGGCCGGATCCTGTTGGCCGGCGACGCCGCGCACGCGGTCCCCATTGTCGGCGGCCTGGGTATGAACGCCGGCCTCTCCGACGTGCACAACCTGTGCTGGAAGCTGGCGGGTGTGCTCCACGGGCGGGCCGGGACGGGCCTGTTGGAGACGTACGAGCCGGAACGGCACCCCGTCGCCGACCAGACGCTCCGTCAGACCGTCGCCAACACCCGGCTCATGCTGGAGGTGCAGAACCGACGCCGTGAGCAGCTCCGAACCGGCGAAGCGGCGTCGGGCAGGGTCGAACTTCCCTGGTCCGAGCGGTACTTCGCCCAGCTCGGCCTCGTACTCGGCGTCACCTACCGCTCCGCCGCCGTCCTCACCGGCGACGCCGCCCCGCCCGACACCGGAACCGACTACGTCCCCACCGCGGAGCCGGGCCGCCGCATGCCGCACCTGTGGCTGACGGACGACCGCTCCACGCTCGACGCCGTCGGGGAATGGTTCACTCTGTTCACTCCGGATCCTGTCCGCTGGGCGCAACAGGCCACCACCGCACCCTGGCCGCTGCGTATCGAGCCCTTCCCCGAGGGTGGTTACGGCCTCGGTTCGCGCGGAGCACTGCTGGTCCGGCCCGACGGCCACATCGGCGCCCGTTGGCGCGACCGCCCCGCGAGCGGTTCCGCGCTACGCGACGGGCTCGCCGCGATCACCCGGTTCGCCTGACACACCGTCGGGAGACGCTCTCCGGTCGCCGGGAAGGTGGTCGGCCCTGAGGCGGATCGATGTGCCCTCGGCCAGGGGGAGTTCTCCGTTCGGATTGATCCAGGCCGGGCGGTGGGTGAGCGGGGGATGGCCCCGGCCCCACGCGCGATCGAACGAAGGCGCCCGACCAGCTCGACGGGCAGGTCGCGCAGCACCCGGGCGAGGCGCATCACGTCATGGCCCACGTCCATCACGACCAGGATGTGTCCCGGTCGTCACGCTGCCGCTGAGCAGCCGCGATCAGCCGCTCGACCACAGCCCGCACCGGGCCGGCGAGGTCCGGCTGCGGGCGAGCGCACCGGGCGGCGGGCAGAGGGAACGGTCCAGGGCCTCGAGGACCTTCGGGCCGCCGGGGTGGCAGATCCAGGAGGTGATGTCCGCCGTGGTCGGCCGGTGTCGGGCCAGAAAGCCGTGCACCTCGCCGGGCAGGTGCTTCTCGGCGGCGTCCGGGACGTCCGGGGCCAGGAACACTGCGGACCCGTCGGTCCCCAGGTGCGTGCCCATCAGGTGTTCGGTGGAAATCCAGCGAGCACAGCTCGACGGAGACCAGGACGGCCACCTGGTCCGGATGGCCGCGCAGATAGTCATGCACCCGCGCCAGTCCGGCGGCGCCCCCCGCACAGCCGAGGCCGAACAGTGGCATCCGGACCACATGCCGATCCAGGCCCACCTGCTGGACGGGGCCGGCGTCGAAGGACGCGACCGAGGCCCCGGTGGTGGTCGTGGCGATGGCCCCGACCACGTCGGGTGAGATCTCCGCCGCCTGAAGGGCGCGGGTCAGGGCCTGTTGGCCGACTTGACGGGCTATCGCCGCCCACGTCCGGTTCTACTCGCTGAAGTCACGAGGCTTACGGTATTCGGCCAACGGCAGGGGAGGTTGCGGTACTCGATGGTCCCGTGATGGTCCACGGTGACGTCGCCGCAATGCCCCGGGCAGGGCGTGCGGTGAGGCGCAGGGCGCACACCGGGGTGTGGGGACGCCACGATGCTCCTGACCGTCCAGGGAGGCGGTGCAATCCAAGATGTCAGTGGGTAGCCAAGTGGCGCTGTCCACACCGTGTTCGGGCTACGAAAGGACTCATCGTGATCGGCAAGCGCGGCGCAGTCGTCACCTTGTCCTCCCTCGTCCTGCTCGCGGCCACCGTCGCCGGGGCACCCGCGGCGCAGGCGCACGACCATACCGCCATGGACTGCACGGGCCAGGAGAACATCACCTACGGGCCGGGGCTCGGCCTGTCCTCCGCCGGGTCCGCCAAGGTCACCGTGGATGGGACCTACCACTGCACGGACGCCTCAGGTCACGGCATCACGGCCGCGTACCACACCGAGGGGGAGACCGGAGGAAGCTGTCTGCTCCTCTCCTGGAACCGGTCCCAGGAGATCCTGCACTACGCGGACGGTGCCACTACGGTCATCGCCTACCAGGCCGGGCCCTCTGTCCGCGCGGCGGGTGTCAACACCGCCCTGCTCAAGGGAACAGTCGTCGGCGGCCGCGGCAAAGGGGCGGCTGCCGAGAAGACCATCCAGACAGTGCCGGGCAGCCTTCCGACCGACTGCGTAATCGGTGGGGGCATCCAACACACCACGGCACTGACCCGGCTGAGCATCCATCCGTAGGGACGCGCCCCACGTCACCAGCGGACAGGTGCTGTTCGGCTTGACCTTGTGCGAATGTGGTGAGATGAAGCCGGACGATCGGTTTGGAAATGTCTCCTTTTGGTGACATGAGACGCGACCTTTGCCGCGGGACGCCGACGGCGCCGCTCCCTAGCGTGGTCGCCGATCATCATGAACATTCCCCTGAGCAACCCCTCGCGACCGGACCCGGGCGAGGACGGCACCCGCACCGCCCGGAGTCGGCCACACCGCGGTGACGGCCCCCTGCGGCTCCTTTCCCGCCCGCGCCACTGGCGCCTGAGGACTCGGATGACGCTCGTCCTCGTACTCCCCGCAGCCCTCTGTATCAGCCTCGCCGTGCCCCGGGTCACCCACTCCCTCGACAAGGCCGAGCAGTTGACCCGCACCGAGGCCACCGTCCGCCTCGTCGTCTCGGCCACCACACTCGCCCACGCCCTGGAGAACGAACGCGACATCGCCGCACTCACCCCGGGCAAGCCCGGCGACGCCGTGCGCGAACACCGCGCCGCAACCGACCGCGCCCTGATCGCCTTCCGCTCCCGGGCGCAGGACACCCACGGCGACGTGCGCGTCACCCAGCGCGTGGCCGACGCCGAGTCCGCACTGCACGCGTTGACGGACGTCCGCGACAAGGCCTTCACCGACGCCATGGACACCGTCGCGAGCCAGACCGCCTACTCCGACCTCGTCCTCCCGCTGCTGAGCCTGGGCACGGAGGCTAACCACGGCGGCGACACGGCCTCCACCGAAGGGTGGGCGCTGTACGCGCTGTCCGTCGGCAAACTGTCCCTGTCCAGCGAACGCGCCCTGCTGAACGCCGCCATCGCCCACGGGCGCGTCACCCCCGACGTGGCCGCGGCCCTGCTGGTCTCCCAGGGCTTCCAGGACATCGCCCTGCGCCAGTTCCGCTCCGCCGCCGTCCCCCAGGACGCGGCGGCCTACCAGCGCATCGCCCAACACCTCGCGGAGACCGGCACCATGGCCCGTACCGCCGCGGCCGCCGCCCAGCGCGATACCAAGGGCGACAGCAGGGGTGCCGCGCCGGCGCTGCAGGCACAGGAGTGGCACCGGACCGCCAGCCAGGCCCTGGAGGGCCTGCGCACGGTGGAGTCCGAGGTCACCGGAAGAATGCTCGACTCCATCGCGGCGGCGAAGGCACAGGCCAGGAAGGACGCCGCCCTGGACAGCGCGTTCGTCGCCGTGGCCCTGGGCCTGTCCCTGCTGGTGGCGGCCGTCGCCGCACACTCGCTCGTCAGCCGGCTGCGACGGCTGCGCCGCGCCGCCCTGCAGGCCGCCGAACATCAACTCCCGGCCCTGGTCGCCTCGATCTCCCAACAGGCGCCGGGACAGGTGGATTTGAGCACGGAACCCGTCGACCTCGGCACCCGAGACGAGGTCGGGGACGTCTCCCGGGCCTTCGACGCCGTCATCCACGAGGCCGTGCGTCAGGCCGCCGACCAGGCCATGCTGCGCAAGAGCGTCAGCGCGATGCTGGCCTCGATGGGCCGCCGCAGCCAGCTCCTGGTCTACCGCCAACTCGAAATGATCTCCGAACTCGAGCGGAACGAGGCCCACCCGGCGAAGCTGGAGGGCCTCTTCCGGGTCGACCACCTGGCCACCCGCATCCGCCGCCACTGCGAGAACCTGCTGGTCCTGGCCGACGAGCGCCCCGGCCGGGTGCACGCCGTCCCCGCGCCGCTGCTGGACGTCGTCCGGGCCGCGGCGGCCGAGGTCGAGCAGTTCACGCGCGTACGCATCGGGGATCTGCCGGACGTGCACATCACCGGCCCCGCCGTGCACGACGTCAGCCATCTGCTCGCCGAGCTGCTGGAGAACGCCACCCAGTACTCCGGGCCCGCGGACCCCGTCCAGGTGACCACCGGCGCGAGCCCGGCGGGCGGCACCGTCGTCAAGATCCGCGACCGGGGCGTCGGCATGCCCGCCGCCAAGGCGGCGGAGCTCAACGCCCGCCTGAGCGACCCGCCCCTGGTGGACGTGGCCACCACGCGGCAGATGGGTCTGTACGTGGTCAGCCGGCTCGCCGAACGGCACGGCATCGACGTCGTGTTGTCGTGCAAGGGCGTCGGCTGCACCGTCGCGGTGGAGCTGCCGCCGGCCCTGCTCGTGGCCGGCCCGCCGCACCGCGGCGCCGGTGTCCACCGTCCCGAGCGGCAACCCACCGACACGCAGGAGATCCCAGTGGTGCCCGACACCCCCACGCCTGCCGGCCCCGTCCGGCCAGGTCCGGCCGCGCCCGGTCCCATGCCACCCGAAGGAGCACCGGCACCCCGGAACGCGGCGGCGGACGGCCAACTGCCGCTCCCGCGCGGCCCCGTAGCGGCGCCCGGCGCCGAGCAGCCGACCGGTGCCGGCCTGCCGCGCCGCGTGCCGCGCGCCACGCTCGGCGGCACGAACACCGCGCAGAAGAAGGACGCGCGCACCGAGATGCCCTCGCGCACCGGCTTCTCGCCCGGCGAACTGCGCGGCCGCATGGCCGGGTTCCACAGCGGGGTGCGCAGGGCCAGGGACGAGGGCGGCGCCGCCGGCGTGCCGCGCACCCAACGCGTACCACCACGTCGACACGACGGACTGCCGACACACGAGGAGGACATGGGCGCATGACGACGGACGGAACGCTCCACGCAGTGGACCCGCAGACCGCGGCCGACGATGTGACCTGGCTGATCCGGAACTTCGTCCATGCGACACCCGGTGTCCGGCACGCCGTCGCCGTGTCGGCGGACGGCCTGGTGCTCGCCGCCGCCGGCACCGGCCTCGGCGGGGAGGCCGCGGAACGGCTGGCCGCCGTCGCGTGCGGGCTGGTCTCGCTCACCCGCGGCGCGGCCGAGGTGTGCGGGACGGGCTGGGTCAACCAGACCGTGGTGGACATGGACGGCGGCTTCCTGTGCACGATGACGATCTCGGACGGCTCCGCGCTCACCGTGCTGACCGGCGCGGGCTGCGACATCGGGCTCGTGGCCTACGAGGCGGCCCGGCTCGTGGACCGCGTCGGTGAAGTCCTCACCCCGGAAGTACGGGTGGGGCTCCGCCGGATGCTCATGGACTGATGGATTGGCGGACTGACGGGCTGGTGGACTGACGGGCTGACGCGGACTGGGGGCGCTGAAGGGAGGAGGCGTCCCCGCACCGCAGCGGGGGCGCCTCCCTGCGGGCCGGCCGGTATCAGCCCACGCTCTGCGAACGGACCAGGCGTCGGCGCTGGTGCCAAGGAGCCCGGGCGGGCCGCGCGTCGGGCGACCATCCGGTGGAGCCGTCGTAGCGCGGACTCACCGCCCACGGCTGCCGGCTCCTGCCGGTGCTCTGCAGCCTGCCGCCGGGCGCCTGGGCCGTGATGTCACCGTAGGACGGCCGGAACTCCGGAAGCAGCGTCACCGGCGTCGTCTGCATGGCCGCGTCCACCAGGGCCTGACCGCCATGCTCCCAGGAGTACTGCCTGAGGAATTCGTACAGCCGCCCGGCGTTCTCCCAGCGCCGGTCCAGGTCGGCATCCAGCGCCGCTATCGCCTGGGCCCACGCCTCGGCGCGACGGGCGCCCCGTACGATGCACGGCTCGCCGATGCCGTCGGGCGCCTTGCGCAGGAAGCCGGCCGCGCCGCTCTCCTCGTTCACCAGGACGGGCACGCCCCGTCCGGCTCCCTCCGTGGCCACCAGGCCGAACCCCTCGTGCAGGGAGGGCATGACGATGGCGTTCACCCCTTCGCGGTCGGCCCGGAGTTCGGCCGGGTCCGTGGAGAAGGGCAACAGGGTGACCGCTCCGCGTGCACCGTACTTGTCGACGATCCCCTGCCATTCCCTGTACTGCTCGGGCTGCTTGACGGGATGCGGACCGCCCCGCACCGTCAGATGCACGTCACGCGTCATGCCGTACTGGTCCCGCGACTTCCGCAGCAGACCGACGGCCTCGATGGCGCCCTCGACGCCCTTGATCTCGTCCGTGGCCCGCCCGGGCAGCAGCAGCCTGAGGGTGTCCCCGCCATGCGGGCCCGCGACGCGCTCACCGATCTCCGTACCGGGGATGAACTCGTGCAGGGCCGGGACCCGGACCACCTGCTCCGAGAGTCGTCCGGCCTCGGCGGTGAGCAACTCGCCGACACCGGTGACGACATCCGCGCGCCGCATGACGCTCCGTTCGATCGCGGCGTTGCGGGCGCCCTTCTCCCACCGGCCCTTGATCCAGTCCAGGCGTACGGGGCTGGTGTGCAGGAAGTGCACGAGGCGGGCTCGCGGATACCACCGGTCGCGCAGCGCCGCCGCTGCCGGGCCCGAGAACCGGGAGTGCCCGATGATGATGTCGAACGGGTTGCCGTGCGACGACGGCAGACCGTATGCCGCCGGGTTGCGCCGGACGAGTTCCTCCAGCGCCTCGCGCGGTTCCATGCCGGCCTTCGACGGCTTGACGTTGATGACGAAGGCGTTTCCGTGCTGCTCGTCCATCCGTTGCTGGCTGTAGGCCGGGTCCGGGTCGACGGTGAGCAGCGTGACGTCGTGATGCACCGCCAGCCCTCGGGCGAGCTCCATGTTGAAAACTGGTACGCCGCCCAGGCCGAGTCCGCTGACATCGGACACCAGAAGAATGCGCCGGCGCGGTGCGGGGGACGGGGAGCCGGCCTCGTCCACGGGATTCTGTTGCATATGACCTCGATCGCGATCGTGCGGGGTGGTCTTTATGCAGCCCCAGCCTCTGCGGCAGCCCGGCAGCGCACCAGAGCACAATGGCCCTTCACCGTCCCGGATCTGTGTCAACTTTCGGCATCACGTGATCGACTCCGGCCGACAGACCGACGACGCTTCCCGCGCCTAACCTCGCCCCAGGCGTCACGTGCCCAGACCGTCGGAGGACACCGCTTTCCCATGACCCAGAGCCTGTTCGAGGAACGACTCACGGTGGCGGAGGAGCGGCTGCGCCGCCTCTACCTGCGACATGAAGGCGGTGAGGGGTACGACGGGCATGAAGGGGTGCAGGACGCCGGCGGCCCGCACCCGTGGCCCGGACCGGCACGCCTGGCGGAGCTGGCCGCCGAAGGCGATCGACTGGCCTGCTTGCGCAAGGAGTTCGCGCTGTCGGAGCGGGAAGCGGACCTGCTGGTCACCTGTCTCCTCCCGGAGATCAACCCGATCTGCGGCTCCGCCTTCCGCTTCCTGAGCGGGCTCCCCACCTCCCGGCCCACCGTCTCCGTCGCCCTCTCCGTGCACGGCATCGCCGTACCGGACGCCATCGGCGACGGACTGCTGCGCGAGGGTTCCGCCCTGCTCGAAGGCGGGCTGGTGACCTACGGTGCTCCCGACGCGGCCTTTCCCGAGCGGGTGTTGAACGTCCCCGACCGGCTGCTGGACTTCCTCGCCGGCCGCGATACCGGCCGTAGCACCGGCGGTGGCACGGGCCGTGGCACCGGACCCACAGCCGCAGGCCGGTGGCTACGGGTCCTGCCGGCCCGCCCCGACGATCCCCGACGGCCCCACTGCGACGGCCCCGCCCGAGCCCTGCAGGAGGCCCTCGCCGCAGACCCGTACCGCACCCGGTACCTCCGGCAGGGCATCCACGGTGAAGCCCTGCCCGCCGCCGTCGCGGCGCTCGCCCCGCTGGGGCGGGTCCCCCTGCTCATCGACCCCGACGCCCTCGCCGCCGGTGAGGAGAGCCCGGCGCGGCTCGCCGACCGGACGGCCCTGGAGGCCCGGCTGCTCGGCGCCGCCGTCCTCGTCCCGCTCGCCCCGCCCGGCACCGCCGCACCCGAACGCGCCGACCTGCTCCAGCGGTTCGTCACCTCCCTGGACGACGCCCCCGTTCCGCTGCTGCTGTACGGCAGCACGCCCTGGGCCGCGTACGAGTGGGACGCGCCCCTGCCCGCCGAGACCGACCTGCGCCCCGCCGACGCGCGCGGCCCCCGCGACCGGCTCGGTGCCGCCGCCTCCGCCGCCGTCGAACGCGTCCACCGCACCGCCGCCCTCAACGCGGCAACCCCCGCGGCGGACGAGATCCGCACCGCCGCCCGGCTGCGCTCCGCCGCCGAACTCGGGGCGCTGGCCCGGCACATCACCCCCGCCGTCGAACGCCAGGACCTCGTCCTGCCCGACACCGTACGCGCCCGCCTCGACATGCTGGTGGCCCGCGTCCGCCACCGCGAGGCCGTCTTCCACGGCTGGGGGCTGCGCCGGGGCGGCGGCCGGGGGCAGGGCACCACCGCCCTGTTCGCGGGCGAGTCCGGCACCGGCAAGACGATGGCTGCCGAGGCGGTCGCCTGCGAACTCGGCCTCGACCTGTACGTCGTCAGCCTCCCCTCCGTCGTCTCGAAGTACATCGGCGAGACCGAGAAGAACCTGGAACGCATCTTCTCCGCCGCCGACAACCTCGACGCCGTCGTCCTCTTCGACGAGGCCGACTCCATGTTCGCCAAACGCGGCGAGGTCAAGGGCTCCAACGACCGCCACGCCAACATGCAGAGCGGCTACCTGCTCCAACGCCTCGAAGCCTTCGACGGCTTGGCCGTCCTGACGACGAATCTGCGCGCCAACATCGACACCGCCTTCACCCGCCGGTTCGACGAAGTGGTGCACTTCGACAGCCCCGGCCCCGACGTGCGCGCACGCCTGTGGCACTCCCTTCTGGGCGCGGCAGCCGACGGGCTCCCCGTCGAGACCCTCGCCGAGGCGTACGACCTGGCCGGCGGCAGCATCCGGGCCTGCGTCGAGAGCGCCGCCTTCGCGGCCGCCGCCGCGGGACGCGCACTGACGGGCGAGGATCTGCTGCACGGCATCGAGACCGAGTACGGCAAGCTGGGGCGCCTCTTCACGCGGGTGGAGGTCTAGTGTCCGGCGACATGTTGCGCCCCTTCGGGGCACGCCTCTCCACGGTGCCCCGCCGTTCCGGCCGCCCCTCGGGAACCCACAGGTGATTCGCTGATGTACAAGCCCCGCCCCGAAACAGCACTCCGGCCCACCGCCGGGCGCCGCCCGCCCGGCGCGATGGCGCCCGCACTCGACCCGGCCGCAGCGGCCGGCACCCCCTTCGAGCAGGCGCGCCGGCTGCTCGAAGCGGCGGACAACGACTGGTCGGCCGCGAAGGAACGCTACGCCGGCGCCGGCCAGGCACCGGACCGCATGTGGAGCCTGTTCCACTACCGCAAGGTCTACATCGACGCCAAGCTCCTCGAACTCCGCTCCCGGCACCCCCAGTTGCGCATCCGCTCCGTCGGCAGCGCCAACCCCACCTCCGACTACGACATCACCGTCAGCGGCCCCGGGGCCGCGCAGGCGGTCGCGGAGTTCAACGAGGGCTTCCGCCGCGAGTGGGGCAAGGAGTCGGCCACCGTCTTCGACGTGAACCTCTACGTCAAGGACTTCATGCCCGAGCGCGGCAACTTCGCCTTCCCCTACGCCCCCGGCACCCCCGGGCTGCGCTGGACGGACACGGAACTGCTGGCGCCGCTGAACGGCGACCCGCGCAGAGCCCGCTCATGGAAGCAGCGGGACGGCGGCACCTGGGAACCGGACGGCGCCCGCCGGCTCGACCCGGAACGCCCCGACTCCGGCATCGTCGAGCCGCGCGACCCCCTCGCCCGGGCCGTCGCGGAAGCCGACCAGGACATCGCGGCCCTCAGCAAGCTCCGCAAGTACATGGACGGTGCCGAATGGCACGCGTACGTCGAGCAGTTGGGGAACCTGGTACCGCAGAGCGCCCGCGAGGAGATCCTGCGCCGCCACCGCACGGCCGAGGCCGTCCACCACCGCGCCACCGCAGAACTCGCCGGCCGGCTGCGGACAGAGACCGCCCACGCGCGACCCGGGAGCACCGACGAGGCCTATATCGAGGAGCTGGAACACTCCCGCCCCGACGCCGTCGTACGCGCCCGCAACCTCATCTACGCCGAGCACGCGGCCCAACTGCGCACCGCCCAGGAACGTCACGACGCCGCCCCTTCCGACGCGCTCGCCCTGGACATCCGACGGCGCACCAGCTACGCGCTGTGGCACGCGATGGAGGCCTACCACTCCCAGGGGGCCGTTCTCGACGTCGTCGGCAAGCAGGCCAAGAGCGACGTGACGGTCACCGGCGCGCACTACCTCCAGTCCTTCAACGAGCAACTCGGCGACCTGCTCAAGGACCTGAAGCACTACGGCGACGCCGGTGAGGCGTTCTACCGCAGCGCCAAGTACCTCCAGCGCATGGTCGCCGCCGCCCACCGCGCCCTGGCCGCCACGGGCGCCGCCCTGGACGACGAGCACCTCGCGCTGCTGACCCAGCTGGAGGAGATCAGCTCCGCAGACGGCACCCTGCTGGCGATCCGCGGCAGCCGCGAGGACTACGCACCGGCCTCCGCCGAGGACAAGTCCGGGATCGCCACGGGTATTTACGGCCGGACACTCGGCATCACCGACAAGGCTTCGCTGCGCAGGGCGGTGCTGGAACTGGGGGCGAGGGTGAATGCGGCGGTGAGGGGACGGGGGTAGACGTGTGCGTGTGAAGGGTGGCACAGGGGACAGGTTCACTGATCCAGCAGCGCAAGGGCCCAGTTCTGGGTGTCGGCGTACTCGCGCATGCTGACGATCTTGCCGTCGCGGACGGTGAAGACGCCGCTGTTCTTCTGGTCGTACGGCCGTCCCGTCCTGCCCGTGGCCCAGGAGTCCCACTCGGCGAAGACCTGCTCGCCCTCGCCGAAGAGGTTGGTGACCTTCAGGCCGACCTCCTTCTCCGGGTCGAGGTGGGCGAAGGCGGTCGCGAGGAATCCGTTGATCACCTGGTCCCGTCCCTGCCAGGTGCCGGAGATCGGGAGGTCGCCGCCGTACCAGCAGCTGCCGTCCTCGGCCCAGGAGTCCCGGATCGCCGCCTGGTCACCGGCCGCCAGCGCCTCGAAGTAGCGCCGCACGACATCCTTGGGCTCGTTGCCGGTCATGACTCCCACACCCTTCCTCGTTCCCGGGCGGCTTCTCCGCCCGGCACACCCAAGCCAACTCGCCGGTGGAGCGGGCATCAAGGCGTGATCCGCGCAGGCAGCGATCACGGATCGCGATCAGGGAGCCGCACGCTGATCGTCGGCCGCGCGTTGCGGGCGGACGAAGGGCGTGGTGCTCGCCCGCCCCCAACGCGCGGTATCTCCTCTGCCTTTCGGCGTCAGGCGTCAGGCGCCTGCGGGCTCACCCTTCCTGGCAGCGGGAACGGTCCCGTTGCCGTACTGGGCGGCCTGCAGTTCGTACAGCTCGCGGTAGTGGCCGCCGGTGAGGGCCATCAGCTCGGCGTGCGCGCCGGATTCGAGAAGGCGTCCCTGGTTGAGGACGTAGATGACGTCCGCGGTGGCGGTGGCGGCGAGCCGGTGCGTGATGAGCAGCACGGTGGTGATGCCGTCATCGGTGAAGGAGCGCAGCGACTCGAACATCTCGATCTCGGCCTTGGGGTCGAGCGCGGCCGTCGGTTCGTCGACGATCAGCAGGTCGCGTTCCCGGTAGACGGCACGCGAGACGCCGATGCGCTGCCACTGGCCTCCCGAGAGCCGTACGCCGCGTTCGAAGTCCTTGACCGCGATGGAGTCCCACCCGTGGGGCAGTTCCTCGACCACCGTGCGGATGTCGGCCCGCTCGGCTGCGGCTTCGATCTTCCCCTGGTCCAGCGGCCGGTCCGCGTCGCCGATGTGGATGTTGGCCCGGACGGTCATCGGCCAGCAGTCGACGTCCTGCGGGAGCAGGGCGACCCGGTCGAAGACGCTTTCGCGGTTGGCCTCGCGGACGTCGGTGCCGTTGTAGGAGACCGTGCCCGCGGCGGGCAGGTAGAGGCCGGCGATGAGGCCGGCGAGCGTGGTCTTGCCCGACCCGTTCTCACCGACCAGGGCCACCACCTTGCCCTTGGGGATGGTGAGCGAGACCTCTCGGAGGGCGTCGCGTTCGGCGCCGGGATAGCGGAAGGTGACGTCCTGGAGGACGACTTCGACGCCCTCGCCCTGGACGCTGACGCCGTCGTCGGGAATGGCGTGCCGGGTGCCGAGCTTGATGGAGTTGTTCATGTCGGTCAGGTACAGCGATTCCTCGCACATGCGGTTGAGCTGGGAGACGATCTGGTTGAGGTAGCCGGTGGCATTGCGGATCGCCAGTACAGCTGTTCCGGCCGCGGCCAGTGGCATTCCGCCGGCGACCAGCAGCCACCACAGCAGCCCGTAGGCGATGATGCGGGCGGTGCCGGACATGGCGGCCGTGACGATCTCCGTCCTGGCCTCGGCGCGCGCCAGGCGGGCCTTCTCCGCCGCTGCGGTGCGGCCCATGTCCTCCTGGGCGTGGATCAGCAGCCGCCCCGCGCCGTGGACCCGTAGTTCGGGGGTGGCACCGGCCCGGGTGATCGGCCAGAGCAGGACGTCGGTTGCCCGGCGGTGGTCGATCCAGGCGTGCTGGGAGGCGTAGGCGCGGCGCATCACGATGACCGCGCCCCACCAGCGTGGTGCCGCGATGAGCAGGAGCGCGGCGACGAGCAGGGGATGCAGTGCGGCGAGGACGATACCGGCGGCGCCGAGGCTCATCAGGCCGCTGATGATCGATACGGAGTTCGACAGCATGCGCCGTACGGAGTCGGTTCCGTACTGGCCGAGGGCGAGTTGGCGGTGGATGTCCTTGTCCTCCATCGCGGACATCTCAACCCGCGTCATCATGCCGTAGTAGGCCGTCCGGCACGACAGCTCGATCTTCGGGTAGAGACGCCCTTCGATCTGGACGATCAGACAGCCCAGGAGCACTGTCCCGGCCGAGGAAGCGCCGCCGAGCAGCAACGCGGGCAGGGCCTCGCGCAGCTTGGCCGGGGTGGGCCCGTCGGCGAAGAGGTGCACCAGCACCTGGTTCGTCGCCACGAGCAGGAAAGCCGACATGGCGCCGGAGGCCAGCTGCGCGGCCACCAGCACCGCCAGGGCGCGGGGGTCCTCACGCCACGCGATCCGGCCGATCATCGCGAGCATGCCGGGGAATTGACGGGCCATGGCCCAGAAGCTCATGCGCAACAACGGGTCGGAGTACTTCGCCCATGCCTTGTCGTGCCGCAGCGCGCCGGAGAACAGCAGCTTCTCGCTCTCCGACAGCGGCGCCCGCTTCGTGTCCGTCTTCGTGTCCGTCACCGGCTCCCCCCTTGGTCCGGGCCGAGTTCGTGGAGTTCCTGGAAGAGCCCGCCGCCCTTGGCGAGCTGCTCGAATGTGCCGTGCTCGACGATGTTCCCCTTGTCCATGACGATGATCCGGTCCGCGACCCTGGTGTTGGCCAGGCGGTGCGTGACCACCACCGTGATCCGGCCCGGGGCGATCTCGCGCAGCAGCTGGAACATCCGGTGCTCGCCGCGCGGGTCCATGTCCGAGGTCGGCTCGTCCATGACGACCACGGCCGGCCTCCGGTACAGGACGCGGGCGCAGGCGATGCGCTGCCACTGCCCGCCCGACAGCGAGACTCCGCCCCACAGCTCGGTGGCGAGCAGGGTGTCCAGGCCGTGGGGGAGTTCCTCGAAGGCTGTCCGCATCCCCACCGGCTGCTGATCACTGAATCCGCCGTGGGGACGGGCACGCAGTTGCTACGGTGCGGCCGTGACGCTCTCCGTGCCAAAACTGTCGATCTCCGCCGCGAGCCGGTGGACGAGGTCCTGCACAGAGTCGAGCAGTCATTGAAGGTGAGACTCGACCGGCGAACGGTCGTGCGCAAATGCCGGTCCGTCGGGGCCCGAACCGACCGCGACACGTGGGTGCGCATCGAACGGCGCGGGGTCGATCGCATCGGTGCCCAAGGGGGGAACGGCCCGGAGGCGGCTGCGATCCTCACCGGCCGGAGCCATGCCGACAATACTGCCTGGAGCTCTACGACCGCCGCGTGATCCAGTGCCTCGCCGGCCCGCCCGACATGAAGCCGCACCGCCTCCGCGCTCACCGTGTAGCCCACAGCCTCCCGGGCGGGCGACGTCACCACATCACCGTGGGACAGCACCCGCAGGAGCGCAGCAGCCCGTGGAGACAACGGAGTCGACAGCGTGCCGTCGCGAGCCAGCCGTTCAAAATGCTGAGGGCGTACTGGGGAACCGATCTCCTTGTAGAAGTCCCGGATCGCATCATCCAGTCCCGTGGTCGGCGGTTTGGCAGGAGCAGTGCTCACGAACGCCTCCACCAGCTCCGGCACGGGAACCTCCGTGCCCAACCGCTCCGCAGGTACGACCTTGTCAACGTCCACGCGCACCACCGACGGGGCGATGAGCGTACGGGTATAGCCCTGCTGGACCTTCTTGGCGTGCAGCTCGCGCAGCGAAGCAATCGCACGGTGTGCGGCATTCGGCTCGACGGGGTGGCTGGGGCGCAGGGTGCGGCCGGGCCGCCCGTAGAGGCCGTGGTTGGTGTGGATGTGGCCGGTCGCGGATGCTACGGCCGTCACCTGGTACCCCGTTCCGTCCTTGCCCAGCCGGAACCTCACCACCACTGTCGGCGTGACGCTCCTCAAGGTCCTTGCCAACTGCCGTGGTGCCGCAGTCTGGACAGACGTGGATCGGCACGTCCGGTAGCCCGAGCACAAGCCCCGGCACAACACGCTCCGTTAGGCGCCACATCCGTGGACAAGTCGGTCCGCCATGAGGCTCATCGTGGTGAAGGCTTCAGATCCCATCCGGTGGAGGCATCGACGAGCCGCCGGCTGCCGAGCGTGGAGTGGAGGGTGACGCTGACCTGATTGATGCTGCCGGCTTCGTTGTCGCACGGCACCTTCAACTCCATGCCCCTCTCCAGCCTCAGTATGACGGTGCCGGAGGACTCCTGGGCGACAAGCTGCGGTCGGGCGCCGTCGCAGTGGGGATACCAGCTTGTCTCGACGGAAACGGTGCGGTCGTCATCACTGAGCCACACTTTGTCGATCAAGCTCGTGTGGCGGGCATGGTGGTTTCGGTAGTCCCATCGCCACCATGCAGTCACCACGACGGCGATGACGGCGACGGCGCCCACGATCCACAGTGCGCGTATGGCGCGCTTGCGCTGCCCAGGGTCCACGGTTCACACTCCGGCGTCTATCCGGTGACGAGGGTCCACTTCAGGGTCTGAAGCGTCTGGTAGACGGGAACGTAGTACGCGGCCGTGAAACACCACGGCGTGCGCACGTGCCCGTCGAGCACAGTGTCCGCGTTCAGCGACGACGGGCACGTGGTCGTCTTCTCGAACGCCGTGATCGTGCCGCGTGCCTCGTCGTCCGAATAGTTGTTGACTCCTGCGAAGACCGGCCCACCACTGTCGCCGTTGACCCCGGCGACCTGGTCGGGCGAGTACTGGCTGACGGCCGCACGGTCGGTGATCGGGCTCCAACTGCCGTTGGAGCCGGCAACGCCGATGTCGGTGTCCGTGATCTTGATGTTGCAGTGGACGCCGCCGTTCGCACCGTCGGTGCACACGTAGTCGCCGACGTTGTTGTGACCGTAGCCGACGACCCGCTTGGCGAAGCCGTCGGTCCTGTACGCCTCCCCGTCGTACAGGAATCCGCGCGACTCGGCGCCGTGGAGCGCGATGCCCACGGTGTCGGTGCCCAAGTCACTCTGCTGCCGGTCGCTGGTACCGACGTTCTCGGCACCTTCCCAGGTCTGCCAGTAGCCCTCCTCCCCGTCGCAGTGCCGGGCGGCGGAGAGCATGAACGCGCCGCTGCGGTCCTTGACGGGGAACCCGCCGACGCCGCCGGACGGATCCACCCCCGCATGCCGTTGGCCATCGCCCCGAACGACTGGGGGATCTGGCTCGACCCGGGCAACCAGGACCCCGCCGAGGTCCGGGCGTTGCTGACTGCCCCGCGGCCGGGCGCCTGGACGCCCGGGCGGTGCCCACCGCCGTCAACCGCGTCAGCAACAACGGTCCCGAGCTGACCACGGCTGTACCTGATCCTGCCGCCCCGAACTGACCGACAGGCCGTGCGTCACTCGGTGACCTGCTGCAGCAACGGAGCGGTGTCCGGCAGCTCCACGTTTTCGTCGTCCTGCGGAGGGGAGGTTCCCCACCTCTTGTCTGGGATCGGTCTCGTTCGGCCGCGCATTCCGCTGATGCTGCTTGAGTGGGTGAGCTGCATGGCTGGGCGTCGAGATCCGGTCAGGCGCGGTGGTTTGCTTTGACCGGGCCGATGGGTGGACCAAGCGGTTGGCTTGCGTGGTCGGCAGATGGCGTGCGATGCCGTGGAACCCTCAACTTCGCTTGCGTTGCCCTGAATTGGCTGCTCACCTTCGGCGTGATTTGCGCACGAACGACAAACCCTCGTAGGGCCGTGGTTATAGAACCAGCCACGGAATGGCAAATTCCGGTGACGGAAATAAGATCGTTGTCGTGTGCAGGAAGGCTCGTTACGATCACGAGAGAACGGTCCGACGGCTTGAGGGGTGAGGAGGGGGAACCGGCGAACTGCACGTGCGCGTGGATGCAAGAGTGTTCGGCGCCACCCCGTGCTGCTCTCGGCCGTCGAGGACGTGCTGCCCGATATCGACTAGGGCGAGTTCGCATCCTTTCATGTCGTCGTGACCTCTCACGAGCCCTGCGATCTTTCGCCTTCCTGCACACATCACGTCGCCTCGCGCGGCGCCAGAGGGGTTACCGAAGCCACCATGCACAAAAGACATCACGCCTCCGCGCGCGTCCGGAAATTCGTCACGCGCGGTCTCGTGACCACCACCGCAGTCGCTGCCGTCACTGGAGCCCTCGTCCCGGGTACCGCTGTAGCCGCGCCCTCGAAGGCGTCCGCCCAGGCCGTCGGTATCGGCACGACCTATGAGCAGCGCCTCGATGCGGCGGCCAAGGTCGGCTACGAGCCGACTCCGGCGGAGCTCCAGCTCGGCGACTACGACTTCATCCACCTGCTGTGGCAAAAAGCCAGGGACGCGGGCGAGAAGCTGACGGCGGTGCGTACGGCTGCGGAAGAGGCCATGTTCAGTACCAAGGACGAGGACCGGGTGCGGTTCCTCACCACGGGAATCGGTGAGGCGCGCAGGCTCGACCAGAAGCGGGAGGACGAACGGGACGAGGCCGCCCGCGCAGCCAGGCTCGCCAAGTCTCAGGCCCTGGTCGTCGTCGGTATTCCGAGCAGCCCGGATCTGTTGGAGCTCAGCGACGACAATTTCATCCGCGCCGTCATGAAGCATGCGGCTGCCGGACCCGAGGTAAAGGCCGCATCAGCCAAGGCGCTGGCTGGAGAAGCGGCTGACTGGCGGGAGTTCATCGTCAACGGCCTCCGTGAGGCCCATAAGCGTGACGTTGAGAATGAGCTCAAGGAGATTGAGGAGAAGAACCGGCAGGAGGCTGAACGTAAGAAGGAGCTCGCTGCCCGCAAGAACGTTGCGGCGCTGTTCCGCACCACCCCGACCGAGGCAATGCTCGGCCTTGCTGACGACAACTTCATCCGCGATCTGCTGCGCACGGCACCCGCCGACCTCAAGGGCACCGAACTCTTCACAGCCGCCCAGCAGTCGGTGCTCAGCTCTGACCCCGGCGAGTGGAAGAAGTTCATCCACACCGGAGCCGACGCTGCGTACAAACGCGACGATGAGATTCGCCGCAAGAGGCTTGCCGAGGAGAACCGCAAGCTTGCTATGCGCATCCAGGCCGCGGCCGAGAACGGCGAGGTGAACCCCAACCTGGTCCAGGCAGCGAAGGACGCGCTGGCCGGTAGCGACGACGACATCGCCAGGTTTCTCAAGGAGGACAACCTGTACCGGGCGCGGCGGCAGTCCATTATGTCGTACTACGCCTCCGACTCCATGTTCTACCTGCGCCGGTCCAGTGCGGATGGTGACGGGGCCTACATCGCTCCTGCCAGACACTCGAGCAAGCAGGCGGTGCGTGAGGACGCGACCTGGGTCATCGTGCCGGCGCTGGCCAGCAACCCGGGCTGTTTCTCCTTCGAGTCGGTGAGCAAGCCCGGCTACTACTTGAGGAATCGGCACAACAGTGAGGATGTGCTGGTAGCCGGGGATGACGGCAGCCAGGAGTTCCGGGCGGACGCTTCCTGGTGCCCGCGGAAGGGCTCCTTCGAGCTGGCGAGCAGGCCTGACATCTGGCTGCAGTCCGTCAAGGGCCAGGTCTATGCATTGCCCGGACGGAGCAGCAGCGATGGCCTGTCCTGCTCCTGGCATGTCTCCGAGCCGCTCGCGCCCTGACGCGCCCTCCTGCGAACCCCCATTGAGAAGAACGGATCCCACCATGTCCCGGATCATCCGGGCCGGCCTGGCTGTCGGCCTCAGTATCGCCGCGCTGGCCAGCAGCGCGACCACCGCGCACGCGGACCAGCCCACCGACGCCTACGCATCGGTGCGTCTGAGGGCAGAGCACAGCGGCAAGTGCCTCACCATTGAGGACGGCCGCATCGGCGACGGAGCGTACGTCGTGCAGCAGTCCTGTGCCGAAGGCATGGACAACCAGGTCTTCCAGCTGCGCTCCAGCGGCCAGGGATGGATCTCCATACAGGCCAAGCACAGTGGGCGTTGCCTTGGCGTAGACGACAACGGGGACGTCAAACAGCTGTGGTGCTCCGACGCCACCAGACAGTACTGGCGAGTGATGCTCGTCGAGGTCGCCAAGGACCTGTACGAGCTGCGGCCGCTGCGGCCCTCGGAGCATCTCTGCATGATCATCCCGAACTCCAGCCAGGACGACGGCGTGAGGCCGGTGATCCATATCTGCAACGGAGCCAATAACACGCGCTGGCGGCTGGAGCCGACTGCCTCCTGACCCCCACCGCCTACCAGAAACGGATTTCACGATGGCTAAAATCTTTCGCTCCGCACTGGCTGTCTGCGCCGGTGCCGCTGCAGCGGCTGCCGGTACAACCACTGCACACGCTGTGCCGGGCGCTGCCGACCCCACGCCCGCCGGGACGGTTGTCAACCTCCGGTTGCCGGACACTGACATGTGTCTGGACCTCGTCGGAGACTCGACCACCAACGTCCTGAACGAGGCCAAGGCCATCCAGTGGGCCTGCGACGGTTCCGACTCGCAGCAATGGCGTGTGATCCCCGTCGACAACTCATCCTTCGAGCTCCGGTCCGTACGCAGCGACAAGTGCCTCGAAGTCGAGAACAGCGGCACCCAGGAGGGCGCGGATGTGCAGATCTGGACGTGCAGTGGGGGCATGCAGATGCGTTGGCAGCTCCCCCTCGTCGATCCCGTCAAGAAGCTCTACGAGTTCCGGGTCACGCACACCTACAACCGCTGCCTGCACGTTGACAACGGCGGGGACGGCGCACGGTTGAACGGCCTGCGAGTACGGTCGTACGCCTGCGACCAGACCAGGGGTCAGCTCTGGCAGATCAGGACGGTCAAATGACCGCAGGGAAACCAGCGTCGCGCGGACAGCGGTGGCTTGCCCCGTTCCTGACGGCCGGAATGCTGGCTGGCGCGTGGACCGCCGTCGCGGCTGCACCGGCCCGGGCCGACACACCGGCCGTGGTCGCCGCGATCGACCAGCCCCCGCCCATCAGAACCGCGGCGGCCCAAGCAGCGCGGGACCGTGTCCTGAAGATGGCGATGTCGAACCTCCCGTCCGAGATCCGCTCATCGGCGTGGCTGGCCCTGCGCAGTTCCCGCGGCGACGAGGCGATCGCGGAGTGGCTGGCTCCCGGTGGCGGTTTCGATGCTGCCATGCGACGTATGAAGGAGGCGAAGAACCTCAACCGCGCGTTCTGCGAGCGGGTGGCGGGTACGCACCCCGCGGAGTTCTCTCCAGCGGTGCACGCCGCGGCGGAACGCGCCTTGATGGGTTCGGACGCGGACCGGGCGGCGTTCGTCAAGTCCGGCTACGCCGAGGCGCAAAAGCGCGACCGGGCGGCCAGGGAGGCGGGCGCGCAGTACCGGCAGGAAGTCGTCGCGAAAGACCGTGGCTTCGTACGGAAGATCGCTGAGCACGACCCGGGCGAGCAGGTGCGGGTTGCGGCGCAGTGGGCTCTGCGGCCCGCGGCCACCGACGCGGACGTTGAGGAGTTTTTCGGCTATGGCTGGGCCGCGGGCGCGTCCTTGGACCTGGAAGCACACCGGCTGCAGGCCGCCGAAGCGGAGGCAGTGCGTCACCGCACCCTGGCGTTGCTGATCGGGAAGGCCGTGGCCGCCGAAGAGGCGCTGAAGGGTTCGACCGACGCGGCAAAGGCCCGGGCCGAGGCCGAAGAGGCATGGAAGTCGGTGGCCGGCCACGCCGACGCCGCCCGCAGGGCATGGCTGGCCGAGCAGGAAGCGGCCGCGGCGCAGGCGGAGAACTGGGCGAAGATCGCCAAGGCCGCCAAGGAGGACGCGGACGGACTCTGGAAGCACATCGCAGGGTCGGTCGAGACCAATCAGGATTCCTGGGCCAAGGAACAGGCGGACGCGGCCGATACAGCCACGTTCTGGAAGGACATGTTCGACCGGGCTCAGGACAGCGAGAACCGCGTGAAGGGCTGAATTCCCTTACGATTCCGAGGTTTCTCGCTTCATCTGACATCCCCTGCCCGCATGTGAAGGGCGGGGGATTTCTTTTTCTTTCACCAGGGAGTTCCCCTTGATAGGTAGATTTCGGCCCAAGGCCGGAAGAAGACGCACCGGTGCGCCCACGGCGGCGGCAAAGGCCGTGACCATGACGGTGACCGTGGCACTGCTGGGCGGCCTGACGGAGCAGGCCGCTGTCGCACAGCCGCCGGCCAGGACGGCTGCGGCCGCCAGGCCCCTCTCCGCTCTGCTGAAGACGGCCGAGGCGCCGGCGGCTCCGCCGCGTTCCGAGCTGGACAGGATCAGCGACGAGCGCGACCGACAATTGGTCGAGGTCTTCGCGGAGTTAGACGAGGAAGACGAGGTCAAGGAGGCCGCCAAGAAGGCGCTGGAGAGCACCGACCCGAACGCTCTCCGGGAGTTCCTGGATCACGGCGAGGCCGAGGCCCGCCAGCGCGCCAAGGAGAAGAAGGAAGCCGTCGACGCCGACAACCGTCGGAGGATCGAGGCGATGCGGGGCACCGGTGGAACGTGCTTCCAGAGTGAGGTCGAGCGTGTCCTGAAGGGGGATGCCAGGGACCGCGCCGACTTCCTGGCCTTCGGTGCCGATATCGCCCGGGGACGTGACAAGTCCACTGAGGAGAACGACAAGAAGAGGTCGGCGGAGAACCGCAAGCGCGTCGAGATGCTCGCCGCCTCCGGGGGACCGGAGGTCAAGAAGGCTGCCCAGGCCGCGCTGGCGTCGAACGACGACAAGGTGATCGCGGAGTTCCTGGAGAAGGGCTACCTGGCTGCTGCGCAGAAGGACGCCGATGCGCGGGCAGCTCAGGACAAGGCCCAGAAGGAGGCCCAGGAGGCCGCGGAGAAGCTGCGGAAGCTGGCGGAGAACGCCGCTCGTGCAGCCGAGGCCCGCACCAAGCTGATCGCGGCCCATGGAGACGCGGTCAGGGCTCTCAAGAACGCATCAAACGCGATGAGTTCGGCGGCTGCGGCATCACGCCAGGCCGACCGGATGCTCGCCGCGGACCGGGCCGGCAAGCGGCTGTCGGAGTACGACCAGGTCAAGGCCGAAGTCGCCCGCCAGGTCAAGAACGCCGAAGAGGCGGCCAAGCAGGCCGAGGTCGCCGCAGGCCGGGCCAAGGTGCAGGCCGAAGTCCTGGTGGACACGGGACTGACCCACGGTGCGCAGTGGGCCGAGATCGCCGAGGGCATGGGCTCCGCGGCCCGGGCCGCGGTCAAGGCCACTGAGACCGCCCAGCACGCGGTGGATGCCACAGTGGCCGATGCGGCGGGCCTCGAAGCCAAGAATCAGGCCGAGTTGCACGAGGAGCAGGCCAAGCAGTGGCGCGCCAACGCCGAGCAGCACGCCAGGGCCGCGGCTGAGCTGGCGGATGCCGCCGGTCGGCAGGCCAGGATCGCCGCTGATGCGGCCGTCAAGGCGAAGCAGGCGCGGATCGACGCTCAGAAGGCCGAGCAGGCAGCGTGGGACCACGCGAAGAAGACACGCGACGCCCGAGTGGAGGCCCAGCGCCAGGCCAGGATTGCCGCTGAGCAGCGGGCGATTGCCGAGCGCGAGCGTGCCCTGGCCGCCGAGGCGCGGGCGCGGGCGGAACGCGAGCGCGACAACGCCGCGCAGGCGCGCGCCCGTGCGGAGGCCGAGGCCCGTATGGCGGCGGCCAAGCGTGCGGAGGCGCAGGCAGCCTCGGCCGACGCGGCAGCGGCGCGGGAGCGGGCAGCCGCGCAGGAAGGCAAGGCGGCCACGGCGGATGAGCAGGCCCGCGCGGAGGAGTCCAAGGCACGCGAGGCGCGGAACAAGGCGTCTGACGCCGAGCGGGAGCACAAGGCGCAGGAAGCCAGGGCCCGGGCCCTGGAGGCGATAGCCGCTTCGGCCAAGGGCACCGAAGCGGCCGAGGATGCCCGCCGGGCAGCGGACGAGGCACGGGCGGAAGCCGGCGCGGCGGGTGAAGCCGCGGGACGGGCCCGTACAGCTGCCGACGAGACGAGCGGCGCTGCCATGAGGTCCCGTTCCGCGGCCATCGAGGCCGAGGGGGCAGCCTCCCGAGCGCGCGCCGCGGCTGCAGAGGCCTCCGCACACGCCGCGCGCGCCAACGCCGCAGCGAACCAGGCCGAGGCCGAGGCCGCCGCCGCCAACCAAGCAGCGAAGAAAGCCGAGGCCGAGGCCGCCGCCACCCACGCCGCGGCCCAGCAGGCCAACAGCAAAGCCGCGGAGGCGACTGCTCAGGAGGCCCGTGCAGGTATGGCCGCGCACGAAGCCGCGCGCCTGGCCGGATTGGCCGCGACCGAGGCAAAGGGCGCCTTGCAGGCGGCCAACCGCACCAGGGACGAGGCCGACGGGGCGTCCCGCGAGTCCGCCATGGCGCAGATCCAGGGCACGGTCGCGGTACAGGCATCCGCGGCGGCCAGGACCGCCGCGGCGGGTATCGCCGACCCTGCCAACACAGCCATCGAACTGACCGCTCCCTTCAGCGGATCCGACATCGACGCCGACTTCGCCGCCGCTGTGGCCAAGGCCGCGAAGGAGCTGGGTGCGGACCAGGTCACATCGGCGGAGGCCAAGGCCGCCGAAGCGGTCAAGGCCGCCGACGCCGCAGAGGCCGCCGCGGCACGGGCCAACGCCCAGGTGGCTCCCGCCTTCAAGGCCGCTGCCGACGCGGCCCGTTCCTCCGCGGACGCGGCACGCTCGACGGCGGCCGCCCTGAAGTCCGCTGCCCAGGCAGCAGAGGAGGCCGCTCAGGCCCGCGCGGCCGCAGCCCGCGCCAACGAGGCGGACGCCCAGGCCCAGGCCGACGCCAACGACGCCCGCAACGCCGCCAATGAGGCCTACGTAGATGCGTCGGCGGCACGCGACGCAGCCAACCAAGCCGAATCCGAAGCCGTACGCGCCCGCGCCGCCTCCACCGAGGCCGACAACCAGGCCGCGGCCGCCAACAGCCTCGCCGCTTTGGCAGAGAAGGAGGCCACGACCGCCCAGGGCGCGGCCAAGCAGGCGGCCCAGGACGCCGAGGACGCCGGCAAACTCGCCGACTCCGCCGAGGAACACGCCAAGTCGGCGGAAGCCGCTGCCAAGAAGGCCGACGAGTATGCCAAGGAGGCCGACGAGGCGGCCAAGAAGGCCGAGAAGTACGAGAGCGAACAGGCAGGCAAGGACCGCACGGAAGCCGCCAAGCCGAAGGAAGAACCGAAGGGAGAACCCGGCGAGGGGGCAGACCTGGACGACGCTCTCAAGGAATCCGGGCTCACTCCTGAGGAGTACAAGGATCTCAAAGAGCTCGCCGAGAAGAGCCTCTTCGACTACCTCAAGGAAAACGGCGCCGAGATCCTCATCGAACTCTTCGCCGAGGACATCAAGGAGTGCATCGACACCGGGGACATCCCCATCTGTATCTGGGCAGTTGTCCAGAACGCCGGACCGGCGAAGGCACTCAAGATCGTCGGAAAGCTCCCGAAGATCTCGAAGGCCGTCTGGGGCATCAACAAGTTCCTCGACAAGGTCGCTGGGGCGCGCAAGAAGATCAAGAAGTTCGAGGAGGCCCTTGAGAAGATCCGGAAGAAGATTCCCGCCTGCTTGGTGGATTCCGACCCGCCGAAGCGTCCCAAGAAGCCTAAGCATGGCCTCGCCGCGGGCGGTCAGCCGGCCGCCCATGCGTACCATGGGTTCGCGAGCGCCGCGGCCGCTGAGTACAAGAAGTGCCGCCCCAAGGTCGTGTACCGGAGCGACACCCGGGGACCGGATGAGATCTTCAAGATTGGGTTCGAGCCGCGCGGGTCCAACATGGACCTGATGGAACATGCTTCCGGGTGGTCGAAGGACTCGGGGTACGTGGCGACGACCAAGTACGAGTCCGTTGCCAAAGGCCGCGGTGGCAACGTTTACCAGATCGACGGGATTTTCGGGATAGATGTGAACGAGGCATGGCCGGAGAATGTGTATGCCGACGAGGAGGAGATCGCGATTCCAGGGCGCATCGAACCGAGCCGGATCATCGGTGTGCGGCTACGGAACGGGACCTGGCTGCCCAACCCCAACTACCGCCCCTTGGGACTGTGATGGAAGAAGTGCACCTGATTGCCGCCGGTCATGACGGTCGCCGGGAGGCCGTGGTTCTCGAGGTCGAGGACTCAGGAACACCTGACGTCAAGCTGGTCCGGACCGATGGGACGACTACCGTCCATCCGGATGTGGATCTCTTCGAGTGCCTCAAGGCAGTACGCCGCACCCTTGAGGAAGAAGGGCTTCTCCTCTGCTGCCAGGGCGCGCGCCCCATGGTCTTCCCATCGGGGATGGGTCGCCAGATGTCCAACGGTCGGCTCGCCTACACCTTGCGGCGGGACCCGCCGTTGACCAATGCAGATCTGGTCGACATCTTCGCGTCGGCCCAGTTCTCCGAGGTGGGTACGGTCGAAGATCAGCGCCGAGCGGTGATGCGGTTCTTCGGGTTCTCGAACAAGTAGCCACGAGGCCCCGCCGGATCCGCCATCGGTGGGGCCTCTTCGGCTATTCCCAGCGGTTGCAAGCAGTATTGCTCGATGGGGTTGGGGGCAGGCGTGGGATTTCTACAGGACCATGAGGCCGACGTGACGGTGGTCGCGGTTCAGCCTTGGGGGTTGGAGGTCGAGTCCCGGGACGGAGCCAGAGGGCTGATCGACAACACCAAGGACCCGGAGTGGCCCTCGGGTGACCGATCCGACATCGTCGGCAGGGAGTTCCATGTCGTCGTGCTCGACGACCAGCGTGATCCTGTCAGACTCAGCGCATTCGACCTGGATCTGGAGATCGCCCGCAGGCTGAGGGAGACGACGTAGCGCTGACAAGCGTCGCGGGTTCCGCGTCGACCCCGATTCACTCGTGGGAGGTCACTGGCCCGATGGGCCGCACGTGCATTTTGAGGTCTTTGATGAAGTCGGAAAGCCTTTGGCCAACAATCACGTCTCACTCTCGGCGGTAACAAATGACAAGAATTGAACTGGAGAGGTGCGGGTGTACCCTTTCGGGGTTTTATGAAGGTTGTTTTGTGAAACCCCATGACGATTCCGATGTTACAGGTGGGTATTACATCTTCCTCGTTGGTGACCTGTCCGAGTCGGCCGACGGGGGTGACTGCTGGGTGGATATAGCGGCGCTCGAATCGTTTGTAGAGTCCTCGCAGTGGGAGATCGAGTGGGTCGAGTGAGTTTCCGCCGCTATCGATAAGGGCGGTCGGTTTGAATCCCAGTGCAGCGCCTGCAGTGAGGCGGGGCACTGGCGTGAGAGCGGAGCGTATCGACTCGGGCTGGATCAACGGTGTGCGGCTGCCAAACCCGAACTGTCGTCCACTGGAGCTGTGATGGAAGAAATGCGCCTGATTGCTGCCGGTCGTGATGGTCGCCGGGAGACCGTGGTTCTTGAGGTTGAGGACTCTGGCACACCGGGCATCAAGCTCGTCTGGGCCGATGGGACGACTACCGTTCATCCGGATGTGGATCTTTTCGAGTGCCTCAAGGCCGTGCGCTGCGCCTTGAAGGAGAAGGGCTCCTCCTCCGCTGCCAGGGGGCACGCCCCATGGTCTTCCCGTCAGGGACGGGGCGCCCAATGTCCAACGGCCGGCTCGCCTACGCCGTGCGGCGGGATCCACCGTTGACCGATGCTGACCTAGTGGATATTTTCGCGTCTGCCCAGCTCCCTGAAGTGGGTACGGTCGAAGACCAGCGCCGAGCGGTGATGCGATTCTTCAGGTTCCCGAACAAGTAGCCATGAGGCCTCGCCGGATCCGTCACCGGTGGGGTCTCTTCGGCTATTTCAACGGCATCAAGCAGTAATACTCGAAGGGTTTGGGAGGCGGGCGTGGACTTCCTGCAGGACCACGAGATCGGCGTGATGGTGGTTGCAGTCCGGCCTTGAGGGTTGGAAGTGGAGTCCCGGGGCGGAATCCGATGGCTGATTAGCAACACCAAGAAACTGGTTCCATGTCGTAGTGCTCGATGACGAGCGTGATCCTGCCAGGCTCAGTGCGCTCGACGCGGGTCTGGAGATCGCTCGCATGCTGATAGGGGCCACGGGCTGCCGATATCTGATGGAAGAAGTGCGCGTGATCGTCACCGGTCGCGACGGTCGCAGGGAGGCTGGGGAGGGGGAGTCGCCAGATACCCAACGGTCGACTCGCCTACCCCTTGCGGCGGGACCCGCCGTTGACCGATGCCGATCTGGTGGACAACCTTCACACCAGCCCGGTTTTCTGAAGTTGTCCTCGGCTGACGGGAGGGGCGGATCAGTGCTGACCCACGAACCCCTTGGCGGTATCCGGGTCGAGACAGCCGCACGCGCGAAGTAGTGGTCGGCCGGCCGACGTTAGGCGGCCGCACCCCGTGTAGGGACGCTGTTGGTAAATCTGGCGCAGGGGTCGATCTCGGGTAGAAGCGGCCTCGGCTTTCCGGTTCTGCAAGATCCCGTCAGGGTTCACAGACACTGACGGGCTTCGCATGAGCTTGCGCTGTCCTCCACATGGACCGCCAGGACATCGGCAGCCACGTTGCACTACTGCGTTCGGGTGATCAGGTTGCAGCTCTCGCCAACAGCCAACGATTACCTGGATCTCACGCAAACGAGTTGTTTCGCCGTCAGGACGGATGCTGCGAGGACCCCGGCTGGGCTCTTACGGGTTGACGGAACCCGTAAGAGCCCAGCCGAGGTTGCAACGGTCAGCGTCGCTGCGCCGGGGGTGGCGTGACCGCCTGCCAGGTCTCGTAGTCGCGGTGGCGCCCGTTGCGCCCCGGGTCCACGTCGTTGGTGACCACGCGGTCCTTGGGACGGTAGGTGGTGCAGATGTGGTCCCAGCCGTCACAGTCCTCGTCCGGGTCCAGTTCCGCCTCGACGGCGAGGAACGTTCCGTTGCCGACGTTGGTGATCCGGTTGTCCGGCTCGAGCTGCCACCGTTGGGTGGGCTTGTTCTGGCATGCGGCCAGAGCGACCTCGCCCCAAGCGCCGTAGGGCTCGCCGATGTTCTTGCTCTGGGACTCCATGCACCACTGGCCGTCGCCGGTGCTCAGTTGCCCGTTGCGGTGATACGTGAAGGTCTGCGTCCCGTCTCCGGTGACCTTGTCGGTGTGCGCCAGCTTCTTGCCGTTCACATCGGCGGTGAGATACCTGCCGGTGGTCTGCAGCAGGATGGGGGTGTCGAAGGGCAGGAACCCGGCGTCCACCCAGCCCATGCCCTTGAGGGCCTTCTCGACCTCTGCGGCGTCGATGGGCTTCGGGGTGAAGTTCCAGATTGCACAGGCGTGTTCGTCGTACCATTCCCCGTGCACCTGGGGGCTGGTGAAGTCGCAGGCCACTTCCTTGCGGGCACGGCCGTCGATGTGACCGTCGTAGCTCAGCTCGGCCCACCTCTCCCCGAACGGGGTCACGAACTTCGCCTGCGTGCCCTTGTCCTCCCAGAGTTTGTTGAGCTTCTCCGTGAGGCTGCGGGCCACCGCCTTGCGGATCTCGGTGACGGACCTTGTGGACAGGGCGTCGGCCTTGGCGTCGGCGGCGGCGAACTGCTTGTCGCCCGCCCAGGTCTGCTTGCTCAGGTCCGTACCGTCCGGGATCCTTCCGGAGGCGTCGGCGGTGTCGATGACGCGGGCCAGGCCCTTGGCCGTGGCGCGCTGGACCTCGATCGTCTGCATCATGGCCACTGCGGACTGCACGACGGTGCGGGCACCGCCGCTTGCCATCCAGCCCTTGTCGCCGGTGTCCGAGACGACACGCATGACGCCGTCGTGCCAGCGCTGTTGCATCGTGTCCAGCATCGCGGCCTTTTCCGCGTCCTTCTTCGCGAAGCCGATGAACTGGTCCACGATGAACTCGACTGCCGCCACGGCCCATCCGGCCGGGCCGGCCGCCTCCAGGCCCAGGAACTCGATGCCCTCCAGCAGCACGAACGTCGCGTCGAAGCCGAGGTGGGTCCAGTCCTGCTCGACCGCGTCGGACGACAGCTGCATGAGGTTGCCCACCGCAGGCATCATCGCGGTGAGCGCCGCGGCCTTCTCCAGGTCGCTGCTGTCGGACGTGAAGGCGTCGGCAACGCCCTTGATCCACATGGCCTTGCCCGCCGCGTCCCCCAGCTTCGCCGCGTCGATGCCCGAGTGGCCGCTGTCCGAACCGGAGGTCCCGGACACGGCCTCGCGGGTCTTGTCGTACGGCAGGTAGAAGCCGGAGGCGTCGCCCAGGGCTGCAGAGAGGTCCTTGCCGAGCGTGATGTCCTTGACGTCGCCGACAGTGCGGAGTTTCTTCTCCACCAGATCCTCGGCGTCCGCCCTGAGGTTCTTGCGGACCTTCTCCCAGTCCACCGTTCCCAGGCACGAGGCCCCGCTTGAGCCGTCGCAGAGCTCCTTCGCACGCTCCTCGACACGCTCTTCCAGCAGCTGACCCGCAGCCACCGCCTCTGCACACGGATCGACGGAACGCTTGGACCGCTTTCCGGAGTTCTTTGCGCACGAGACGCGGCCGCCGGTGCTCTCCCCGCCGGAGGGCCGCCAGCGGGCTCCGTCCTTCCCGAGGATCTTCTCGGCCAGCTCCTTAGTCACCTTCTTGTTGTTGATGATGACGGTCTCGTCCTTGCCGGCCGCGAGTTTGGTGAGATCGTCCCAGCTCTTGATGGTTTCGATGAGATGCGACGGGACCTCCAAACCCCCGTTGTCCCACTTCTTCTTGACGGCACTTGCGTACAGGTCGAACCGGGCCATTTCCGGGCCGAGCAGAATGAGATCCCCGAGCTGCTCCTTCGGGAACCCCTTCGGCTCCTTCAGCTTCTTCTCCGCGTTGCCCATGGCGACGAGCGCCGTCTGGAACGACGTCTGCCCGAGCGTGCGCCCTTCCTTGACACCCAGGGCGTCATAGCCGGCGCCGAAGCCGAGATCTTTGAGACGCAACTCGGCCGACTTGACGGCGGGCGGCACCTGCGCGTCCTTGAAGTAGTAGTACGTGCTGCCGGTTGTCCAGCCTTCGAAGTAGAGGTCCGCGCGCCTGAACCACAGGGAGACCTTGGTGTCCCCCTCGAGCTGGAAGTCGACGGAGAAGTGGCTGTCCTTGGAGGACTTGCCGTATTCGGTGCGCAGCATGTCGAGGAATTGCCCGTACTCCTCGACGGTGGCCCACGCCGGGAACGCCTTCATGCTGTTCGCGTCAGCGGGGGCCGCGGTACCGGTGCGGACCGCGCTTACATGCGCCTGTGCAGCCTCTTCGAGGCCGGGCCGAGGCGTGGGCGATGGTACGGCCAGCGCCGCGGGGGCGGCGACCCCCACCACGACAGTCGTGGCCAGCACACCGGCAAGGGCCACTCGGGTCGGTCTCCTGAAGACCGGTCTCATCTCTTCTTCTCGCATTCGCCAGGCCGGACCGCCGACGCCGCACCCTCCCGCACCAGGCGAAAGAGGAGGCGGCGTCGGCGGCATGACCGAACCGTTCACTGGGGACGCGAGACCGTCAGACGTGCACAAGCATCATCGAGGAGGCCAGGGCAACTCCCACTCAGGGGATGCCGACATGCAGCCTCGGCGCCGGTGAACGTCGACCGAACCCGACAGGAATGTCGAATCGTCAACAATGGCCCGGTCAAGTCTCGCTAAAGGGAAGGTTAGCAAAAGATGATCTGAATAAGTCCCGCCATGGCTTTCCCCTGGCCATCGTTGGATGGTGCGTCGAGTTGGAGGCTGTCGCGGAGTTGCTTGGTGTGCGTGATCCGCGGTTTCGACGGGCCGGCCTGACCGGCGCCCTGTGAGACCGATGGAAGCCGCCCCCGCGCGCCTACCGCTACGCGGTCGGACAAGTCGGTGTTCGTCCCGAGCAGGCCATGTTGGGGGCCGCCCACCCGTGGGACGTCGACGGCGCTCAGCGGGCGGGGAAGGGCACAATGCCTCGGCTGGTCGCAGGGCGACCAGCCGAGGCACTCACCGCAGGACGGGGTCCACGTCGCTGTTGTGGACGACGGCGTGGGGGCGTGGCGTCAGGGCGTGGAGGTGAGGACGGGCCAGAGCGTGGTGGCGGTGAGGGGCTGGGCCAGGCGGAGGGCCCAGTACGTTTCGTCGCCGTCCTCGTCGCGCCAGGACCACAGGCGGGTGGTGGCGAGATGGAGCGGGTTGAGCCGGGTGATGCCGATGGCGCCGTGCAGTTGGTGGGCGATGCGGGCGATCTCGGCGGCCGAGGCGGATGCCTGGGTCTTGGCAGCGGCGACGGCGACGTGTGCGGCCGGGCCGTCCGTGTCCAGCGGGGCGGCGGCGGCCTGGACGGCGGTGCGGACCAGGGCGGCTTCCTCGATCAGCCGTGCCTCTTCCTGCTTGACGGCCTGGAAGTGGCTGAGCGGACGGCCGAACTGGGTGCGGGCGGTGGTGTGGGCGACCGTCAGATCGACGCAGCGTTCGGCGGCTCCGGCGATCAGGGCGGAGCGGGCCAGGGCCGCGCGGAGCCGGGCCTCGTCGAGCAGTTCGGGGGCGATCCGGCGGACCTGCGTTGCCGGGATCTCAAGGGCGGCGAGGTGCAGGTCGTCGCGGGGTTCCTCGGCGAGGTTGCCGCCGGGGGTGAGGGTGGCCTGGCCGGGGGTGACGGTGAACAGGACGGGGCCCGAGGGGGCGGTGGCGAGGACGATCACCGCGGTGGCGGCGCGGGCCCAGGGGACGCGGCGCAGGGTGCCGGTGACCAGCAGCGTGTCGTCGTCGCCCGAGCAGCCGGCCGAGCCGACGCTCGAAGTTGCCGGGTGGGCATAACGGACCGTCAGGTCAGGAGCGATCGCGTAGCTGAGCGGGCCGTCCGGGACGGGGAGGCCGACGCGGCGCAGCAACGGGCGGGCCACCAGGGCGGTCTCGGCGAACGGGGCGGGGACCGCGCGGCGTCCTGCTTCCTGGGCGGCGGCCAGGATTTCGGCGGTGGACGCGTCCGGGGACGGGAGGGCCACGGCGTCGGGAGCGGTGGTGTTGGCGACGGTGGCGATGGCGTCTGGATCGGTGTAGAAGGCGGTGGTGTCGTAGTGGTCGGCGGAGATGACGGGGGCGCTGGTGTCGATCGTGTGGGTGTTCATCGGTGCTGCTCCAGACCACGAGTGATGATGCCGCGAAGGATTTCGTTGGTGCCGCCGCGCAGCGTGTAGCCGGGGCTGTGCAGCAGGGCGAAGGCCAGCAGTTCGGGGTGGCTCCCGGGGGTGGCGTGCGGGTCGGCAGGCGTCGGCAGGACGCTGCGGACGGTGTCGATCAGCGTGCCCTCCAGGCGGGTGCCGAGGTCCTTGACCAGGGCGGCCTGGGTGTCGGGCGAGGCTCCGGCGTCCAGGGCCGCGGCCACGCCGAGGGACAGTCGGCGGATGCTGTACAGGCGGGCCGCCAGGATGCCGATCCGGGTGAGCTGTCCGGCCGTGGTGGGGTGCTGTCCGAGTTCGCGGAGGAGGGAGACCAGCAGGGGGAATGTGGACAAGTAGCGTTCCGGGCCGCTGCGTTCGAAGGCGAGTTCCCCGGTGACCTGCTTCCAGCCGTCTCCCTGCTGTCCGAGCAGCATGCCGTCGGGAACGTCGACGCCTTCGAGGTGCAAGGCGTTGAAGCGGTGCTCGCCGCTCATCAGTCTGATCGGCTCGACCCGTACGCCCGGCGCGCGCAGGTCGACGATGAACTGGCTGAGGCCGGCGTGCTTGTCCTCGGTCTCGTCGGTGCGGGCCAGGACGATGGCGTAGTCGTTGCAGTGGGCGCCGCCGGTCCACATCTTGGTGCCGGTCAACCGCCAGCCGTCAGCGGTACGTTCGGCGCGGGTGGCGACCGAGGCGAGGTCGGAGCCGCTGCTCTTCTCGCTCATGCCGATGGAGAAGAAGCACCGCCCGGCGGCGATCCTCGGCAGGAAGAAGCGGCGCTGCTCCTCGGTGCCGTGCTGGAGGATGGACGGGCCGGCCTGCCGGTCGGAGACCCAGTGGGCGCTGACCGGGGCACCGGCGGCGAGCAGTTCCTCGATCACCACGTAGCGCTCCAGGAAGCCGCGGCCCGCTCCGCCGTATTCGGTGGGCAGGGCCATGCCGACCCAGCCGCGCTCGGCAAGGCGCCGGCTGAAACCGGGATCCCAGCCGGCGAGCCAGGAGTCGGGGCGGCCGAGCACGGTGCCGCGGGCGCGCTCCTCGTCGAGAAAGGCGCGGACCTCGGTGCGGAGCCGGCGGGTCGATTCGGGCAGGGCGACGTCGGGGAATGCGATCGGCGAAAGCGTCGAAGCCGAAGGGGGCGTAGGGGATATGGGAGACATGGGTGATTCGCTCCGTCAGCGTGTCGGCGTGTCAGTGTGTGGAGTGCAGCAAGGAAGGGTCGAAGCCGGCTTCGCCGAGCACCTCGTCGGTGTGCTGGCCGATGCCCGGGCAGTGGCGCAGCTCCGGATCCGGGTCGGCCGAGTAGCGGACCGGGCGGCCGATCACCCTGTAGCGGCCCTCGGTGGGGTGGTCGGCCTCGTACAGCAGGCCGCCCTCCTGGGCGTAGGCGGTGGTGGCGGCGGACTCCAGATCGAGCACCGGGGCGGCGGCGATGCCCACGCGCTCGCAGAACTCCTGCCATTCGGCACTGGTGTGACGCAGTGTCAGTTCAGCGAGCAGCGGATAGAACGCATCCGCGTTACGGGCCCGGTCGGGGCCGGTGGCGAAGCGCGGGTCGTCGGCCAGTTCGGGACGGCCGACGAAGGCGGTGAAGTCCCGCCAGTTGCGGTCGCTGTGCGGCAGGATGCACATCCAGCCGTCGGCGGTGCGCAGGGCCCGGCGCTCCGGGCTGAGCGAACGGGCCGAGCCGAACGCCCCGTCGGCCTCCAGAGCGGCCGCGCCCAGATGCTCGACCAGGTTGAAGGCGAGCATGGTGTCGGCCATCGGGACCTCGATGTGCTGTCCGGTGCCGCCGTGCTCCCGGTAGTGCAGCGCGGCCAGCACCGACTGGGCGATCTGCATGCCGCAGATCTTGTCGGCGAGGACGGTGGGGACGAAGTACGGCCGGCCGGACACCTTGTGGTTGAGCCATACCAGACCACTGGCCGCCTGGATGATGTCGTCGTAGGCGGCGTGCGTGCCGTAGCGGCTGTCACTGCGGAAACCCTGGGCGTTGGCGTAGATCAAGCCGGGGTTGACGGGCTCGACGTCGTCGTAGCCGAGGCGGAGCTTCTCCAGAGCCTGCGGGCGCAGGTTGGTGATGAAGACGTCGGCGGTGCGCAGCAGGGCGAGCAGGGCGTCGCGGCCGTGCGGGGACTTGAGATCGATGATGACGCTGCGCTTGTTGCGGTTCAGGTTGAGTGCCGCGCCGCCCATGCCGGGGTGGCGCCGGGGCGGGTAGTGGCGCGTCATGTCGCCCGTGGGCGGCTCGACCTTGATGACGTCCGCGCCGAGGTCGCCCAGTTGCTGGGCGGCGTACGGAGCCATGATCACGCTGGCCAGTTCGATGACGCGGACTCCGGCGAGGAGTCCGCGGCCGGACGGGCCGCTCGGCTTCTCGGACATCTTCGGGTTCCTCCTGGGGCGTTGGCGTGGCTGACGCATGACGTGGCCTAGCGCCACTGGAGCTCGGCGGACCCGAGCGGGGAACGCCGGCCGGGCTGGGGGACCGTGCGCCCGCTGTACGCGAACGGCGTCGCCGGTTCGGTGAGCGGGCCGAAGTCGGTCCCGGTGGTCGACAGCGGGGCGAGCGGCGCGCGCCCGGGCCGGGGCAGGTCGCGCACGTCCTCCCGTGCAAGGAGACCGAGTTCCTGCACCCAGTGACACACCCCGGCCAAGGTCACGCGAATCCGCCAGGAGCCGCCCTCGGTCGCACGCCGGCGCAGGACCGTCGCGACGGCGGCGGAACCGAGGTAGGCGGCGAGGTAGTCGTTGAGCAGGTACGTCGGCGGCAGCGAGGGACGGTCGGTCCACTCCTCGACGGCGAATCCGGTGGCCGAGCAGGCGAGTTGGTCGAATCCGCCGCGTTCGCCCCAGGGGCCTTCGGCGCCCCAGGCGTGGTATTCGAGGGTGATGAGTCCGGGGCGGCGCCGGATGAGTTCCTCGGTCGACGCCCCGTGCCGGGCAAGGCCCCGGTAGGCGTGCGCGAAGACGTCCGCGTCCTGGAGCGCGTCGTGGAAGGCCGCCCGGTCGTGGGCGTCGCGCAGGTCGCAGTAGGCATTGCGCTTGCCGCCACCGGTCATCGCGATCATCGGGATCGGGTCGGGGCGGTCGGGACGCGTCAGGTGCAGCACGTCGGCGCCGAACTGTGCGAGGAGACGCGTTGCGACGGGGCCTGCGATGACATGGGTGAGGTCGAGGACCCGTACGCCCGCGAGCGCCTCGTCGGCCTCGCCGATCGGCGCCAGCGGGCGGGCCGGTGCGTCACCGACGCGTTCGATCTCGACGACCGGGCGCTGCGCGACGTACCGCCCCGCGGGGTGCGCGAGCCACTCGTCCCGGCTGCGCACCGCACAGGCGACGCCGCCCCGCGCGCAGACGGCCTCCTCCAGGGTGAAGGCGTCCCAGCCGGCCACGGCCTGTGCGATTCCGACCTTGTCGAGCCCGCACCTCAGTACGGAGCAGACCGCGTCGCGCAGATGCGGATAGGTGGTGATGATGAAGATCCAACGGCCGTCGCGCGCCCGGTAGAAGTCGTTGTTGCCGAGCAGCGTCGGATCGTCGAGGAGGGCAGTGAGCGGGCGCCCCGAGAGCGTCGTGTGATACGTCGCCATGAGCTGGTCGATCGCGGCGCCGGCCTGCACCTCCACCTTCTGGTGGCCGTGACCGCGCTGTTCGCCGACCGCGGCCGTCTGCCGCCCGAAGACCCCGATCGCGGCGGACATGGCATCGGCGAGGCGGTGCACCGAGGGCACCAGGGGATCGGCCCCGACGACGGTGATGTCCTCGGCCCCGCGGGCCGGATCGGGGTCGCCGAGGGCGTGCAACAGTTGGGAGACGATCTCGCCGGTGGGCGGCTTCGGCTTCGGCGACAGCGTGGGCGTGGGCGTCGGCGGGAGCGTGGTCAGTGCGTTCGAAGTCATGCCGGGATGCTCGCTCCCGACACTGAACAGGCGCCCGGATTCACGGATATCCGTGAATCGATGCGGACGTCACATCCGGCTCATCGGCTCATCCGGCTCTCCTGGATGTGCGCGAGGAGCCGGGCCGCCGCCCGGTCCAGGCGCAGCCGCTCCGAGCGGCCGCGGCGCTGGTGGATCAGGGCGAGCGCTCCCGTGACGACGGGGCCGTCGGTGACAGGGATCGCGAGTGCACTGACCTCGGGATCGGCCAGCCCTTCGCTGCGGCTGATCCGCGACGCGCGGATCGCCGGAAGAGCAGAGCGGAACTCGGCGACCGCATCGGGGTCGTGGCGGGCGAGCTCGTCGAGCAGCCCACGGCGCTCCGCCTCGTCGGTGAAGGCCAGCAGCAGACGGCCCGCGGCGGTGCGCAGGAGCGGCCGGGCCATGTGCTGGTCGGCGAGCGGCACGAGGCGGGGAATATGCTCCTCGCCGCCGCGCGCGAGGTACACGGCGTCGAGCCCGACCCGCACCGTGAGCAGCACCGGGGTACCCGCGACGCGGCTCATCTCTTCGAGTTCGGCCTGGCCGATCCGCGGCACGACCCGGCCGGCGATGAGGTTGAGGACGTGCGGGGCGGGCCCGAGCCGGAAGCGCCGGTGCTGTTCCAGCAGAAAACCGGTCGCCACAAGGCCGTTGACCAGATCCTGCACCGAACTCGCCGGCGCCTCGACCGTCCGCGCCAACTCGGCCACGGTCACCCCCTCCGGCGCTCGCGCGGCGGCCTCCAGGATCCACACGACCCGGTCCACCGTACGGTGACGCCGCCGTCGGCCGTGCTCGCTCATCCCGCCCCGCCTTGTCCGTCTCGTGGGTCGCCGACCGATCGGGCCGGCACGACGTGTCGATCCTTTCCCCCACCACCCTTGATGATCAAGTCGGTCCCGGCCCCGGCTCCGGCCCCCACACACGTCACAAGGCCGACAGCGGACGGGGGTTCGTTGTTCACGACTCGGTGCCCGCCCTGGTACGGGCCTACAGCCGGCGGTCGTACCAGGCGCGGATGCGCCGGAGGGCGTCGAGCTGATGGGCGCGCTCGTGAAGCCCGTGGCCCTCTCGGGGGTAGACGACGAACTCGTGCTCGACGCCGAAGTGGCGCAGTGCGCGATGGAAGTGGAGCGCCTGGCCGAGCGGGACGTTGGTGTCCTGCTCGCCGTGCAGGATCAGCACCGGGGTGCGGATCCGGGACACATAGGAGATCGGGCTGTTCCGGTCGTGGATGTGCGGTCCCGGCCCGTTCCAGCCGGTGCTGCCGCCGAGCGCCGCGTCCAGGATTCCGTCGTCGCCGGTACCGGCCTGCATGCCCCAGTCGCTGATGCCGGCGCCCATGACGGCGGCCTTGAACCGCTCGGTCCGGGCGATGGCCCAGGCCGCCATGAAACCGCCGTGGCTCCAGCCGGAGATGCCCAGGCGCTCGGGGTCGGCGACTCCCTCGGCGACCAACAGGTCGATCCCGGCGAGGATGTCGGTCCACTCGTCGCCGCCCACCGCGCCCGCCACCGCGGCGGCGAACTCATGGCCATGGCCCGACCCGCCCCGGGGGTTGGGCAGGAAGACCGCGTATCCGGCCGTCGCCAGCCACTGGCCGCAATCGACCACAGTGAGTGCGAACTCGTCGGCGAAGCGGAAGTAGGGGCCTCCGTGGACCAGGGTGACAAGCGGGAAGGGACCGTCGTCCCGAGTCCGGCCGACCGGCAGGATCAGCAGGCCGTCCAACTGCAGTCCGTCGGACGCCCGGTAGCTGAGCCGTTCCTGGACACCCCAGCGGATGGTATGCAGTTCGGGACTGGTGTCGCTGAGCCGGACCAGCGGTCCGCCCGTGGGTCCCGCGTGGACGTTCCTGGGCTCGTACGCAGTGCTCGCCAGCACAGCCAGGGTCTCTCCGGAGCGACTCGCAGTGAGCCCGGCGAGCGTGCCGGTCGCGCAGGACAATCGGTGGAACCGCAGCGACTGCGGATCGAGCCGGTACAGCGCGGTATCCAGCCCGTCGGCGAACAGCGCCAGGGGCGGCCCGTCGGAGACCTGCACCAGCTCGGTGGGGCAGACGGACATGCCGGCCGTGAGATTGCGCTGTTCGACGGTCGGGCCGGTCGCCGGCGGGACCATGTCGAGTACGGCCAATGCGCCTACCAAGTGCCCACGGGGCAACGCCAGATGGGCCAGATGCCAGGTCCCGTCGCAATGCCACCAGACCGGGGACCGGGCCTCGACTCCGACCGGGCCCAGGTCCTGGACGGCTCCCGTCTCCGGGGCGACCAGATGCAGTCCTGCCGTCGTGACACCGGGGTCGGGTTCGGGGGTGGCCCGGCTCAGCACGGCCAGCGGGCCGCCGTCCGGACGCTGGGCCACCTCCACGACATGGCGGTCCCCGAGGCCGTCCACGGTGCGGACCATGCCGGTCGCCAGGTCGAGCAGGCGCAGCCGGGTGACCGGGAGGTGCCGGCCCCAGACCTTCGCGTCGTCACCCTCGGCCGCCCGGCGCTCGTCCTCCGCGGTGGGCTCGTCCTCGGCGAGCAGCGCGACGGTGCGGCCGTCGCCGAGCGGGTAGTGGTCGCAGATGCGCCCGCGCCACCTGGTCAGGGGCAGGGACTCCGCCTTGGCACCGTCCTCGCTGCCGTCCAGAGGGATCCGCTGGAGCTGAGCGGTGCCCCGCCCCTCGCGGTCGGAGGTGAAGAACAGAAAAGCCGAGTCCGGCGCCCATTTCGGGGCGGCGTCGCAGGCCGTGCCGTCGGTCAGCCTGCGCAGGGCTGCGCTGCCATCGGCGGCGGCGACCCATAGAGAGCTGTGCGGACGTCCGTCCCTTCCGCTGTTCGCGACCACGCCGTAGGCGACCAGGCGACCGTCCGGCGAGATGGCCGGTGCCTCGGGGGAGGCCATGTCCACCACCAGTTCCGCGGTGAGCAGGTCGGTCGACTCGGCAGTCGGTTGCGGTGCACGGTGCGGCATGCGGGCTGCCTTTCATTCGTCAGTACGGCAAACGGACATCCTGTCGCACCGACGAGCCTGTGTCAGTCGGGATCCGGAGGATCGGGCCGCACGCGACCCTGAAATGGCTGAACCGACAGTCAGGTGTGTCGCCCCGGCAGGGGTCCGTTCGGCTCCCCCCTGTGTTGCGCCGGGCCGGCCGGTGACTCAGCGGCCCGTCCCGCACAGTGCGTGGTCCACGAGCTTCCGGGTCGCTTTGTTGAGAGAGACCAGGTCCGGGCGGCTTCCCGAGCTCGTCACCGAGACGGCCACCGCCCGCCGTCCGTCCGGTGTGACGCCGGTGCGCGTGTACGAGCCGAGACCGTCCCCTTCGTGGTGCCAGTACCCGCCGCCGCACGACAGCGGATTCCAGCGCAGGCCCAGCCCGTACCCGCCTTCCGGCCACTCGGCCAGGTCCTCCGTGGCACCCGTACGGGCCACCGTCCTTTGCATCTCGGCGAGTTGGGCCTTCGGCAGCAGCCGGCCCGTGACCAGCGCGCGGAAGAACGCGTCCAAGTCGGCCGTCGTACTCACGACACCGGAGTCCGCGGTGTGCTGCAGGCTGTGCTCCGTCACATCCAGCCGCCCGCCGTCCGGCGTGCGCAGATACACCTGCGCGTGCGGGCCGGGCAGGAACGGGTCGGCTCCGGGTATGTAGGTGTGCCGCAGGCCGAGCGGCGCGATGATGCGGCTCTCCACCTGCTCCCGCCAGCCCGCGCCTCCGGCCTTCTCGGCGATCATCCCGGCGAGCAGGTAGTTGGTGTTGGAGTAGGCCCAGCGCGGGTGCGCGTGGTCCGGGACGAACAGCGGCCGGTGCTGCATGGCCACCGCCACCCACTGCGCGGCGGGCGTCGCGTCGTAACGGTGCCTTTCGAAGTCCTCGGTGATGGCGCGGAAGACGTCGGGGTCCTGCACGTAGTCGAACAGGCCGCTGGTCTGCTGGAGCAGATCCCGCACGGTGATCTTCGTACCGTCGTTGCCGTTGCGGGACACCACGCCGGGCAGCCACTTCTCCACGGTGTCGTCCAGCGACAGCTTGCCGTCGGCCACCAGCCGCAGGACCAGCGCCGCCGTGAACGTCTTGCTGGTGCTGGCCGTGCGGAACTGCGCATCCCACGGCACCTGCGCCCCCGTCCGCGCACGGACGGTTCCCTGGCCGGTACTCACCTCCGCCAGCACGGTGACGTCCCCGCCCGCCGCCTGCACGCTGCGGACGTCCGCCTGCAGCACCCCATGTCCGTAGCCACCCGCAGGCCCTGCCCCCACGACACCGGCCGAGACGACTGCGACAGCAGCCATCACCACACCGATCCGGCGTGCTTTCGCGAGCATGTGCATTGCTCCGGTCCCCCTTTTGTTCCGCTGCAGCGGGAACGGTGCCCGCCGTGGACAAGATCCAAGCAGCGGGCACCGCGCGGCCACCATGGGGACAACCCCCGTACCCGGGTGGGGCAGCCCTCAGCGGTTCTCAGTCGTCCTGCGGTCCGCAGCACGGCATCAGACACGTCCACCACGGATGCTTCCTCGCCGTCCTCGCCTTCTTCGGCTGCGCCCGGTTGAACTGCGCGAGGATCTCCGCCTCCACCTCGTCGGCCCGCCCGGACTGCTGCACCAGGTCCTGCCGGATCCGGGCGGCCCGCTCCGGCGGCACGCCGAAGCCGGCGAAGGTCTCGTCGCCGACATCGCCGGCGCGCTTCAGGGAGCGGAAGAAGCCCGCGAGCAGAAGCGGGTTGACGTCCAACTGCCGGATGTAGTCCGGACCGAGCCGCTCGAAGATGCCGTGGATGTCGATGAGGTCCTTGTCACGGGGCTTGCTGGAGCACACCGCGCCGAACTTCAGCCGTACACAGTCCGCCACGGACATCACCGGGATGCCGTCCACCATGGCCGGAGCGTCCTTCAGGGGCAGGGAGGAGGCCATCTCCAGGTCCACCTGTTCCCCCGACGCCGTGGTGACCACCAACGTGGCTCCGCTGTCGGTCACGTCCGCGGCGACGTCGTAGCCGGCGGCGCGGAGCGCGTCGACGACGGCCTGTTGGTAGCCGTTCCGGCCCGGGGGCGCGAACAAGTCGATGTCGTCGGTGAGCCGTTCGGTCAGCCCGTGCAGGACGAGTGCCCTGCTGCCGCCCAGCCGGAGGCCGGTGGCCGGGGCGACGGCCGCGAGTGCGATCCCCGTGATGCGCTTCTTCTCGGCCTCCCGCGGACCGGACGGGAGTTGCGCGGCCTGGCCCTGCCCCGGGCCGGGCCCCGCGTGGGCTGCCCATGCGGCCAGCCCGCGCTCGGCGTGCGGTACGGGCATGGGGGCCGGGGTCATCTGAGAGGGTACCCTCCTGCTGACGTCCGGCGACGGACGGTGATCGCGCGATGGACGCTTGTGAAGAGTGAGCAAGTCGATATCTCCAATTGCTTGTTGGGGCGCTGGGAGGACGGAGACGTGACGCCGTGCCGCCTCAGACGATCTCCTCGACGTTCCGCCGGGGCCGTCGCGCACCGCGCGGCTGCGCGGGCATGGCCGGCGACTCCAGCCGTGCCGCCCGCAGTGTGAGGCCCTTGACCGGCTCGGTCTCCACCGTCGCCCCCGGGCGGGTCACGGGCACGGTCACCATGAGGTCGAGGACCGGGCGGGCCGGAGTGCCGAGGCTGGACCAGAGCTTGGTGGCCAGCGGTTCCGCGCCCTCGGGCGTCTCGCGCAGCTTCAGACTCAACGGGCCCGCGGACAGGCCCGGATACGGGGTGAGCCGCTCCGTGGCCACGCACCACTCCAACAAGGTGCCGAGCAGCCGGTGTTCGTCGCGGGGGCTCTGCCCCCACACCGTGAGGGCGTAGCCGAGCCTGAAATGGCGGGCGGGGCGGTGATAGCCCACCACGACGCCGTGTTCGTCGATGATGCTGGAGTCACCGGTCTGCCGTTGCGCGGTGTCCTCCTCGATGCTGTGCAGGAAGAGGTTCACGCACAGCCCCGAACGGCGCGCGGACCAGTCGGAGTTCGGTGTCTCGAAGGCGACCTGTGCGTTCACGCCGTGCAGGGGGCCGCGTCGCAGCTCCTTCTCAAGGGTGTCGTCTACGTGCTGAACGATGCTCAAGGGTCGGACTCCAGGAAGGAAGAGAGGAAAAGGAGAGAGGAAAAGAGGTCGTGGTGGTCAGGAGGAGGCCTGAGAGGGTTCCGGCTCGGCGTTCGGGCCCGTCAGCGGGATCAGTTCCCCGACGACGTTCGCCGTGGCGGTGCAGGACGTCGCCGGGGGAGCGAACGGCGCGCCGGACGCGGAGGCGCTCGGCACCGGGGTGCCCACGGGGCAGTCCACCTGCAGGGCGAGTTTCCTGCCCTCCTTCAAGGACAGCGGTGCGGACGGCGTGAAGTCCTTGACGTTCTTCACGCCGGTGCTCAGCAGTTGTTGGTTTCCGGCCTTGAGGTAGAGCGTGCCGGTGTCCGGGCCGGAGGCGCTCAGCTGCACGGACTTGACCACCAGGCGGTAGCCCTTCCGTACCGTGTAGGCGTCGACGTCGCTCGTCTTCTTGTTCTTCGTGTCGACGGTCAGCGACCTCTGGAACTGCTCCTTCTTCGGCGCGCCCGCCTCCTCCTTGTCCTTCTTCGCCTTTTTCTCGTCCTCCTTCTGTTTCTCCTCGTCCTTCTTCTGCTTGTCCGCCGCCTGCTGTTCCGCTTTCTTCACTTCGTCCAGTTGTGTGGGCCCCTTGGCGGTCTCGGTCTTCGCCTCCGGCTTCTTGCCGCCCACGGGGGAGAACCACAGCGCCGCGAACGCCACCAGGAGTGCCGTCACCGCGATGAGCGCCTTCAGGACGGGCTTGGGCACGAGCGGATGCTGCCGGTGGACGTAGTCGACGGTGCGCTCCTGACCGTCGGCGCCGTCCACCCAGCCGGCGCTGACGCCGATGGACCAGTTGGCGGCTGTGCCCGTGAACTTGGGGTTCAGGACGCGCGTCATGATGCTGATCCGGGCCTGTTCGCCCGGTTCGAGGGTGAGCCGGGCGCGGCGCAGCCTCGGCCGCAGGGGCGCGTCCTCGGCTTCGCAGGCCACGCGCAGCCGGACGGCCGTCGTGGCGTTGCCGGTGTTCTCCAGGACGACCAGGTTGCTGCTCCACAGCGCCCCGCGCACCCGCGAGCGCACCGGCGTGAGGGCCAGGTCGTGGAACTCGCCGACGTTGACGACCGCTTCGGGAACGGCGACGGCCGCCGGGTCCTCCACCGAGGCGACGTGCACCGCGAACGTCAGCCGTCCGGGGGAGAGTTCGCTGTCGCGCGGCAGCGTGAGCGGAATGGTGATCTTCTCGTGGTTGCCCGGGTAGACGGCCAGCCGGCCCAGCCCGGCGTCGGTGTCCGGCCACTCGGCGGGCGGCCCGAGGAGCCGCAGGACGTAGGCGTCGACGATGCGGCTCTCGTTCCACACCCGCAGGTGGGCGGTGACGGTGCCGCCGGGGGTGATGACGTCCTCGGGGACGGTGAGTTCGGCCCGTACGCTCATGACGCCTGCCGGGTGAAGAACTGGATCTCGGCCATGGCCACCGGCATGTCCGGCTTGAGCCCGGGGTTGACGGCCTCGATGGTCACCTGGACCTGGACGACGTCGTCGATGCCGAGGTCGAAGCGCTGCGGACCGGGCTGTCCGCCCAGCTCGATCTGCTTCTCCACGGTGCCGTGTCCGGCCGTGGTGGCGGTCACCTTGATCCTCGTGGGCCTTCCGGTCTCGGCGAACTGTTTGGGCGCCTTGGCGGCCCCGTTGATGATCAGGAGCGAGGTCAGCCGGAACGGGCTGGTGAACTCGGCCGTCCAGTACTGGCCGACGGCATCCTTGCCGCTGCCCTTCGGTGCCCACGCCCGGTTGTCCACGCCGTCGGAGGCCAGCTCCGCCTCGAAGCCCTTCGTGGAGCTGGAGGCGGACACCGCGTCCGGGGCGACCGCGTCCTGCGCCAGGAAACGGTCCTTGATCCTCGGTACGGCGTCGTGCGCGGCGGCTACCGCGCCGCCTGCGGACACCCCGGCGACCAGACACAGCGGCAGCGCGGCCAGTGCCACCCCCCAGCGGCGGTCCCAGTGCCACACCTCCGGCCGGTCGAAGTACCGTTCGCGCAGCCGCTCCCAGCGGGTCGGTTGCGGCTCTTCGGGCTCGGGTTCGGGGCGCAGCAGGGCACCGCAGGGGTGGCAGTACGTGCGCGCTTCCGTGTTGGGCCCGCCGCACTCCGGGCACTGCAGCAGCTGTGGCACCCCGCCCGGAGGGGTGGGCGCGTCCGGCCCGTCCTCGGCCGGCGTGGTCCACAGCACGACCTCGCCGCTGATGACCTGGGTCCGCGCGCTGTGCGGCTCCGGCGTGCCGGGCAGCGGCGCGAAGAGGGGGTCGGCCCAGGAGAGGTTCCCGGCAGCGGGCTGCGGGTCCGCGGGCCGGGGCGATACGGGCGCCGACGCGCCCTGGCCGGTGGGCCGGGCGGCCCCGAACTCAGGCTGCACGAAGCCGCGTTGACCCGAATCCGGCTGCGCGGTCTCAGCCGGTACGGACTGCCGGTATACGGACTGCGGGTACACGGTTTCCCGCTCCGCCGGAAAGGCGGCGGCGGGCGGCTGCGCGGGCTGTCCGGAGCCGGGACGGTCCCACCCCCGGTACGCCCCGCAGGAGATGCAGAACGTCTCGCCCGGGTAGGCGACCACCCCGCAACTGCCGCAGACATCCTGCTCGCCGGGCACGTACCAGCCCCGGTGTGCGGACGAGTCGGTGCCCATCAGGCCTCACCCCCCGACGCCCCCCGCACGAGCAGGGGGTCCTCGTCGTCCTCGACCGTGACATCCGCCGCGACGTGCGCGGGCAGCCATTGCCGGACCAGTTCCTCGACGTCCTCCGCCACCCAGGGCCGGCCGGCCGACGTCCCGTGCGGCAGAAGTACCCGTACCCGGGCCCAACTGGCCGCCGGCAGCGGCACGGAGGGGTCCTCCGGGCCGGTGGTCACGTGCGTGCCCCCGGACTCGGCCAGTTCGAGGCGCCCGCCCAGCACATGGCGCACGAGGAGGTCGAGCCCGGACCGGGTGCCGCGCAGCCCGTGCAGCCGGTGGCCGAGCAGGAGCGCGTTGCGCCGCCCTGTCGGGCCGACGCAGGAAGGCAGCGCGGTGTTGCTCCAGCCGAGCATCCACGAGACGAAGTGGTCCGGGGCGGTACGTGCATCGAAGTAGGCGTCGAGGCAGTCCAGCGAGGTGATCAGCGGGGCGAGGGTGTCGTCGAAGCCGGCGATGAACCGGTCGGCGAAGTCGCCCTGGCGGTAGCTCTCCGGCAGGATCGCGCGCAGCGACCGGCTCCCGGGCACCAGGGGCGGCACTGCGGGTACCGCCGGTGCGGGTGCCGGTGACGGCAGTCTGTCCATGAGTCGGTCTCTTCTTCCGGTGGCCAGCGGGTCATACGCGGTCCGGTGCGGTTCGCCGACGCCCCGAAGAGGTGCGGGGAACTGCGCGACCAGCCACGACGTACCTGCAGATGAAGCAGATGAAGCAGGTGAAGCAGCGGACTTCCAACGGAGCGCTCAGCGCGCGTTCTTCACGGCCACCTGGTGGCGGAAGGAGAGGAACAGCGTCGCCGGGCCGACGTCGATCCGGTCCGCGGCGGCCTGCCGCTCACCGGTGCCGAGGTCGGCGGGGTACATCTCCAGCCTGGGCACGGACTCGACGTCCTCGCAGCGCGCGGCCACCGCGTACAGGTCGCTCAGCCGCAGCGCCCGCCCGAGCGGCCAGCCGGAACGGCTGCCGGTGCCCGAGCCGGAGTCGGAGGGCAGCGGGCTCAGGCACTCGTACAGTGCGCGCAGTACCCGTTCCTTGACCTCGGCCCGGTCCGCGCCCTTGGCCGCCTCGATCTCGGCGACAACGGTGACGCCCTGGTAGGCGGGGCCGCTGACGGAGACCGTGACCCCCAGCGGCCGGGCCGCCTCGACCGCCCGGGCGGCCGCGGACAGCATCTCCTCGGACGGCACCAGGTCCCGCCAGCTGTTCTCGTCCCGCACATCCCGGACCTGGGGGACGATCAACACGCGTACGAGTCCGGCATGTTCGGTCCCGGCGGGTTCGGCAACGCATTCGATGCGGCCTGCTTCGCGGCAGGCGGCCCGGGCGATGGTCTCGTAGTCGTGGGCGGTGACGGCGCGGTCCTGGGTGCGCAGCCAGTGGCCGGCGCGTTGACGCACGCTGTCGACGGATTCGGCGTCGACGCCGCCGGTGGCGGGTGTGCGGTTCTCGACGCGGGAGACGAGGGCGACGGGAGTGCGCAGGACGGTGAGGGTGGAGGCGGCGACGTTGCCTGCCCGGCCGCCGCCGCGGCGGTAGGCGCCGGCGGTGATGCGGGCGCCGATGTCGGGCACGGCACCGTATTGCCGTATCTCGCCGTCGGGTTGGCGCACTGCGGGGCCGAAGCGGATGGTGCCGGAGGCTTCGTCGACGGTGACGTGCCGGTCCGTCGGGGAGGAGTCCGCGAACGACTCGACTGCCTTCCACACCTGCCGCCCGGCCTTGGTCTCCACGGCCACTGCGCGCAGCGATCCGGCGACTACGGGGGTGCGGTGGAGGGTGAAGGACTGCCCCGGCGTGCCGTCGGAGGTGCCGAGTTCGTCGTGCGGGATCGTCTCGCCCTCGACCGCGCCCGTGGTCCCGCCCACGGTGTACGCCTCCAGGGCGTCGACCTTGGGGGAGGAGGAGTAGACGGGCTGCCCCGGGGCCCCCTCGGTGATCCGGCAGCGCAGCCAGCCGGCGCGCCGCCGTCCGATCAGCGAGTCCACATGTCCGTCGGGCAGGTGCAGCAGGATCTCGCCGGGACGGTTGAGGCCGCCCGTGCTGTCGCTCTCGACCTCGCATGGCAGCCAGCCCTCGCCGCACCACGCCTCCCACACGCGCGGCGGGCGGCGCGGATCGACACCCACGCCGTCCATGCGGCAGTCCACATGCAGCGCGACGGCGCAGCGCGGCGCCGCCTGCGTGAGCCCCACCAGCAGGGCGTCGCCCGGTGCCGGCGGCTGGGCGAAGCATGTCACCGGCTCCCCGGACTCGAAACGCTCGGTGGACAGTTCCGGGGTCTGCCCGGCGTGTGCGGTGCCGATGTGGCCAAGGGCGGTGGGGACGATGTCGAGTTGCCGGCTGACGGTGAAGACGCGCGCGGGCGCGCTGCCGGTGCGCGGGGTCGCCACCTCGGTGCCGACGGGCACGGTGACGTCCGCCTTCTGGGGCGTGGCGAGCCGGAACGTCAGCTCGGTGCGCGCTGCCTGGGGTGCCGTCATCTGCACACCGAGCAGGTCGAGGAACTCCAGATGGATCTTCTCCGGTACCCGGTTGAGGCGGTAGGAGAGCTGGTCGACCATCTGCGCGAACGCCTCGATGAGTGCCACACCCGGGTCGGAGACGTTGTGGTCGGTCCACTCCGGGCAGCGGCGCTGGATGAAGCGCTTGGCATCGTCGACCAGGTCCTGGAAGCGGCGGTCGTCGAGGTCGGGGCTAGGCAGCGACATGGTCGTCCCCTTGCGGAACGGAGCCCGCAGGCTCGGAGCGGTGCGGCCCCTCGCCCTCATGGGCGGGGATCACATAGAACGGATGGACCAGATTGCGGCGGCTGTTGGTCCCGGCGAGGTGGTAGGCGATCTGGATCTCCAGCACTTCCTGCTGCCCCGCGGCCTGCGCCACGGCGACGTCGTCCACGACGATGCGCGGCTCCCAGCGCTCCAGGGCACGCCGCACCTCGTGCGCGATGGCCCCGCTGGCGGAGGCGTCGAAGGAACCGAAGACCCGGTCACGGATCGCACACCCGAACTCGGGCCGCATGGGCCGCTCTCCGGGCTCGGTGCTCAGGATGAGCCGGACCGCCTGCTCGACATCGGCGGACCCTTCGGCCATCGCCACCCCGCCCGACGGACTCACGCCCAGGGGGAACGCCCAGCCACGGCCGATGAAGACATCGGACACGACGCTCAGCCCCCGATCATGACGGTGGGGCAGCCGCCGGTGACCGTACCGGGGCCGGCCACGCTGCCCTTGACGACCGCGGGCATCCCGCCGATGAGCACGGGCTTGGGCAGCGGCAGGGGGACGACGGGTACGGGGGGCGGCGGGACGGGCGACCCGGGCGGCGGCACGACGTAGGCGCACAACGAACCGACGGTGGCGGCCGGTTGGCCCCCGATCAGAACCGTGGGCACTCCGGGCAGCCCGAGCGTGCCCTGGCCCACGGGCGCGGGGACCGGGCCCGGGTTGGGGAGGTAGGCGATCGCGTCGCCGACGCGTGCTGCGGCGGGCATGGGTTGTTCTCCTTTGCAGACGGCTTTGCGGGCGGCGGGAAGTCCCGGCCGTCAGTTGATCTTGACGGGAAGACCGGTGATCTCGGTGGGGCCCGTGCCGGCGAGCTTCGCCGTCGCACCGGAGATGTCGAGCGTCCCCTTGGCCTTGACATCGACCTGAGGAGCCGAGAGACCGATGCTCTTGCGGCCGACCACGGTGACGTCGTCACCCACCAACTTCAGCGGGCCGCTGGCAGTGTTCACCGTGACCCCCTTCTCGGCGGTGATGCAGACGGTGCCGTCGCTGCGCAGGGTGATCTCGGTCTTGTGCTGGTCGAGCCGGACCGACAGCTTGTTGTCGCCGGTGATGAGCGTGGCGCCCACCTGGTGTTCCCGGTCCGCGTCCAGCAGCTCCAGGCGGTGGCCCATCTTCGAGGCGAACGACCGCCAGTTGGCCTTTCCCCGGCCGTCGACGAGTTCGAGGCGGTGCGGGTCCGGTTCGTCCACCGGCTTGTCCACGCCGTTGTACAGCCCGCCCAGCACGTACGGCCGGTCCAGGCAGCCCTGCTCGAAGCAGACGAGCACCTCGTCGCCCACCTCCGGCAGCACCACGCCGTGCCCCCGGCTGCCGCCCAGCTGCACGGTGCGCGCCCAGTTGCTCTCGTAATCCGGTGACAGCCAGGGAAGTCGGAGCTTGACGCGGCCCTGTTTCTGCTCGTCCTCGATGTTGACGACCGTGGCGGGCATGACGCCGTGGAAGCGGCGCAGACCCGCCTCGCCGTCCCCGGGACGTCCGGCGGCGATACGGTCGGTTCCCTCGTCGACCGTCAGCTCGGTCAAGTAGCCGGAGTCCGGGTGGAATTCGTGGCGTACGGACGTCACCGCGTACCGTCCGTCGAAGCGCTTGCCCAGGCCCTTGAGCGTCACCGCGGACCGCAGCCGCAGCCGCGGCTCCCCGCGCACGACTGCCCGCAGCCCGGTCAGCCCCGCGGCCACCTCCTGCGCCATGGCCTGCGCGACGTGCTCTGCCTCGCTCTGGACGCCGCGCGGCAGCCCGGCCAGGAGCAGCGGCTCGCCGCGCACGACGCTGCGCTCGGCATGCCAGGTCACGTCGCGGGACGGAGCCGTTCGCGGTGCCGGCTGCGCGACGACCGGCTGCTTGCGCTCGGGGTCCCAGCCGCGGACCACGACCGAGGTCACCTGATCCCGCAGGGAGGCGACGGAGGAGACTTTCAACAGGTTCTCGCCGAATTCCAGGGCGAACGGGCTCTGCCGGGACGGCGTGCCCTTCGCCGGCGCGCCAGAGGCGCGGGCCGGTTTCTCGAAGTGCAGCCTGCCGTCCCGGAGAAACAGGTCGCAGCCGCTCTCGCGGGCGAGATGGGAGAGGAAGTCCCAGTCGGACATGGCCGGTTGGGTGAGGAACTCGTACACCACACCGGGGTCGTCGATCTTCCCGGTGCGCACTCCTGCCAGGTCCGCGATCTTCTGGGCGATCTGCCCGGCGGACATCTGCCGGTAGGCGAGGACGCGCGTGCCGCGGCGGAGACGGTGTGCGTGGTCCAACGCGCGGATCACGGTGAGCACTCCGCCGCCCGCCGCGTCGCCGTCGGCCGAGGCGCGCGCCTCGCAGTCGGTGACCTCGCCTTCGAAGAGATCGTGTGTGCCGTCGGGGCCGAAGGCGGACACCTTGACGGCGCTGCCGAGTTCGATACCGGTCTGCGTCAGGAGGGACGCTCCGCGCGGGTCCCGGAAGCCGAGCTCGGCGGCGGCCGGGGTGCGGGCGTTCTCCGTCACAAAGGCCCAGGCGAGGGCGATGTCACAGGCGGGCGGCAGGTGCCGGCCGTCGACCCAGATGCCCAGTCCGGCTGTATGACGTGCCGTCATGTCCTTGTCCTCTGTCGTGCGGTGGTGAAAGGGGGCAGCTGGGAGGGTTCAGCGGTCGGCGACGCCCGGCAGCAGCAGGGTCCGGCCGGCCTCCAGTCGTGAAGGATCCGCGATGTCGTTGGCCTGGGCGATGGCCCGCCAGCCGTCGGCCCGGCCGGTGCTGCCGAAGGCGACGGACTGCAGCGAGTCACCGCGGACGAGGACGTAGGACTGCCGGGAGGAGGGCGAGCCGGAGGTCGGGTTCTGCCCCTGCGTCGTCGTGCCGATCTCCTCCAGCGAGATCTCGCATACCGCCCGCAACGGCTCGCCCTCCGTCGAGAACCGCGTATACGTCGCCTTCATCCGGCTGATGAACGCGAGGAACGACACCGTCTCGAAGCCGCCCCAGCGGAACCTGACCCACGGAGGGGAGGGCTGGTCGTCCGCCCGGCTGCTCTCGGTGGGCGTGCAGCAGCTCAGCAGGGCACGGACCCGGCCGTCCACGGACTTGTCCTGGGAGTCCCTCTTGTCCAGGACCACGGACATCGCCAGCACCCGGGGACGGCTGCCGGTGAACTCCGGCACGGACGTGTGCTGGGCGAGCCGCGCGTTGTGCCGGGCCAAGGACACCTCCTTGACCAGGGAGAGCTCCGCCGGATTGAACTGGAACTCGATCGTCTCCTGGAGCCCTCCGGGCCCTGCCTGGCCGCCGGTCGGCGGCGCATAGATCTCCAGAGTGGCCTTGACCATCTTCTTCTCCGGCACGTGCCCTCCTTTCAGTTCAGTTGCTCGGTGCGTGGGCTAGGCCTTGCGGATGAAACCGCCGTAGACGAACTCGATCTCCTCCATCGCGATCGAGCCGCCCGCGGCGTCCAGACTCGGTCCCCGCCAGGCCACCGGCATCACGTCCCGCAGCTCCCACTTGGCCAGTTCGCTTCCCTTCTGGTCGAGGCAGGCGATCTGCCCCGTGGAGAGGGACGGTTCACTCACGGACTTCTGGACCCACTGGCACAAGTCCTTCGAGTTCCTTCGCACGGCGCGGGTCACGACCAGCGGTGCGTACTTGATCCGAGTGTTGAGGTGGATCGCGGACTCGTTGACGCCGCCTTCGACGACTTCGTCCACCTCGACGGACAGCGCGAGTCCGCTGCATCGGGTGAAGAGACCGAGATCCTCGCCGTCGATCGACAACGAGAACTGGTTGATGGGGCTCGCATCAGGCTCGGTGGGCACGGCCTGTACCTCCGTCTCTCGTGGTGGTGTTCTGCGATTCCTGGTGCCGGTCCTGGCGCAGGACGGCTTGCGGGATGCCCCAGTCGGGCACGGGCACGGTGCTCTCGGTACTGCCGGCGAAGGCGGTCGCCGGGGTGCCTGTGTTCCGGCTGCCGGGCTCGGGGGCGTGTGCGGCGATACGACGGAACACGGGGCGGCCTGGGCCGACTTGGGGCGGGTTGGTGGGGCGGGGGGTGGAGGTTGGGCCGGCCTTCGGCGGGTCCTCGGCGGTCGAGCCCCGGAGGAGGAAGAGCGATGCCAGGGCCTGGCGGAGGCGGGTCGGAGCCTCGTGCTCGGGGACGGAGAGACGGGCAATGCGGCGCGGGCCTGTGCGGAAGGTGGGGGCGGTGTTGTCGTCGGGGTGGGTGCGAGGGGTGGGGTGCGGCTCGGCCGGGTGGGTGTCGTGCCGGGGGGTGTCGTGGGACGTGCGTGGTTGCGCGGACGGGGACGGGGCACCGGCGCTTTGCCCAGGGCGCGAGGGGGCTCGCGTCTCCGCCTGGGCGGCGGGGGCGCTGCTGTCCGGCCGGTTGGCGGGGGGACGGCGTCGGTCGTCGGTGGGCGCTGTGTCCGGGGTGGGCCTGTGCATGGATGGCGGTGCGGCTGCGCCGTGGTTGGTGCGGGTGGCAGGGGGTGCTGTGGTTCCGGTGCCGGTGTTGCCGGTGCCGACGTAGGCGTAGGCGTCGGTGCCTGCACGGCCCGGCTCGCCGGAGGCGGGTGTGGTGGGGAGCCGGTCGGCGTCGACGGCGTTCGGCTCGTGAAGTCCGGGTGCGGTGGGGCGTTGCCCGGCGTCGGCAGCGCTCCGCTCGTGGGGAACGGGCACAGTGCGGCTCTGCCCGCCCTCGGCGTGCCGCTGTTCGCGAGGCGGTCGGGCGGCGGGCAGGCCGGGCCCACGGAGGGCGTCTGGCTCTTCCGCCGTCGTGGTCCCACCGTGTGTGAGGGACGGTGCGTCGGTGGGACGGACCGGGCGCGGGCGCGCCTGGGGGGCCTGGCCGAGGGGCACCGAGACGCTGTCGGAGGTGCCGGGCGCGTTGTCGGCCGACGGGTGCGTGAGGCCGTCCTGCGGACCCCCAGCGGGGGAGTGCGACGGACCGGCCCCGCGGCGCCCGGGGCGATCGGTGAACGGGAGGCGTCCCGGGGCGGGGTGCGCTGCTTGTGCGGGCAATGGTGTGGCCAGTTCGCCCAACGGCTGGGCGCTGAGCGGCTGTTCGCGGCGCGCTGCCGTGTTCCGCGGGTTGCCACGAGACCGGTCGGTTCGTGCCGGGGACGGTTCGCCGATAGGCATGTGCAGGGGCGTGAGGGCACGCGGATCGACGGCCTTGCGCGGGTGATGCCTGCCCCCTTCGGAGGACCGGGGAATCGCGTCGGTGGCCGGACCCGCAGGGCGGGCGGCGGCCGTACCGCGCGGGGAAGGCGGGGACTCCTGCCCGGCGTCGGATAGAGCGGGCCCACGGCCCCGGTCCACAGGTGCGCCCGGGTGGCCGACGAGCGGAAACTGCTCCGGGGCACGGTGTGCCGTCGGGGTGATACGGACACGCGTGGCCTGGTCGGCAACCGTGGCATGGCTGCGCCCCCGGTCGCGGGAAGCCGCGGCGCGTACCGGGCGTTCAGGAAGTTCATCGGTGTACGCCGGGAGCGGCGCGACCGTGTCACGGTCCTGCGGGTCAAAGGCGCGTGTGGCCTCGTGCGCGGCGTCGTCGGCCGCTGCACCGGACGACGACGCCTCGCTGACGCGTGCGCCCGTGGTGGCCGCATCTGCATCGTCGGAGCCACTGCCCCGAGGTGCATGGGGGAGCAGGAGATGTCCGCCTGCTGCAGGAAAGCCGCTGTCCCGTACCGGAGTTGCCGGGAGGCGGGTGTTCTCCGGGCAGTATCCGGTGCGGACCGGATCCGGTGCCTGCGACGTGCTCGTGCTCTGGGCGTCGGCGAGTGCCGGCTCTTCGGTCACCGGACCGGGGAGGGGAACGCCTTTGTGCCCGGCGGGGGTTGCCGGGCCAGGGGGAGGCGTGTGGTGCTCCTCGGTGTGGTCGGTATCGCCTCCGGGGGTAGCCGGGGGAAGCTGCCCGGACCTCGGAGCCGTCGCGATTCGGCCGCGCTCCTCGGTGCCCGTGGTCGGGCGAGCCGACGCGGCGGTCGTCGGTCGCCGCTGCGGCTCGCGGTGGCTGCCGGGGGCTGTCCCGGGCTCGGGGGCGTGCCGGATCCGGGTGTGGGAAACGGTCGCACCCAGGCCCCCAGCACCGGACCGTGCCGGGGACGCAGGCACGTCAACGGCCCGCTGGGAACCGGCTTCCGGCGCCTCGTGGTCCGAGGGCACAGCGTGCGCGTCGGGGCGGGGCCAGCGCATATCGACTGTCGGCAGGGCGGCATGCGAGAGACGCACCGGAGCGGACGACTCCAGCGCCGTCTCCGGCCTGCGGGCGGAGGCCGAAGAGGCCCTGGCCGGTGCCTCGTTGGCATCGGCCGCGCCGCGTTCCCTGGGCTGCCTGTCACCGGTATCGGAGAGCGCTTCCATCGCCGGGTCCGTCTGCTGTGCCGCATGCTCGTCCACCGGCTCCTGCTCCGGCTGCCGCTCATGCCGAAGCAGGCTCTCGTGCGGGGCAGCGCGGCGCGGGGTGTTCGGGCCGCTGGTCGGCGGGGTCGGCGGGGTCGGTACGGCTGAGGGCGTCGCGACTGTGTCGCTGTCACATCCTTCGCGTTCGTGGACGGAACCTGGACTTGTTGCGCCGGGCCCGGTGCGGGACATGCTGCGGCCGGGAGCAGCCAACGCGTTACCGGGCGCGGCCGGGGACGCCGGGTGGTCGGCCTTGTCCTCGATGTTGTGGTGGTCTTCGTGGCGTGTGTCGTGCTTGTGGGCGGAGTGTGTTGTGGTGGGCTTGGTGGGGTAGGTGATCGGGCCCGGTGCGGTCGACGCGTTGGCCGGGGGCACGGACACGGCCGGTGACGTTGGGGTATCGGCCCTGCTCCCGCGACCCGGGACGTGGTTTGTCGCGTCGGCACCGGCGGGAGTTGTGGTGCGGCAAGGGGTGTCCGATGCGTCGACCGCGGCAGGTGGTGTCGTGGTGTCGGCCGTCCCCCCGTTGAGTGCCTCACGTTCGCGGGCAGAGGTGACGGATTGCGCCCGGAGGGCGTCTGCGGCCCGGCCGAAGGCACCCAATGCGCCGGGCGGCAGGGTGAGTGCCGCTGTAGATCCCGGCGCGCCGCCGGTTGTCTCAGGCTGAGCATGCTGTACGTGCTGCTCGTTCGCAGGGTCCGTCGCACTGTCCCCGGCGAACGAAGCTGCTCCGCTCGAGCCCGCGTTGCCGCGCGGCGCAGGTGCCTCCGCGCGTGCTGTGTCCTCGCCTTCTCCAACGCTCGCGACATTCGGGGGCGTTGTCGCGACTGTCTTCTCGTGCGTGACACCATCAGGGGTGGAGGCGGCTGCAGCGTCGTCTGCCGCGTTGTCACTGAGCGCAGGCTGCTGTCGGTCCTGGGGCGCAGCCCCGGTGCTGGGCGAGGGTGTGACCTGGTCGGGCGCCTCGGACGTACGGCCTTGCATAGCGGTTCTTGCTGCAACCGACGACGTGTTGTTGTCCGCGTGCGCCGCCGCAGCAGGCGAGCTGGCGAGGGATACCTGGTTCACTGTGCCGCCGGGCATGCTGCGCTCATCGACCGGAGCCGCCGGGTTCTCCAATGTTCCGTCTTCGTTCTCAACCGCCGTGCCGGCGCAGCCCGGAACCGTTGCCTCCGGCTTGGCCCACGGAAGGTCCGCGCCCGAAGCATCCGGCGTGGTGCTGAAGAGGCGGGCGGGCGCGGCCGATGGTGCCGGTCCCTCTGCAACCCGCCCGCTGCCGGGGGAGGGCGAGCCGGAGTGCGTGTGTGACCCCTGCGCTGGGGAGCCGGGAGTGGCACGCTCTTCAGCGTGAACCGCGACCGTGGTGCGGGACCGGGGCGTGGCCGAGTCCGCAGCGCCCGCTGTGCCGGCCTGCGGCACGGTATCCGCTTCCGACTTTCCGTGCCCGGCCGTCGCCTTCGTGTGCGTCACGTGCTCGTCCTCGCGGACGGCCTTGCTCCCGCCCTGAGGCACGACCCAGGACGCAGCGTCCCGGGCATCGGCCCGAGGGGCGGGCTCCACGCCGACTGCCGGATCCGTCGTATGCGGGACCGTACCGCGCTCGTCGTCCGGAACCGCCGTTCCCCGGGGCGTCGCCAGGGCATGGGAGTTGCGCTCCGGGGAACGGCGGGGTCGAGGGGAGTGCTCGGCCCCGCGACGGGGCCGCGGGCTGCCAGGGCTCACAGCGGCGTCCGGCACAGGGCCCCGCGGAGCAGCCTCCGCACCCTCCGTGGCCTCTTCGTGCACTGTCTCCCCGGCAGTCCGCCAGTACAGCTCGGCCACCGGACGGCGGGAAGGCAGCCCCGTCGTGTCCCACAGCCCTGCCCGCGCCCGGAACACCAGGGGTGCCTCCGTGTCGATCAGAGTGGTGAGTTCGCCGCTGAGCCGGTGGTCGCGCAATGCCGTCAGCCGCTCCGTCATCCGCCGGACAGCGGTGACCGGTGTCAAGTCGCCCGCCGCGACAGGGCGGACCGTCCCCGGCAGCACCACCGGAACCCGTACCGTCACATCGGCCGCCGTCTCCAGGGCAGCCTCTGCGGAAACATCGGCAACGGCAGAGGCAGCGGCAGAGGCAGCGGCATCGTCATCGGTGTCAGCGCAGAAGACCACATCCGCGCCGGTATCCGGCCGGGCAGCCCCGCCCCGGGAAAGTGCGGGCACGCCGGCCACCACGCCCGCCCCGGGAACCGTGCGCCCCCCGGCGTCGTTCGCGACCTCCGCGCCGGACCAGGCCACCGCGCGGCGGCCGGCGGTGCGGATGATCCGGTCGAGCATGCCCGTCAAGTCCCTTCCGCGAGGCGTCGATTGATGAGGGTGATCTGGCTGATCCACGAACGCCGCTCGATGTGGTCCATGTCGAGCAGCTGGTCGTGCGGCCAGTGGAAGTGGTAGGCGATGTACGCGAGTTCGGAGCGCAGGTCCTCGGGCGCGTACGTCTTCATTCCCCCAGGCGGCTCCCCAGGTCCACGTCGAACTCGTGATGGCACTCGGGGCACGCTGTCGATGCGAGCGAGGTGCCGTCCGTGTTGATCTTTTCGTAGAACTTCTGCAAGTACGCCAGGTCCGCCGCGAAGAACTGCTCCACGGTGTTCGCGTCGACGTTCTTCAGCGTGCCGAGCCGCGTGATGAGCCGGCCGAGCAGCACGACCGACAGATATGCCGGGTTGTCCCGCACCCGCATGTCCATCAGCGGCAGCAGTTCGTCCCGGGCGGTGGCCAGCCGCATGACGCCGTGCCGGTGCACCTTCCCGTCCTCGTCCACGTATCCGCGCGGCAGCGTGAAAGGGAATTCGGTGCGGAGAGCCGCGGGCCCGCTGTCCGGGCCCGCGGTCCCCGGCGAGAAAGCGGGCGCGTCGTTCTGTGCGGACGCTGCGGACGCCCCCGGCGCGAGCGGCGACCCTTCGACCACGCGCCCGCGCCTCATGCGATCTCGACCCGGTCGCACTCGATGGTGAACGTCTCCACGGTCACGCCGCTGGACTCGGCGCTGACCTCACCGGCGCTCCACGAGCTGACCCAGGCCCCGATCAGGTTGAACTTGATCTCCTTGTTGCCCTCGGCGTTCCGGTAGGTGATGGACGCCTGAGACTTCTCCGCGGTGATCGCGGAGCCCCCACCCCGGGAATAGGCCTTCTGGATCCAGTCGGAGACGAGCTTGTTCTTGCCCTTCTCCTCCATGGTCCGGGTGACCCGGATGCTCGGTGCCTTCGGGTTGCCCGCGACCTTGTTCATGGACCACTTGCCGTCGGAGCCCACCTGGGGGTTCTCGACGACCTCCAGGCTGACCTCCAGGCCGCTGACGCTCTTCAGCTGCTCGAGCTGGACGCCCTGGAGCTCGAAAATGAAATTGTTCGAAGTGAGCGGTCCACCGACCTTGTTGTCCGGCTGAGCCATCGTTGCTGCTCCTTAGATATTGGTGACTGTGCGTTGAGTGAGAGAGGCTGGGGCTACTCGCCGCCACCACCGCCACCGCCCAGGGATTCCTGGGCGATCCGGAAGACGACGAATTCGGCCGGCTTCACCGGAGCGACACCGATTTCGCAGACGACCTGGCCGGCGTCGATGACCTCCGGCGGATTGGTCTCCGCGTCGCACTTGACGTAGAACGCCTCGTCCGGGCTGGCGCCGAACAGCGCTCCGGCTCGCCATTCGTTGTGCAGAAAGGCGCTGACATTGCGCCGGACCGTCGACCACAGCCGCTCGTCGTTGGGCTCGAAGACCACCCACTGCGAGCCCAGATAGACCGACTCCTCCAGGTAGTTGAAGAGACGTCGGACATTCAGGTAGCGCCACGCGGGGTCGCTGGAGAGGGTACGGGCACCCCAGATGCGGATACCGCGCCCGGGAAAGCTGCGGATGCAGTTGATGCCCGCCGGGTTCAGCTGCTCCTGCTCGCCCTTGGTGACCTGCACACCCAGATCGAGAGCGCCGCGCACCACTTCGTTGGCCGGGGCCTTGTGCACGCCGCGCGCCTCGTCGTTGCGGGCCCACAGACCCGCGACGTGGCCGGACGGCGGCATCAGGAAGCCCTTGCCGCTGACGGGGTCGGCGACCTGGATCCACGGGTAGTACAGGGCCGCGTACTTGGAGTCGAAGCCCGCCTCGTTCTGCCGCCAGTCATAGACCTCGGAGGGGCTCATGTCCGGCAGCGGGTCGAGGATGGCCATGCGGTTGGCCATGTTCTCGCAGTGGTTGATCATGGCCAGCTGGATGGCCTTGACCTGCTCGCGGCTGACGCTGCCCTTCTGGTGGGCGGCCATCAGGTCGGGGGCGACGACCATGGTGATGTCGTCGATGGCCTCCAGACCCGACAGGCCGGAGCGGTCACTGACCTTGCCCACGTAGCGGCCGACCACGTCCTTGGTCACTGCCTCAGCGGTGGTCACGCCTTCGGAGGGAGCGGCAGGCAGCGCCAGGGTGGAGGACTCCGGCAGGGCGAGCGCGGCACCGGCCGTGCTCTCCTCCACGAACACGAACTTCGAGTGCTGCTTGACCTGCGTCACCACGTACGAGGCCGAGGACTTCTCCGCAGAGACGTCGAAGGCCTCGGTGGTGACACCGTCCACCTTCACGGTGAAGGAGAACAGATCCTCCGCACCACCGGCCTCCGGCGCACCGTCCTTGCCCGCCTTGGCCTTGTCGGCCGCCTTGTCGGCCGTCTTGTCGGCGCTGCCGGCGGCGGCGGATCGCCTCGCCTTGGGGTCGCCCGGCTTGCGCTGCACGTCGACCGCGATCTCCCGGCCCGCGGCGGCCGGCAGCGCCGCCACCTTGAAGCCGCCGAGCACCTGCGCCGGCGCGGCAGCGCTCACGGCCTGCGCGCCCCCGACGGCGTCCGCGTCCGCGGCCTGCCCGCCGACCCGTACGACATAACAGGTACCGCCGCCGTTGGCGAAGTAGCCGTAGACCGAGTGGGCCAGGTAGGAGCCCTCGACGAAGTCGCCGAACGTCTTCGTGTACTGGCTCCAGTTGGTGATCCGGACGGGCTCGTTCAGCGGCCCCTCCTCCGCGAAGCCGACGAACGCGGCGACCGCCGTGGCCACCCCCTCGACCGGCCGGGAGCCGCCTGCGGTCTCTTCGACGAACACTCCGGGAGACAGATAGTTTGCCATCCAGCTCTCCTTCACATGAGTTGTCCCGATGGGGAATCCATTTCGCAGATCGCGCGCTGTCCGCCTGCACGGCAACAGGGACAGCACCGATCATCCGTCGGGGCTGGAGACACTTCTCTTGCCGCACGACTGGCTCATTGCCGGTTCCGGCCGTGGATTCTGGTTTTGATCATCGTCAAGGCGCGGATGCCGTGTCAAACCATTCGCGAATCCAGGGGAGTTGGCAGCGAATTTGTCAACCGACGGCCAGGTCGGGATCAACTTTCGGCGACAAAAGGAGCGTCGCGGAGGCGGGCACTACCGCGAGGGTTTACCCGTGTCCCCTCACGGTGTCAGGCCCTCTTCAACCCTCTGCGGGATGCGCGGGCTTCGATGGCTTCATAGTCTCTTCCCCGATCGCTCCTCGACGTCCTACGGGAGGGAACTGATCATGAGCACACTCCGCAAGACCGGCCTCACCCTGGCCGCCGCCCTGCTCGGAGCGGGCGGGGTGGTCGCAGGAGCAGGCAACGGCTCCGCCGCCCCGCTGAGCCCCTTCGCGGCCCAGGGGCGCAACGCAGGCCTCAGCTCCACCCAGATCGCCGGAGTGCAGAGAGAAGTCGACACCGTCATCGCGCAGTCGGGCGGCAAGCAGGTCGCACTCGACAAGGTGGCACTGTCCGATGCCTCGGCCGTGGTGGTCACCGTCCCCGGGGAAAGCCGGGTACGGGACCTGAGCGCAGGGAAGTCCGGCATGTACGCCCCGGGCAACTGCGGTCAGCAGAACTTCTGTGCCTACAAGGGCCGCAATTACACCGGTTACGAATTCACCATGTGGAAGTGCCGGACCTGGGAACTGCCCGGCGACGGCTGGGGCAGCGGCGGCTCGTGGTACAACAACCAGACGCCGGGCACCCAGGCGGTGATGTACGGCAAGCACATGCAGTGGGTCTACACCACGCCCCCGGCTCCCTTCGGCGACCCGCACGGCAACTGGAAGCCCGTCTGGTTCATCAAGAACTGCTGACCGCGACTCCCTGTCCGGCGGTACGGAGGTCCGCCGGACAGGGCCGGGAGCGACTGCGACCGGATCACTGCCGAATCATCGGGTGTGCGGGCCGGGCGACACCGACGTCGCCCGGGCCGCGGCGCCCTACGCTCTCCAGCCGCGTGCCGTCTCGCTCGTGGCCTTGATGACGTCCGCGACGTCATCCGGCGCGGCCCAGACCTGGATCAGGTACTCCTCCTGCGGGTCCTCGTCCTCGCGGGGGTCGCCGTCGTCCCGGTGCCGGCCGTGCACCCGCAGCCGGTAGGTGCCCGGGCCGGGCAGGGCGAGGCGGTGCGCGGCGTCGTCGCCGTCGCCGGTCGTGCCGAAGTCGACGAACGGCGAACGCCATGCGACAGAGACCTCGGCGGCGTCCTGCCAGGCCCCGAGATCGTCGACCGGGGGCGGCGCGCCGTCCCACAGCTGGGCGGTGACGGCGATGCTGCCGATCTCCTGCCCGCACAGGATGCGGGCGCCGTCACCCGCCGGGTCGGCCTCGACCAGGCCGTTGCCGGTCCACTCCGGCTCGAACTCCACCACCAGTTCGGCCCCGGCCAGGTCGACCGTGGAGGCGTCCACGTGCACGGTTCCGGAGGTCTGACGGATCAGGACGGGCATGACATCACCCTCTCGTGAACATGTGAACACGTGAACACCCCACCTCTCGCGGAGCGGTCAGTCGTGGCCGCAGCCGACCGGGCCGTACGGGCTCGGCTCGCCGAGGTCCCGCTTCGCTTTCGGCACGTTGACGACCTGCACATAGAATGCATCGTTCTCCAGTACGCGCTGCCCGTTCAGATCGGCCTTGCGCACCGAGCCCTCACGCGAGTTGGCCCGCTCGTTCAGGAAGTGGCAGCTGTAGTCCGGGTTCCGGCTGGCGCCCTCGTAGGTCTGGGCGAAGGGGTACTCGTCGCAGGTCAGGTCGGGCCGGTTCGGCGGACGGGGCACGCCGGTGCCGCAGGCCACGTCACGGTTCCTCCCCTGCAGCGTCTGGTCGAAGGTGCGGTGCAGCGGGTAACGGCTGTTCACCACGCCCCACGGGTGCTTGAGATTCCGCTGCGCCCACAGCACGTGCCAGCCGACCGCGGCCACGCGCGCGTTGGTCACGTCGATCTTGTACAGCGCCGGCACGTCCGGGTACACGCAGCCGCCGGTGGTCTGCGGAGTGATCCGCGGAGTGCTGTCGCACCGCGGTCGGAACGTCGAGCCGATGACCGCCGAGCCCTTGTCGTGCCGGGGTGCCGACAGCGTGGCGTACGGGCGGATGCTGTCGCTCACCAGGGCCCGGCCCGGCGAGGTCACGGTGAACTGGTAGGTGACGGTGAGGCCCGGGAACAGGTAGCGCTCGCCGGATGCGGGCACCTGGCAGTGGCCGCAGTCGAAGCCCACCGAGCCGTTCGTGGCGAAACCGGCCCACGTGGTGGGGTCGGTCAGGCGCAGCGTGACCGTCTGATGCCAGGTGTAGCGGTTGCGCGGGTCCAGCGTCGCGGTGGACTTCGCCCACAGGTTGGCGGTGCCTTCCGGCACCTTGTTGACGGTGTACTCGACCGGGATCCTCCAGTACGAGCAGGACTGGGTGCGGGTGAGGACGGACTCGCCCGGCCGGCAGTCCAGGTCGCCGGCGGCGGTGGCGTCGGTCTTCGTCACGGTGCGCAGCGTTTCCGGCGCGCCGAGCGTGATGGCCCTGTGGCCGTCGCCGGAGTCGGCCGGTGCGGCGGAGGCGGTGCTGCTGACCCCGAGCGGGATCAGCAGTGCGGTGCCGACCACGGCAACCAGCCGGCGCAGCCGGGCGGTTGTTGCTCTCTTGTCCATGGTGATGTGAGGTCCTTTCGCTGGTTCCGCGAAATTGACCTGCTCATGCTCAAACTGGTCAGGTGGCGCGTCAACGCGAACGGGAAACCGTGGTCGAGAACGTCACGCGTCCCCCTCCGGTCGCCCACGACCGGAACCCACGCAGCCGGGCCGGATCAGCTGTCGACCCCGAGCCGGTCCTTCCACACGTGGACATGCTCGGCGGGGGCGAACCGTCCCGCATACGCAGGGGTGTTGAGCACCCGCTCGTACGCCGCATAGTCCGCCGCCAGTCCCGACGCCTGCTTGGCCAGGTCGCGCCCCTGCTTGCGGAACGCCTCGAACTCGTCCTCCGCAATCCCTCCGCCGAAGCACGAGGCGAAGCACGAGGTGAACACGCCCCCGCGAGCACGGGCCTTCTCCGCCTTGTGCACAGCCCGCGCGAACTCCTCCGCCTGCGCCAGGTGCGTCGCCTGCTGCTCCCGGAACAGGGCGTTCGCCCCGTCGCGGCCCAGCCGCGGGATCATGTCCCGCACCGTGCGGATGCGCTTCTCGTCCTCCACCCGCGACAGCAACTCCTCCAGCGGCTCCGCCGGATGAAAGCCCTGCATGTCGGCGATCCGGCCCCGCAGGAAGTCCGGCAGCTCGGCGGCGAGCTTCTGCTGGGTCTCCAGGGCATGCGGCCCGGTGAACGGCAGCAGGTACTGCAGCGCGAAGACCGTGCGCAGATTGTCCCGGCCCGTGAGGAACAGGGCCTCGGCCTCCAGCTGCTTCAGCTTCTCGCTCTCCCTGTCCCGGTGGAACACCCGCAAGGGCATCGCGGCCCGCTTGCGCGCCAGCCGGTCCTGGTGACGGAGCAGGAACTCCTCGACGTCCCCGGAGCGCGCGGCGGCGTGCTGGGCCCGGCTGCCCACCGCCGTCTCCCACAGCCGGCGCGACAGCGGATCCCGCAACCCCGCCAACCGCTCCACGTGCGCGTCGAGTTCCTGCGCGGGCAGGCCGGTCAGGGAAGCTGCGAAGGCGCGGGCCTCGCGCTCGTGCAACCAGCGCTCGACCGCCCCGTGCACGGCAGCGGCCTGTGCCGCCTCCGCCTTCCCGGACGCGGCGCCCGCCGCCTTGGCCAGCAGCCGTTCGGCCGCACGGACGGACTCGACGGAGTGACCCGCCAGGTCGAGAGCCGTCCCCGCCCCCACCGCCTGCCGTGCGGCGGCCGCGACGGCCGAACCCGTCACGAAGTCCTTCTCGTCGTCCGTCAACGTGTCCAGCTGCGGCAGCGTCGCCGCCAACTGGTCCGCCAGCCCGCCCAGATGCGCCACGTCGGCCTTGCGCCGGCGCCGCGCGAGACGGGCCCGCCGCGGCTGCAGTCCCGGCGGCAGGCACTCCAACAGCCCCTTGTCGCGGCCGCGTTCACGCGCCTCGGCACGCCACCCGGCCACGCGCGCCTCCGCCGCCGCCCGGTAGCCCTCCACACCGCCCTGGGCGGCCACGGCCTTGAGCAGCCCCAGCCGTACCGCGGCCGCCGGGCCGGCCGCTTGCGCCGCGTCCAGCGCGAGCATCCGCCCGGCCTCGCCGCCCGACAGCGGGCCCGCATCCCGCGCGGGATCCGCCCTCCCCAGGCCCCGGCGGATCCGTTCCAGCAGCGCGTCCGCCCAGCGCCGCGGCGCCGACCGGGCCGCACGCCGACGCTCCCGCTCCTCCTCGTGCCGCTCCTTCTGCACCGCGGCCCGGGCCAGTTGACGCAGTTGCAGATCCGCCAGCGACGGCGCCGTGGGGGCCGCGGGCACCGCAGCGGACGTCTGCCCTGTCTGCGACCGCGCCGCGGACGACTTCTTCGGCTTCGGCAGCAACTCATGCGTCACGGACGCAGGTCCTTTCGAGAGACGGTGAGGACAGGTTTCGGGCAAGCGCCGTCGGGTCGATGCCCGCGCGGAGGCACGCCGTTGCGAGGACATGCGGTAGATCGGCACCCACGGGCGCCGTCGCCAGCGCCTGCGCCACCACCGCCGCCCGATGCCGGCCGAAGTCCGGCCGGGGGCCCGCGGGTTCCCATCCCGCCGCCACCCCCGCCCCGAGCGGCTCCGCGAACCGGGACACCGAGGCGCCGACCCCGGGCAGCCCCTGCACAGCTGCTGCAACGGCGCCGGCAGCGTGCCGGTCCGCGGCGGAGAGCCGGACTGCCAACGCATCCCGCCGCGGATGGCGGCCGGGATCCGCGAGAACCCGGGCGACGAACGGCACGCCCGCCTCCACCTCCAGCGATCGCAGGACGGCACCCCAGACCGCCGGCGCGAGTGCCGGACCGACGAGGTGGACGTACACGCGCAGCGTCTCGCCGCCCGGCTCCTGCGACCGCGAGCCGCACGCCGTCAGCCACCCGGGCGAGCCGTCCGGCACGAGCCGGCAGCTGTCCGGCACGACGCCGGCGAGTACCGCCTTGTACGCGACGTCGGGACACGGCGGCTCCGGAGGCAGCGTCGGCGCGGGGTGCCCGATGTGCAACAGCGCGTGGAGCGCGACGGCGAGCCGGCGCCCGAGCTCCTCGGGCGAGCCGCCGGGGATCCGGTGGCCCAGAACGTAGGCGGCGTGCCGGTCCTCGGCGATCTCGACGCCGCTCAGCGCCGCGAACAGATGGGTGGAGGAACGGTGGGGGACAGGGACGTCGAGGGTCACGGAGGCCCTTTCGGTGTCATGTGGCGTGGCTTGCAAGAGAAGTGACGGAAGATCAGCTGCGTAAGTACGCCTCTCTGACAAGCCTGCGCGCAGCATCCCGCCGCTCGCGCGGCACCGCCGCGACCACATGCGGCGTGGCGATGCGCAGGCCCGTCGCGGCCGTGCTCACGTACGGCGTCATCTCCAGCACCGCCGGCAACACGATCTTCTGCGCCGCCCAGCCTGCCGCCTCGCCCGGCGTGCGCAGACGCCGCTCGCGCATGTACGCGGGCGGCAGCCCGCCCGCGACGGCGGCCTGTGCGTCCTTGACGTCCCGCACGGCCTGCAGCAGCCGGTCGACCGAGGCGGTGTCGACGGTCTGCGCGTGCGCGTCGTACCGGACGGGCACGCGGTTGACCGCCTCCTCGGCCGCGCGCAACGGCGCCTTGTCCATCGCAGCCGGCTTCTCCGCACCGGCGTAATGGGCCACCATGCGGCCGGCGTTGGCCAGCCGGTACAGGTTCTTCACCGGGTTCACCACGATGCTCGGAACGGCCCCGCCCGTGACGGCGTTCACCGTGGCCTTGACGGGGGAGAAGAGGTAGTCGAGGTACATCGCGCTCTCCCACCACCGCTCCCAGGAGTCCTTCAGTCCGGAGAACGCGTGCGGTGCGCCGACCTTGCCCTTCGCCCATGCCGAATACGGGCTGTCGACCAGGTTCTTGTCCGCCACCAGTTCCTTCGGCTCGACCAGCAGGGTGCGCTGCGAGTAGTCCCGCTGCCCCGACTGCTCGTGGCTCTTGCGCGGCTTGTAGCCGAACTCCCGGGCGACGGCCGACTCGTTGAGGCGCCACACCGTGCTGCGGGTCACGGCCGTCTCGTCGTACGCCTTCGCCAGGCCGGCCGCCTCCGCGGGCAGTGCGTCGCGGAAGGTGCGGGCGGTGCGCGAGGCGGCCTCGAAGGCCGGCAGCTGGAGGAAGGTGTCCGCGTGCAGGAAGGAGACGCCCGAGGCGCCCAGCACCGCGTGCCGCAGTGCCGTCTCGTCGCCCAGCGCGACGGCGGCGCTGCGCGTGGTCGCGTACGTACCGAAGGCCCCCGGCGTCAGCGTCCGCGGCACCGTGACGGGGGACGTGTCGTACGCCCCCGCCAGCGTGTGTGTGGCGTGGCACAGCAGGCTCGCCAGCATCACCACCGGGCTCCACAGGAACGCGTCCGTGACACCGCCGAGTTGGAGCACGGTGGCATACGGAAGACCGATGACCGCACAGCTGCCGCGGCCGTCCTGCGCCGCCTCCGCGTCCCGCGGCACGACGGCCGTCGAGCGCAGGTCCCGGCCCGCGTTGGCGATCAGCACCCGGATGTCCCCGGCGGGCCGGGGCGTCCCGCCCGCGGGGTCGAGCTCGCGGAAACCGCCGTCGTGCCTTCCGGTGCCGGGGGCCGGCACGGGCAGCAGCTTCGGCACCGCGGCCGTCAGCGCCCTGCCGCTGGGCACCTGCCCCAACTGGTCCACCAGTTGCGCCGCGTACCCGGTGAAGGAGAGCCCGCCTGCGGGCCTGCGGTCCTTCTCCCGCCCCCGGGCCCGGCGCAGCGCCTCGGCGACCGGCAGCACGGTCTTCTGCAGGGCCTTGGTCGTCAGCCATGTGTCGGGTACGCCGTCGTGCCGGCGCTGCCAGTACGGCCGCGCGGTGCCGCCCGTCACCGACTCCAGCGGTTCCTCGGTGCAGGCGATGCCGGGGGCGAGCATGACCGCGTCCACGTAGTACGGCTCGGGAGGACCACTGCCCTGCCGCCGGTCTCCCAGGTACAGCCGGCGCCGCCGACGTGCGGGGGCCGCACTGCGGCCGTCGGCCGGGGGCCGGGAACGCTCGGGAGCGCAGGGGCGCATGGCTGACTTCACGTGGACCCTCGGATTCTCGCTGCCGGTGGCTACGACGATCGCAGCGCCGAAGGCCCCTGCCGGAGGGCCGAAAGATGACACCTCCGCATCGGAAGTTGACCGTCCGGCGGCCGGTCGGGCCGGGTGCCGACCCCCGCCTCCCGACGCGGGGGCATCAACCATCGACTGACATACAGTCAACTTTACGGATCCTTTAACTCCCGCCGGGCCGGGCTACTTTCGACCCGGTTCGGGGAACCTGATGTCGGATCGAGACCAACGCGAGGCGTGCCCCCACCCGCCTCGCCCGGAAGGACAACCCATGTTCCGTGCACACAGCCGGAAGGCTGGTGCGGGTTCCACCATGCGCCGGAGCCTCCTCGCGACGGTGCTCGCCGCGGCGGGAGTGCTCGCCGCCGCGGCGCCGGGTGCGGCGGACGGCAACGACGGCCCGTCCGGCGAAGGCGCCGGAGCCACCGCGACCCTCAAGGGCCTCGCGGCATCGGGCGCGGTGGAGCTCAAGCGCAACGGGCGGCCCGAGCTGGTGCAAGCCGGCCTGTTCAATCTGGATGTCGCGGGAACGGGCACGCTGCAGACGTACTGCATCGACGTCTTCAACCCCACCCAGCCCCAGGCCCGTTACCAGGAAACGCCCTGGAAGCAGAGCTCGCTTCACAACAACCGGGACGCCGGAAAGATCAACTGGATCCTGCAGAACTCCTACCCGCAGGTGAAGGACCTCGCGGCCCTCGGCAAGGCGGCGGGCACCGGGCCGCTCACCAAGGAGCAGGCCGCCGCCGGCACCCAGGCCGCGATCTGGCGGTTCTCGGACCACATCGAGACCCGCGCCAAGGACCCGGCGGCCGACAAGCTCGCCGCATACCTGGAGAAGGCGGCCGAGCCCCTGCAGGAGCCCCGCGCCTCCCTCGCGTTCGACAAGCCGGCCGTCTCGGGCAAGAGCGGCGAGAAACTGGGGCCGCTCACCGTCACCACTTCCGCCGCCGGCGTCCGCGTGGCGCTGAACTCCCAGGAGAAGGGCGTCAAGCTGGTCGACGGCGACGGCAAGCCGGTCACCACCGCCGCCAACGGCACGCGCCTGTACGTCGACGTGCCCAAGGGGACCGCCGCCGGGACCGCCGGGCTCCGCGCCGAAGCCACCGCCACGGTCCCCGTGGGACGGGTATTCACCGGTGTCGGTCGGAACAAGTCCAGCCAGACCATGATCCTCGCGGGTTCCACCAGCAGCACCGTCACCGCCGCGGCGTCCGCGAGCTGGTCGGCCGACGCCAAGGCCGCCGTCCCCTCCGTCGAAGCGCGGCAGAACTGCGAAAAGGGCGCCGTGGACATCACGGCCACCAACAAGGGCGGCACGGAGTACACCTTCTCGGTCGCGGGCAAGCAGCACACCGTCAAGGCGGGCGGCTCCGTGACCGTTCCGGTCCCGGTCGCCGACAAGCAGACGTACGACATCAAAGTGACGCTGCCGGGCGGCGAGGAGCGACGCTTCCAGGGCATCCTGGACTGCCGCACCGTCGCCCAGGGCACCACGGGCGGCACCGGCGGCAAGCCCTCCGCCCCGGCCGCACCCGCCACTTCGGGCCCCAGCGCTTCACCCGCCGCGGGCGGCGGTTCGGACAAGGCCCCCGGCGGCGACCTCGCGACCACCGGAGCCAGTGCGACGACCGTCGCGGCAGGCATCGGAGCCGCGGTGCTGCTGGCCGCCGGTGCGGGTGCGGTCGTCCTGAGCAACCGGCGCAAGGCCCGCGCGGGCAAGTGACGCGGGGTGCCGTGCCCGGCTGCAGCCCGTCGGCCCTGGCAGCCCTTGCCAGGGCCGTCCGCTGTTCCCCGCCGGCTCGTACGCCCTCGCCCGGCCTCACAGCGTGTCACCTTTGGAAGACGTCGCTCGTCACCCTTCGCCGACAGGCTCCGCGCTTCCCCCCGCCTACAGTCGAGCGCCGGGGGAGGAACCGCCCTGTCCCCGAACCCGAATGAGGCCCCCGGTTGCTGCTGGACGACCTCGACGACGACCTCGACTCCGTACGCCGGTTCGCCGGACTGCTCGATCCCGACCTGCCGTTCAAGCTGGCCCTGGCCGCCATCCTGGACGACCGCTTCCCCCGCGGCACCGACTTCCTCGCCCTCTACCGGTGCGTCCAACAGGCCGCCTGGTCACCGACGGAGACGGCCACCGGCCCCGGGCGCCCCGGAGCCCATGAACTCCGGGCACACCTCCAGGGCCCGCTGGCCCCGCACCTCTCCCTCCCGGACAGCGCACTCGCTCCCGTCCGGCAATTGCACGAACTCCGCTGCCGGGCCTGGGAGTTCCTGCGCGCCGAGCCGACTGCCGATGCAGCCACCCTGACGGCGAACTGGCCGGCGCACGTACGCGCACCGGAATCCGTCCGCTGCTCGGCCCAGCCCCTGCCGGCCGCCCCCGGCGAGCCGCGACTCGTCCTCGACGGTCTCACCATCGGCCACGGAACAGGCGACCGGGTGCACGCCGAGGTGTGCGCGTCGCCGGATTCCCTTACGCACGCGGCCGGTTACGTCATCGACCACCCCACGGACTGCACGCGCCGGGCCCCCGCCGCCCGCCGGATCCCGCTCACCGAGCTGACCGTGGCACTCGACCGGCAACGGGACCTACCGGTACTGCGCTCCGGCAGGCTGGACGCCGAGGTGACCCCGCTCCACCTGGGCTCCCTCCCCGTGGCCCTGCTGCCGTCGGTGCTGCGCTTCCTGGTCCGCGGCTTCGGCGTCCACGGCTCTCTCGGGCGGCCCTTGTGGGCCCACGCGCTCACCGGGGCCGAGGCCCGCCCGCGGGGCGTCCACCACCTGCCGCGCGCCACCCTGGGACGGATCACCCTCGGCCGGGCCGCCTGGTTCTTCCCCGCCCGTGCGCTTCCGGCTCCGCGCATCGGGGAGGGTGAGCCCGCCCGCGTGCACCGGCTCGCGGACGCCCTGCGCGAACTCGGCCTGCCGCACCGCTTCTTCGCCCGCACCGTGCCGGGCCGCGCCTGGCGGAACGGGCTGCACCACCTCGGTACGTCGGGCGCACCCCTGTACGTGGACGTGACGTCCCCGCACCTGCCGGCGCTCTTCGCGCGCCTGCAGCGCGGCACTTCAGCCGACGACGTCGTCCTCCTCCACGAGGCGCTGCCCGTCCCGGGCGGGAAGGCCGCCTGTGTTCAGCTGTCCGCAGGTGCCGGCGAGCGCCTCCGCGGTGGCGCGGACGAATGCCTCCGGATTGTCGAGCATGATGTTGTGCCCGCAGTCCGGGACCGGCACCACCCTCACCCCGGCGGCGGTCAGTGCGTCGGCGCCGCGGAACGGCCCGTCGGCCTCGGGGAACAGGAAGGTGCGGGGTATCGGCAGGTCCAGCAGCAGTTCGCGCATCGTGGGAACGGTGCCCCTGACCAGGTGGGCCGCACTGCGGTACAGCGCCTCGCGGCCGGCCAGCCGCATGGTGGACCACCAGTGCGGGCCGACCCGGTCGCGGACCTCGCGCCAGCCCCGGTCCACGAACTCCCGCTCGGAGTACGCCGCGATGCCGCTGCTGCCGCCGGCGCCCGGCGTGCGGGGCAGCGGGTCGAGGTTGGCGTCGACGAGCACCAGCCGTGAGACCAGCTGCGGGTGCCGCGCGGCCAGGACGACGGCCACCGAGCCGCCCATGCTGTGCGCGATCAGCTCGGCGTCGGCCACCCCGGCGGCGCGCAGCGCCTGGGCGAGGGCGTCGGCGTGCGACTCCAGGGTGTAGTCGAAGTCCGTGGGCCGGTCGCTGATGCCGTGCCCGAGCAGGTCGACCAGCAGGGAGCGGCGGCCGGCCAGGAGCGGATGGACGGCGACCTCGGTGAAGTAGGCGGGCGACGTGGAGCCGAGCCCGTGGACGTAGACGCGGGACGGTTCGTCGCCGGGCAGTTCGACCCAGCGGATCCGGTCGCCGTCCGGCGTCACGGTGGCGTGGTGCATGTGGTGGTTCCCCCTGTGATGATGATCAAGCTCGGACGCCGGTGAGGCTACTGCACTGCTGCACGGCTACTGCACGCAGAATTCGTTGCCCTCCGGATCCGCCATGGTGACGTGACTGCCGCCCGGTTCGTCGACGACGTGCAGCACTCGCGCCCCGAGCCGTTCCAGCCGCTTCACCTCGTCCGCCCGCTTCTCCGGACCCACGTGCAGGTCCATGTGGAGGCGGTTCTTGCCCTGTTTGGGCTCGGGGACGGTCTGGAACAGGATGCGGCGGCCGAGGCCGATGCCGGTCGAGGCGTCGACCGGATCCCCGGGGTGGCGCACCGCGGCGGCGTGGATCCAGGCCTTGCGGCCGTCGATCACGGTGAGCAGCTCGTCGCCGATCGCGCCCATGCCGAGCAGCCGCTCGATGAGCACGCTGTTGTCCTCCGTCTCGTAGCCGAGGGCCTCGGCCCAGAAGGCGGTCAGCCGCAGGGGGTCGGCGCAGTCGACGACGAGTTTCCAGTGCACGGCCATCGGGTCCTCCGGGTGTTCGAGGGGACCGTCCGGTGTGCGATCCCGCCATGGAGGGATCATCGCGCATGGCTATGACAATGCGTCCGGGGCGATGACCAGGATGGCCACGTCGTCCTGGAACACGCGCGTGTGCCGCGGCAGATCGGTGTCGAGGAAGTCGACGACCTCGACGGGCCCGGGTGCCGGCCGCCCGGCGAAGCGGGCGGTGAGCCGGTCCAGCAGCGGGTAGAAGGCCCCGTCCGCATCACGGGCCTCGATCAGCCCGTCGGTGCACAGCAGCAGGACGTCGCCGTAGCCGACGGGGTGGGTGTAGGCGACGGGACGTTCGGACGAGAGCGCCGCCAGTCCCAGCGGGAGCGAGGGCGGCCCGGTCAGGACGCGGATCTCGCCGCCGGAGATCAGAACCGGCTCGATGTGCCCGCAGTTGACGATCGTCACGCGGCGCGCGAGATGGTCGTACTCGATCAGGGCTGCGGTGACGAACAGTTCGTCGTCCGGGATCTCGGCGGCCTCGCGGGCGATGCACCGCTGCATGCTGGTGGCGACCGTGAGCAGGCCGCCGGGTTCGTGGGCGGCCTGCCGGAAGCAGCCGAGCAGGTCGGCGACGGTCCGCACGGCCTGCAGGCCCTTGCCGCGCACGTCGCCGATGACGGCGCGTTCCCCGGACTCGGTGGCACGGATGTCGAAGAGGTCGCCGCCGACCAGGGCCTCCGCGGGACGGTAGAGGCCGGCCGCCAGCACCCGGCCCACCCGCGGCGGCACGGGCCGCAGCAGCGTGCGCATCAGCGCCTCCGCGACCGAGTGGGAGTGGACCAGCCTGGCCTGCTGATGCCGCCGGTGGGCGGCCAGGGCGGTGCCGAGGACGCCGACCAGGGCGGTCGAGACGTACGCACCCACGTAGTGCCGCTCGAACGCATAGTGCGCAGGGCGGCCCGCGCAGCACAGCGTCCCGGCCAGAATGCCCTCCAGCAGGGCGGCGAAGACGGTGACGACCGCGACGCCGACGGGCCCGTAGGAGTAGGCCGTCACCACGGGCAGCGCGATGAGCAGGAAGCTCACCGGCCATTCCACCGGAGTGAGCGGTTCGAGCAGCAGCACGAACGCGACGTAGGCGGCGGGCATCCAGCGCATCCAGCCCGGTGTGGAGGCCTCTTCGAGGATGGAGTCGCTGAGTCTCACCGCGCGATGCTCCCCGGCCGGTCCGGTGCCGCCCCGGTGTTGCCGGTTCACCTAATGCCCCCTGCGGAGTCGCGGCTCAGGGCCCACAGCGTGCCGTGACCGGGCGGGCCGCACCGGCCATTACGCCGTCAGCGGCATGTCACAGACCGTCCGGCACGGTGGTCGCCGGGCCGGTTATCCCCTGTACTGGGTCATGACGGAGCAGGAGGAGACGCCATGCAGAAGATCACCACATTCCTGTGGTTCGACGATCAGGCCGAGGAGGCGGTGGAGCACTACATGTCCTGCTTCGCCGACTCCCGCATCGTGGACGTGCGGCGCTACGGCGAAGCGGGGCCGGGCCCGGCGGGCTCGGTCATGACGATCCTCTTCGAGCTCGCCGGACAGCGCTTCATCGCCCTGAACGGCGGCCCCCGGTTCACGTTCAACGAGGCCGTCTCGCTGTCGGTCGACTGCGCCACGCAGGAGGAGGTCGACGAGCTCTGGGCAAAGCTCTCCGACGGCGGTGAAGAGGGGCCGTGCGGCTGGCTGAAGGACAAGTTCGGCCTGTCGTGGCAGATCGTTCCGCGCAGGCTCATGGAACTGATCGGCGACCCCGACCCGGCCAGGGCGAACCGGGCCATGAAGGCCATGCTCGGGATGAAGAAGATCGACATCCGGGAGCTCGAGGACGCCGCCGGGGAGTGAGCCGGGCGCGTGCGGCCGGGAGTGCGCCGGTAAGGTCAATCGCCATGAAAATACTCGTACTTGGCGGCACCTCCTTCGTGGGACGCGCCATCGTGGAGGACGCCCTGCGCAGCGGGGCCGAGGTGAGCCTGTTCCACCGCGGCATGACCGGGGCCGATCTGTTCCCCGGTCTGACCCGGTTCCTCGGCGACCGGGAGACCGGCGACTACGACGCGCTGCACGAAGGCAGTTGGGACGCCGTCGTGGACGTCAGCGGCTTCCGCCCGCGGGACGTCGACCAGGCGATGGATGCGCTGGGCGACCGGGTCGGCCGGTACCTGTTCATCTCCAGCCACGCGGTGTACGAGAGCGAAGGGATCGCCCCCGGCTCGACCGAGGACACCCCGCGGCGCGCTCCCCTGCAGGACGCCGAGGTGCTCGACGACGAGACCTACGGCCGGCTCAAGGTGGCCTGCGAGGACGCCGTCCTGGCCCGCCACGGTGCGCGGGCGACGATCGTGCGGCCGGGAAAGGTGGCCGGCCCGTACGACCCGACGGACACGTTCACGTACTGGGTGCGCCGGGCCGCGCGCGGGGGACGTGTGGCGTTGCCCGCCGACCCGGAGCAGCCGGTGCAGGTCGTCGACTCGCGTGATGTGGCCCGCCTGGTGGTGCAGTTGCTCGCCGCCGACCGGCCGGGCGCCTTCCACGCGGTGGGCCCGGCCGAGCCCGTCACGCTCGGCGGGCTGATCGAGACGTGCGCGCGGGTGGCGGGGACCGAGGTGGAGATCGTGCGGGTGCCGGCCGACGGGGTGCCGCCCATGTTCCCTCTCGTGCGCCCGCACTGGCCGTCGCAGCAGCGCAGTCCGGCACGCGCCAGGGCGGCGGGTATGCCGGCAACTCCGCTGGAGGTGACGGCGGCCGACGTGCTGGCCTGGGACCGGGGACGCGGCGAGCCGCCCTTGCAGCGCGGGTTCTCGCCGGAGGAGGAACGGGCGCTGCTCGCGCGGTTGTCGGCCTGAGTGCTCCGGGGAACGCCACGGCAGGCGAGGCCGAGGCGCCTGCGGCGAACGAGTGAGTGTTCGGAACTTCCCCGCCCGGGATCGGTTACCCAGATGACCTCCCCTCGCAGGCGAAAGGCAGCAACGTGCTCAGGAAGGTACTCGCGACGGCCGCACTGACGGCTTCGGCGGCCGGGGCAATGGCCGTACCCGCTGTGGCAACGGGCAGCGCCACCTCGGGACATGACGCGAAGAGCGAATACGGCAGCACGAAGACCGGGGGCGAGGAAAGCCCCACGATGACCGTCCTGCAGGGCACGCTCGACGAGCCGTGCATCGCCCTCGGCCGCCTCGATGTCAACCCGGTCGCGCTGATCCTCAACATCGGGGTCCAGGACGTTCCCGTCCTCACCTCGCAGCAGCAGTCGCAGTGCACCCAGAACTCCACCATCCAGGACGGCGACGACGCGCTGTCGCATCTGCTGGACGGGATCCCGGTGGTGTCGGGCAACGGTTCCGGCAACGGCTGAGTCCTGCCGGCACCGGACGGAACCGGCCTCCGCGAGCCGCGGGGGCCGGGCTTCCGGTCGGCGGGGCCGGTGGGCGGAACGCCCCGTCGGCGTACGGAGGGCGCGTCCGGAGTACGGAGACTCGGCCGCCCGGTGTGCCTCAACGGCGCATGCGAATACGGCACATGGGGCATCGCACGGCTGGACGTCGCCTGATGATCCTCGACGCACCCTGGACCGGTCTGGACGCCGAGGCGGAGCACGAGGTCCACACCGCGCTGCGGCAGCACCTGGCCGCGGCCGCCCGTGCGCGCGGCGGACGGCCCGGCGGTCGTGCGGGGACGGGTCTGGCTGATCAAGCGGGTGGCCGCGGTGCCCGGCGACCGGATCCGCTTCCGCGGCACCTGGGATACTTCCCGGCCGACCGTGTGCTGGGCCGGGTGCTGCGGTGGAGGTCACGGGCCTCCTGAGCCCCGTTGCCCTACGTTCACCGGACCGTGGCCCGCCGTTCGCAACCCCGCCTTTCCTTCACCGCCGTCATGACCCCATACTGAGCCGCCCACGTCACTTTCGTTGAAAGATCCACGACAGAGTGCCCATACCTGTTTTCCTCCACGGCCGCTCCGTGCGGCTGGAGCCGCTCGGCGAGCAGCACATCGAGGCCCTGGCTGCTGCAGCCGGCGAGGACCGCAGCAGCTACCTCTTCACGCCCGTGCCCAACGGCGTCGAAGCGATGGAACGTTACGTCCACGACGCCCTGGAGGCCCGGGCGGCCGGCCGCGCGCTGCCCTTCGCCACGGTGCGGACAGCGGACGGCGCGGTCGTGGGCTCGACGCGGCTCTGCGAGCTGGACTACTGGCAGGGCCCCGTGGTCTGGCCGCCGGCCCCGCGCGGGCCGCTGGGCGACCCGCTCACCGCGGTGCCCGACGCGGCGGAGATCGGCGGCACGTGGCTCGCCGCCGGCGCCCAGGGCACGGGGATCAACACCGAGACCAAACTGCTCCTGCTGCGCCACGCCTTCGAGACCTGGGGCGTCCGCCGCGTCTCGCTGCGCGCCGACGCCCGTAACCTGCGCTCGCGCGCGGCGATCGAGCGCCTGGGCGCGGTTCTCGACGGCGTCCACCGGGCCCACACCCGCGGCCTGGACGGCATGGTCCGGGGCACGGCCTTCTACTCCGTCCTCGACGAGGAGTGGCCTGCCGTGCGGGAGGGGCTGGAGCAGCGCGTGGGGCGGCAGTTGTGCCCCCTTGCCCCGGCCGCGTAACAGGAGAACGTCCGGTATCCACCGGTGTGTACCGGTCGTCTCCGGGGCGGAACTGACGGGGTGTTTCACGCGGTAACAAGCGCGTATTTGTGTGAGGGAAGTGTGTGCGAAGATTCCGTCTCCTGGCCCGCTCGGGCCGGGAGGCAAGGAGTCACTACGTGAAGAGAAAGACGAAGATCGCCGTCGGCGTGGCAGCGGCCGCGGGTGTGTCGGCAGTGCTGCTGCCCAGCACCTTCGCGAACGCGGGCGAGGCCCGCAACACCGTGGACAAGGCAACGGCCGCGTCCTTCGGCCGCATCGCGGACGACGTGATCACCCAGCGCTCGGCAGCGCTCGTCGACGGCAACCGTCAGGGCAGCCGAATAGAGACGCACGAGAAGAAGGTCCGCCTCTCCAGCCGCTGGGAGCGCAACGAGGAAGACGGTCTGACCTCGCTGCGGACCCGCAAGAAGCGCCTCAACTCCCTCGGCGAGGCGTACACCGGCGCCGAGACCCGGGTCACCACGGACAGCACCACGGTCAAGGGCGGCCGTGCCACGGTCTACGTCACCGAGGTCACGGTCTACCACTACAAGCAGGTCCGCGGCGACGAACCGCGCACGACCGGCTTCACGGCCCACCACGAGCTCAACTTCCACCGCGTGTCGGGCGGCAAGTGGGAGCTCGCGGACATGAAGCCGCTGGACGACGGCCCCCGGGCCATCAACCAGCCCCAGAAGACGCCGGCCCCGACGCCGGACAAGGGCGGCCCCCTCAAGGCGACGCCCGCGTCCATCACATGGCCCGCGCGTCCGATGCCCAAGTCCCAGAAGCCGGGCGGCTACGACTACAAGGCCATGGCCGCCTATGCGGAGAAGTACTGGCGGAACTACAACCCCCAGTACCGCGACTACAACGACGAGGGCGGCGACTGCACCAACTTCATCAGCCAGGCCCTCAAGGCCGGCGGATGGAAGGACGCGCCCGGCGCGGCCTCGGACTCCACGAAGTGGTGGTCCAACTCCAAGGGCGACTCCACGTCCTGGGTGGGTGTCAACGAGTGGTCGTCGTTCGCGATGTCCTCGAAGCGGGCCACCAGCCTCGCGAACGTCTACCAGATGGATGTCGGCGACATCCTGCAGATGGACTTCGAGGGTGACGGGTCGAAGGACCACTCCATGATCGTCACTTACCGGAGCCGGCTCGGCATCCCGTACCTGACGTACCACTCCACCAACACCTTCCGGAAGTCGGTGGCGAGCATCATTGCCGCCAACCCGGATTCGGTGTACTTCGCGTACCGCACCTGATGAACGGCACCGGCCGTGTGGCCTTTCCCTCCGGGGCGGGGCGCACGGCCGGTGTGTCTCCGGACGCCCCCAAGGGGCGCGGGGAACTGCGCGACAGGCCACGACGAGCCCGCAGTTGACGTACTGCGCTTCCCGCGGAGCGCTTAGCATCCGCACATGGCTTTCGATCCCTGGTCTCCTGCCTTCGTCGCCGACCCCTACCCCGGCTTCGCCGAACTCCGCGCCGCCGGGCGGGTCCACTGGTTCGCCCCGAGCGGGCAGTGGCTGGTGCCGCATCACGCCGACGTCCGGGCCCTGCTGGGCGACCGGCGGCTGGGGCGGACCTATCTGCACCGGTTCACGCACGAGGAGTTCGGGCGCACCCCGCCGCCCGCCGGGCACGAGCCCTTCCACGTCCTCAACGACAACGGTCTGCTCGACCTCGAAGCCCCCGACCACACCCGGATCCGCCGCCTCGTGACACAGGCGTTCACCCCGCGCACGGTCACCGCCCTGGCGCCCGTGGTCGAACGGCTGGTGCGCGAGCTGGTGGACGGACTCCTCGCCGAGGGCGGCGGCGACCTGATCGCGGACGTGGCCGAACCGCTGCCCGTGGCCGTCATCGCCGAGATGCTCGGCGTCCCCGCCGCCGACCGCGGGCTGCTGCGGCCCTGGTCTGCCGACATCTGCGGAATGTACGAGCTCAACCCGGACGAGGCGACGGCGCAGCGCGCCGTACGCGCCTCCGTCGAGTTCTCCGCCTACCTGCGCGAGTTGATCGCCGACCGCCGGGTCCGCCCCGCCGACGACCTGATCAGTGCGCTGGTGGCCGCCTGCGACGAGGGCGAGCGGCTGAGCGAGCAGGAGGTCGTCTCCACCTGCGCCCTGCTCCTCAACGCCGGCCACGAGGCCACCGTCAACACCACCGGGAACGGCTGGTGGGCACTGTTCCGTCACCCGGACCAGCTCGCCGCCCTGCGCCGGGATCCCGCGCTCGTCCCGCAGGCGGTCGAGGAACTGATGCGCTACGACACCCCGTTGCAGCTCTTCGAGCGCTGGGTGCTCGACGACATCGAGATCGGCGGCACCGTCGTCGAGCGCGGGAGCGAGGTGGCCCTCCTGCTCGGCTCCGCCAATCACGACCCCGCCGTCTTCCCCGACCCCGACCGGCTGGACGTGACCCGCACCGGCAGCGCCCACCTCAGTTTCGGCGCCGGGATCCACTACTGCCTGGGGGCGCCGCTCGCCCGGCTCGAACTCGCCGCGGTGTTCGGTGCGTTGCTGCGGCGGGTGCCGGGGCTGCGGCTGGTGGCGGAGCCGCAGTGGAAGCCGGGGTTCGTCATACGGGGGCTGCGGGAACTGCGGGTGGAGTGCTGAGAGCTCCGTGCACGGTCCGCCGGGTCAGAGGTTGGTGACCTTTTCGCCCTTCATGTCCTGAAGGGTGTGGTCCACGCACACCGCCAGAATGATCAGCAGGGTCGGGTCCTCCTGGCTCAGCACGTCGACCGCGTAGGCGTCGCGGACGGTGAACCAGCGCCGGGAGATATGGGCCAGGGTGATGCCCTGGTCCCGGTCCTGGATGTCGAACTCCTTGTCCCAGAAGTTGCCGGCGATCCGCAGCCGGCGCCCGTCGCGCAAGGTCACCTTGAAGCGGTCCCCGAAGAACGTGAACGCCCGCTTGCTGATCCGGGCCTCCACCACGTCGTTCCGCTCGATGAGGATCGTGTGGTGGAGGGTGAAGAACTTCTTGACGATGCTGGCCACCTGGTTGCCCTGGGTGTCCACGAAGACGAACGTGCCGCGCAGCCGGAAGAACTTCCTGTTGACCTTGAAGATCTTCTCCCGGTGCTCGGTCTCGACCCACGCCTCCTCGTGGAAGGCGAGCATGCGGTCGCGTACCAGATAGCGCATTGTCCGAAACCCCCGTTCACCACGCCCTGTCCGGGCTGCGGCACTGTACCTCTCCGAGCGTAGTCGGTCGGGACAAGGGCTCCGTATGATCGAACACCATGATGGACGGACGAGTTGTCATCGTGACCGGCGGGGGAACCGGCATCGGTGCCGCGACGGCGCGGCTGCTGCGCGCCGCCGGGCACCGGGTGGTCGTCTCCGGCCGCAGACCCGAACCCCTGCAGCGCATCGCCGAGGAGACCGGCGCCCTGGCCCACCCGTCGGACGCCGCCGACCCGGACGCGGCCGGTGCCCTGGTCGAGGCGGCCGTCTCGGCCTACGGGCGGCTCGACGGGCTGGTGCTCAACGCGGGCATCGGACGGAGCGGGGCCGTCGGCGACCTCTCGGTGGCGGACTGGGAAGCCGTCATGAGCATCAACCTCACCGGCCCGTTCCACCTCATGCGTGCTGCCCTGCCACACCTGTTGCAGGTGCAGGGCTCCGTCGTGGCCGTCGCCTCCGTCGCGGCTCTGCGCAACGGGGTCGCCAACGCGGCCTATGCCACGTCCAAGGCGGCCCTGTTGCAGCTGTGCAGTTCGCTCGCGGTCGACTACGGGCCGCAGGGCCTGCGCGCCAACACCGTCTGCCCCAGCTGGATCCGCACCGAGATGGCCGACCGGCGCATGGCCCGCTTCGCCGACGAGGAACAGCTGGGGGAGGGGGCGGACGGCCTGGAGGCCGCGTACGAGGAGGCGGCCCGGCTGATCCCGGCCCGTCGCGCGGGCCGGCCGGAGGAGGTCGCGGAGGCGATCGGCTGGCTGCTGTCGCCCGCGGCCTCGTTCGTCAACGGCGCGGTGCTCACGGTCGACGGCGGTGTGACGTCCGTCGACCCGGGGACCGCGGGGTTCGCCTTCCGCATGGAGCCGCGGGGGAGCGGGCATAGGTGACGGGGCCCATAAGTTGCCTGGAGCTACGACCTGGTGCTGATCGCCTGCACACGCTTAGCATGACCACCTGTTCAACGAGGTGGATCGCAGGAGGCGTTCGTGAGCACGGACCAGCAGTGGGACATCGTCTCGGGCATCGGCATCACCGCACTGGCGGTGGCGGCCGCCAGGGCCGTCGAGACGAGCCGGCCGGACCCCCTGATACAGGACCCGTACGCGGCCCGCTTCGTCGAGGAGGCCCGGCCGCCCGTGCCATTGCCCACGACGGCGGCCGAGGCCGAGGCCACCGGTGTACAGCACTACTGGTCGGACACCTCCACGTACATCGCCGTACGGACCGGGGCCTTCGACGACTTCTTCCAGGACGCCGCCGCGGCGGGCATCACCCAGGCCGTGGTGCTCGCCTCGGGGCTCGACGCCCGGGCCTTCCGGCTGCAGTGGCCGACCGGAACCGTCGTCCACGAGATCGACCAGCCGCTGGTCCTGGACTTCAAACTGCGCGTCCTGCGCGAGCAGGGAGCGGCCGCCTCCTGCGAACACCGGCCGGTCGGCGTCGACTTGCGCGACGACTGGGCCACGGCACTGGAAGCGGCGGGCTTCGACCGTGCACGGCCCACCGCCTGGCTCGCGGAAGGACTCCTGCCCTACCTTCCCCCGGAGGCCGAGGAAGGACTCTTCCAGGAGATCCACCGGCTCTCCGCCCCCGGCAGCCGCTTCGCGGTGGAGACCTTCGGCAACACCTGGGCGGCGGCACGGGGCAAGGAGGCCGTGCAGGGCAGCGTCCGCACCCTGGGCGTCGACATCACCGAACTGATCCACACCGACGAGCGCACCAAGCCGGCGGACCGCCTGGCGGACCTGGGCTGGCAGACGCGCAGCGTGCCGGCCGAGGAGACGGCCGCGGCCCACGGGCGGCCGCTGAGCGAGGAGTTCGCGAAGCGCGAAGCGGTGCACGTCTTCGCCCGGCTGCCGTAGCAGCCCAGGGCTCAGCCTGAACTTCCGTCCGCAGCCCGGGCACATGGGCCGCCGCGCCTCGCGCGCGGCGGCCTCCTGCACGGCGGCGCAACTGAAGCGCTGGAAGGCGAGGCCGGCCGGGATCACGAAGGACAGCCGTGCCCGCGCTGCCGCCTTGTCTGCTCAAACCCCTGGGACCAGTTCGCCGCACTCCTGCCCACACGGCTGGAATTCGCCGCGGGGCCCCCGCTCGGCTGCCACCGCCGCAGAATCCCCGACCGGATCGTGTTCGAACACCTGGTGCTCGCGCTGGTCCACGGCTCGGGTTACGAGCGCCTGTCCAGTCCCGGATGCTCCGACCGAACCATCCGCCGACGGCTCAAAGAGCGGGCCACGCAAGGCATTTCCGAGGTCGTCCACGCCATCGCGCTCCAGGTGTACGATCGCATGATCGGCCTGGAGCTGTCCGGGATATCCGTCGACGGCTGCATCACCAAGGCCCCGTGCGGCGGCGAGTGCGCAGGCCGCTCCCCGGTCGACCGCGGGAAGCAGGGCCTGAAGCGCTCGCTCGCCTCCGACGGGAGCGGCGTCCCGATCGGCCTGGTCGCCGCAGGGGCCAACCGCCATGACTCGCCTCTCCTCGGCCCGACCCTCGAAGCGGCCATCGGACAGATGGGACCCTTGCCCGAGGATGTGAACGTCAACCTCGACCGGGGCTACGACAACAACAAGTCCCGCACTCTGCTCCGGGAGTTGGGCTTCACTGGTGAGATCGCCCGCAAGGGTGTACCTGCCCCGATCCAGGCCGGTAAGCGGTGGACCGTGGAACGGACGCACCCGTGGATGAATGGCTACGGCAAGCTCCGGCGTTGCACCGAGAGGAACGGCGCGGTCGTCGAGTTCTACCTCCACCTCGCCGCGACTCTCGTCACGCTCCGCATGCTCATCCGACGCTCGACGAGCCGCTACCGCTGGGACGGCCGCCCCGCCACCCGGCGCCTCAAGTGATCCATCTGCCGATCGGTCTCAATCGAGTGCGAGCCGAGGCCGGCTCCTGGCGCCGGACGGTGGACGCCGCCGGTTCCCGCTTCACCCGTCTCACCGCGGCGGAGGCCGCCGAGGGCAAGCCCACCGCCGCCATCCACGGCACGGCGAGCGAGATGGCCCTGCTCATGTACATGCGCATCCCGGCCGGCTCGCTGCGGATGGAGGGCGACGCCGACCTGCTCCAGCAGCTCCTGTTCGTGATTTCGAGGCGGTGAAGGGTAGGCGCAAACAGGTGACAAGGGCCGGTCGCCGGGAAGCGGTGGAGGTGTTGCGACGGAGAAGAGCCCGGCCGTCCAGCAACACTGTTCGGTATGAACCGAGTACCCGACGACGGCATGGTCCTTGTTCCCGGTGGTTCTCTGATGACCAGGACCCCGGAGGAAGGCCGATCCCTCGCGCTCACGCTGGCCCGGCACACTATCCACAACATCCAGCCTGACCTGGACATCCTCAAGGGAGGTCGCCCCAACTACTCCTCCACCCCGGACAGTCTTATCGACGCCGCGCGGGTCGTCGCGATCGAGTTCCAGACCATTGCCGCCGCCAACGGCTACTGGCGCGACTGACCTCCGTGCCCAGGCCTGCCGCAGTCGAAATCGCACGGACAGCAACGACAGGGCGGTTCTTGGGGCTGGTGTCAGTGGTCTTTCACGGTGAGGCCGATGTGCTGTGCCAGGACTGGGGCCAGGTCGAACAGCTGGGCGGTGCTGATCGTCGCGCCGCTCAGGGCTCCGATCCCGGAGACGATACCCAGGGCGGTGGCCTCGCGCAGGTCGACCCTGGCGAGCGTGGCCCTGTCGATCCGTGTCCGGTCCAGGGTTGAGCCGGGGAAGCTGACGTCGGCTAGTTGCGCTCCGCTGAAATCCACGTCGCGCAGGAGGCAGTCGACGAAGACGACGTCCTTGAGCGAGGTCGCGCGGAAGTTGACCGAGTCGAATTTGCACTGGCGGAAGACGGTGCGGCGCATCTCGCTGCCGTGGATCTCGGTGCCGGCGAAGACGCCGGCGGTGCACTCGCTGTCCAGCCAGGTGGTCTCGGCGACGTTGGTGCCGACCATGCGGACGGTGTGCAGCCACACCTCGTCGAACCGTGAGCGCCGCAGGCGGCCGCGGTCGAAGGTGGCCGAGGAGAAAGCCGACTGGCTGAAGAGTGAGCTTCCTGCTTCCGCGTCCTGGAAAACGGAGCTGTCGAAGTGCAGCCATTCGTAGGCGCCCGCGTGTTCGAGCTCGCCGGTGAAGGGCTGAAGGTGGTGCGCGTACGGCAGTGCGGCCAGGTCACGGGGGCGAGGGACTCGCATGGGTTCCTTCCGGGGACGGCTGGGTGGGCGGCCCTGGTCGTGGCCCCGAGGGGCCCATGACCAGGGGAAGGGCCCATGTTGACGCCGCACCCCTGGTTTTGCCCAATCAGCGCGAGGTCTGGAAGACGCTCCGAAAGCCGATCGAGCCTCACTTTAGAGCCCGTATAAATCGCAACATCTCGGGCATTTGATCATGTTGCTACTGTGATGTTCTTCCGGTCCATGGGAGGCGGGAGCCCCGCCCCGGTACCTTCCCGGGCGCCAAGGTGCCCACTGGGCCGGGGAATTGGGGTGCGTGCGGTTCCGGCCTGCAGCCGGCCAGTGCCCGAGGAGGTGGTTCTCTGAAATTGATTCTGCGGCTCGTTCCTTGATCGCCGTATCTATGGATCCCGCACACAGGCCGTTCTGGACAAACGGGGGGCACCGGCGTGGCGGGTCCCGTTGGCGGTGAGCGCCTGGAAGAGGAGCAGCGCCTGGGCGAGCGGTGTGGCCGGGTTGCAGTCGGCCTCGCCGTGGATGACGAGGACCGGGCGCCAGATGCCAGGAGCGCCGGCCACGGCGTCGAAGTCCCGGTAGAGGCCGGGGGCTTCCCACAGGCTGCGGTTCTCGTCCTGGAAGCCGAGGGCGGTGAAGTGCCGGGAGTAGGCGCTGCTCTGCGCGATGCCGCTGGTGAACAGGTCGCAGTCGGCGAGGGCGACGAGGGCGAGCGCGGCGCCGAAGCCGGCCCCGCCGACGGCCGGCGGGACGGGGCCGGTGTACCGGTCGGCCCCGCTGCGCAGGACGCCGTCGCGGGTCTGCCGCACGATCCGGGGCCGGATCCGCTCATCCGGTGTGCGCCGCCACCAGCCGAGGTCCAGGCGCAGGTCGAGCACCGCGTGCCCGTCCAGGGCCAGCCAGGCGGGGTCGGGCCCGAGCGGGGCGTACCGGCCGCCCGCCTGGGACAGCCGGCCCGGCATTCCTGCTGCCGGGCCGCGCGGGAGGTGCAGGTACGCCTCGGTGCCGCTGCGTCCTGTCCGCAGCCGGACGGGCCCGGGGGCGGCCGCGGCCGGGGGCTCGGGAACCGTGACTCCGGCGAACGCCACGTCGTGCCACCGGCGTACGGTGACCGGGCGCCTGCCGACGGGCAGGGCGTGGCGGGACAGCGGGACGGCTGCCGCCGTGCCGGGGGCCGCGCTCCACACCACCGCCTCGTTGCCGGCGTGCAGGGTGGCGAAGCGCAGACAGCCGGCCGGCGGTGCGCGGCCCGACGGCCAGAACCCGCACGGGAGTTGCCGGATGGCCGTCCACCCCGGCCACTTGCACGGCGTCGCCGTCCACGACGACGACGCCGTCCCGCGCGGTCGCTGTGCAGGTACCGCCCGCGGTGCCGGCGGAGGACGCGCTGCACATCGCCGTGCCAGGAGACGATGTCGAAGCCGTCCGGGCGCCCGGTGACCAGGACGAGTCCGCCGAGCCACTGGAAGTCCAGCAGCGGGGCGCCGTCCAGGTCGATCACCTGCTCCCCGGCGCCGTCCGGCCCGACGGCCGCGACCAGACCGGGCGCGTGCGCGGCGACGGCCCCCGGGGCGGTGGCCCGGACGTCGCGGTAGCCGCGGGGCGCCAGGCCGGCGGGCCGGAGTGTGCCGGAGAGGGGGTCGGTGAACCGGTAGTGCAGCCGCAGGTGTTCGGCGGTGGTCTCGGGCAGGGCCATCCGGATGCGCTGTCCCGGCTCGGCCTCGAAGAAGGTGCTGGGCGTCGCGCAGCCGCACCCGCCGCGTCCGCACGTCGGCGATCCAGCAGCGGGGCTCGCCGCCGACGAGCGCGGCGCCCGCGAACCGCTCTGCTGCGCAGGCAGGTTGCCCGATCACGCCGTGGAGCTCGGCGGGCGTCCAGTGCCGCCCGTCCGGCGAGACGGCCTCCAACTGCCCGGTGCACAGCCCCGCAGGAGTACTGCCGGCGCCGGGCACGGCAGGGGGTGATGGTGCCGGTGCATCGCCCAGCCGTACCCTTCACCGGCCGAGCCGGTGACCGTCCCGGCCGGGCACTGCAGCAGGGCGTGGACCGTCCGCTCGAAGCCGGTCATGGACATTCGGGGAACCTGGCGAGCTCGATCAGATAGGTGTCGGGCGGCCGGTCGATGTCGACCGGCACCCCGTCCACCGCGACCCAGGTGAAGACCGGGTACTCGCCGTCGTTCGCCGGAAGGGGCTCGGCGCCCAGCACCAGTTGAGCCGGGTATCCGCACTGCCGCAGGGCGGCGACGACGGCTGCGGTCTCGTCCATGGACGTACCGAAACCGGACAGCAGCCGGCGCATGATCAGCACCGCGGTCACCGGCGGCCGGCCCGTGGCCGTGCACGCCCCGGACCGTTCCGCCTGCTCGATGAGCTCCGGCAGCGTGTGCCGGCGCAGCCGCAGCGAGGTCCGCAGTTCCGCGATCACCGTGCGCTCCCCGTCATCGCGCGGCCGGCCGCGGAGCGCCGCAGCATGTCGCGGATCGGCGACAGCCCGTGGACGGGCTCGGTCACCGGGACGCCGTCCCCGTCGTAGCCGACCACCGCCGGAAACGCCCGGCCGGCCTGTTCGGCGTCCTCGTCGGTGACTGCCTGCCGGAACTCCAGCGGCTTGTCCGTCAGCGCCGCGTACCTGCTGCGCCGGGCCTCCAGCGCGGCGCAGTACGGGCACGACTCCGCGGTGAAGACCACGAAGTGGTGCACGTCGTGCACCGGTTGGCGCGCGCGGGCTGCGGCACGCCGCCACAGCACCACGGCCACGGCGCTCGCCGCCGTCACGGACGAGGCGGCCACGACCGTGGCCGCGCGGACGGACAGGCCGCCGGGCACCCCGGTGAACGCGAGAGCGGCGATGCATGCACAGCCCACCACGTGCAGCGCGGAGAACCGGGTGGGCAGCCAGCCGCCGAAGCAGGCGCAGCGGCGCCCGTGCAGGACCGTCGCCGCCGCCGCGTATGCGCAGAAGCACGCGGCGAGCGGCAGCAGTCGCACCGCCACCGGCAGCGGGGCCAGCAGCACGGCCACGACCAGGGCCTCGCCGGCCGACACCGGCCCGGGCCCGAGGACCCGGCCGAAGCGGCCGGTCACCGGCCACACGATCCTCGCCGACTCGCGGTCGGCGAGCTTGGCCGCCAGGCTGAGCCACAGCAGACCGCACCCGGCCGCGATCGCGGCCGCACCGGACAGGACGTTCATGACCCCTCCTCGAAGGACATCCAGCCGTCCGCCAGGCCGCGGCGGATCTCCTCGGTGAGCGTGGGCGGCAGCAACCGGTCCACGGCGCCGCGCTGTTGGAGCAGGCCCGCCAGCCGGGCGCTGACCTGCTGGACGCCGGGCCGTGTGCGGTCCACGACGATGGCGTCACCGAACGGCATCTCGATCAGGCGCACTCCCTCGTTCAGCACCAGGATCATTGCGGCACCGCCGTGTGCATGGCCTCGCCGTAGCGCTCCGCCGTGACGTACAGGCGGTGCAGGGCTGGCGCGTCGAACAGGACCTTGCGGCTGTCGGCCAGCACGGCCTTGAGGCGGTCGGCGTCGATCCACGGGCTCGACTCGACCCGGGCCAGCAGCCGGGCGCGCTGCTCCGCCGTCGCCAGCCGGCGCGTGACGAACGCCGCCGCGAACAGCTTGTCGCGCTCGGCCGGCGTGGTGTCGGAGGGCCGCCATCCCGCGGGCACCAACTCCCGCAGCAGCGGCACCGGATCGACGTGGCCGCCGCGCAGGTCCCGGCGCAGCCGGCCGTCGAGGGCGAGGTGCGCGATGGCCCCGACCACCACCGGATGCGCGCTCACCAGCACCGGCTCGGGCCCGTCCGGCCTCCGGGAGGACAACGGCCTGGACTCCAGCGCGTCGATGACGGCGCCGAGCGTGGTGCCCGCCCCTTCGGCGGGCACCAGGTGGCTGCCGGCGTCGGCGGAGCTCACCGGGGCCCGCGCCGCACGTGCGGCCTGCGACATCCAGCCCGCCGGCTCCAGGCGGTCGCGCCCGGCGCCCGCGGGCGCAGGCGGTTCCGCCGTCGGGGCCGCCGCGGGCAGCCAGACGCGCCGGCCGCGGTGCCCGCGCAGCACGGGCACCGGCTGCGCACCGGCCAGCCGCACCCAGCCGGTGCGCAGCCGTCCCGTACCGGTGGGCGGCCCGGTCAGTGCGCGGACCAGCGCCCTGCCGCTCAACAGCCGGACCCGGCCCGGCAACAGCTCCGGACCGGGCGGCCAGGGGTCGGCCTCGTGCGCGTAGCCGGGCCCGGTGCGGCTGCAGGCCCGCAGCCAGGACCGCGTCCCGTCGATCACCGTGGTGCCCGGGGCGAGCCGCGTCCGCCTGCGCTCCAGCACCGGCACGTCCACATGGACATGCACCCTGCGCACCGGGCCGCCGCAGGCCGCCGCGATCGCCGCCGCTCCCAGCCCGCCGCCGTCACCGAGCAGGACGGCCGTGCCGGCCTGCGCGGCCGTCCCGGCGTAAGCGAGCGCACAGCGCAGCGTCGCGACCGGACCGCTCCGCCCGGCCAGCCGCCGCGCGCGGTCGGCGAGTTCGGCGAGATCGAGCTCCGCGAGATCCAGCCGCTCGCGCCCGCCGGCGACCGTCAGGGTTGTTCCGCAGGCCAGTTGGAAGACATTCTCGTAAGGGGTGAGAGGCGCGGGCAGCACCGCGCCGTGCAGTGCCGCCGCGACCGCCGCCGGCCAGGGTTCCGCCGTTTCACCCGCCAATTCCCCGAGATCGGTGGAGAATCGGACTGAATTGTTGAAGACGGAATAGAAGAGCGGGATCTGGGACAGTGCACCGCGCCCCAGTTCCCCGGTGCGCGGGCACACCCACGTCTCGGCGACACGACCCCCGTCCGCGAACACCCCGACCGCGACCGGCTGTTCGCCGTGTCTCCCGGCCGCCGCCCGATGGCGGTTCCCGCAGGAGCACAAGAAGTCCACGGCCACCCGGCCGTCCTCCACGACCCCCGCGAATCCGTTGCGCACACCTCCCGCGCCGCATGCGGCCGAAAAAGCCATCGGGAACCCCCCATCCGAATGGCGGCGGAATATGTCCCTTTGCCGCGATGGTGGTCCTGCCGCGGGAACGCGTCAAGGTGCTGGAATGCCAAAAAATCCTTCCGATAATTGAATCGTCCTATTGGCCGTCCGGCCGTATCGCCCGTGAATTCCCCGGGATTTCCGTCCGGGTCACTTCTCGCGGGCGACGGCCTGCCCGTAGAGCTTTCGGACCGAGGCGTCGAAGTAGGGACTGTAGGAGACGTCGTCGGTGCTGCCGCCGTGCTGATAGCCGCCGATCACACCGATGACGGAGCCGCTCTGGGTGACCGGGTCGAAGCCGGTGAGCCACGGACTGCCGCTCGTCCCGCCGCTGTAGCCCGTGCAGACGATGCGCATCTGGTGCGCGCTCTGTTGCGTGCTGCGGTTGCTGCAGGTGATGGGCTCGTCGCCGTTCGCCGGATAACCCGTGATCCGCACCATGTTGGCGAACCCCTTGTCGGTGCCGAGCCGGTTGGCACCCAGCACCTCGGCGATGCGCTTGCCGTTCAGCGGCTTGAGCACGATGAACGCGACATCGTGATCGGGGTCCCCGGCAGTGGCCCAGCGCGGGTCGACGACGATGGACGACGGCTGCCAGATCCCGTCGGGCGTACGGCCGTTGCGGTAGGCCGGGGCGAAGACGATGTCCCTGTTGTAGCCGCCCCGGCCCCCGCCGTGCACACAGTGCGCCGCGGTGATCAGCAGGGACTTGCCGGGGCTGGCCACCACGCTCGCCGTGCAGAAGTGGTCCCCCGAGGTGTCGTGCGCGAACAGCGCACCGACCCGGGAGCTGGCCGGCGTGGACCGTGCCGTACGGGACGTGCCCGGATGGTGGACGAGTGCCTTCGCATGCACCAGCCGGGAGCTCGACCAGGAGTTCGGCGCGGACGAACCGTCCGTCCTCCCTCCCTCTCCGCTGTGTGCCTGGACGCATCCGGCGAGGGGGAGCAGGACGAGGAGGAAGGCGGCGGCGAGCGGGGCCACCGGGCCGGTCGTCGAAGGCATCTGCGTCGTGCGCTCTCTCGGTCCGGGGGGGCGGGTCTGCAGGGGGCGGCGCGGAATCAGGACGGACGGTACACAGAATCGGCGGCGGCGTCCGGGATTTGGCCGTCTCCGGCGCGGTCCGGCGGGTCGGAGAACACGGATGGGCCCCATGCGGTGTGCTCAGGGAATTTTCCGCCCATCGGACGAATTCGAGGGTGAACTCCAATGCGGACGTGGACGGTTGAGCATGCTTTTCCGGGTGACGGGATGGCTGAGGACCGGATGTGCGGTGACGTTGACGGCAGTGGCCGTGCTGGCACCTGCGGGTGCCGCCGCCGCGGACGACGGGAGCGCGAACGCCACGATCGCGGGGGCGCCGGTGCTGTCGGTGGCCGCCAGGAATCTGCTCACGAAAGATCTGCCGGTCTCGGTGCCGGACCATCCGCCGTCGCACGCCCATGTGCGGGCGCTGGGGGGCGGGGTGACCGCGGATGCGGTCGACACCGGCCGGGGGCGGATCTGCGTGGATGCGCATGTGGTCGTGGTCGATGTGCACGCGGAGCTGACGCGGCCGGGGATGGCGTGCCCGAGGCCGGGCCCTCCGGGGGCGGTGCCTCCGGGTGGGGCACCTCCGGGCGGGGGGCCTGCTGCTCCGGCTCCGCCTGCGCCCGCGCCTCCGGGCGGTGCGCCTCCTGCTCCGGTTCCTCCGGGCGGTGCGCCTGCTGCTCCGGCTCCGCCGGGTGGGGTGCCGCCCGCTCCCGCGCCGCCTGCCCCTGCGCCTCCGGGCGGTGCGCCGCCCGCTCCCGCGCCGCCTCCTGCCGCCCCGCCC
>NZ_JABBXF010000003.1 GCF_013030945.1 Streptomyces morookaense | reverse complement strand
CGGAGTTCATGTCACCGGTGGACAGCAGCATGTCGTACGCGTTCCATCCGCCACCGACGCGGACGCGGCTGGCGAAGGGGTCGTTGATGTTGCCGGTGCCCTTGTAGAACCAGAGGACGCCGTCGCGGTCCTTGGCGACGATGTCGGTCTTGCCGTCGCCGTTGAGGTCGCCGCGGCCGACGATGTCGGTGTAGATGTCCCAGCCGCGGCCGATACGGACACGGTCGCCGAGGGTGCCGTCCTGGCGGGCCTGGTAGAGCCACAGGACACCGGACTTGTCACGGGCGATGAGGTCGGCGTGACCGCCGCCGGTGAGGTTGCCGGGCGAGAGGATGAGGTCGTAGATGTTCCAGCCGCCGCCGATCAGCTTGGGCTGCGATTCGTCGTGCTCGTTCTCGGGGGCGCTGCTGAAGAACAGCGAGCCGTCGGCGGCGCGGAGGTAGAGGCCGTCCATCAGACCGTCTTGGTTGAGGTCGACCTGCACCGATGCGGTGATGCCCCGCGAGTCGGTGTCCTGGAGGCGCTCCCGGTCACCGAAACCGCCCTGGAGATTGGGCTCGTAGGTGTAGACCTCGCCGGACGCCTTGGTGGCGAACAGCGGGAAGAAGGGCGCGGCAGCGGTCGGGTGGACCGCGTCGCGCGGAGCCGCCGGGGCGGCCTTCAGGGGTGCCGGGACGGGCGGCGCCGGGGCGGCGACGGCGGTTCCGGCAGTGGCACCGACCAGTGCGGCAGCGATTGCTGCGGTGGCGAGACGCGAGAGTGCGCGTCCGCGCGTGCGGCCGGAGAGTTGGGCCACGTGGTGCTCCTATAGCAGGTAAGACAGGTGAGAAAAGACGTGACGCCCCTGAATCGGGGCGTCACAGTAGCTCCTGGATCCTTCCACAGGATCTTCAAAAATCAACAGGTGTGTTGTGCCGGCTCAGAACAGGTTGGTGTACTGGTCCCAACCGCCGCCGATGCGGGTGCGGTTGTCGAAGGGGTCGTTCTGGTTGCCGTTGCCCTTGTACAGCCACAGGACGCCGTTGCGGTCGCGGGCCAGGAGATCGCTGCGCCCGTCCTGGTCGACGTCGCCGGTGGCGACCATCATGTCGTAGATGTCCCATCCGCCGCCGATGCGGACGCGGCTCTCGAACGGGTCGTTGATGTTGCCGGTGCCCTTGTAGAACCAGAGGACGCCGTCGCGGTCCTTGGCGACGATGTCGGTCTTGCCGTCGCCGTTGAGGTCGCCGCGGCCGACGATGTCGGTGTAGATGTCCCAGCCGCGGCCGACGCGGACGCGGTCGCCGAGCGTGCCGTCCTGGCCGGCCTTGTAGAGCCACAGCACGCCGGCCTTGTCACGGGCGAGCATGTCGGACTGCCCGCTGCCGGTGAGGTTTCCGGGGGAGAAGATGCGGTCGTAGATGTCCCAGCCGCCGCCGATGGTCTGGGACTTGCCGCTGCTGTTGAAGTGCAGCGTGCCGTCCTGCCAGCGCGTGTAGAGGCCGTCGGGGAGGCCGTCCTGGTTGTGATCGACGCGGGTGGCCGCGGTCATGTACTGGAAGTCCTCGGCGATGCGCTCACGGTCGGAGAAGCCGCCGTGTCCGTCGGAGCCGTAGAGGTAGACGCTGCCGGAGCGGTCGGCTGCGGTGAGCGGGAACCGAGGCGCGCCGGGGGTCGGGGCGGTGGCGGCGACAGCGGTTCCGGCGGTGGTGCCGATGAGCGCGGCGGCTATCGCCGCGGTGGCGAGGCGTGCGAGCGCGCGCCCGTGCTTACGGACAGGCAGTTGAGCCACGTGGTTCTCCTGTGGATGGGGGACAAGGAGCGACATTCCGTGCGGGATGCCGCGATACGCCTTGATCATTCCACGGGGCACTGACAACGGCAGGGGCCGCACCGTGCGCCGGTGCGGCCCCTGTCACAGCCCGGAAGGTTTAGTACATCAGACGGTATTGGTCCCAACCGCCGCCGATGCGGGTGCGGTTGTCGAAGGGGTCGTTCTGGTTGCCGTTGCCCCTGTACAGCCAGAGCACGCCGTTGCGGTCGCGGGCGAGCAGATCGCTGCGCCCGTCCTGGTCGACGTCGCCGGTGGCCAGCAGCATGTTGTACTGGTCCCAGCCGCCGCCGATGCGGACGCGGCTCTCGAACGGGTCGTTGATGTTGCCGGTGCCCTTGTAGAACCACAGCACGCCGTCGCGGTCCTTGGCGACGATGTCGGCCTTGCTGTCGCCGTTGAGGTCGCCCAGGCCGGCGATGTCGGTGTACTGGTCCCAGCCGCGGCCGACGCGGACGCGGTCGCCCAGGGTGTTGTCCGCGCGGGT